>NZ_JHZZ01000001.1:2130000-2792500 GCF_000687935.1 Polaribacter sp. Hel_I_88 | reverse complement strand
GTTAAAAAAAACTTTAATTGCCATGAAAAGTACAACTAAAGCAGAATCAATAATCAGAGTTCTACATAAAATACATTTAAAACAAAGAAAAAAAGTAAAGGAGGTTACTTTGGACATGTCTGGAAATATAGGTTTAATCGTCAAAAAATCATTTCCACAAACCACTCAGGTTATCGATAGATTTCAAGTGCAGAAGTTAGCTTTAGATGCACTTCAAGTAATTAGAATTAAACATCGATGGAAGCCTTAGATAAAGAAAATGATGTCATAGAAAATGCTAGAAATAACACTTTAATATATTCGTCTGAATTATTGTGAAATGGAGAGACATTAAAAGAACTATTGGCAAGAATTCGATATTTATTTTATAATTCATCATCAAAATGAACTAATAATCAAATAAATAGAGCAAAAATAGTTCTTAAACTATATTCAGATATTATCAATTAACTCTTAATATTTCACTACTTTTTTAGTAACAGTACTTCGGTTTTTATTATAAAACTGAACAAAGTAAATACCTCGAGTTAATTCGCTTAAATCTATTGAATTGCCTTTTGGATTCTCCAATTCTTTAATTTTTTTACCTATAACATTAAAAACAGATACTTTATAAATTTCGTTTAAATTATTCCAAGAAAGTACAGATCTTACAGGATTAGGATATACAGTAATTCTGTCTTGTACACTGTTCAAATCATCATTAATATTTAGCGTTAAGCGCTCAATATCTATTTCAATACCATGAAAGATGTCATCTACAGCATCTGTATTTACCAGTGTAAAGTCAGCACCTTTTAAGCCAACTCCACCTAATGATAGGTCATTAATGGTTACTTGTTCAGTTTTCCATTCATTCGTGCCTTGTCCCGTAATTTCAAGAGCGGTCTTTTCAATATTTCCATCTTTGTATTTTAATGCCCATGTTGAACCTGCATTTTTATCTAGCCATGTTATTTTAAAATATAAGCTAGCAGGCCTTGTTTCAGTGAACATTTCATCATCAAATTTAAAATACATTGCATTTCTATTTGAACTATGTTCAAAAGAACGCGCAAAACGGTCGTATTTCGAAGAGGTGGCATCAATTTCTCCTCGTACTCTAAACAAACCAATAGAGGTATTGTCAGGATCAATCTGATATAAGAAACGCTCATAGTTTCCTTCAGCAATTTCCCAACCTGAATCATTATAGCCAGTTTGAGACTCCTTACGCTGGTAAACCTGACCTCTTGTCGCTGCATATAAATCGTCCATCTTGGCACCTCTTCCTGCTGCGTATATATTACATATAGCTTCATAACGATCTGTATTTCCTTGTCTAGCATTCCCATAAATACTTTCTGAAAATTTTTCGGTATTGGCAGAATTTAAACCTTCGTGAAAAATAGATATAGCTGCAGTTGCGTTTTTAGGATATACTTGTTGTGCATATTTATTGTACATTTTGTACATATCTCTAATTTCATCGTGCTCATAAATATACTTTATAGCACTAGCCGTAATATTTGTAGTTGATACCCCTGTATTTATAGAGGATAAAATTGCCCAATAAAAACTTAGCTCGGTATTGATGCTAAAAATAGGCTTTTGCCAAGATTGATCCATTTCAGAGGCCGAAAACAGCTTCATCCCTTTTGGATTCACTAAAAATGGCAGCCATTGCTCTTTAAAGGTTTGTTCATCACTTAGATGATGCCCTCTATTGTATGCACCTCCTTTTATCCCGAATCCAATTTCAGGATCTATCTCAGTCATTGCCCAATTATAAGCTTCAGGGTATTTGGCTGGATCTACATTATTAAAAAGCAATACTACTTTACGGTCACTTACATCATTAAAATATTGCTTAAATACTTCAAATGACTCTATGCGAAATTTTTCCCAATCTTGATCAGAAATGATATATTGACTATCGTCAGGAGTTCCTTTATACGGCGCCTCATCACCAGTAGCACCTGTTTTTACTTGTATAAATGCAATACGCTCGAAAATATGGTCCGGTTGATTCCTTAAAAAGAGTGAGAATTCTTCTATTAACTTAAAATAATAATTTTTATAATCTTGATCTAAATAATATGGCCAATTTGGCTCATTCGTATTTTCGTCGACACCTTCTGCTAAAGGCACCCCATTCTGGTAAATCCATAAAGGCGAATCTGGCCCCACATTGATGCTAAGCTTTACTAATTTGTTATAAGTATACGCGTTGTCTAGAGCTACTTGAAATTCAGAAAAATCAAAACTATCTGGACCTGTAGGTTGGATCTCCTCCCAATGTGGATTTGCTTCTATGCCTAATATATAATCGTATTTTGGATCTGAATAATCATCAATCGCTCCTCCTCGATCCCATGACCCATAATAACTAATGGGTACTGCTGTATTTCCCGATACAAAATTATTCTCGGGTTGGCTTCCAAGTGTAAAGCTATCAAATATTACTGTTCCTGTTCCTGTATTTACACCATCAAATAGTTTACCTAGCTGAACTTGCAACGTAATATATTTTGCGTTTTTACCATTAGCATTTGGTTGTACTGCAACCACAACTTTATTTGTTTGAAATGTATTTGCAGATCCAGACTTGTAGTCGCCTTTGGTTTTAATGATAGAAAAAGTACAGGCTCCAGTAACATCTTCATTATCTTCATCATAAAATTTTGCAATAATATTGTATGGTGATGTTTTATCGGTTAAACTAATCGTTTTCATTTGCCAAGTAAATGTGAAAACCTCAGAAGTATCAAAAGTACTTATATCTGCCTTGTCCGTCTCAAATAGAAGATCTCCTTGCACAGTAGAACTTGAGGTAATATTAACAACAAATTCGCCATTTACAACACCACTTGTGGCAGGATCAATAGTTGAACCAATGCTTTGAGTAACTGAGAAACCAGGGACATTGGTAAAAGGACTTGTACCCGTTAGTGTTGCTCCATTATCGCAATCTTGATTTGTAAGCGGAATATTTGTTTGTGCATAAAGCTTAATTGAAACACATAAAAGTATTAGTAAAGTAATTGTATTTTTCATTTTTCAACTTATTAATATGGTTATCACGTATTATTAAAAATCATCTCATTTTCTTTTAATTTGGACAGTGTGCAAGAAAGACAGAATTACCAATTGATTGGATAACTTTTCCATTTTTATTATAGCATCTACGATTTATTTATTACGAATGTTCAAATAAAATCAAAAAAAAATAATATCAGTACATTTTATTTATTTCAAAAATGATATGAATTTGTCTCAAGAAAAATGAAAATTTCGCTATTTGCATGAAAACATATCAAAATGCTATTGAGCGTAAGCAATAGGACATTTTTTTATTTATATTATTATACATGTTGTTTTAGAAGTGGTTTCTATTTTTAATTAGAATTTTCAATAAAAAATACTACCAACCTGGATTTTGTGGTCTTAAACCTGGATACGACATAAGATCAGCAACAGGAATTGGAAAGTATTTATATTTACTATCTGCTAAATCTGGACGATAACGAGGTGTTAAATTCAATCTTAAATAATCAAACCATAATTGATTTTCAAAACAAAGTTCTCTTCGTCTTTCCGAAATAATCAATTCTAAAACATCGCCAGGAGGCATAATCCTTCCCAAATTTGCTCTTTCTCTAACATCTGCCACTCTTTCTAAAGCCAAGGCATCATCTCCTAATGCATGCAATGCCTCAGCATACATAAGTAACAAATCTGAATATCTTAATACTGGAATGTCATCACCAAAATGACCCGTTACTAATGGACTTGTATTCCATTGATATGTTGTTCTTACCATAGGTATATTATCTGGTGATAATTGATAGTCACTCCAGTATTTTTTGTAGGGTAAAATTCGATAATCACGATTCTCAAATGTTAATAAATTTTCATTTTTATCATAGTACCTTAATACGAACGTAGCTTCTTTACGCTCATCTGCATCATCAAACTCTTCTAAAAAGGACGGTTCAGCGCGCATTGTTTGTTTTTCTTCAGATAAAATTCCAGCTCTTCTAATACCTGTAACTGAGGCTAATGAATTTCCTACTTTTACATCTGTACCCTCCGTGAAATTAATCGAAAAAATATCCTCCATTCCGTTCTCATTCTCTTCTTGAAAAACATCAAAGTAATTATCAATCAATCCATAACCATGACCTCCATTGTACACTTCTTCGCACATCATTTTGGCATTTGTATACATCTCATTCATATCAAATGCATTATCAAACCTATTGGCATTTGAATTTATCGATGAAGCAATTGTTAAATAAACTTTTGCTAATATACCTTGTGCTGCACCTTTTGTTGCCCTTCCTGGCTCATAATTTTGATAGTTGTTCAACAAAGTACCTGAAGCTGAAGGTTGTCCTAAAGAGGAATACTCGTTCCATTTTGGCAAATCTTGTGCTGCAGATTTTAAATCTTCGATAATAAATTTATAAACATCACTTTCAGAAGATTTAACTGGGTAGCCTTCCTCTAAAGAAGTAACCCCATTCATGATAGGTACTTGACCCCACATTCTTACAAGGTTAAAATAGCATACTGCTCTTAAAAACTTAGCTTCAGCAAGAATTCGTTTCACGGAAGATTCTTCAATATTTTCTACTTTAAGCAGTCTAATGAGTGTGCTCGCTCTGTTAACACAAACCCACATTCTATCCCAAGTTTCTCCAATATTTTTAAGTTGTGTATCGCTGTAGTTCATATCGTTATATAAGCCATTTTGAACAACCGTTCCTGTAGGCCCCTCTAACATTTGAGCAAATTGATAATCGTTTCTATAAGAAAAATAAGTTTCACGTAAGGCAGCATATACTCCATTTAAGGCAGATATACCTTGTTGCTCATTTTGGTAAAAATTTGAAGTTTGCGATGAACTAAACACTTCTTCCTCAAGATAATCTGAACAAGAAACGAATAAAAAAATCAGCATTAGATATGATATTTTTTTCATTTTCTAAATTTTTAAAAGTTAATATTAAATCCTAAGGTATAAATTACAGGACGCGGATATCCAAAGCTTTCAAAGCCCATAACACCAGCTCCTTGATTTGTGTCCCAACCCCCAGGTGTAACCTGATTTGCATCAGGATCTGTACCAGAATAGTTGGTTATTAAAAAAGCATTTTGAACACTACCAAATACAGATAGGTTTGAAATACTTTTGAGCTTTTCAGTTGGGATTGCGTACGTCAAGGAGATGTTTTCTAATCTTATAAAATCACCATTTTCTACATTACTTAAATTTGCAGAAACGCCATCATATCCTTTAGAGCCCATCCTAGGAACATCGGTAATTGTATTTTCGGGTGTCCAACGATTTAACATTCTAGAGGAAGCAGTAATGGCATCACCAAAAGAATTGTTCCATTTAACGGTACTAAATAAATGAGTATCCATTAATTGCTCGTTAGAGGCATTGTAAATATCTTTTCCAACTACAGCGTTAATGTATGTATTTAAAGACCATCTTTTATATTTAAAATCAAAACCCATACCCAAGGTAAAATCTGGATGAGGAGATCCTACTTTTGTTCTATCATCTGCTGAAATTCTTCCATCGCCATTGGTATCTTGATATTGAATATCACCGGGAACAGAAACCGGTTGAATCATAGTGATGACTCCTGTGTCAGGATCCGTAAAGGTGTAATTATCAATAGCTGCTTGGTCAGGAAAAACACCTAATTGAGGCACTTCCCAAAAAACGCCATAAGCATAGCCTTCACCTGCATACCCTGTATATCTAGATTCTCGGATCAATTGCCCTTCACCAATCCATTTGGTTACTTCATTTTTATAATGTGAAAAAACTACGTTAGAGGAAAAAGAAAAATCCCCTTTTTTTAAAATATTACCTCCAAAACTAATATCAACACCCGTATTGACCATATCGCCAGCATTTACGGTTGTGGTATCAAAACCAGAAACACCGGGTAACTGAAAGTTTCTTAATAATAAGTCGGAAACAGCTTTATGGTAGATATCGGCACTAAAATTAAAGCGTCCTCTCCATAAGCTAATGTCCACTCCCAAGTTATACTGTGTGGTAGTTTCCCATTTTAAATTTGGATTATCAAAACTTTGTGGAACTTCTCCTTGGATAACATTATCGCCAAATACATAAGAAGGTCCAGTTGCCGAAAGACCTAAATTAAAAATTGATCCTTGAGATTGATAAGGTTGAATACTTGAACTACCAGATTGACCAGCACTTAGTCTCCATTTCCAACTAGAAACAACTTCGCTATTGGCTAGGAATTTTTCTTTAGACATGTCATATGCCAAAGCAATTCCTGGAAAAAGGTTCCATTTATTCTCAGCTCCAAACTTAGAAGAGCCATCATACCTTGCGGTTAATGTAAGAAAGTACTTATTATTATATTTATAGTTGATCCTTCCAATATAACCTAATAAAGTTTCTTGATTTTTTTCAGAATCATACCCTTCTATAGAAGCACCAGCTCCTAAATTAAAGGGTCCATAAAGATCGGTATTGAACTGGGTTATATTTCCTGAATTTTGAGAAGTTCCTGTTCTCTTACCAATTTCCATACCTCCTAAAAAAGTAAAATTATGTTTATTTAGTTTTAAAGACTTTGTAAGGATGTAGTTATTAGTAATGTCTTCTACTTTTTGACTGTTTATATTGGCCACCCCATTGGTTTGAGCACCCTCCAATGTATTACTAGGTAGATAACTTTTTCTTTCCCTATTTCTATAATTATACTTTAAACTTGCCGCTAATTTAAAACCTTGGCCAAACTTTATATTGACGAACATATTACTCAATACTCGATCTGTTTGATCTAAATCAATCGAATTTTCAAGTCTTGAAAGTGGATTTTCAAATTGATTGGGTTCTCCTATTACATTGTTAAAATTATAGGATCCATCCTCATTATAAATTGGAATCACTGGCGCTGTTCCATAAATAGCGGCTATGGCTCTTTGACCATCTCTTAGTTGATCAAAATTTGTACGAACTCCATTCATTGAATAGCCAAACTCTATCGCTTTCGAAATATTTACTTTACCATTAAAATTTATGGTAAGTCTTTCATAACTCTGCCCTTTAAAGGCTCCGTCATCTTTTACATAATTCACCCCAAAACCCAATGCAGAACTATCTGAACCATAATTAATTTTAAAATCATGATTCGCCAAGGCCCAAAATTGTCTTGTTTCTTGTAACCAATCAGAGCCATTAGACCAACTATCAGGATCATTTTCTGGAAATCCTGGAATTTCTTCTTCTGGTAAAATAATATTGGGTTCTGCGGCCTTCATTTCATAAAATAATGTGGCATACTCCTCTGCATTTACAAGATCTAATTTTCTTGCCATGTCTTTGTAAGCATAAAAATGAGCATAAGACACTCTTGTTTTGCCACTTTTAGCTGTTTTCGTTGTAATCAGAACAACTCCATTTGCTCCTCTAGAACCATAAATTGCGGTTGCTGATGCATCTTTTAGAATTTCAATAGATTCAACATCTGTCGGATTTAAAAAATTAATATCTTCGGCATAAATTCCATCAATCACGTATAAGGGTTCTCCAGTACCATTAATAGTATTTAAGCCTCTAATTTTGATGGAAGTACCCCCACCTGGTTCAGAGCCAGTGTTCCGTACATATACTCCTGAAGCTTTTCCGACAAGGGCCGATGCCAAATTAGGTGTTGCTTGTTTCACAATATCTGAACCTTTTATAGAAGACACACTACCTGTTAAATCGGATCGTTTTACAGATTCATAACCAATTATGACAATTTCATCTAAATATTCTACACCTTCATCTAATACAACACTTAATGTTTGTTGATTGGTAATTAAGATTTCTTTTTCTTGCATGCCTAGGTATGAAAATCTTAACTTATTTCCTTTTTTTACTTGAAGAACAAACTTCCCGTCAAAATCGGTCATGGTTCCTTTTTGTTTTTCGCCAAGGATCAGAATTGAAACCCCTGGTATGGGATTTTTGCTAGCATCAGTAACAACACCTTTCAAATTTATTTGCTGTGCACTAGCATATTGTAAGGTGCCGAGAAACAGCAAGATGAATAATTTAATACTTCGATGTAATTTCATGTTGTTCTGTTTAAGTTATTAATGGTTGATTAAAAAAATGTTTTATTACTTGTTATTTTTTTGTGTTTTTATAAGATACATTTAATGCCTCCCATGTATTATATTCGTTAACTAGTTCCTGAAACTTCTTGGGATACTTGTCTTTTAAATCAGTAGTTTCATTTCTATCTGTATTCATATCATACAGTTCCCATGCATTTCTTTTTGCCACTGCTTTCCATTTTCCGGAGCGAATTGCTTTTCCTTTTGCCCATTGCCAAAAAATTGGTTTTTCTCGTTTTGGAATTTGATCACCAAGTAACGCAGGTAGAAAACTTACTCCTTGCATTGGCACAATAGATTGGTTTCTAAATGATTTAGGGTATGTAGCTTTGGTAATGTCTTGAAATGTTGCCATAAAATCAACAAAATGCATAGGTGCATTATTAATGGAACCTTCATTCGTTATAACCCCTGGCCAATACGCTATGAATGGGGTGCAAATTCCACCTTCATAACTATCATTTTTATACAAACGATATGGAGTATTGCTAACATTTGCCCAATCTTGCTTCAAAGACCCCCAATAAGATAAACTACCTAGTTCTCCTCCGATTCTTGCATTCTCTTGTTGAAGATTGCGTTCTGCATTTTCGCCACTAGCACCGTTATCTGAAACAAATAATACTAAGGTGTTTTCTATTTTTCCAGTTTGTTTTAGCTTGTCTAATAATTTTCCAATGTTTTGATCTATACGATCTATCATGGCAGCATAAATAGCCATCTTTAAATCTTCGCTGTCTTTTTCTTCTTCAGATAAGGAATTCCAATCTTTGGTCGTTTGTGTTGATAATTTCATAGTTGCGTCTACCATCCCCAAGTCTAGCATTTTTTTATAGCGCGCATCTCGTATCGCTTTATACCCTACTTTGTATTTCCCCCTATATTTAGCAATATCTTCTGGCCATGCCATTAAAGGATCGTGAGGAGCTGTATAGGCTAAATAAAGAAAAAAAGGTTTCTGATCTTCCGCAGAATCCTCTATAAAAGACATGGCGTATTTTGTAAAATAGTCGGTTGAGTAGAAATCGGATGTTGTGGTATAAGGTTTGTGTTTTTTTGCATCGATATTCCAAACATTGGGGCCACCTTTAAAAATAGGTTCAGGTTCTCCCTTTCTTTGTTTTCCTGGATTAAAATGATTAGTGGCGCCTCCAAAGAATTCATACACATGATCAAATCCGAAATTAAATAAACTTGTTTCACTATGATTCTTTCCAGAAAAGTAGGTACTATATCCTTCAGACTTTAGTAAATCACCTAAACTAATGGAGTTCTTGAATTTTTTTGGTTTTATACCCATTCCCACTTGCTGTGCGTACAATCCTGTAAGCAGCGTTGCTCTAGAAGGAAAACATTTGGAAGTATTGTGCATTTGTGTAAAACGAATTCCTTTTTCGGCCATTTTATCTAAGTTAGGAGTTTCTATTTCTCCACCATAACAACCTAAATCTGAGTATCCCATATCATCAACCATAATTAAAATAATATTTGGTTTGTTAGAATTCTCTTGCGATGTTACTTTTGGATGTGCACAAGACAAAAGAACAAGAGGTGAAGAAATCCAAAATAATAAGATATGAAATGGTTTCATATTAAGGCTTTGTTTTTAAATTTATCAAATTTGCTCTCAAACAAATATTTATAAATGCTGCCGATGTCCAAAGTTGTTGTCCAGACCCTGAGATAAGGCCTCCTGGAAGTTCTACTTTTTCGTGAAAAGAGCCAAAACCACCCCAATTTTTTTTCCGCTTATCAGAAATTTTAGTCCCTAAGGTTCTAGCTAAAATTGCTGCATTATATCCTGTATAATCTTTTTGATCTGTTATTTCTTTTGCTTGAATAAAAAAAGTGTCACAAAACGGCCAAGATGCTCTATTATGATCTCCTTCGTTATCTTCTAAGAAAGGATGAATCAACGGAGTACCTTTATCTGTCATCGGATATAAATCAATGGCTTTCTTGGCATCATCACCTTCCAAAATTCCAAATAAAATAGTAAAAGCTGTTCCTAGGTTATGTTGATTTTTCATGAGATGCCCATTACGATCTTTATAATACGTTAGAGTTCCGTCGGGCAAAACCAATTCTTTTTTGATGGCTTTTTTAAGATTGATTGCTTTATTTTCCCAAGTTTTAGCTTCGTCAAATAAATTATTTTTTTTGGCAGCATTTGCCATCGCTAACATGGCTTTATAATACATCGCATTTGTTGAGGTACTTTTAAGTAAAACACAATCTGCAATAGACATGTTTTTTGGGTAAGCTGTAGAAGTAATGTCTTGAAAGGTTGGCTGCCCTCTATACAAACCATCACTAGCATCAAACCAAGGCTCATAAAAACGCTCAAAATTTTCTTTACCTGTTTCATAAAACCAAGCCCAATCTGCGAACTCCGGGTTTAGTTCAAACAGATGGTCTACAGCCCAAATCCAAACTACATCATCCGTTCGTCTTGTATAACTATTGGTTTTATACTGTGCCATTATCTTTTTTTCATCTTTAGTAATGGCATCCCATGGCACATTTATCTCAGTAACAACATGTTCTTCCGAAACCTTATACCCTAATTTACCTCTTACTTCTCTGGTAATTTTTAAAGATTGTTTCATTTTTTCAGGAAAAAGGGCATTTAACCCTAAAATTCCAGCAAAAGCAATATCTCTGGTGTATACTCTGTCTGTGTATCGTCTGCCGGCTGCAAAGTAGCTACCATATTCGTTTGTTACAATATTTTGCTCTATATCATGTACAGCGATGTTAAACATTTTAGCCATAATTGGTGTTGCGCCATCTACTAATCTGAGATTTGTTTTTGGAGTTACATTTGGTAAATCCTTTACCGAAAAAGACCCCAAACCATCTGACAGTCGATTCTTTGTTAAAACAAGGTTTTCTTTGCTATACAATGTTTTTTGACTTGAATTACAAGACACTATAAAGAGCATTAGCACAAAACAGATTAAAAAGTTAGAACCATTATTTAATTTCATTTATTTAAATTTTTATTCTCTATTAAGTTATAAATTATGGTGATTAATATTTGAAAATAATCTATCATAACACATCCTATACAAATCTAAAGACTTCTTTATCGAAACATATATAGATTAAGGTTCAAGAACCCCTCCAAAATGTGTCAAAATCTAAGTTTACTGCAAAAACAAGCATACTATTATGGAGAGGAATTATAAAACTGCAGTTTAAGTGACGATATTAGATACAATTTTATAAAAGAATTAGACAGCTACTTCAACTTGACACAAAAAAACCTCGGTTTTGACACAAAAAATACTTGGACTTGATCAACTAATCTCTGAACTTGCGACCATATAATTATTAATTCAATAAATTAACCTAAAATAATAACGATTAAGTTTAAAAAAAAGATTAGAAAATTAAGTAATTACTAATAGTCAATCTTTAGTTATGAATTCTTAAACAAGCATTATTTTATGAATTGAAGTATTACATAATTGCAATTTATTAGAAATTAGAAACAAAATACTAACTATTTAAAATACATTTATGATAAAACGAACTTATTCTAATTAACCTAACAATTATTTAAGTATCAAATTGCACTATGAATTAACATCTTAAAACTTAAAACTAATCATACAAACATTATGAAAAAACAGAGACTTAAATTATTCAGTGTATGGAAAACACCAATTTCCATATTTTGCTTTATTCTTTGGGCAAGTGCATCTACCTTTGCTCAAACTACCGTTAATGGAACTATTAAAGACACCACAGGTGAAACGTTGCCAGGTGTTAATATTATTGAAAGTGGCACCAAAAACGGCGTAATTTCTGACTTTGATGGGAAATTTCAAATAAAACTAAAAAACAATCCAACTGAACTTACTATCAGTTTATTAGGTTATAAAACGGTAAAAAAAACAATTACTAAAAGTATCAATCTAAACATTACCTTAGAAGAGGAAGCCTCTTTACTAAATGAAATTGTTGTAGTCGGTTACGGAAGTCAACGAAAATCTGATGTTACAGGAGCTTTATCCTCAGTATCATCGAAAGATTTCGAAAAACAACCCATTACAAAAATAGACCAAGCTTTACAAGGAAGAGCGGCTGGAGTTCAAGTAAACCAAACAAGTGGTGCTCCTGGAAGTGGCTTTAAAATTAGAATTCGTGGTTCTAACTCGATTTCTGGTAATAACGATCCTTTATATGTTGTAGATGGTCTTGTTGTAGGAAATATAAATTCATTGAATGTAAACGACATAAAATCAATGGAGGTATTAAAAGACGCTTCATCAACAGCTATTTACGGGTCTAGAGGAGCTAATGGAGTTGTTTTAATAACTACTAAAACAGGAAGAAGCGGGCCAGCAAAAGTTGACCTAGAAATTTTTACAAGTATCTCTAACGTTGTTCAAAAAATTGATATGATGACACCTGCTCAGTTTGCAGAAGGTGTAAATTTTGCAGAAAACGCAACATTCTTTTCAGAAGATCAAATCAACGCATTGAGACAAGGTGGAGGCGAAGATTGGCAAAACCGCTTATTCACACAAGCAATGGCTATTAATGCACAACTTTCTGTAAGTGGTGGAAGCGATGATATTGATTATTTTATTTCTGGTAACTTCTTTGAATCTGAAGGAACTATTATTAATCAAAACTATAAAAGGTATACCTTAAGATCTAATCTTAATGCAAATTTAACCGATAAAATAAAAGTAGGTCTAAATACATTTGCAAGCAGAGAAGAACTATCTGGAGAAAGAGCAAATATTGCTTTTGGTCTTACTTGGGATCCAACTACACCCGCTTTTAATGATGCAGGAGAATATAATTTTATACCTCTTATTCCTGGAGTTGGGAATGGTCTCTTAAATCCTTTAATTGAACCAGAAAACAATATTCGAAATAATTTTAACAATCGGTTTACTGTAAGTTCTTATGTAAATTACAACATCCTTGAAAACTTAGATTTAAATATTTCGGGTGGTATAGACCGTTTTGACAGAAACAATAACAGATACATACCGCGAATTGTTAACAATATTGGTGTTGCACAAGTTGAGGATATTTTTGTTACCAGAATTCAAAATACAAATAGACTTACCTATACTTGGAATAAAAACCCAGATCATTCTTTTAAAATTGATGCGATACATGAACAACAGCAAGTGCTTAGAGAAAATAAGATCATAGATGCTCAAAACTTCTTTACAGATCAAACCGGTTATAAAGATGTATCATTAGCTGCTATTCAAGCTGTTCAAAATTCAAATACCAATGAAAACTTGCAATCATTTTTGGGTAGAATAAATTATTCTTTTCTTGATAAATATTTGTTTACTGTTTCTGTAAGAGGTGATGGATCAAGTAAATTCAGAGAAGATAATCGATGGGGAGTTTTTCCTTCAGGTTCATTTGCGTGGAATGTATCTAAAGAAAAATTTTTAGAAAACTCAGAAACTATTAACAACTTAAAAATGAGATTAAGTTATGGTATCATTGGTAGTCAAGCCATAGATCCATTGGCAACAAGATCATTACCTATACTTGGAGACAATGTAAATTATCCGTTTACAGGTGGTGCCTTATTTGTTGGTTTAGCCCCTTCTAATAGATTAGCAAACCCAAATCTTACTTGGGAAACAACCAGACAATCGAATATTGGTTTTGATTTAGGTTTATGGAATTCTGCGTTAACTGTTTCTTTAGATTTATACAGAAAAAATACAGAAGATTTATTACTAGAAAGAATACTACCAGATTTTGTGGGGCCTACAGTGCAAACTATTAATGCTGGTGAGGTTCAAAACCAAGGATTTGATCTTACTATAGGAGCACGAATTTTAGACAACGACAAATGGAAGATCAACTCAACATTTACCTTATCAAGCAACAGAAACGAAGTAATTTCTCTTATTGACGGTATTGATGCTCTTGAATTAGGAAATAGCTTTGCAGGAAATTTCACCCCAGTAAACCCAACACGAGTAGAAGTTGGAAAACCTATTAGTAGTTTTAGAGGATATATCTTTGAAGGTGTTTATCAATTAGGCGAAGAAGCAGAGGCAGCAGCTTTTGGAAGGGTTCCAGGAGACGCAAAATATAGAGATATTAATAACGATGGAAGCATAACTACAGATGATATTACATCCATTGGAAATGGTAATCCTAATTTTACTTGGGGTTGGAACTGGGATGTTAGCTATAAAAACTTTGACCTAAACTTCATTTTGTTAGGATCTCAAGGAAATGATATTTATAATTTTCAAAGAGGTCGTATGATGGCATTAGGAGCACAACAATTCCACGCAACACATGCAGACTACAATAATCGTTGGACACCAACAAATCCAAGTAATATTCCAGCTCAAAGAGATGGAACAGAATTATTGTCTACCCAATTCTTAGAAGACGGCTCATTTGTATCACTAAAAAATGTGTCTTTAGGATATAACGTAAACAAAGATGTTTTAGACAAAATAGGTTTAAATCAACTAAAATTATATGTAAATGCAGAAAATTTATTCATCATTACTAACTATACTGGTTTTGATCCTGAATCTACTGCAACTGGACAATCTGATGTAGATTTAGGAATAGACATCAATACATACCCAATTAATAGAACTTTCTCTTTTGGAATGAAAGTTGGATTTTAACTTCTTAAATAACAATTATGAAAATTTCAATAAATAAAATAATACTATTTCTATCAGTAAATATATTGATAATTACTTCTTGTATTCCTTTAGAAGAAGACTTATCAGGAGTAATAAGTATAGAAAACTTAGCAACGGAAGGAGACATTGAAACAGCGCTTACTTCTATTTATAGACAAGTGTTGATAACACATGCCGATCCACATTTTTTAAGAACACCAACCTATGGAGCAGATGATATTACTACCTGGGAAGCAGGAAACAAAGCGCCTCTTAGAGTATTTGATAGGTTTGATTATGGAAATGGAGAAAATGCTAATATAGTTTGGTTAGATCATGGCTGGAATAATTATTGGAGAACAATTTACTTTTCTAATAGCTTGATTAATGGACTTAAAACCTCTACTGCATCACAAGAAGCCATAGCAGTAGGCGATGCAGAAGCACGTTTTTTTAGAGCATTATCTTATTTAAATCTAGTAAGAACTCATGGGAATATGCCCATTATTTTAGATGAAACCACACCTACTGGAGAAGAAGTAAGAGCAACTGTATTAGAAAACTATGCGCACATTGAGGCTGATTTATTAATAGCCGAAGCCAATCTTCCTGCTGCTGGGTCTACTGCAAATTTTGGTAGAGTTTCTGCTGCGGCTGCTAAAACAGTGTTGGCAGATTTGTACTTAACTTGGGCTGGCTGGCCTGTTAAAGATAACACAAAATACCAGCTAGCAGCAAACAAAGCAAAAGAAATTATTGATTCAGGAGCATTTACATTGTTACCGATTGATAATTTATGGTTATTAGAAAGTCAAAATAGTAGCGAATCTATTTTTTCTGTACAATTTTCAAAATCTGAAAACATTAGGTCTAATTACGCAACAGCGCATAGCTTTCATGAATCAAGAGGTTTTTCTGATGCCTTTCCAGAATTACAATTCTTTAATGATTTTCCTGATGGCCCAAGAAAAGATGCCACTTTCTACACTGAAATACCACAAAGAGGTGTTTCTGGAGGAAATATTATTATTCTAGATCCAGCAACAAAGCCTTGGCAAGAATCTCAACGAAAACATCCTATGTACAAAAAATTTACTATTACTGCCGATTTAACTGTAGCGAATAGAGTTTTTGATTTTAGAGCAAGAGAATTATATAGGTACGCAGAAGTTCTTTTAATATATGCAGAAGCACAGGCAAGAATTGGTGAAACAGCAAGTTCTATTGAAGCTTTAAATCAAGTAAAAAGAAGAGCTGCTGGTTTTGATTACTCAACCCCAAACCCAACTATAGATGTAGGGTCTGCTACCCCAGATGAAATTTTAGCCGAAAAAGGTTGGGAATTAGCCGGAGAATACAAAAGATGGTTTGACTTGATTAGAACTGAAAAATTAGAGGAAATTGCAGCGTTAAGAGATCCTGCAGAAAATGTACTCCCTGTTAGACTACCTGGAAAAGAGCAATACATTACACCTATTCCGTTTTTAGCGATATCCACTAGCTCTTTACAGCAAAACCCTGAAGGTTTTAAAATTAAATAATTTAGAGTTTAATATTTCTTTATCTACTAATATTTAGATCAAAACATTAGTAGATAAAGCGTGTTAAATAGGTCATAAAACGTGTAATGAGACAAAACAACATCATCAATGAAACATAAATGTTGTATAGCAATTAATAATTGTAACGATTTTTGAAAAAAAACAATCCATGTTAAAT
The DNA here is from genome assembly GCF_000687935.1 of Polaribacter sp. Hel_I_88. Taxonomy (NCBI): domain Bacteria; kingdom Pseudomonadati; phylum Bacteroidota; class Flavobacteriia; order Flavobacteriales; family Flavobacteriaceae; genus Polaribacter; species Polaribacter sp. Hel_I_88. The sequence continues at coordinate 2,775,989 of NZ_JHZZ01000001.1, read as the reverse complement.
TTATTTAGAAACACGCTTTTTTTAGCGGCCTTTATCATTTTTTTTACGAGCTGTAACAACAAAACAGAAAGTAAAATTGACGTTATTTTGTATACATCTCATAGTAGTATTTCATCTACTGTAGAAATTGAAAAAAACAATAATGGTCAAAAGTATATTCGCATTTTATTTAAAAATAATAGCGACAAAATAGACTACCTAGATTCATTAAATATTGTGATTAGCCCTCCAAAAATGGCTTCCAATAAAACCAAGGTAGTTTTTGGTGGCACATGTATGGGCAGAACGCCAATTCATCAAACCTTAACAACAGATACAGAAAGTAAAAGTGGAACCTACCAAATGTTGCAACTCCAAAACGATCAATTTTCTATTACAGGAATTCTTAGTTGGAACACTTTCTTACCTTATATTCATTATGATGAAAAAAAGGGGATTATTGTAAAAGCGAATGGCGAAGGCAAACCAATTGAGCCAGGAGAAACCGTTGAATTTGAAAAAATATTATTGGACAGCAATAATTCGTGGCAAGATTTATTATTTAAATATGGAGAAGAAATAGCGAAAGAACAAAACATAAAACCTAAAGCGCCACTGCAACTAAAAGGTTGGTCTACATGGGATTATTACGGAAGAGTTTATAACACTAAAGATGTTCTTAAAAATATAGACCAACTTGCCTTAGAAGAAAAAGATGCAAATATTATTCAGATTGATGGTGGCTGGTGGACAGATAGAGGCGATTATTTAAGCGTACGTAATAATTTGCAAGGTGGTATGAAAGCCATTGCAGATTATGCAAAATCAAAAGGTTTTAGAGCAGGTATTCATCTTGATGGATTTAGAGCTGATAAAAAATCTGACCTATATAAAACAAATCCAGACTGGTTTTTAAAAGATCAAGATGGAGAAACCATCTGTTTAGCTATCGATAAAGGTGATACTTTTATGGAATATATTTACTTTGATTTTTCCAATCCAGCTGTTTGCGACTACATGAAAAACACTTTAAAAACTATTCGTACAGAATGGGGTTATAGCTATTTTAAAATTGATTTTATGCGTTATGGTCTTTTAGAAAGTATTCTAGCAGAACACGCTGTAAAGAACGATAGAAATTCAAATGCGGTTACTAAAGTACTGGCTTATGATAATACAATGACCAGTGTAGAAAGAACACGCGCAGGTTTAAAAGCAATGAGAGAAGGTATAGCCGATGGTTTCTTTTTGGGTTGCTCTTCTATTTTTGGACCAACACTTGGCATTGTAGATGGGTTAAGAACAGGGCAAGATATTAGCCCTACTTTTGAATATTACAAAGCTACAACGTTTCAAAATGCAGGTAATTTTTACTTAAATAGTACAGTTGTTCAAAACGATGCCGATTATTTGGTTGTTAGAAATAAATTCGACGAAGAGCCAGAACGTGCTTGGGGTAAAACAAAATTTGGAGGCAATACAACATTAAATGAAGCTGAAATGTGGAGTAACTACATTTCGTTATTCGGAGGCATCAAAATAAATAGCGATAATTTAATTACATTAAGAGAAGAGCGTAAACAGCTTATTAGCAATGCATTTAGTCTTAAAACAGCAAACCGTTTTATTCCTTTAGATTTATGGAGTCATGCAAAAACTAAAAATGATGCTTTTAATGTGCTGCTAGCAGAAAATGAAGATGGCGTATATTTAGCTCTTTTTAATTGGGATGAATTTGATCAAAACTTTTCATTAAAAGGTCTTAAGACAACTCAATTAACAAATCAAAAATCAAAAGAACAACACACTATTGCAAAAGAACAATGGAATATTAACCTAGAGAAACATAGCTCTATAGTTTTAAAAGTGGAACGTGGAGATTTTGATGTATTGAGAAAATCAATAAATACTAATTTAACTCAAATAATAGATAACAAAAAAGCGGTTTTAATCACAAAATAGTAATTTGTTTAAACAAACAGCAATTAAAAATAAGAAATTTGTTCTGCTCAGAACAAATTTCTTATTTTTAAGGCACAAACCATTAATTTTTTATTCATTTTTAATCTCAACGTAATCCTTTTTTAATGAGAAAAATTTTTATTACGCTTCTTTTCCTTTTTTTTTCATTTCTTTCTTTTGGCAAGCAAGAACAAGATATCAACTTTAAAAACATTGATAATAAACAAGGTCTCTCACAAAACGGCGTTACTTGTATTTTTCAAGACAAAGATGGCTACATGTGGTTTGGCACCCATTATGGTCTAAATAGATACAATGGATTAAATATCGAAACGTATTATGGAGGAGACAGCAAGAAAGAACTGGGTAGCAACACCATAAATGCAATTACGCAAGACACTTCTGGCAATATTTGGATTGCAACACATCAAGGAATATCCGTTTTTAATCCGATTACTGAAAAGTTCTTTAACTTGGGTAAATATGAAGCTAAAAAGGGAATATTTAATCAAAACATATTGTCTATGAATTTGATTGATAAAAAAATAATTTTAACAAGCTCTGAAGGTATTTGGAGAATTAATCCTGGAAATGAGCTTTTTACCGAAGAAATTGCGAGATCAATCAGTAAAAATATTGATGATTTTAATGTAAAATTAGCATTTAATTATGGTTCATTAAGAGTTTTTGAAAAAGATAATAATGATAGTTACTGGTTAACTACAGACAATAAGGTTTTAGATGCTAAAATTATTAATAACGAACTCATAATCTTAGATACAATTACGATTGAAAAATCAAAAAAGGTTACGATTACAGCCTTTTTAAAAGATAATTTTTCTAATATATGGGTTGGAACTAGTAGTAACGGTTTATATCATATTCGTGAGGAAAAAGGGAAGTATATAACCATCAAAATATATCCTAAAAAAAATAGCTCCAATAAATTTTCTAGAATAACAAATATTATTAAAGATTATGAAAATAATATTTTGGTAACTTCCAGAAGTGATGGTACTATTATAATTTCTGAAGACGAAATTAAAAAAAAGGATTTATCTCAAATTAAAATCAATTCTTTAGAATTATATACCCAAAAAATAAAAAGTATCTATCAATCTCGTGATAAAACTTTATGGATTGGATCTCTTGGAAACGGCGTCTACTTTCAAAATAAATCAGGATTAAAATTTAAAAACTATCAAATAAAAGATAAAATTAATTCTCCTGTAGTTAATAACACTAGATCTATCACAAAAGATTCTTTTGGTAGGCTTTGGTTAGGCTCTTTATTTGAAGGTTTATATATTTATGACGCTACGAATACTAAAGTAGAAAAACTACTACTCAACGATAAATCAATTTTTTCACTTTGTAAAATAGATGATACTCATATTTTAGTTGGAAGTTCTGATGGATTATATTTAATAAACTACGACAAAACCAATTTTGTTGCCAAAAAATTATTGACAAATAATAACATAGAAAGCGTAATTTTTTCTATTACCCACAGCGAAAACCAATATTGGGTTGCTTCCGAAAGAGGATTGATGAGTTTTACTTTAACAGAAAACTATCAAATATCTAATCTTATTGATTATGAATCTGAAATACCTTTAAATATATCTTCTTTAAAAGCCATGCGCGTTGTAAATTACGACCCTCATCATAATATACTTTGGATTGGCAGTCAATCAAATGGTTTGATAAAAGCTGTATTGAATGAAGATTATACGATTAAAGATTTTTATGCAATTAACAGTTCTTCAGATAAATCTCAAGCCAATGAGTATATATGTGATATTTTAATTGAAAATAAAAACCAAATATGGATAGGCTCTAGAAATGGTTTAATCGATTTAAAACTATCAAATACTGGTGATATTACCAACATAAAAAAATTTACGATTGAAGATGGTTTTCCTAGTAATTTAGTACAATCTGTTAAAAGTGATCTTTCAGGAAATTTATGGATTGGCACCAATAAAGGTTTGGTAAAATTTAACAAACAAACGAACGATATTATCACGTACGATATTAATGACGGTGTACAAGGTTTAGAATTCTCAGAACATGCATCTTATAAAGATTTTGACAACTTTCTTTATTTTGGAGGTACTAACGGTGTTTCAAAATTTTCTCCCGATTTTAGTGTCTCAGAAGGATTTTCAGAAGGTGTTGACATTAAAGACATCATTATTAATGGAATAAACATCAATGAAAGACGCTATTTTAAAGATTCTACCAACGCTATTACATTATCTCATTTTGAAAATAATGTAAAATTCAACTTTATCTCCCCAAACTTTATAAATCCGAAGAAGCAAAAATATCTATACCAACTAAAAGGCTTTGATAAAGATTGGAAAAGCACTAAAAATTATGTTGCTGAATATTCAAATTTACCAAAAGGAAATTATGTTTTTGAAGTTAAATCAATTTATGAAAATGGAACTTCGAGCGATCAAATTTCAACAATAGAAATAAAAATTGAACCTTCTATTTGGCTCACATTACCTGCTTATATTTTATACGTTATTGTTGTTATTGCTTTTATTTATGTAATCTCTACGATTACTAAAAAACGTCTTGAAAGAAAAAATAAAGAACTTTTAAAGAATCGATATCATGAGCAAATGGAAAAGGTTAATAAATCGAAAATTGAATTCTTTATTAATATTTCTCATGAAATAAGAACACCTCTTACTCTTATTTTATGCTCTATAGAAAAACTACTTTCTAATTTTAAATTAAATCAAAAACAAGAAAACGAAGCGTTAACTATCGATAGAAATGTGCATCGTATTTTAGAGTTGACTAATGAATTATTGTCCATCCGTAAAATGGAAACAGGAAATTATAATTTAAGAGTTCAATATGATGATATTATGCTGTTTTTACAGAACACAAAAGTTTCTTTCGATGGCTTGGCAAAGAAAAAGGGTATTAAATTATCAATCAAAACCTATACAAGTGAATTATTTATGTGGTTTGATAAAAATGCGCTTGAAAAAATAATTTACAATTTAATTTCGAATGCTATTAAATATACAAATGAAAAAGGATCAATAGAAATTAAAGTAAAGCTATCAAAAAACAAACAATTTTTAAACGTTAAAGTTATCGATACAGGCATAGGAATTGATAAAAAACATGTATCAAAAATATTCAACCGATTTTACAACCAAGGTGGTAATATCGACAGATATGTAAGTGGATTTGGTATTGGTCTATCACTCACAAAATCATTAGTAGATTTGCATAAAGGAAATATATCAGTAACAAGCGAACTGCACAAAGGATCAGTTTTTACTCTAAGTTTACCTTTAGATGACAGCTTGTTTTCTGAAGAAGAAAAGGTAGATAGAATGCTTTGGGAGACTAGTTTGCCAACTGTTTTAAATACTGATGATAACGATGATAAGGAAGAAATTCCTTCTTTAGAACCAGAAAAAAACAAAAAAGAGCAATCAAAATCGACTAAACCAACACTGCTGTATATAGATGATAATACAGAACTACTTATGAGCATAAGCGATTATTTTTCTGATCATTATCAAATATTTACTGCAGAAAATGGAGTAAGCGGACTTAAAATAGCCAATGATTTGCAGCCTGATATTATTATTAGTGATATTGTGATGCCAGAAATGGATGGCTTAGAATTGTGTAAAACACTAAAAAATGATATCAATACATCGCATATACCTGTTATTCTTTTAACAGCAATGGGAGATATTGACAGTCAATTGCATGGTGTAGAATCTGGTGCAGATTACTACATTCCAAAACCGTTTAATATTAAGCTTTTAAGCTTAACCGTTAAAAACTTAATCGAATCTAGAAACAAACTAAAAAATTTATTTTTAACAAACGAGTATTCTGACTCTAAAGACATTACAACAAATACCAAAGACCAAGAGTTTATCGATAATCTACTAAGCTATGTAAACGAGCATATAGAAGATGATAATTTAAATATTAACACCATTGCAGATGCTTTTGCTATGAGTCGTTCCACCTTTTTTAGAAAAATAAAAGTAATTACAGGAACCACAGGGAAACAATTTATTGATTCTGTGCGATTAAAAAAAGCGACGCAACTCTTAACTCAGTCAGATTTAAATATCTCTGAAATCGGTTATGCTGTGGGACATTCTAACCCACAATACTTTTCTAAATGGTTTAAATCTTATTACAAAGTGTCTCCAACAGAGTACAAATCTCAACATAAAAAAGTGGAATAATTTGTTTTATAGAGTATAGTCCAATTTTAATAAAGTATTTCACAAAAATGGAGAGAAAATTACAACCTTCTCTCCTTTTTTATTTTATTACACTAGCACTTTATTTTAAACGCTAAGCAATAATTTCCCTATTTTCTAGATAGATTTTTAGATTTTTTAAACTATTCAATTTTTACTTCTAAGTTTCTACCTTCGCTTCTTGTACGAGCAAAATCACTAAAATTCATTACTTTTTTACCTCCAATAAAAAGATTTTTAATTCGAATAGTACGCATAACATCATCTAATGCTTCTGGGCGAACCCCAAAAATACTCTTCCAGTTTTGTCCCATAGGCACTTGAATATTATCAAACGTAATATTTTCTATGCCAATCATTTTACCATAATGCGATTTGGTCATTGGAGCAAATTGAAAGAGTGGGTTTACAATGGTTTCAAAATATATATTTTGAAAAACAATATCTGCCATATAACCGTAATTATTGAATTTCTTATCATGATTTATGCCCAACCAAAAACCTCCACGCATTGGATTATATTGTTCACTAGCTAAATTACTAACACCATAAGCTCCATAACGCCCATCAATTACAGTAACATTTTTAATCAATGAATGTCCAAGGGTTTCGCCATCTCTTGGCATAGTTCGTGTAAAACAAAATACATTGGCATTGTTCTGTTGCCACGCAAACCAACCGTCTATATCTAAGCCATTTTTAATGTAGGTTCCATCGTCCTGCTCTACACTAAATAAGTTTCTTCTTACCATTCCCCATTGAGATGCATCCGTATTTCCATGAAAACCATATAATGTTTTTACATTGGCTAGTAATGCTGGTTTACCAAAGAAATTTGCTGAATGAAAGTGTCTACCTGTAAAAGTTAATCCTTCTAACAAACCATTTTTACCATTTCGGTCTACGGCAATAATATAGCCAGGTACATCTTCTTGGCCTTTAAACCAATCCATTTGTTCACCAGAAAGTATGCCACGCCCTCGTATCGTAAAATTTTGTATGGTTCCAAAAAATGCTCTTAAATCTTTATTATTGGGAGCCACGTATACATAATCGTCTACATTTCGATATCCTTTTTTAAATGCATTGTATTCAAATATTTTTTTATTTTTCGTTATAATCTTTGTTCCATAAGCATTGTTTTTAACATTTGCTCTATTCATACCAAGTATGGTGCCAGCAACATAAGAATCACCAGAAATATAAATGGTTTGATTACTAAATATTGGAAAGAAAAAACCGATATCATGATAGCCTGAGGCGAAATTAATAACTCGATAATCCGCTAATTTTTTTCGATTTTCCAACGTTTTAAAATCGTCTGTTGTCTTGATTGTGAGTACTTTTGGATCACTGGGATCTGGAACAGAAATTTCAGGTGGATTTCCGAATATAAATAAAGGACGTATCCAATCCCCATTAACAATGATACTCAAGTATTCTGGGTTAGGCAGCGTAAAGGTAAAACTTCTTCGATCTTCTGAATATGAGGGTTTAATATTTAATTTTGACGGCATAATCAACACATCTTTCAGTAAAGGCGCACGATCTTTCATAGTAACTGTTACCTCAACAGAACCACGATGCGTAAAATTTGTAAAGTGCTCTGTAAGCATTGGAGGCGGATTTACAATTCGATTACCAACACTCATTAATGTACCAATATTTTCGTAAACAGGTGAATTTAAAGCCAAAGTTCCGCTTGATTTCTGAGCAACACTTACTCGATAATCAGGTGAATGCAAAGCATACATTCTTGGATCATTAATGGCTGCATAGGTTTGTAGAAAATCTCCTTTTGGTGCTGCAATCGTTTTAATTCCTTTAAGACTTGCACCTGTAGCTATATTTTTAAAGGCAGCATGCAGTGTTTTTGGAACCGCAGATTTAGATGGTTGTTTTTCATTGGCAAAAGCCACTTCGTGGGCAATATTTCTGCCATAAGCATCACCATCTTTGTCTCTTCTTGGATAAGATTTATCTCTATTTTTTACAGCAGGCACAAGTGGTAAATTACGTTTAATCACCTTTACTTTTGGTGTTTTTCCTTCTTTAATCGTTTTATCTCCAATGGCAACATTATAGGCATGTTGCTCTATAGTAGATAAAAATTGAGCTTCTTGTCCATTTACATGAATATTACTTACATTAACATTACGAACTGCTGCTTCGTTACTAAAACCAAATGCGCTCACTCCAATTTTTAGCGATTTGTTAGGCGTAATAAAATGAATATCTTTAACTGTTACGTCACTTATACTGCCTTGGTATTGGCCACGTCTATAAGGAGAAAAACCTATACCTAGACTTAACAAAGATGCCTTTGTTTTTTTTCCTGTATAAATAACATTAATATTGTGAGCGTTAAAATTATTGATATTGCCAAAATGTGCTTGATGAACAGAAATTAGGCTTTTCCAATTTTCGCCAACAATAGAAGAATTTTTAATAGTAACATTGTCAATATCATCTAAAATTCTATCTCCAAAGTAAAATGGTGACTGTAAGTCTAAACCTACCACCATATTATTGCTAAATATTGTGTTTGATCCAAAAGAAGTTAATACTCGAGTATCTGAAGAAACGTAACAATCTTTTACCTTCGATTTTGATCCTACACAAATGCTGCCAAATCCTTTTTCAAAATTAATCACTTTCACATTTTCGATTAATGTATTGGTTCCATTTCCCATAATGGGCTGCTGAGTAGGGTAGATAATTGTAATTCCTTTTACAATTTGATTGTCGGCTGGTTCTCTGTTGAAGCCTCCTAGATATATTGAGTTTGTCCAAAATCGTATTGGGCGAGGAAGAAAATTATTGTTTGGCCCTTCTGTAACTTGATGGTATTCACTTGACAGAATCCCTCTTCCAAAAATTTTTACATTAGATGCGCCCAATGTATTTGCATTTGGCGAACACGTAAAATAACCTCGTACATAGGCACCTGCAGCTAAGTATATTTGCATACCTGGTTTTAGAATAAATTGATTGCCCATTTCGTGCAACCCAGGCACAAAATAAAGTGTTTTCTTGGATGTGTTTTCGTAATCTACTCTTTTAGTTTCTGGTGTGATTACGAAAGTATCAATTCCATTAATATTAGGAATATCATCCTCTGGAAGTTCTGCAAAAATAGTTAATCGCTTAGAGAGATCGTTGTTTAAAAATAGCAGATACTTATGGCCTGCTGAAGCACTAAACGTAATTTTTCCTTCAGAAATATCAAATTGTATAGGATTTGCTAACTCGTCAACAATCATTATGTTTTCTAAAGAAGTGACATCACCTAATTGTGATACACTAATTTTTGTATTGTTTGTAGTTTCAAAAGATACCCAAGATTCACGCGCCGTCTTCTTGACCTTAGCTTTTTTTCCAACAGGAGTAATATCTGCACCTGGCAAGTATTTTTTTCTAAGTCCATTTTCAGAAACATAAAAGACAAAAGCTTCTTCCCCATTTACGGTTACTGCAAAGTCGCTACTGCTATCGACTCCTAAAGGCGCTTTATAGATTTTAAGTTCAGTGTTATCATTCTTAACTTTTAGTTGCTCTAGACGCAAAGGTATAGAAGCAAAAATAGAAGTTGATATGACTGAAATAATTGAAACGAAAATATAAATTTTATGATATTTTTTCATTTTTTTACTGAACAATTAAATTTATTTTATCCTTTTAATTCCATAACGTTCTTACATTAATAGCTTTATGAATGCCAATCCACTTTGTACAAAGCGGTTATTGTTCTTCAGTTTATGGGTTTCATTTGTTTTTTTTAGGGAAATACTAAAAATAATGTACTTATTAAATTTACTTGTCTTTTTCGTAATCAAACTTATACCTATCATTTTTTACATGAGCTTCTTTCATAAAATCTGAAAGCTTAGCTACTATTTCAGGATATTCTTCAGCAATATTATTTTCTTCTCCTGGGTCTTTGCTTAAATCATACAATTCAATAAGAGCATTTGGGTTTTTAGACATCTGTAAACGCACGCCTTTCCAATTTCCTGCTCTTACAGCCTGACGACCTTTTTTCTCATGAAATTCCCAATATAAATATTCGTGTTCCTTTTGTTGTTTTCCCAACAAGGCTGGTAAAAAAGAAATTCCTTGACTTTCGGTTGGTGCATCGATATTTACGATTTCTGCAACTGTGGGTAACACATCCCAAAAAGCAGAAATATGATCTGAAGTACTTCCTGCCTTTACCATTTTAGGCCACTGTACAATCATCGGTTCACGAATTCCGCCTTCATACAAATCTCTTTTGATGCCTTTAAAAATTCCGTTGCTATTAAAAAACTCTGGATCTGCACCACCTTCAGCATGCGGACCATTATCACTAGAAAATACAATAAGTGTATTCTCCTCGATTCCTAATTCTTTCAATTTTGCAACAACCTCACCAACATGTTTATCTAATCGTATAACCATGGCTGCAAAGGTTGCATGAGGATTGGCTTGGGTTGTATATCCTTTAACCTCTAAATCCTCTCCATAATCTAAACCTTTATCGTTTCCATTTTTACCTTTGTAAGGAACTTCTGCTCCAAATTTTTCTTTTTGCGCTTTAAAAATTTCATCATTAGGTACTAAAAGCTCGGCATGCGGCAATGTTGAAGGATAGTACATAAAGAAAGGTTTGTCTTTGTTCTTTTCTATAAATCCTAATGCCTTTTCATGAATTACATCAGCAGAATAGGTTACTGTATTTTTCCAATCATTACCTTCTAAAAAGTATTTTTCTCTATTATTCCAAAGATGTGTTGGATAAAAACGATGCGCTTGAGTTTGACAATTATAACCAAAAAACTCATCAAATCCTTGATTATTTGGATCACCCTCTGAACCAATATATCCTAATCCCCATTTTCCAAATGCACCAGTAACATAACCAGCTTGCTTCAGCACTTCTGCTACTGTTACAGTCTCACCGCTCATTGGTGGTTGCCCCTCTTCTACATTTGGTGCTTTCGAGTTACTACGAATAGAAGTTTTACCTGTATGTTGCCCACTCATTAATGAAGACCTTGAAGGGGCACAAACTGGAGCACCTGCATAATGCTGTGTAAACAACATTCCTCTGGTGGCCAACATATCTATATTAGGTGTATTGATTTTTTGTTGCCCATACACAGAAAGATCTGCATACCCTAAATCATCTGCTAAAATATAAATGATGTTTGGTTTGTTACCAGTTAAATCCTCTGCTGCCTTTTCTTTTTTAGATTGACTTGTGCAAGAAAACACAATACTTAAAAGTCCAATATAAAGTAAACTTTTAATTTTTAAGTTTGATTTCATTATGTATAATTATTTATTTTTATTCAAATTTGCTTCAATTTTTTTTTCTAAATGTGATAAGCTCCTTGAGAACTATTTTAATTCAACTGCTTCAACATTTTTGTAATCCATACCTCTAATAGCTTCAAAAGATTTAATTAACTCTTGCAACAATACTGGTTTTGATGCGGCTAAATTATTCTGTTGTCCTACATCGTCTTTTAGATTATACAATTGAAAAACATCAGAATTACCAATTTCTATATTTACTTCAGGTAAAACAGCTTTTCCTTTGTATGGAGGTATTAATAACCAATCTCCTTTTCTAAAAGCAGTTCTTGTAGTGGCTTCGATGACCAAATTTTCTCTTCCTGATTTTGTCTCTCCTAAAAAGGTTGCCAGTAAGTTCTGGCTATCTTTTGCACTTGCATCACTGCCAACCAGTGCAGAAATAGAATTTAACACATCTACTTGACAAACCAATGCATCAGATGTAGTTGGTTGAATTTTCCCTTTCCAGTAAGTAATAAATGGAACACGAACACCCGCTTCATACAAACTGTATTTTCCCCCTCTTAAAGGACCACTTGGCTTGTGATTTCCTAATTTTTCAACGGCATCATCAAAATAGCCATCATTTAAAACAGGTCCATTATCACTAGAAAAAATAACCAACGTATTGTCTAGAACACCTTCTTCTTTTAACGTTTTCATAAACTCTCCAACAGCCCAATCTGCCTCTGCAATCACATCTCCTCTTGGGCCTAATTTAGTTGCTCCCACAAAACGTTGGTGAGGTGTTCTTGGCACGTGTGGCTGTTGCATTGCATAATACAAAAAGAAAGGTTTTTCTTTATGCTCTTTTACATACGTTTGGGCTTTTTTAAGAAAATGATCTGCCATATCTTCATCCACCCATTTAGCAGATTCACCACCTTTCATATAACCAATTCTTGGAATTCCGTTTATTATAGAACTATTATGACCATGATGCCATTTCATTCTTAATAATTCTGGATTGTCTTTTCCTGTAGGCTGACCTTCAAAGTTTTTAGCATAATTAATTTCAATAGGATCATTTTGATCTAAACCATCAACAAAACCATTGTCTATATATACTGTTGGCACGCGATCTTGTGTTGCTGCCATTACATAGGAATACTCAAAACCCACTTGATTTGGGCCTGGGGTTACTTTTTTGTTCCAATCTACAATTCCTGTTCCTAAACCTAAGTGCCATTTACCCACAACTGCTGTTTGATAGCCCTCTTTTTTTAGCATTGTTGCTAAGGTTTGTTGTTCTGTACCTATTAATAAAGGTGCTGTACCTGGTAATATTTTAGCGTCTTTATTTCGCCAAGGATACACACCAGTAAGTAAACCATAACGACTTGGTGTACACGTAGCTGAAGTGGCGTAACCATTCGTAAATTTAACGCCTTCATTTGCTAAAGCATCGATATTAGGCGTACTTAATTCTGTAGCTCCATAACAACTTAAGTCACCATAACCTAAATCATCAAGATATATGACTACGATATTTGGTTTTATTTGAGGGTCTTCCGCTTTTTTAGATTTACAACTGATTGTAAAAACACATAACGCTAAGACTTTTAAAGAATTTACTACCTTCATTTTTTATTAATGTTAAATTTATAAGTTACTATTATTATTTACTTTTTTTTTGATTGAATAGCCATTTTAAGAATATGGGTTCTTTATCACATAAATCACTACTTACTTGTGTGATTCCATTATCTGCTCCTGTAACCATTTTTAAGGCAATGGGTCCACCGTGTTTATCGCCTACCCAAGTAGTGAACTTCATATTACCTCCAATATCCTTCATTTCTTCAAAAATTTTGACATCTTTCTCATATGGACATTTTGGATCCTTATCGCCATGAAAAACCCAGATAGGGATGTGCTTAATTTTTGACACCTCTACAAAAGGCTCTGTTGTTGCTAAACCACTACCTGCAGAAGGCGCTGCCGCAGCAAAATAAGTAGTATCGAATTGAATAAACCTATAAGTTCCATGTCCTCCCATAGAATGCCCTAGCACATAGATACGGCTCATGTCTATAGACTCTAAATCTTTGATAATTAATTTAATTTTAGAGAGATCTTCATTATTCCAAAGGCCATTTGTTTGGGGTGCTAGCACATAGCATGGATACGCTTCACGAATTTCATCCTTAGCTAAATATTCATTCCATCGTCTTAATTGTTTTCTGTTATCGCTACCTTTTCCTCCTGCACCATGCAATGATAGCATAACTGGGTATTTTTTATTTTTATCAAATCCTGCTGGTTTCATTAGTCTATAAGACATCTCATCATACACATAAGGTTCGTACTTTTCTAATACATTAGCCTCAACTCCTTGTGCTTTTATGATTTGAATTGTTGCTATAAAAAGTAATCCGAAACATACTATTTTTTTCATATTTGTTTGTTTTTGTCATTAATCGAAGTCAAATCATTTTCAATAGTCAATTAACCAACACCATCTTGTGATATTCCTGAAATTTCTAAAAAGAATTACATTGCTAAGAACTCGAAATTATAACAATTACATAGGTATAAAATATCTCAATCAGCTAGTAAATAAGTTTCATGTGCTATATGTTTTCTCAACTAATTTTAAATCAATAGAGATTAGCTGTTTTTATGTTATCAAAAAATATCAAAACGCACAGGTAATTTTTCTCTTCTGACCGAGACAAAAAGCTAATATGAAGGTGTTTTCTGATATCTAATTTCAATTAAAATTTATAAAATCAATGAAACTACTGCAATCGTTAATTGCAACGATACTTTTTTGAACTGCAATTTCGAAAACCAATAAAAGCCGAATTTCTTGTACAATTTGACAATATATAAGAATCGTAAGCAAAATAAAATTGAAGCAAATTTGTTTTAATAAAAAAAGTACAACGCGTTATTGAATTATCGTCCAACTATTTTAAATACTTTTTATAGCACTCAATTTTAATATTGCTTTTCGGCCTCAATTAAATGAAAAATATCATCTTTATTGTCCGTATTAATTATGGCAATATCAGAACCACGTGGACCATTTTTTTGCATCAAGGCATCATTTATTTGAATTTCCTCTTCTATCCATCGTCCTGTGTTTTTACCCTTGACTATTTTGGCGATTTTTAATTTCGCTTTTCCAATATCATAACCTAAGGCCCATTCCCCATCATTATTATCCAGCCAAATTATGCGGAATTTTAGTTTTCCAGGAGTTCCATCAAAAAAGGTATTGTGAAATTTAAAGTACAATGTATCTTTTCCTGAGGCATGCTCAAACCCGCGAGCAAAACGCCCATAAGGTTGGTCTTTGGGTCCCACATGCCACCAACCAATACTGGTTTCTACCTGATCTATACTATACAAATACATGCGGTAATCCGTGTCAATTCTATCTTTTGCCACATCATTATAGCCTTTTCTGCCCCTACTTTGAAGACTACCAGCCAGCGTTTTACTCAAATCTTCTACCAATGCCCCATGATCTTCAAAATCGGCACATATTTTTAATATTCTATCTGTATTATTTTTACTTGCTTTCCCATAAATAGCTTCCGGGAAACGAACCGTATCATCAAAATTTAACTCATCTTTTAGCGCTGCAAATGCATAAGGTGACCTTTCAGGAAATTTAAGACCCGCATATTTATTAAAAACATCCATGGCTGGATACCATTTTGGTTCTACTAAAATGTGTTCAGGTATGTTCCAAATATCCAATCCCCAATGTAAAGCATGAAAAGCACTCCAATATAGGTTTTGTAAAGAATCTTTTTTAATCCATTCTCTCATCCACATGGTTTCACCTTCACCCCTGCTAAAAACAGGTCTACCCAATTCATTATCCGATGTATTGTATGGTTCGTAAACCAATGATTTTGAGCGTGAATAATTACTGTGATAAAAATGAGAAGCTACTCCTTTTTTTGTTAAAAACCCTTCATATTGCTCTGCACCCCAAGTCATACCCCCATCTGTCATTAAATGTATCAAAAGCGGTATTTCAGGTAATCCACTTTCTTTTTCCGTAAAAGCATTCACCGTAAATTTTCGGATATATTTTTGGTAATCTGCCCATTCTTCGCGGGATACATTGTATTTTGGATCTATAGGGTCACCCTTATAACAAAAGCCATCACCTGTTGACCCCTCAACTACTTGGTGAAATGCAACTCTTTCTAATAAATGAGGTGGCAAATTTCTTATATGTTCTGCAAACTTTGTAATAATTCGTTCAGAATAGAACTTGTACTTATCATCCATTGGATAGGGTAATGTTGCAAAATGAGGATCTCTTTTAGAGGTGTTAATTTCTACTTTTGGAACACCTTTATCGTACAACCACTCTGCATTTACAGGGTTTAGCCAAAGTAGCGTAAACACATATTTATCATTAGCCGCAGCTTTCTTTATAATATCATCCACGAGATCCCAATGATAAACACCTTCTTCCGGTTCTAGTTCATTCCATCCAATTACAATTGGAATGCCTTTTAATCCAGGATAAATTTCTTCTGCAGAAATTTTACCGCTCCATTTTTTTGGTGCACCTCCTGTTGAGTACCAACTCCATACCCCACATGCCTTAAGTGGTAAAACACCCGCTTTACGAATAAAAGGCTCTGAGCTTTGCGCTTTTGAAGCTCTTGAAGAACAACTTCCCATAAATAATAATGAAAAGATGAAAATAACAAAGAATAAAAGTTGATACTTTTTCATAATGAATTTACTATTTTTAGTTTAAAAACAAACGCACTGTTGATAAGAATTCATCTCATTAAAAAAAGTTGCTAATACCATTTACACTTTGAAATGACTGTAAAAAACTTTCTTCATTAGGTTTCCTGGAATACATAAACTGCAACAACCCCAACATTTCCTCTAACTCACTTTTTGAAAAAAATAACTTTAATCAATTTTCATAAATAACTACTTAAGTTTTGAAAGTATTCGCCTTGATTTTATCGTATTATCTAGGTATTTAATTGATTTATCTTTGCCACTGTTTTGAATTCGTTTGGCATCGTTTTTAGGTACAAACGTTTTTAGATATTGCTTCATCTTTTGCACCTCTTTAGATTTTGAATTCGCTAAATTATTCCATTCCATTGGATCCTCTGTAAGGTTATATAATTCCTCTAAACCACCATTTCTAGATCTTATGATGTAGTGCCAATCTTCAGACATTACAGAATGGTCTCCCTCGCCATCTGTAGTTAGTGTTGGATACCAAGTTTTGGTTGGATCTTTTATTAGTGGACTAATACTTACGCCATCGAGATTAGATTTTGCTGGTAACTTAGCCAAATCAATAAGTGTTGGGTAAATATCAATTAAGTTTACATTTCTATTACAATATTGCATTTTAGACATCCCTGGTACATGCAAAATAAAGGGTGTTTGTGTTGATTCTTTCCAGAGTTCTGCTTTTCTAAACCGGAGTTTTTCTCCTAAATGCCAACCGTGGTCACCTATTAAAATTACGATAGTATTTTCTGCATATTTACTTTTTCTCAAAGCATCCATCACAACGCCTACGCAATCATCGGCATAACTCACTGACGCCATATAAGCTCTAACGGCTCTTTTAAAAAGTTCTTTATCTTGTTTTGCCCAAAGAAAATCTACAGACGGCTTAAATATTTTCTTTCCATTTTTATCTAGAATATCGTCATAATCATCATCACGATATTCTGGAATTTTTAAAGAGTCTAACCCATACATATCAAAATATTCTTGTGGCACAAACCAAGGTAAA
The DNA here is from genome assembly GCF_000687935.1 of Polaribacter sp. Hel_I_88. NCBI lineage: Bacteria > Pseudomonadati > Bacteroidota > Flavobacteriia > Flavobacteriales > Flavobacteriaceae > Polaribacter > Polaribacter sp. Hel_I_88. The sequence continues at coordinate 2,758,694 of NZ_JHZZ01000001.1, read as the reverse complement.
TGTGGTTTTGAAATCCCAACTGCCATAAAAAAAGGTTTTTCGTAATCGTCTTTTAATTTACCAGCAAACCATTCGGCTGTATTATAATCTTTTGTTTCCTCTTTTGCTTCTATAGTTGGTGCCCACGAAAACTGCGTACCTTTACCCTTGGTATATTTTGCATCTGGAATCTTCTTACCATTGATAATGCCTTTATTTCTTGAATAAAGTTTATTGGTATTTATCTTATCATTTCCTTTTTCTTGCTCCCAAATATCAAAAGCCCATTGTCCATGATCTACTCCATTTTCAGTAATGTGTTTATGAAAAATTTTACCTTTTGAAATGGTCGTATATCCATTTTTCGAAAAATATTCTGGTAATGTTGCATTCTCTTGAACTAATTTAGAATCTAACATATTATTTCCATTACCATAAATCCCTGTTTTACCTGGCATAAAACCAGATAATAAGGCAGATCGTGAAGGTCCGCAAACAGGTCCTGAGCAACTTGCATTTCTAAACACCATGGCATTCTCTGCTAGTTTATCTATGTTAGGGGTTTTAATTTGGGAATTGCCATCGTATACCCCTATCCAATCGTTAAGATCATCAACAGCGATTAGTATAATATTAGGCTTTTCGTTTGTTTGTGCAAAAGTTGATGTATAGAATGCCAACAATCCAATTATTAGTATTTTTTTCATAAGTATTATATTTTTTTATATGTTTTATATGCGTCTGCTTTTAATTCATTCGTGTTCTGTACACTCATAAATTGAGTGATAAAAAAAAGCAGAGTGCAAGTGTAAAACTTTTTACAAAAGTCTTAAACCTTTATATTAATGTGCGTTTTGACACTTTTTCTCTATCGATTTTTTATCAAAGGAAACAACTCCGATTCTACTCTAGCGGTTTTAGCCAATTTTATAAATTCATTTCTTAGTTTTGGTCTCGAATCAGCTAAGTTTATTTTTTCATTAGGATCTTTACGCACATTATAAATTTCTACTGATTGTTTTTTAGTTGTTTTATCATAAGAAATAACTGCTTTCATATCGTCTTTTCGGATGGCCTGACTTTGATTGCGTTCCCAGTATAAATAATCGTGTTTTTTTTGTTGTTTTTCTTGACCTAATAATGTTGGTAAAAAAGAAATTCCGTCTATGTCTTTTGGGTTTTCTATGTTTACCAATTCAGCACAAGTTGGTAAAAAATCCCAAAAGGCAGAAATATGGCTAGAAGTCGTACCCGGTTTAATTTTACCTTGCCAAAAAGCAATCATAGGAGCTTTTATACCTCCTTCATAAACTTGACCTTTTCTACCCTGCAAATTACCTCCTGTTTTTAAAAATTTATCTTGGTTTGGTCGCAAAGCTGTTCCGTTATCACTCGAAAAAATAATAAGCGTATTTTCTAAAATTCCTAAATGCTTTAACTTGGCAATAAGCTCACCTACTTGCCTATCTAAACGCGTTGACATTGCTGCGTATTTAGGTTCAGTAAAACCTTTATCCGAAGCATCTCCTTTTGCAATATTAAATTTCTTTTCATAATAAGTTAACAACTCATCATCTGGTTGATGATAAGGATTGTGAGGCAGTGTAGAAGCATAATACAAAAAGAATGGTTTGTCTTGGTTATTTTCTATAAAACTAAGTGCTTGGTTATGAATAACATCTGCTGTAAAATCTGTAAATGGTGCTTCTATATTTCCATTTAAAGGAATAGAATCGTTATTTTGACGCATATAATTGGTGTAATAAGAATGTGCGTGTCTCTGGCAATTATAACCATAAAATTCATCAAACCCTTGGTTATCTGGAGAACCTTCTGAATTTGGATATCCTAAACCCCATTTACCAAATACACCTGTGGTATAATTGGCTTTTTTAAAAATTTCTGCGACTGTTACTTCACTACTTTTAATAGGCTCATTACCTTCAAAAGGAAGTGGTTTGTTGTCTCGTATCCAGGAATTACCTGTATGTTTTCCGGTTAAAAGTGCGCAACGTGAGGGAGCACATATATTAGAACCCGCATAATGATTTGTAAATTTAATACCATGAGTTGCTAATTTGTCAATATTGGGCGTTTCAATTAGCTTTCCACCATAAGCACCAAGCTCATTGTAGCCCATATCATCTGCTAAAATATAAATGATATTTGGTTTTTTATTTTTTTGCGCAGTACAAGAAGTCATTGCAAAAAACGCCATTAGTACGCACACTAAGTTACTGCTTGCTTTCATTATATTTTTGGATGATTTTTTTGTTAATTTTTAAAGAATCTTTTGAAATTGGAACAGAACGAATGCCATATTTGTTATAAAAAACCTCATACATATCATAATATTTTTCTCCATACAATTGTATTAATTTATCAGGTCTTCCATGTGGGTAATAGTCAAAAATATCTCCCTTCCCTAGAACTCTTGGGTCTTTTTGAGCTATCAGCTCTTTTTCCATTTTAGACTTCATTTCTGTTTTAATAGTATTAAATTGTGCATCCGAAGCTAAATTATGCACACAATCTGGGTCCTTGTTTATATCATACAATTCTTCTTCAGGACGTTTACCAAAAGACAACTCGTAATATTTGTAATCTGGGTTATCTTCTTCCAATCCTAATAAAAATTGACGTGTGGGAGAATCATCGCAATTTTTATAATCGTATTCTGGATTGCCTGCTGGCCATCTATTGGGTTTGTAATTGAATGCGTATAAATAATTATCATTTCTAATTGCCCTAACAGGATACCCAACTGTAAGTTGCTCGCCATCTGTTCTTCCCATATCATGACGCTCTTTTCCTAAGATTGAAAATGAGCGAGCTGTATCAATTCTTCCTGATTTTTTTGAAAGCAATAAATTTAAAAAGCTCTTCCCTGTCATTTGTTGATGTACTTTTACACCTGATACCTCCAATAGTGTAGGAGCAATATCTGGAAAATTGATAAAATCTGTAACCGTTCTTCCTGCTTTGATTTTATTACCCCAACGTGCAACCAAACCTACATGAAAACCTTCATCGTAAATCTGACCTTTAATATGTGGAAAAGGCATCCCGTGATCTGATGTTGCTATAATTAAGGTATTTTCTAATAAACCTCTTTTTTCGAGTGCTGCCAAAGCACGTCCAATATGTGCATCATGGTATTCTACCTCAAGCCCATAATCGGCTAAGTCTCCTCGTACAATTTTATTATCTGGAAAAGAATTTTGCACGGCAATTTTATTTAAATCTTTTCCTGCTTTTTTGTAAGAATCCTTTTCAAAAGCACGATGTGCCTCATGTGTGCCTAACCAAAAAACAAAGGGTTTATCCGTATTTTTTTTTGTTAAAAAATCCTCGAAGTTTGCAGCGTAGTCTTTATTGCTAATCCCTTTATAAGGTGGTTTACATTTTATTTTGTTGTATTCCCATCCAGCAGGATTGTGTTTCCCATAAAAATGACCAGGTCCCCACCCTTTTCCGGTAAATCCAATTGCATAGCCTGTTTCTTCTAATAATTCAGGATAAAAGCGCCATTTTTCTGGCATTGTAGGATTGTGATTTGCAGCTTCCTCTAATTGCCACGAATATCGACCAGTCAAAATAGTGGCTCTTGAAGGTGCACATTTAGGATTGCTTACATAGGCATTTGTAAACAAAACGCCTTCGTTTGCAATACGATCAAAATGCGGTGTTTTAATATCTTTTGATCCATAAACTCCAAAACTATTTTTTGAAATATCATCTGCAATAATAAAGAGAATATTAGGTCTTTTCTCTTGTGCGCAGCCAAATTGAAAGAAAATAAATAAAAAAGTGAAGATAAAATTGTGTTTTTTCATGTATATGGGATTTACGTGATTGTATTGCCAGATTTTCTTATTCTATAACTGAAAACCTATAAAATGTAGATGATTCATTTATTTCATTGGGATGTAGCATAATTGATGGCACATCATTTAAATTAGGCGCATTCGGATACTGTTGCGTTTCTAAAGCAAAAGACCCTCTGTAATTTATGGGATCACCATATTTGTCTTTATCTGATCCATTAAAAAAATTACCAGTAAAAAATTGTACACAAGGTGCTGTGGTTAGAATCTCCATTTTTCTTCCGCTTTCTGGCTCTATTACAGTGGCTGCTTCAACCAGTTCATTGGTATTCTTTTTATTAATGATAAAATTATGATCGTACCCATTGCCTCTTTTTAGTTGTAGATTCGTTGGATTGGTGTCAATATCCTTTCCTATTTTTTTTAATGAAGTGAAGTCAAATGGTGTATTTTTAATAGTCATTTTTCCTTCGGGAAGATTTAGAGAATCGAGTATTGTCATCGCATCTGCATTCAAAAAAAGTTGATGATCATAAATAAGAGTGCTGCTATTACCCGTTAAATTAAAAAAAGCGTGATTTGTAGGGTTAAAAGGTGTCGGTTGATCTGTTTTTGCCTTGTAAGAAATTGAGAATTCATTTTTTGCATTTAACGCATAGGTAACTTCTACGTTCAAATTTCCAGGGTATCCCATTTCTCCATCGACAGAAACATAATTCAATACAAGTTCGGTATGGTTTGCTTTTTTAACTTCCCAAACTTGATTGTGAAATCCTTTTGGGCCTCCGTGTAAATGATTACTACCATTGTTGATGGGCAACTTGTATTCAATCTCATTTATGGAAAATATTCCGTTTCCAATACGATTTGCAACACGACCAATTAACGCGCCGTGAAACGGGGCATTAGCATTCAAATAGGCATCAATACTTTTAAAACCGACAACAATATCTGCTAATTCACCCTTTTTATCAGGAGTTAAAATACTTACGATTCTACCACCATAGTTTGTAATAAAAACTTCTATAGTTCCGTTTTTAAGCGCATAAAGACTGACAGGTTTGCCATCGATTGTTTTTTGAAAATCTTCAGCTTTTAGAATGCTTGTTTTGATACTATTTTTTTTATTTTGATTGCAAGCCATTAGCATCAACAAACTAAAAATTAAGAAAAAAAATGTTTTTAAAAATTTCATTTTTACCTTTTTATATCCACTTCAATTCCATTAAAAATATCATCTATTGTATCTGTATTTACCAACATAAAATCTGAGCCAAATTCACCTTTATGATTCAGCATCATATCGTTAATAGTTATAATAGTTGTCTTCCATTTGTTGTCTCCTTTTCCTTTAACCTCTTCAGCTGTTTTTATTTTTTTACCGTCATTATATTTTAAAGCCCAAGTAGAACCAGCGTTTTTATCTAACCAAATAATCGTAAATTGTAAACTTTTAGGATTTGAAGTTTCGAACATTTCTTTATGAAACTGAAAATACATCGTATTTTTTCCTGTTGCATTTTCAAAAGAACGAGCAAAACGATCGTATTTTGACGATTTTTTATTGATTTCCCCACGCACTCTAAATAATCCTATAGAAGTTTCCTCTGGGTTGATTTGATATAAAAAACGCTCATAGTTACCCTCCTCAATATCCCAACCAGCATCATTATAACCTGATTGTGCTTCACGTTGGCGCACTTGTCCGTCAGTAGCCGCTTTTAAATCATCCATTTTTGCACCTCTATTTGCATATGCTTTGCAAATGGCCGTGTACCGATCGAGATTCCCTTTAGTAGCTTTACCATAAATATTTTCCGGAAATTTCTTAACATTCATACTATTTAATCCTTCATGAAAAATAGAAGCTGCTGCTGTTGCTTTTGCGGGATATACCTGTTGTGCGTATATATTGAACATTTTAAAAATATCTCTAATCTCTGGATTAGAATTTGAATACTTCACGGCACTCACTGAAACATTAGTAGAGGATACTCCTGTATTTATACCACTCCATGCTGCCCAATAAAAACCCAATTCTCTATTGATATTAAAAATTGGTTTTCGCCAACTCTGATCCATTTCGGAGGCGGAAAAAAGTTTCATGCCTTTAGGGTTTACCAAATAAGGAAGCCATTGCTCTTTAAAAGATAATTCTCCTGTTAAATGATGCCCTCGATTATATGCGCCGCCTTTGATTCCAAAACCAATTTCTGGATTAATCTTGTTCATCACCCAATTATATGCCTCAGGATATTTTTTTTCATCTACATTATTAAACGTTAATACAATACGTCGATCAGGCACGTCGTTAAAATACTTTTTATAAGTTTCAAAAGCCTCCAGTCTAAAATCTTGCCATTCTTTTGCCGATATTTCAAAGTTTTTATTTTTTGGTTCACCTTTAAAAGGCTCTTCATCTCCAGTGGCGCCTGTTTTTACTTGCACAAAACCAATACTTTCAAATAATTCTTTAGGTTGACTTCTTAAAAAAAGAGAAAAATCTTCTATCAATTTAAAATAATACTTTTTGTAAATAGGGTGCAAATAGTATGGACTGTTTGTTAAGTTGTCGTTTTTTGGTTTATTACTTTTTACATCTACCAAAGGAACCCCATTTTCATAAATCCATGCAGGAGCTTCTGGCCCCACATTAATGCTCATTTTTACCAAAAGATTATGGGAAGCTGCACTTACTAATGCCTTTTTAAATTTAGAAAAATCGTATCTACCATTGGCGGTTGGTTGTACTTGATTCCATTTTATATTTACCTCGATCCCATTAACATAATCATATTTTGCATCTCCATAATCATCTATGAAGCCTCCTCGATCCCAAGTGCCATAATAACTTACAGGCACTGCTTCTATTTGAGCATAAGATTGCCAACCCAACCCAAGCAAAGCAAGAGTTAATAAACTAAATTTTAAAACTATTTTTTTCATACATCATGCTTTATTTAAAATAAGTTAATCAACTTGTAATTAGAAAAAACGATCTATTTTAAAGTAAATTATCTATTAATACTAACCTCAATTCCGTTAAAAATATCATCAACTTCATCTGTATTTACCAACATAAAATCTGAGCCAAATTCACCTTTATGATTCAGCATCATATCGTTAATAGTTATAATAGTTGTCTTCCATTTGTTATCTCCTTTTCCTTTGACCTCTTCAGCTGTTTTTATTTTTTTACCGTCATTATATTTTAAAGCCCACGTTGATCCTTGATTTTTATCTAACCAAGTGATCGTAAATTGTAAACTTTTAGGATTTGAAGTTTCGAACATTTCTTTATGAAACTGAAAATACATGGTATTTTTACCTTTAGCATTTTCAAAAGATCTTGCAAAACGATCGTATTTTGAAGATTTTTTAGTGATTTCCCCACGAACACGAAACAATCCTATAGAAGTTTCCTCTGGGTTAATTTGATGTAAAAAACGTTCGTAATTACCATCTTCAATATCCCAACCAGCATCATTATATCCCTTTTGTCTTAAACGTTGTACGACTTGACCTTTGGAGGCATATTCTAAATGATCCATTCTTGCACCTCTAGCCTCATACGCTTTACATATTTTTACGTAGCGTTCTAAATTTGCTTTACTTGCTTTCCCAAACTCACTTTCAGGGAACTTATTGGTATCTGCAGCATCTAAACCTTCATGAAAAACAGAGACAGCAGTTGTTGCTGTGGCAGGATATACTTGTTGCGCATAGGTATTGAACATTAAAAAAATATCTCTAATTTCTTTGTTTCGCATGCCAAATCTAACAGCACCTTTTTGCATATTTGTTGATGAAACTCCTGTGTTTACTGCACTCATTGCTGCCCAATAAAACCCAAGCTCTTTATTAATATTAAATTGCGGTTTGTTCCAGGTTGCATCCATTTCTGAAGCAGAAAACAATTTCATCCCTTTAGGGTTTACTAAATAAGGTACCCATAATTTTTTAAAAGATTTTTCGCCTGTTAAATGATGTCCTCTGTTGTAGGCGCCTCCTTTAATTCCGTAACCAATGTTAGGATCTATTTTAGTGTTGATCCAATTATAAGCCTCTGGATTTTTCTCTGGATTAATCGAATTGAAAATGAGTACAATTTGACGATTAGGCACATCATTAAAATATTTCTTATGATGATTAAATGCTTTTAAACGAAAGGTTTCCCAATCTTTTTTTGAAATATGGTATTTTTCGTCATAAGGCTCACCTTTATAAGGACTTTCATCTCCAGTAGCTCCGGTTTTTACTTGAAAAAATGCGATACAATCAAATTTTTCTTTAGGCTGATTTCTCAAAAAAAGTGAAAACTCTTCGATCAACTTAAAATAATACTCTATATGTTTTTGATTAAAATAATACGGATAATTTGCAAATTTTATATCATGTTTTTCTGGTTTATCACTCTTTACTTTCACTAAAGGAATGCCATTTTCATAAAACCATAAAGGCGAATCTGGGCCTACATTGATACTTAACTTTACAATTTTATGATGTTTGGCTGCATCATCTAACACTTTTTGAAACATCGAAAAATCGTATTTCTCAGGTCCATTAGGTTGCACTTCTGCCCATTTAGCTGAGACTTCAATACCCATAACAAAATCTGCTTTTGGGTTTGAATAATCATCAACTCCACCTCCACGATCCCAAGTTCCGTAGGAACTTGTTGGCACTGCTACTATTTGTGCCTGTGCTGTTTTTAAGCCAAGGAAAACAACAAAAACTAACAAACTATAATTTATTAACAGATTTTTCATTTTTTTTTATATTAATTATCGATTACGTGAGATGGTAAAGGCAAAAATTCGTGGTTTATAAACATCCATTTTTCTAATTCTTCTCTTTGCGTTATTTCTATAGTTTTAAATGCTGGTTTTCCTGATAAGTTATTAGTTCAAAAGGATCATTTACAATATCATACAATTCAAAAATTGGCAGTTCTGTATAGAAATACAATTCTTTATGTTTTTTTCATACTAATTTATGCTGTTAGTTAAAAAAAAGTTATTTCTATTTTTTAACTTGAAGTATGTTTCTTTTTTAGACAAAAAAACCTTGTGTTGGTTTAATTTTTTATAAAAACCTAAGCAATTTTGGGTAGTACAGAATTACCGAAAATTGCTTGGCTTTTTATTACTTTTTAAACTCCATTATTCTCACAGAGTGAGGAGCTTGTTTTAAGGACAACCTGTCTTTATGAGCCGGTACCATTTCTTTTGACCATAAGTCTTTCAATTGATATCCCTTACCATTAAGTTCAAAGTCTGATTTGTACTTGTAGGTTTTGGTTACTTCTGTATCCATCCAGTTAAAAATGGTAATTATCAAACGATCTTCTGTTTCAATTTTCCAAATTGTTGGTATATCTATACCCGAAAATAAGTCTAATGGTATTGCATGTACACCCAACTTATTTACCTCCATTATTTCTTTGTTTTTTAATAACTCTAAACGATCATCAGGTAACGTTTCTAGGCGATCACCGATAAAGAAAAGTCCGCCCATAATAGCCTGTAATGTCATGTGGGTTTTAGCCTCATCTACTGTATAAAAAGGATTCACAAAAAAGGCATCTGGGTCGCAAATTGCAATATTTTTATGCACATAATAATTTTGTGATACTTGACGCGCAAAACGAATTAATCCTTTTTCAACGATATCATCTTCGATAGATCCTAAAGTTTTTCCGTAGGTTAAATTTGCATAAGGCTCTTCTTCGGACTTAATACCTGGATGATTGATATCATTTCCAATTCGTACTGCATCATAACATTCCAAAGCTCCAAATAAATACCCCATACTTCTAGTTACTATTAAATCGTCTGGCAAAGCAGCTCTAATGGATCGTATTGTTTTGTTATGAGCTTGTAAAAAGGTCATGGTAGAATCCTTACGTTTTCCTTCCTCTAATGCTCCATAATGATGATCCCATTTCATAAAAGACGGCTTGTAGCCCTCTACTAATTGTTGGTATCTTCCAGTTAAAAATGGCGCTACACTTGGGTGGCTTGTATCTACATATTCGGCACCAATAGTGGTTACCATTTCATCGTCATTAAGATCTATAGTTTTTTTATAATACGATTTTAACATCCAATCTGGGTTTTTCTTAAGCACTTTATCCTCTGGATTTATTCGTAATGGACTAATGTGCAAACCATAATTTACATTTTTTTGAGCGGCATAATTCGATAAATTACGCATTCCCTGTGGGAAATTTTGATTTACAGTATACTTTCCTGGTTGCGTCCACCAACCGCCATCGATCTGTACCATATTCCAACCATATTCCTTTAAATTTTCATTTATAAAGTCTGTAGCACTTTTAATTTTTTCTTCAGAAATATCTCTAGCATACGAATGCCAAGAACTCCAACCTGGCTCTGGCATGCGCATTGGTTTCCCTTTACGCACATTTTGCCCCATGATAACGCCTGTTTCCAATAATGTTTGTGTTGGTCTTTTTTGATCCCAAAAACCAACTAAAAAAGCATCTGTAGCAATTTGCTTTCCTTGAGGTACTACAATCTCTTCTTTTTCATAAATAGCGCTACTTCTTGCAGAAAGTTTTAATTTATTAAAATTATCGTTTTCTGGCAATTCCCATTTAAAGTTATTTGGCCATAACTCACCTGAAATACTGGCAAAAGAAAACGCATAATTTTTAGCATCATTAATCAGCATGCTTAACCAAACACCCGTATGTCCTTTTGAATACTTGCCTGCATTCGCTTTTTTTGTATTTAATTGATAAGGATACATAATCGTACCAACATGCGGTGCAGCCGCACTTTCATTAAAGATAACCCAGTCCTTGCTTTTACCGGGTAATACTATATTTTCTTTTACTGAATTAAATAGCTTTACACCTCCAAGCGTAAAAGACTTGGCAGCTTGTAACGTTGAATTCATTACTAAGTAAGGACGCCCTTTAACGATTTCAAATTGAATTGTAAAATTAGAAACTGTAGGATGACCCTCACAAATTAAATATAAATACTTTACATCGCCTGTATACTTATTTTCTTCACTTAATCTATCACCTTGTTTCTCTACCCATTGTATGGATTTGAAATTTTTAGCAGAAACCCATTTTCCGTTAATCTTTATTTCTGGAGTTAAGTTGTTTATTTGTGCAACTTTATCATCCCAAGAAATAGCATATTCAACACTATTTTTTTGAAATTTTACAGCCGGTTCCTGTGCTTTAATTCCTAACCAACAAATTGTGAATAACACAAAGGTTACTGCCTTAGATCTGATCATCCTTTAATTTTTAATTTTACTAATTTTTATACTTCTATTCTTGCCTTAATTTAAAGTACCCCTATTTTTTAGTGTTTCGTAAAAATAGAGGCACTTGAAACTTTTATGTTTTATTTCTTTAATTTTTTATGATTCTTTTTGCAGAAATTCCTTCATTATTTTCAACTCTTAACAAATACACTCCTTTTGCAAAAGAAGAGATATCAAGATTGTGTTTTTTTGATGACACCTGTTCTTTCTTTACCAATTTGCCTAGCACAGAATACACAGAAATTTGATTGATTCCTGTAGGCGCATCAATCATTATAAAATCTTGAGATGGATTTGGATAAACACTAAAAGTAACCTCGTTTTTAACAGAACTTGTACTCAAAACAATTTCTCCAGGATTAGAATCAAATACAATAGAATCGATATAAATTGAATTTGCAAGATCCGAAAGAGCACCCTCAGTTCCTTCCAATACCCAGTTAGTTGGGTCATTTTTTGGATTAGCAGCCTCGTCATTAACGCCGGTTAAATTTTTATACGTTGAATTTCCAAAAACAACTTCATCATCAACGGCATACGTATCCGTTGCAACCCATGTGTTGTCTACACTAAAAACTAACTCAGGGTTTTGAAAACCCGACCATTCTGATAAATCAAAATCATAGGTCGTATATTCGGAATCGCTAATTGTGATGGTTTGGAAAGGTAAAAAATTGGCACCATCACTTGATAACAGGAACCTATTGTTTGTGGAAGTATTTTTTAAAGTGATGTGAGCATATTTATGCGCATCACCATCTACCTTAAAAGTAAGAGCATCCAAACCAACTTTTGAATCGTTAGTGGAACGTTCGCTCATGGTTAACTGTAAAGTTCCCACACCAGATTCTGAAGCCTGTACTGCAGTAGCTCTTAATAAAGAAGTAAAACCCTCTACGTCTGTAGCTGTTTCAAATGTAAATTCGTTTTGTATCGGTACATCCACATTTGCAGGTCTTACATAATCGATATCAATTGGCTCACCACCTGCATTATTAGGATTAAAATTAGTCCCAGTACCACCGTTATCATTTTTAAACTCAAACTGGATATCTGTAATGGTTCCTGTTCCTGAAATTGGATAGACATATGTCTTATATTCTGCATCTTGAGCAGTAATAGTTACACCAGAAGTATAGGAGCCATCTTCTTTAAATCTCATAAAGGTTGCGTCTGTACCATTTTTTAATCTGATTTCAATTACTGAAAAGGCACTACCATCTATATTTGCTCCTAGTTTTATAAATGTAGGATTTCTTGAAGCGGCTTGATTGCCTGCGACCGTTACATAGCCTAAATCTGAGCCATTTGCAGTTAATATACCAGAAGCACCAGCGTTTCCTTGTGAAGCGGTCCAGCCTTCTAAATCGTTCAGGGTATTAAATTCCCAAGGCCCTTGTGCTAAGGCAATAAAAGGAATCAAAAATAAGAATAATGTAATTTTTTTCATAATGTGAATAGTTTAATTAATAACATCAAAGTAACCCCAAATACTTTACTATGGGCTATTAAAAAAGGGTCAATTATAAGGTGGTTTTGTATCAAAGCTCTGGTATTCCAGAAAAACAGGTAAGATTATGTAATGAAGTAATTTATTTACAATTATAAATTCGTCTAAAAATACTATTTGGTTATTTTGAGAATAGCGCCTCCTAAAAAAAGTTTTAGATACAATAATTAAGCTTTGCTAATTAGCTTCAATCAAAAGATATTTTGATTTAAAGAAACAAAAAATCATTCAAAAAGATGATACTTTTGAAATTACCATAAAAAATAGTACCTGTGCTATTCCTTTTTAAGAATTTTTCTAATAAATACTCGATTTTTGGAGCTAATTTTAAGTATATATAAGCCTTTTGGAAAATTACTTACATCAACACTATTACTTGATGGAGATTTTATTTTAAGTAACGTTTTTCCGACCAAATTATAGATAAGAACCTCGTCTATTTGCATTGAATTATTCCACTTTATGTTAGCATTAGTAGGATTTGGATATACATAAAGGTTCTCAATATCTTTGTCATTTAAGCTTAAACTCTGGTTGGTACTTTTTGAAAATAACCAATCTAAGGTATTTGCTTCTCGATCAGAATCAGGCCCTGCATATTGCGTGGTATAATCATAGGTTTTTGTTGTGGTTTCACCAGTTTTTCTATCTGTATCAACAACGCTAACTTTTCCTTCATCAGCATAATTGCCCACCATAAAATCTTCTGTACTGTGTCCCCTTCTTATAAAAGTTGTAAACTTCATAAGCCCATTTTTAGACTTCATATAATTAAACAACTCTACATTACCTGCGTAAGGAATTGTACCATCATTATCGCCATGCATTACCCACATATTAAAATTGATCAGCTTGTCTCTGTCCTCTTCTTTGATTTTACTTCCGTCTGCAGCTGTTGCAATTGCTGCTGCAAAATAATCTGAATCTATACTAATAAATCGATTTGTACCATGACCTCCAGCAGATTGTCCCATTACATAAATCTTGTTTAGATTTACATTTGGTAACTCTGCAATGATTTGTTTTGCACCCTCTAAATGCTTTCTTTTCCACATATCATTAGAACCATCTTCAAACTTAATAGCTTGCAAACAAACAACATAAGTTGGATGTGCTAAACGAATGGAATCTTTAGCAAATTCTTGATTGATATATCTAAGACTATTAATATTGTAGTCATTTGCTTTCACTTTATTAAAACCAGAAGCTCCATGTAACGTAATTACCACCGGATAATTTTGTGACTCATCAAAATTGATTGGTCTTAACAAACGATATGCCAAAGCCTCGTCTGTACCATTATGAACAAAATTATGAACATAAGGTTCATAAGCATCTACGACCCATTGGGGTTGATTCCATTGAGCGGAAATTTTACTGGATAGCAACGTAAAAAAAACGATTACCACTAAATTAAAACTAATATTTATTCTGGTTCTTCTTTTATTGTTGAATGATAACATCTTTTATAAAAATTTAAATAATTCCGAATCGAAGTTGTAGGCTATAAAGTAAATTTAGAGTACCTTGTTTAGCAATTTAGTGCGCTTAGTTGTGCACATACAAAGTAAACAGTAAAGAAATAAAACTAGCTAGTTAAAAAGTATCAATTATACAGTTCTTTTGTATCAAAAATATTCTGTATTATTTTTTTATTTTCTTAAAAACAAAAGAGCAAATACTTATTGATTTGCTCTTTTTGATAATGCTATTTTTTTAAAAAAATTTACTCTTTACTTTTATTCTTATATTCTTTTAAAAGTTTTTTAAATTCTTTAAACTTGTCTTTTCCAAGAACTGCTTTTAACTGAACGTTTTGGTCTTTTTGTAATGCTTTCATTTTTGTTTTAAAAGCATCACTTTTTTTATCATTATTTTTTCTTATTTCTTTTTTTTCGCCTTCTTGCTTCTCGATAAGGTCTAAAAGTTTAGTCTTTACATCGTCATTTAAATTTAAATCAGCTACTATTGATTCCATTTTAATGTCCAACTTTGTTTTTTTACCTTTTTTCCCTTGTGCATTTGCAGCATTGCTAATCAAAACAAACAGTGAAAAGACAATCATTACATACTTATTCATATTTTAAAATTTAATATATTAGTTATACAAGCAAAGAACGTACTATTCTTAGAAAGGCATGTATTAAAAAAGGGTCATTTACAAGGTGTATTTGTTTCAAAAACACTGTAATTTTAAGTTTCTATTTTAAATATTGCTCTAGTATCGTTGCCCATAAATCATAGCCTTTTTTATTCATATGCAAACCATCAGCAATAAATATATCATCAAAAACATTTCCATTCTCATCCATCATAACTGTCCATACATCAGCAAATTGAATATTATCGGTTTTTTGACAATATCTTTGTAACTTTTTATTGAATCGAATGTACTTGTTTTTGATGTTTTTGCGAGCAAGGCTAGGTTTTGGAGAAATAAAAATAACTTTTGTATTAGGAAGATCATGTTTAATTCTTTTGACTAAATTTATGGCTTGTCTTTTAACTTTATGTACGCTTTTACCTCTTCCTATATCATTATCTCCCTCATAAATAAATAAAATTTCAGGCGCGTGCTTAAGAATCAATTCATCATAAAAATGAGTCAAATCACTAAATTCAGAACCTCCAAAGCCATTATTAATAACATTGACGGTAGGAAAATAATCTTGAATATCTATCCATTTTCTAATACTAGAACTTCCCGTAAAAACCACCAATTTTTTTCCAGGATTGAAATGATATTCTTTCTTATATAAATTTTGCACCTGTTTTGTAAACCGATTGGAATCTTGACCATATAAGATGGCAAATCTTATCAATAAAAAAGCTATTAAAATTAATTTTCTGGTATACGTTTGTTTCATGATTTTCTAGTTTTAATCTTATTTATATTTATACTTTTTAGTGAGTTCGAAGATTTTTCTTCACTTTTAAGCAATTCTTCAACTCTAGAAAAATTCCAAACCTTCTTTGCAGATAATTCTCTTTTTAACATACTAAAGTTCTGCTGCTGTTGTAAATTTAGTTTTGAGATTTCTAAGGGTGATTTTATGTCCTTGAATGAATCTGGTAAGTGCTATAAACTACCCCATCATTACAAATATGCATTTCGTAGCCAATACCATCTGCCATAATTAGAATAATATTAGGTTGTTTTGGGGCTTTTAAAGTAATTGAAACAAAAACAATAATTAGCGTAATTCATAAAATACGATTCATATTTTCATCTTTTTTTATAACTAACCTTATTTTTTAAAATACCAATTACCGCCTTCAGTAATCATTTCAAGACGTTTTTTAAGCATTATCTTTTTCATCTTTTTAAATAATCTTGGGTGTTCAAATAATATGTTTTTATGCTGACCTACATCTTTTTTAACATTATACATTTCAAAATAAAGGGGTTCTTGCGTTTTTATAGCTTCCATATGTTTTTTTTGAAATGCCCATTGAGAGTTCTTAGTGTCTCCTTTTTTAGGCTTAAAAAGAGCTTCTTCTTTTTCATCATAATTGGCTAACCTCTCTTTTGGTTTTTTGTAATATCCTAATAAAACCAGATCATCTAATCTTACCATACAAATAGGATCATGAAAATAACGATAAAAAAAGAGCGGTTCTTTTCTTTGATTTTCCTTTGATTTTGATAAAAATACATTGGAGATATTTTCTCCATCAATACTTCTATCTTTGGGCACTCGTGTATTTGTTAAATTGGCTAACGTTGGCAATACATCTGTAAAATGCCCTATTTCTGATGATATTTTACCTGTTGAAATCTTTCCTTTCCATTGCACAATAAAAGGAACTCTTACACCTCCCTCATACTGAAATGTTTTTTTTCCACGAAGTGGATCGTTAGAGCCATCAAACTTAGAGCCATTGTCTGATGTAAAAATGATGATGGTGTTTTCTTCTAATCCATTATCTTTTAGATATTTCATTAATTTACCTACAGCATAATCCATGTTTTCGATGCAGCCATAATAGTCTTTATTGTAGATGTGTTTTACGGATAAACTATCTGGAGCGGCTACTTTTAAATGAGGTTCATGAAACCAAATATTCATGTAAAAAGGTGTATTTTTATCTTTAGTCTTTTTTATCCAATGGATAGCCTCATCTACAACCAAATGACTAGAATACCCCTCTAATTTCCCTAAAGGAATTCTATTTTTTATAAAATTTACAGGATTTTTATGTGTTGGTTTTGCATTGCTATAAGTCCAAAACGCTTCATCAAATCCTTGATCTAAAGGTTCTGGATGTCCTTTGTTTTCTGACGCCAAATGCCATTTTCCAAAATGAGCTGTTTGGTAATTTTTACCTTTTAACATTTCTGCTATGGTAATTTCTTTATCTTTTAAATGCATTGGTACATCTTTAGGTATAAAGTTATAAATACCCAATCGTGTTGCATTTCTTCCTGTTAAAAGAGCTGCTCTTGAGGGCGAACACACTGCTGCACCACTGTAAAAATTGGTAAATTGCAGTCCGTTTTTTGCCAAATTATCTATGTAAGGAGTTTGACTTGTTGGCGGTGTTTTAGATCGTTGTTCATTTAATTCTCGATAACTAGACAAATCGTTATAGCCTAAATCATCTGCCATCATTAAAATGATATTTGGTCGCTTTTGAGCTTGGATGCTACTAAACCATCCTAAAACAACTACTAAAAATCCACAAACTATTTTTTTCATTATGTTTAAATTTATTGTTTTACAACCCGTTAAAAATTGTTTAAATTCTCTTTGGCTTTATTTTGGTTATTATACGAATATCCGAAGCAAACCTGAGCATATCCTTTTTTAAATTTAAGGGTAATGCTCCACTTCCCTCAGCTAATGCTTGAATTTTATTTGCTAATTCATTAAATTTTTGATGGGCTTTATTTACAGAAATATTCTTAGCCCTATACCAATCGTAATGTACTTTGCCAGTTTCTACAAAAAGTTTCATTCCTTTTGCTAGAACATAAATAGCTTTATAGGCATCCAGAATGAATGCTGCCTTCTGTTTAGGTAAATTACGCGTTAATTCTGGCAACTGTTGTAGCACTTTTTCTAACCAATTTATAACTTCTGTTTTATCCTTCAAATAAACTTTAACAGACTTTGAAACACTCCTGTTTTGAACACGCCACTGCAAAGTAGCATCCAAATCATCTGATTCTGGCACATATAATGTAGTGCCTGGTTTTTGAAACAAATCGTCAACAGCTTTCATATATCGAATATTGTTCATATAGTCTTTATCTAGAAATATCGCCATCGGAAAACCCGAATGATTTAAAGGACTCATGCCATTAATACCTATTATTTTTTGAAGCATAGGTTCCGTTTCAAAAAGTATCTCTATTAATTGATTGGGCGCATCCGTTCCTAAAAATTCATCTACAGCATTTTTTAAAACCTCTTTAGGATCGGCATCAGGAGTATAGCAAAATTGAGTTAACATATAAGCGTTCATTCTGTCAAAAGAGATATCTGTTGTACCCCTATCCCAAAAAAAAGTACGCCCATTCATAAAATCAACGCCTTTTTTTATTCCCTCGTTCACAGATTTTTTCCACCATCTAGGAAAAACGCTAGGATAGAAACCTTGCCCTAGATATTCAGAGTCTGTTAAACAATTCTGGGATACTTTATTACTTGAAAATAATAAGTTTTGATCATGTTGTGGCATAAAGGCAAAAGGCGGTATTAAGGTGTTTTCTTCTGGCCAGGTGTTGTCCTCCATGATAATAATATCAGGATATTTTGATAACACCTCGAATACGTTTCTATGCGTTTTATTGGTATGAAAATAATCATGTGCGAAAACTGTTCCTTGAATATTTAATTCTTTGCAAACTTCGCTCAAGGCACCAACCCAAGTATTTAACCAGGCTTTATTATTTTTAAGATCTTCCTCATCAAATTTTACGAGTTCTCCATTGCCTTCACACATCCAAACCGTTACACCTTTTAATAGTGGTAATTTCCTTTTTAATAAGCGGATATGATCTTTAAGTAAACCCCTTAAAAAAGGATGAGTCAGCATAAATTTGCCCTTTGAATCAAATAATTCTGGCTTAAATTTTCTAACCAATTCTACATCTTGAACCGGAAACATTGGGAATGGATAGCCGTAATTAAAATCGATATTATTGTCGACACATCCTTTATAAGCTTTAAGAATCATGGCTTCCTGCCATTGATACTCGTCTTTATTTTGAAAACTTTGAAATTCAGGCATCAATTCTTCTAACCACGGAATAGTAGTGTCATTTCCTAAAAGTTCACCATTTATGCGTTGACTAACGTCCAGTCTAAATAGTTGCGCTCTGTAATGTGGCGCAAAACATTCCCAACTTTTTACACCCCAACCAGCGATGTCTTTAAACCATTGCTCGGCATCTGTTGAAGATGCCATGATTCCCGTTTGTATTGGTTTAACTTGATATTTTGATTTTTGAGCGTTGAGTGCGATGCTCCAAAAAAATAAAAACAAGATTATCGATATACCGGATTTTAAAGTAGCATTGTTTTTTTTATTCATCACATATATTACTGAAATTATTTTATCATTTCATAAAATTCAATGAACTCAAGCTAAAAATCAATTATTTAGAGGTCAGTAGGTAAATACTTATAATTTAAACAAATTATTCATTGAATATCAAGCAATTAAAATTTACACTGCTATCAGTTCGAGCGCAGTCGAGAACTCTTAATTGTTTAAATAGGGCTTCGACTGCGCTCAGTCTGACATTCTTTTTAATAATTCAATTTAAAATAAGCAACTAACTACTGACCTCAACAATTACTAATATTTAATAAGTTTTTTTACTACAACTTTTTTATTTGTTTGATAAAACTTAACAAAATACATACCACTTTTTAAGCTTTCTAAATTAATCGTATTAGAAGTTGGGTTATTTGCTTGTAGTACTAATGCACCTGTTATGTTTCTAACTTGAACTTTATTAATTTTACCCGGAGCGTTCCAACTCACTAAAGAATTTGTAGGATTAGGATACATACTTATTTGCTGTATCGGAGTATCTTCTATATTTTTTTCACTAACAGACCTGCTAGAGGTTATGTAATCGCCTCTAACAATATCTACCTCTATGCCATGAAAAATATCGTCAACAGCATCTGTGTTTACCAGCGTAAAATCAGAACCATTTAATCCTGTTCCTCCTACTGATATATCATTAATGGTTACTTGTTCCGTCTTCCATTCATTGGTGCCTTGGCCTGTTATTTCAAGAGCTGTTTTATCGATAGTACCATCCTTGTATTTTAACGCCCATGTAGAACCTGCATTTTTATCTAGCCATGTAATGGTAAAGGATAGGCTAGCTGGTAATGTTTCTATGAACATCTCATCATCAAATTTAAAATACATGGTGTTTTTACCCGTACTATTTTCAAAAGATCGTGCAAAACGGTCGTATTTAGAAGATGTGGCATCTATTTCTCCTCGTACTCTAAACAAACCAATAGAGGTACTATCTGGTTTAATTTGATACAAAAACCGTTCATAATTACCTTCAGCTATTCCCCAACCCGAATCATTATAACCTGTTTGTGACTCCTTACGTTGGTATACCTGACCCTTTGTAGCAGCCACTAAGTCGTCCATCTTAGCACCTCTTCCAGCTGCGTATACATTACATATGGCTTCATAACGATCGGTATTTCTTTTGTTTGCAACTCCATAAGTACTTACAGAAAATTTTTCGGTATTAGCAGAATTTAGGCCCTCATGTAAAACAGATATAGCCGCTGTTGCCTTTTGAGGATATACTTGCTGTGCGTACTTATTGTACATTTTATAAATATCTCTGATTTCATCATGCTCATAAATGTAATTCACAGCACTACCTGTAATATTGGTGGTAGATACGCCTGTATTTATAGCTGACAAAATTGCCCAATAAAAACTTAACTCTGTATTGATGCTAAAAATGGGCTTTTGCCATGATTGATCCATCTCCGATGCGGAAAACAGTTTCATCCCTTTTGGATTTACCAAATAAGGTAGCCATTGTTCTTTAAAGGTTTGTTCATCACTTAGATGATGCCCCCTATTATATGCTCCACCTTTTATTCCAAATCCAATTTCAGGATCTATCTCAGTCATTAACCAATTATAAACTTCAGGGTATTTGGCTGGATCTACATTATTAAAAAGCAATACTACTTTTCGGTCACTTACATCATTAAAATATTGCTTAAATACTTCAAATGATTCAATACGAAATTTTTCCCAATCTTCATCGGTAATACGATATTGACTATCGTCAGGAGTTCCTTTATACGGCGCCTCATCACCAGTAGCACCTGTTTTTACTTGTATAAATGCAATACGCTCGAAAATATGGTCCGGTTGATTCCTTAAAAAGAGTGAGAATTCTTCTATTAACTTAAAATAATAGTTTTTATAATCTTGATCTAAATAATATGGCCAATTTGGCTCATTAGTATTTTCGTCGACACCTTCTGCTAAAGGCACACCGTTCTCGTAAATCCATAAAGGCGATTCTGGACCTACATTGATGCTAAGCTTCACTAATTTGTTATAAGTATACGCGTTGTCTAGAGCTAATTGAAATTCAGAAAAATCAAAACTATCTGGACCTGTAGGTTGGATCTCCTCCCAATGTGGATTTGCTTCTATACCTAATATATAATCGTATTTTGAATCTGAATAATCATCAATCGCACCTCCTCGATCCCATGACCCATAATAACTAATGGGTACTGCTTCTTTTGATCCATAATTACCAGTGGTTGTCAGTTTAAAATCATCTATTGTTATGGTTCCAACAAGCATCTTACCTAGTTCTATTCTTAAAGCAATATATTTCGCTGTATTTCCTCCTGTTGCATTTGAATTTACAGTTACAACCTTTTCAATGGATTGATATTCTCCAGGATTGTTTTTAAAATTGCCTCTTTTCTCATTTTCTTGCACAATGGTTGCTGAAGAAATATTATTATCATTCTCATCATACGCTATTACTTTTATATTATAATCAGCTGCTTTTTTTGTTTTTTCTGATGTTTTCATACGCCAAGTGAAGGTAAACTCTTCACCCAAGTCGTAACGAGTAATATCAATTGGATCTGTTTCCATTATGAGGTCCTTACGCAAACCTTTTGACGTTACATTAAGATTCAGCACTCTATTTGATTGCCCTTCATCAAGCATTGCACCACTATTATCTGGATCTATAGCAGCATTTCCAGTAGTACTAAAGGTAAAACCAATAAGGCTTTTGTAAGAAGTTATTCCTGTATTAGCATCCGTTTCTCCTTCGAGATTTCCTCCCATTTCAAAATCTTGATTCGTGATAGGAATAACATTTTTTTTTGTTTGTGCATAAATGCTAATTGTAACAAAACACATTACTAAAATTGGTAATAAACTTCTCATAAGTTAAATATTTACAGTTGGTTTTCCAAAGAACCAAACTTTATATAAGATTAACCAAGTAAATATGTTTCACATATCGTGTTATATTGTCCCATTTACCCTGTTCAAAGTTTTTTTTAAAGTCAAAGGACGCTAAACCAACTCGTTAATATTTAGTGTTTTTATTTGTGAGGAAATACCTTAAACACCAATCCAATCATTAAAGTCATCAACAACTATTACCAAAACCACCTTTTACACCAAAACCAATTTCAGGGTCAATCTCATTAAAAACCTAATCACGAATAATAGGAAATTTATCTTCGTCAATTGCATTAAAAGATAACACAATTTTTCAATCAGAAACATCGTTAAACAGTTCTTTAAATTTCTTATAAGATTCCAAACTAAATGCTCTCCAATCGTCATCATTTTCGTCTATAATGTATTCTGAATTTACAGGATCTCCTTTTTAAGGGGCTTAATCTCCTGTAGCACCAGTTTTTACTTAGACAAATTCAATGCGATTAAACAAATGTTGAGGTAATTCTCGCAAAAAAAGAGCGAAATTTTTTATTCAATCAAAATAATACTTTTTGTAAGTGGGGTTGAAATAATTAGGACGATTTAACTATTTGGGCTTTAAATTTTTTTGCATATGTAAGTTAGATACTCCATTTTCATAAATCCAAAGTGGTGCATCTGGGCCAACTTCGAGACTTAACTTGACTAATTTATCATAATTTGCTGCACCCTCTAGTGCCCGTCTAAATTTTGTAAAAGTGTATATTTTACAGGCGCTAAGCTGCACTTCAGACCATCGCTCTACAACTTCAATTCCTACTATATAGTCATTATTAAGGTCTGAATAGTCTTCTACTCCTTCTTCTGTATCCCAAACGACATATTATTTAATAGGTACAGCTTCAATTTGATCATAGTAGTGTTTTATAAAAAAAGGTGTTTCCTACAATTTAATGTTTCTTGTTTACATAAAAATTTAAACGATTTCATTGTATATAAAGTAAAAAAAAGACCTTTCAAAAATCTATAGAAAGAATGTCATTCATTGGTTGAAATTGTTTTATCACTATTATTATGAAAGAATTTAGATGAAAATCTAAAAATTTAAAAACCATCAAGAATAAATTCTTGATGGCTTAAAAAATGGGGGACTTGTTTTCTTTGTAATTTGATTTACATCTACAAATTTATGATATGATGTAATCTTTTTTTTAGATATTTTTTACTTGTAAATTTTCTACTTTAATTTTACATTTTAATTTCGCATTTTTATAATTCTAGAATTACTTTTTTACGTATCGTTTTACTCTTAGTATTTACTTGAACAATATAAATACCTCTACATAGATTTGATAATGCAATTTCTTTAGCACCATTGCTATGGAAAAAAGTCTCTGCCACTTTTTTTCCTAAGGTAGAAAAAATCTTTACATCGGTATTTCCACTTTGCAAACCAATAATTTTTAGTGTACTTGTATCAGTTGTGTAAATGGCAACATTTTCTACTACTTCTGAATCTATATTTAAGACAGCTGAGGTGGTATGAAGATAAAAACGCCCAGCACCGCTTACAACAGTATCGGGTTTGAAAGAAAAAGAAGGATTGTTGTCATTTAATTCTGTAAATTTATTTGCTTCTCTGTCTTCTACAAACACATAATGTCCATTTGGTAGGTTTTGTATTGCTGCAGAAATTGTAATTTCCTTGTTTGCATCAGCAATAATACTTATCGGAATAACGGCAGTCTCAAAAGCTGTATTTGGCAAGGATTGTATCGCTAAATTTTTACCATTATTATTGGTAACGAGTTGTGTTGCTATTTCTAGATTCGCATCACCATTAAAAGTAGAACTATCATATCCATTATCCCAATCAGTTGTAGTGCCTGCTATGTATCTTATTGAGGTTGATGAACTATTTTGACCCTCTGTAATTTTTAAATCGATTTGAAATCTTTTGTTATAAGCTGACTTATAAAAAACACTCCCTGATGTATTGTGTGTTTGCATAGCTTCTGTAATTCTAAAATTTTGATCTGTACCTCCACCGATTTTGGCTTTCACAAAAAAACCTTGAATGGGTGCAATCTCAAAACCAGTATCGCCTAAATTTTTTGTTAACATAGCACCAGTAGAACTTTCATACAACCAAAGTGTATTTTCTTCTAAAACTGAAGCATTATAGCTTAATATATTATCAGTTTCATTTCCATCAATATTTGCGAACAAGAAAGTAGTGTATGGATTACCTAACAAATTAAAACCGTTTCCTGCATCTGATATTTTAATTGCAACATCTGAAGTGTTAAAGAGTCCTTTAAATTGAAATTTATTATCCGATTCGACGCCACCTGGAGCATCTATTAGGGCAGCATAACCTTTACCATATGTAAAATTACCGGCTTCTAACGCAGCTTCATCTGTAAAATACGTATACTTAGCACCTTGAGGTTTTGAATCATTATAGAAACCTATTGAATTTTCTAAACTGGCATTCTTTCTTATTGTGCTACTATTTGCAATAAAGTCTGAGATAGCAACATCTTGCAAAGGTGAGCCTATTAAAAACCAATTATCTTCGTTTGGTAATGAAGCCTTATAATTTACAGTTACATTACCTCCACTATAGGTGCCTTTTAAAATAACAGTACCCATTTCTTGCCCAATACCGTTGTTATTGAATCGTATGGCATCGTTATTTACTAAATTGCCATGAATGGTTAATGACTTTTGAACATTAATGAGCAACAAACCATCTGGGTTATTTATGGTAACGTCATTAGCTTGATTATTCTCAGAAAAAACACGTACTTGATGACTGATCAGAACATTATCATTCATTGTAGGTACAACACCTGTGTCCCATGTTGTGGGGTCTGACCAATCGCCATCTTTGACTGAGCTAATTGTAGGAATCGGATTTCGCTCAATATCTATTTCAATACCGTTAAAAATATCGTTTTTATCATCTGTATTTACCAGCATAAAATCAGCCCCATTAGTGCCAACGCCTCCTGTCATTAAATCTTCTATGACAAAAACTTCGCTTTTCCATTGCCAATCGCCAATACTTGTTTTTTGAATTTGTGTTATTGATCCTGCTTTGTTTTTGTATTGCAAAGCCCATGTAGAGCCTGCAATACTATCTAACCAAGTAACTGTAAAGGTTAATTTTTTCGGTTGGGTTTGTATAAAAAGATCTTCATGAAATTTAAAGTACATGGTGTCTTTTTCTCTGTTTGCAGTATGCTCAAAAGATCGCGCAAAACGATCGTACTTTGAAGAAAGTGAGTCTATTTTACCTCGAACTCTAAACAATGCTATTGAAGTGCTATCTGGATTTATTTGTGTTAAAAAACGTTCATAATTTCCTTCTACAATATCCCAACCAACATCATTATAATCCTCTTGTTGCCGACGTTGTTCTACCTGACCAAATTTTATTACTAAGGTATCGCCCATTGCAGCACCTCTATCTTTATAGGCTTCAGCAATTTTTTTATAGCGTTCTACATTTAATCTCCTGGCATTTCCATACGTTGATTCAGGAAATTTTTCTACGTTAGACGCATCTAAACCTTCATGAAAAACAGAAACTACGGTTGTTGCTGTTTTAGGAAATACTTGTTTGGAATATTTGTTATACATCTTAAAGATATCTCTAATTTCTTCATGATCATAAGCATATAAAATGGCTGTTTTAGAAACGTTCATAGAAGAAAGACCAGAATACATGGCGCCAAGAGCAGACCAATAAAAACCTAATTCTGTATTGATATTAAAAATAGGCATATTCCAAGACTGATCCATTTCTGATGCTGAAAATAACTTTAAGCCTTTGGGATTTACCAAATAAGGTGTCCATTTTTCTGCCCATGATCTTTCTCCAACTAAATGATGTCCTCTATTTCCAAAGCCACCCTTAATTCCGAAACCAATTTCGGGGTCTATTGTATTAAAAACCCAGTCTCGAACCGTAGGGAATTTATCTTCATCAATTGCATTAAAGGTTAACACAATTTTTCTGTCATCTACATCGTTAAATAATTCTTTAAATATCTGATAGGCTTCTAATCGAAAAGCTGTCCAATTAGCATCATCTATTTCATATTCTAAATTTATTGGATCTCCTTTATAAGGATCTTCATCTCCTGTGGCACCCGTTTTTACCTGAACAAAGGCTATTCTACTAAACAAATTATCTGGTAAGGTTCTTAAAAATATTGAAAACTGATTAAGCAATTCAAAATAATACGATTTATAATTTTCATTTAAATAATGAGGCCAATTAGACCATTTTGGCTTTAATACCTCTTGCATTTCTACATTAGGAACTCCATTTTCATAGATCCATAATGGAGAATCTGGCCCTACATTAATGCTTAATTTTACAATTTTATCGTGGTTAGCTGCATTTTGCAAAGCATTTTGAAATGCGGAAAAATCATAATCAATTGCTGGATCTCCTGTTGGGGGTGCAAGTTGCACATCATCCCAATTCATCATTACTTCTATACCTATAATATAATCGTTTTTAGGGTCTGCATAGTCGTCAACACCTCCACCTCTATCCCAAGTACCGTAATAACTAATAGGTACTGCCTCTATTTGGCCGTGTACTAGTTTTGAGCCGAATAGCAATACTATCAGCATTAAATAATATTTATAAGATTTCATTATGGCAATATTTTTAAAATTCAAAATTTAGAATACTTATAGTAAACAAAAAAACAACCAACAAAACATTGTAAAGCATGGCATTGCTTATGCATCCTCAATGATGAATAAGA
Source organism: Polaribacter sp. Hel_I_88 (assembly GCF_000687935.1). Lineage (NCBI taxonomy): Bacteria > Pseudomonadati > Bacteroidota > Flavobacteriia > Flavobacteriales > Flavobacteriaceae > Polaribacter > Polaribacter sp. Hel_I_88. The sequence goes on along the minus strand of NZ_JHZZ01000001.1, from coordinate 2,731,848 downwards.
GCCTTTAATGTGATATTACAAAAGAAATACTATTGTAATAAAGCCATCTGTAGAAATGATGCCAGCATTGCTATAATTTTGTGTCATCGTTAAAAACGCTAGAATTTGTAGTCCTTTTCGAGTAAAAAAACAAAACTTAAAGAAAACCATCACGTATGTATCCATTAAATAAAAACCATCAAAATTTAAATTTTGATGGTTAACAGTAATCCTATTGCGCTATTATTTTTAGTTTTAAAATCCTACTCCTGGAGCTTCTGGTGCGCTTGAGGCTTGAGCTTTCTGTGGATTCAAAATCATATAAGTACCCAGTGCTGTTAAGGCAGCATACTTACCGTAATTTCCTATTTTTTTAATGGCTTCTTTTCTCGAAATTTCGTTTTGGGAATCTTGTGTATTTTTTATGTTATTATTCATATCGTTTCTTTTTAATGTTTTTTTAAATTATTCTAAAATAATTTTTTTACTTAGTTTTCCGTTGTTATTGTTTACTTGAACAACATACACGCCTCTGCTTACATTTGGCAATGCAATTTCTTTAGCGCCATTGCAATCGAAAGAAGTAGTTAGCACTTGTTTTCCTAAGATATTAAACATCTTTACAGAAGTGTTGCCACTTTGTAAACCAATAATTTTTAAGGTATTGTTAGTTGTATTAAAAATTGACACATTATCTAATGTTGCTGTATCTGTACTTAAAGCAGACCCTGCTTTTGTATGCAAATAAAAACGACCTGCACCACTTAAAGCTTTACTTGGTGTAAAAGTAAACGTAGGATTCGCGACATCTAATACAGTAAAGGTATTTGCCTCTCTATCTTCTAAATAAACGTTAATGCCTTCTGGAACGTTTTTTATAGCTGCAGAAATGGTAACTTCTTTGTCAGCTTCTGCAGTGATGCTTAACGGAATTACGGTTGCTTCTAAATTTTGATTTGGCAACGATTGTATGGCTAAATTTTTACCAACATTGTTTGCCACTAATTGTGTAGCTATTTCTAAATTACCAGTAGCATAGCCCGTAAATGTAGAACTGTCATACCCATTGTCCCAACCTGTGGTTGTACCTTCTATGTATCTTATTGAAGCGTTAGAATTATTTTCGCCATCTGTTATTTTAAAATCGATTTCAAACCTGTTGTTTGCTGATTTGTAAAAAACACTCCCTGAGTTATTATGCGTTTGCATTGCTTCTGTAAATGTAAATGTACCACCACCTGATGCTGCTTTTACAAAAAACCCTTGATAGGTTGCAAGATCAAAACCGGTATCTCCTAAATTTCTTGTGATAAATGCACTCGTTGCAGAGTCGTATAACCAAATCGTATTTTCTTCTAAAACTCCACTATTGGCAGTTAACAAATTATTGGTGGCATCACCATCTGGATTAGCATATAAGAAAGCAGCATAGGGATTACCTAACAAGTTAAAACCATCTCCAGCATCTGAAATTGAAATATCTACACTAGCTGCACTGTTGTACTGTCCATTAATTTCTATAAATTCGTTCGAGCCAACAGCCACTGAGACTGCGTACCCCTTGCCATCTATAAGGTTAATACCCACAGCTTCAGCATCCGTAAAGTAATCATACTTTGGATCTGCATTACCATCGTATACACCTATAGAATTTTCTCCACCCACGTTTGTTCTTAAGGTACTAGCAGCTATAAAATCTGTAAGAGTACCACCAGAAACTGGCACTCCCATTAAATACCATCTACCAGGATCTGCAGCACTGGCTAGTTTGTATTGTGCTTGTATATTCCCTGTACCTGATACTGCTCCTTGTATGATTAGGGAAGCCATTTCTTCAGTCTGATTATTATTAAATTTCACACCCCCACTTCTATTATTGACTAAATTGCCAGTAATCGTTAAAGCACTTCGCGTGTTTAAAAGCAATCTACCGGTTTCTGCTACAGTAATATTCGCTATAGTAACATCAACTTCGTTAAGACGAACTGTGTTATTGATAATTACATTATCTGTAGGACTAGGCACTACGCCACCAACCCAAGTTGTACCAATTTCCCAATCATTCCCCGATCCACCAGCAGTAGTACTTTCTATGGTAGCCTGAGCGTTTACAGTAATAGTCATTACTGTTAAAAATAATAAGAGTAATCCTTTTTTCATAATTTTAAAATTTAATTAGTATTAGTTTTAAAACAGGTTATTTTTAAGAAATTTTTTGTATTAACCTAATTACACTACAAAGAAATAAAGAAATGAATGTGAAGACCCCTTAAAAATGTCTCATTTATAAGTAGATTTTGTTTCATAACCTCCAAAAAATGAGCTATTGCTAGTCATATTGATAGTTGCAAAATGGTTTTGTCACTTTAGCAAGCGAGGTTCTTTATTTTCTAAAAATGAACGTTTTTAAGTCGATTTGCATCAATATTCTATCACTATTTTTAGAATAATATTTAAGCAATCACTACAAAAGTTTACCACGTCTTTACGTTGAAATAAACAAAAAAAAGAGTATTATTTAACTAATACATGTAAAAAAATACAACTCTAATATCTATTTTCTTAGCAATTCTTTTAGCTTACATTATTCGTTATTTAACTGTTTTTATTGACACATTATTACCCTACAAATGAGATGCTTTCTAATTGTACTTGTATCAAATTTTTACTTTATTTGCATTTATTTAAACTATTCAACAATCAACAAAACCTATACACTACAGTAAAACAACACAATTATGACAGCAAGTTTTGAAATATTAGATTACATTATCTTTATAGCTTATGCTATATTAATTTTAGGTGTAGGATTATGGGTTTCTAGAGATAAAAAAGGACACCAAAAAAATGCAGAAGATTACTTTTTAGCTAGTAAATCGTTGCCTTGGTGGGCAATTGGCGCTTCTTTAATTGCTGCTAATATTTCTGCAGAACAATTTATTGGAATGTCTGGCTCTGGCTTTGCCTCTGGTCTAGCCATTGCTAGTTACGAATGGATGGCTGCCTTAACTCTAATTATTGTAGGAAAATATTTTCTACCCATTTTTATTGAAAAAGGGTTGTACACCATTCCTGAGTTTGTTGAAAAACGATACTCTACCAATCTAAAAACCATCTTAGCGGTTTTCTGGATTGCTTTGTATGTTTTTGTAAATCTTACTACTGTTTTGTATTTAGGTTCTCTTGCTTTAGAGACCATTATGGGAATCCCAATGATGTATGGAGTTGCAGGCTTAGCGCTCTTTGCAGCTGCTTATTCTTTATATGGTGGATTGTCTGCAGTGGCTTGGACAGATGTGATTCAAGTTGTATTTCTAGTAATTGGTGGTTTGGTAACCACTTACTTGGCTTTAAATACAGTTTCTGACGGACAAGGAATGTTTGCAGGATTAACTACCATTTACGAAGCTGTTCCTGAACGTTTTGCTATGATTTTAGACGAATCTAATCCTGAGTACAAAAACCTACCTGGTATTGCTGTACTTGTAGGGGGTATGTGGGTTGCCAATTTGTATTACTGGGGTTTTAACCAATACATTATTCAAAGAACTTTGGCGGCTAAATCGTTAAAAGAAGCCCAGAAAGGTATTTTGTTCGCAGCTGGTTTAAAATTAGTGATTCCGTTAATTGTGGTAATTCCAGGAATTGCAGCCTATGTAATGGTTAATGATCCTGATATTATGGCACGATTAGGTATGGCTGGTTTAGAAAACTTACCAAGTACAGAGCAAGCAGATAAAGCCTATCCTTGGTTATTGCAATTTTTACCAACAGGCTTAAAAGGGGTCGCATTTGCTGCGTTAGCCGCTGCTATTGTATCCTCATTAGCTTCGATGTTAAACTCAACGTCTACCATTTTTACAATGGATATTTACAAGCAATACATCAATAAAAATGCGAGTGATAAGGCCACAGTAAATATGGGTAGAATTTCTGCAGGAGTTGCTTTGGTGATTGCTTGTATTATGGCGCCTTTATTAGGAAATCTAGACCAAGCTTTCCAATTTATTCAAGAATATACAGGAGTTGTAAGTCCGGGTATTTTAGCCGTATTTATGTTGGGCTTATTCTGGAAAAAAACAACCAACAAAGGAGCCATTTTTGGTGCATTAATATCAATACCAATTGCGATGTACTTTAAAGTGGCACCAAAAGGATGGTCTACAAGTTCATTATTTGTAGATGTTCCGTTTATGCATCAAATGGGGTATACGGTTGTATTAACAATGATTGTGATTGCCATTTACAGTTACCTGCAACATAAAGGTGCTGACGACGAAAAAGGAATTGATATTTCTAAAGCAATGTTTAAAACGAGTCCGCTATTTAATATTGGTTCGTTTGCAGTAATGCTAATTTTAGTGGTACTGTATAGTGTATTCTGGAATTAGAATTATGTACATTATAACTAGAAGAATATTTAGAGAAAAATATTAGTTACAGGTGGTTGTGGCTACTGCCATTGCTGCGTCTCGTAGTTTTGCAAAGCAATATTAATTATTTTTTTAGCATCTGAAATTCCAATAAACGGAATGACACTCCCTTTTAAATAGTAGGCAAAGAATTGCCCAACTTTTAGTGATAAACACATGTAAAACAGTGATTCTCTTTTTGAGTTTATCTTTGCTGTAATTACAAAGTAATTTGGACAAGGTTCGACAAGCGGTTTTCCACTATTGAGCCTGTTGTTTAAGATGAAAAAATGTGGCGATGTGTAAATACGTCCATCTTGGTGGGTCTTGATTTCAAAAATTTGCATAAGTATCCATTTTAAGGTTCAGATTCTTTTGCTATTTTTTTTGCCCAAAAAATTTTGGAAAGGAAAATAACAAAAAGAAAGTTGTTTTTTAAATGGTAAGGCTAGACTATCAAGGTTTTTGAGAAAAATTTGAGAAAAATACTACTGAATTAAAAAGTAACCAGTTGCAGTTTTCAGTTGCAGTTCGTTTTTTATAAAGAGGTACTTAATAAAGTTCGGTATAGAAGTAAAGATTTTATTCAAAAACCAGATGGCTTTACCTTTATAGGTTAATTACGATGGATTTACAATAACAACATTTTAATGCCTTTGCTTTTTGCATTGTGATTAATAGATTGCGAAATACTTCCAGTGCTCAGGGAAGCAATTGCTTTACTATCTTTTTCTGTTATTCTTTTTTCTTATTGTATTTATTTTATATCTTAAAGCATATAAATACTGGATCAAGTCCAAAAGTTGTGGAGTAAAGATAAAAAGCAAAACTTTGAATTTTTAAAATATTAAAGATTTGGAGGTTTCAATTGATGTTATAAAATTATCATTACCAGAAGTTCTAGTAAACTATTTTAAGCTTACCAAACACGAACTCAAACAAGGAGAACTTCATTTCTATTTTACAGAATTAAACAAAGTTTCACAAGAATTTAAAGCTCTTAAATTAAGCTCCAAAGGTTTCTTTCCAGAGGCTACTGTTCAAGATTTTCCAATTCGAGGTAAAAATGTATTTCTCCACATTATTAGGCGTCGTTGGATAAATGAATCTACCAAAAAAATTGTAATCAGAGATTGGCAATTAGTAGCAAAAGGCACTAGGATTACAAGTGAATTTGCTACTTTTTTAAAACAAATCAGTCAGTAACAACGCTGTTAACACAAGTGTTGTAGCTAATTTCTATGGAGTTAATTCGAAAAACCTACAAAGGCAGTACAAAGATTATTTAAGTGATTTTAAGCAATGGAATCAAAAATCACACGCTAAAAATTGGTTGTTATTTGCTAAAAATATTGGAGAATATCTCTCCATAGATGAAACTGCTTTTTCTAATGGAGATTTATACACGATTCTCACAAATAAAAAAGCCAAAGGGAAAAAAGGAGCATTAATAGGTATGGTTAAAGGAACTAAAGCTGAAAATGTCATCAAAATACTTGAGAAAATCCCATTAAAACAAAGAAAAAAAGTAAATGAGGTTACTTTGGACATGTCTGGAAATATATGTTTAATCGTCAAAAAATCATTTCCACAAACCACTCAGGTTATCGATAGATCTCTAGTGCAGAAGTTAGCTTTAGATGCACTTCAAGAAATTAGAATTAAACATCGTTGGAAGCCTTAGATAAAGAAAATGATGTCATAGAAAAAGCACAATGTCAATCTTTAAAATACACACCAAAACTATTTAAAAACGGAGATACGCTAAAACAACTACTAGCCAGAAGTAGATATTTACTTTATAAAACATCCTCAAAATGTACTAAAAATCAGACAGATAGAGCTAAAATACTTTTTGAACTGTATCCAGATATAGAAAAAGCATATCAGCTTTGCCAAAATTTATCTTGGATTTACAATCAAACTAAAGACAAAACTTTAGCTTTAATTAGGCTTGCTAAATGGGATGAGAAAGTAAGACAAGCACAGTTTAAAAGTTTTAATAGTATTGCTAGAACAATGTCGATTCACTATAAAAATATTCTAAACTACTTTGATAACAGAAGTACAAACGCTTCAGCAGAATCTTTTAATGCAAAAATAAAAGCATTTAGAGCTCAGTTTAGAGGCATTAGAAATAATGAATTCTTCCTTTTTAGACTAACTAATATTTATGCGTAATTTAAAATCCCACAACTTTTGGACTTGATCCTATTTATGCGTAATTTTTAAAATCCCACAACTTTTGGTGTTGATCCCATAAAGAACTGTCAACTATACTCTCAACTTAAAAAATAAACCCTTGAAAATCAATTGATTAACAAGGGTTTTTGCGGAGAAAGAGGGAGTTGAACCTCTTTATATTATGTCTGAAAATCAGTTATTTACAAAGTTTTATTTGAAAAATGACACCGATTTAGACACCGAATTTTACCTGTTAAAACACACTAAATTGTATGATATAAAAGTAACTAAAATTGAACGTATTTCAAAGTAATTTTTAAAGAAACTATACTAATAAATGAACTAGTTTTTCTGAAAGGTTATTTGGATGTTTTAATCAATTCTATGAAGTTTAACTCTTTAGTGTTTTAGCCTAAAATCAAGTGCGAAACTTGTTCATATTTTATGCCTGTGTACTCACAAAATTCATCAATAGTTAAGAACTCTTTGGTAGTTTTATTGAGCTCTATTTTAATTTTATGCACCAATCTAACGCTTTGACGATAACTTTTACCAGTAATAATCTGAACGTCTTTTGGATAGATGCATACTCTTTGCATCTCTTTTTTCATATACTATCTATGCTTTTACTATGGTGTTGCCTTACACCATCAATATAGTCATTTTTAGCAAACTTACACCCACTATTAATGACACTGGCTGCCATTTGTACCAGTGACTGACATTTGGAACAAGCACTCCTTTTTTTATTGACAAAAACCTTTAATATTTGAGTGTATAATCATTAAAATTTAGAAATTATGGCAAGACAAAAAGGAATTATTAAATTAAAAGGTACTATTGGAGGTATTACTTTTTACAAAACAAAAGACGGCCATTTGGCGAGAGAAAAAGGAGGTATTGATGCCAAACGAATAGCATCAGATCCTGCATTTCAAAGAACTCGAGAAAATGGTTCTGAGTTTGGACGTGCAGGAAAAGCCGGTAAAGTGTTAAGAGTTGCCATGCGTTTACTCTTATTAAATGCATCTGATAATAGAATGGTAAGTAGATTGCACAAATCTATGATAAAAGTGATTCAGGCAGATACTGTCAATTTACGTGGATTAAGAAATGTTATTGATGGAGAAGCAGAATTATTGACTGATTTTGAATTCAATATTAATGGAAAACTAGGTACAAGTTTGTTTGCTGCTTATACTGGAGCTATTGATCGTGCAGCAGGAACTTTGGATATTGACATTCCAAGTTTTACACCTGCAAATATGATTGCAGCGCCTAATGGTACAACTCATTTTAAAGTAATTTCTGGAGGGGCAGAAATTGATTTTGAGAATGAAACTTCTGTGGTTGCAACTTCAGAAACTGCCATTTTACCATGGGATCCCACTGCTACAGCTGTCATCAACTTAAGTAATGCTGTGACTGCAAATAGCACACATCCGTTGTTTTTAGCACTAGGTATTGAATTTTATCAAGAAGTAAACGGGCAAATGTATCCTTTGAAAAACGGAGCCTACAATGCGCTTTCTTTGGTAAAAGTAGATGGAGGTGTATAATGGTATTTGTTTTACACAGAACCTATTTTCCTGAAGGCACACAAGGAATACTTCTTTACCTTGGTCAGTTTGTATGTTATACCATAGAACTTCCCTGGATTCAGAATAAAAGAAACATTTCTTGTGTTCCTGAAGGTTTATATACTTTACAGAAACGCTACAGTCAAAAATTTAAACATCATATCCACTTGCAAGATGTACCTGGTAGAAGTTTGATTTTATTGCATCCAGCAAATGATGCGATTAAAGAATTAGAAGGCTGTATTGCACCTGTAAGTAATCATACAGGGATTGGAAAAGGAAATTCGTCAAGAAAAGCATTCCATAAATTAACGAGTTTGGTTTTACCAGCACTTGCTAAAAATACACACGTGCAATTGAGAATTACCTCTTCCCTATCCTATTTTAGAAGTCAATTATTCATTTAAACTATTTTATCATGAACATTCAAGAACGTGCAAAAGCACCCACACCAAAATTTTTTAGAGTTTTAAGAACCATTGGTTTGTCTTTATTAGCAGTTAGTGGAAGTCTTTTGGCTGCCCCCATTACATTGCCAGCTGCAGTAATCACTGTTGCAGGATATGTGGCTGTTGCTGGGGGTGTTATATCTGCAGTGAGTCAAGTTACGGTTAAAGATACCGAAGAAAAAGAATTAAAAAATAATACTAAAAAGAATTCAGGACCATGAGAACAGACCTTCACTTAAAAGTTGGAACTGCATCTGGAACTTTATTAAGTGTAAGTCCTGTTATTTTTACTCAAGACATTGTAAAGACTATTATTTTAGCAGTGGTTGGAGCAACTGTCAGTTTTATAGTTTCCCTACTCTTAAAAAAAATTACAAAACGTAAAAGAAAATTTTAGAATCATTAAAAAGATCCCTAAATAAATTCAAGACAACGTTTCAGTTTGGATGTGGTAACCTTTACTGAATAGTTCCTGTGAGATTCTGACATAAATTCAGAACAAGCTTCAGGAAAATAAAAGTTCGATCTAACGATCGGGCTTTTTTTATGATTTAAAACAATATAACTTTCAATAACAATCCATTTTGTTTTGCCAACTGAATCATATTCTTAGTACCTCTGCTCTTTCCATCCCAAAAAGCAATTAATGCGTCTGCATATATTGCCATTTCTTTATTCCTTACGGGTCCTGCAGCTTTTCCGAATTTGTTCCATTCTGCAGGAAATCTCACAATGTTAAAACCTTTTTCATTCGCATACTAGACTCCCAATTTGTCAGCTCCTTTATAATGATCACCCGATACAATTTCGATATTTTTTTTATCCAGGAGGAATTGGTTGCATTCTTTTTTTAATTCATGATAATTGATGAAGTTTCTGCTTCCAGCTATGATTACTTTCATTTATTCGTTTTTCGTTGTTGGTTGTTCGTTGTTTGCTGAACCTATGCTCTTAGTAGCGCAGTTTTTAATTTTGAAATGGTTGACAACTGCTGTTTTAAGTTTTCTTCAAAAGCTGTAATCTTTTTGAGTTTTTCAACTTTCATTTGCCATTGTTGTGCTTCATAATTTTGCAAAGCAGTATTGATTACTTTTTTAGCATCTGAGATACCAATAAAAGGAATCACTGATCCTTTTAAATAATAGGCAAAGAATTGCCCTACTTTTAAGGATAAACACAAATAATACAGGGATTCTCTTTTTGCTTTTGTTTTTACAGTAATTACAAAGCAATTTGGACAAGGTTTGTCTAGCGGTTTTCCGCTATTTAGCCCTTTGTTTAAAATAAAAAAATGTGGCGCTTTTTATGTGCGTCCGATTTGATGTGTCTTGATTTCAAAATTTTGCATAAGTATCCATTTTTAAGGTTCAGATTCTTTTGCTATTTTTTTGCCCATAAAATTTTGGAAAGGAAAACAACAAAAAGAAAGCTGTTTTTTAAATGGTGAGGCTAGACTATCAAGGTTTTTGAGAAAAATACTACCAACCACTAGCCTGTTGACTTTTTAATACTGAATTTTTTAGTTGGTGGAGATTTTTTTCAAAACCCGAAGGGCTTGACCTTTATAGGCTAATAGCGATGGATTTACAATGACAAAATTTTGATATCGTTGTTTTTTACATTGAGATTACGAGATTCTGAAACAAGTGCGCTGCTCAGGGAAGCATTTGTTTTGCTGTCTTTTTTTTGTTTTTCTTTTTCTCTTATTATTTTTACTATATCTAAAAGCATATAAAAATACTTCTAGTCACTAAATTATATCTATATACATATAATTTAGTATATTTGCCTATATTTATATTTAAAAGCATATAATGAAGCTATTATCAGAATTTGTTAAAAATCGTAGAAAAGAAGTACATCTTACCCAAGAAGAGTTTGCTGAACGTACAGGTGTTGCTTTGACCGTTATTAGAAAAATAGAACAAGGTAAAACCAATTTAAATTTAGAAAAAGTGAATTTGGTATTAGCCATGTTTGGTCATGAGTTAGCCCCAATAGCAAAAAAAAGTATAGACGATGAGACAAGGTAATGTATATTATAAAGAGACACTTGCAGGTATTATTCTAGAAACTGCAGAAGGAGATTTTGTTTTTACATATGATGCTTCTTATGTAGCCCATTATCCTAAACAATTTATCACGTTTAACATGCCTGTAAGAACAGATCCCTATACAAGTGCTCGTTTGTTTCCTTTTTTTGAAGGATTAATACCAGAAGGATGGTTGTTAGAGATTGCTACAAAAAACTGGAAAATAAAAGCGAATGACAGTATGGGATTGCTTTTGGCCTGTTGTCAAAATTGTATCGGAGCTGTTAGTGTTATCCCTATAAAAGAAAACGATGAAGTCTAAAAAAAACTGTTTGTATTGTTACAACACATTGACCACTGAAACTGATTTTCATGAAAAATGTGCCTTGGAATTCTTTGGAACCAAAGAAGCGCCAGAGATTCCATATCGTCTTGAAGACATGGGGACTTTAGCAAAAAACGTTGTAGAAAGAAGTATTGCAGTACCAGGTGTACAACCCAAACTATCGATGTCTTTAGACAACAATATTAGCACAAAAGAAACCCCAAGACTTACAGTGGTTGGGGCCTTGGGAGGACACTATATTTTTAAACCACCTACTCCACAATTTAGAGAAATACCAGAAAATGAACATTTGACAATGAGAATTGCAGCTGCCTTTGGATTGAACGTTGTGCCTTCTAGCTTGATACGACTTGCTTCTGGAGAACTTGCTTATATCACTAAAAGAATTGATAGAACTACTGAAGGAGAAAAAATACATATGTTGGATTTATTTCAGGTTACTGAAGCTTATGATAAATACAAAAGCTCTATGGAAAAAGTAGGAAAAGCTATTGGACAATATTCACGTAATACTTTACTTGATAAAATCTTCTTTTTTGAATTAACGCTGTTTAGCTTTTTAACAGGGAATAATGATATGCATTTAAAGAATTTTTCGATGATAGAAGATACTACTGAATGGATACTTTCACCCGCTTATGACTTGTTAAATGTGTGTATTGTTTTACCAGAAGACACAGAAGAATTAGCACTTACGCTAGGAGGAAAAAAAAAGAAATTTAAAAAAGAACACTTTGAAAAACTGGGACAGTTTTTAGCTTTAACAGACAAACAAATTAAAGGCGTTTTTAAACGTATGTTTAAAAATAAATCAAAAGCAATAGAATTGATCAACAGTTCTTTTTTATCAGATGAAATGAAAACAGCCTACAAAACTATTTTAGAAAATAGATACCAAAGAATTGAATAGTTCAAACTAATTTAGATGGAAAAAGCAATTACGTGGAAATAATTAAAGACGAAGTACCTAGTGCGCAGGCAGCAGCGAGAATAAGTGTGTAACTTTTTATTTGTACTAACTATTTTTGTGAGGTTTTATTAAAAGCGAATGCTACTATTACTCTTTTACATTACTACATTCTTACTTTTTTAAATGATTATTTTTAAAGTTCTTAACGCATTTGCTTTTGGTGAAAACGGTATTTACTGCATTGCTTTACAAATAAAAAGTTTTACTCTTATTGGCTTTTTTTTTGATTTTATAGGTGCTTTATAATTTGTCTTTAATTTTCTAATTTTAGTTATACAATTATAAAGTAGAATTTATAGTACCCTTAAGCACTTATAAAAACAATGCATTAAAGACTGAATGTTGTTTAAATATCTAAATGTTATTATTAATAACGGATGTGCGCGTTGGATGTGCGGCTATTTTACATAATGGCGTTATAGACCCTGTAGTTTACGAAAGAGGACTATAACTGCGCATTATGTAACTTAGCTTGGGGTTGGTTTTATGGCGAAATAGTTGTTTGAGCTTTGGCAATGGCTCTTTGCTTTTTTATTGTACCAATTTATAGAAATAATTAACTTTAAATGAAATAAGCAATGTGCCATTATAGCTTTGGCTACAAGTATTGTGTCATAAAACCAACTATGCGTTGGCGAGCGGAACAACACAAAAGAAAAAGTTTATTGTTTTTCTCAATAAATTGGGTTTTGTGTTGTGGGATTTATAAGGTAGATATCTATTTTTTTTCAATTCTAGTAATACTTTCTGGTAGTATTTCTTGAACCCAAAAAACATCATCGAATACTTTTATAAATTCAATTGTATATTTAAAATCTTGCTTTTGAATGAACACCTCAAAATCTAATTTGGTTTTATTACCACCTCTACCTGCTTGTTCTCTGATTTTATTTACAACAAATAACTCCAACTCTGAACTTCCATAAACTCTTATTGACCTAGTTTTATCACAATCTTTACCTTCTTTAAGATATTTCGATGAAAAAGATACACAACCATCAGTGCCTATTTTTTCATTTTTAGCAGCCCATATTTTTAAATTAATATCCGAATATTTCGCTTCGTTATATTCTATCAATTCGTTTTTAAAATATGTTTCTTTTCTGTGAAATCTTAACAGTTCATCTATGGCTTCATACAATTTTAAAAACTTCCATTGCTCATCAGGTTCTTTACAAATACAGGGTAATTTTCTTCTTCTATTAGAACAATATTTACAACGCCATAAATCTGCAACCCAATTATATTTTTGCCAATTTTCATCAAACCATGTTTCAACTTCAGAAATGTTGTAAACTTTATCTCTTTCAAAAAATGGGGGAACTGGGAATCTCATTTATTTAATTTAGTTTAATCATCTCTAAAGTTTTGTATGATTTTAATTTTTTAAAGTATTAAATATCAAGTTCAAAAACTTTCCAACCCCAATCATTTTTCTTTTTATCAAAAGACAATATTTTCTTACCTGTAATTTCATCTCCATTCTTTAATTTGTGTTTTTTAATTAAATCCGGAGAAACGAAATTATCATTTATAAAGCCAAAATCTCTATTTACTGCGATTCTTAAATTCCCTGAAACATTTTTTATTACTTCAGCATTAGTATTTGGACTTCTTTTAAAAGTTAATACTTTATAAAATCCATCGACACCAACTGGGTTTAATCTTGCGTTATAAATGTCTCCTATTTTCGGGTTCATTTTTAAATGCTTGTAGCTGAAAAACCCATTGGTTGTTTTATCCTTTATAAAGTTTACGACCTTTTTATTGGTATTTACAAAATCTATAACAACAACTATTTCTTCATGATTATTATACAATAGCTCTTCTGCAAGAACAGCTTGATCAATATAGAATCGTTTGTTCTCATTTTTATGTACATCTTTTGCGAACCATTCTTGATGTGTATATTTTAATAATTCATTATTAATTTTCCAATTATTCTTCTGTCTAATGGAAATAGAATTTATGATTTCTGCAGAAGCTTCATTATACAATTCCTTATCAACCAACAAATCAGCTAGTTTCTGATGAACCTTTACTAAAAAACTTTCTTTAGTGTTTAATGTTAATGCTTTACATAAACAAGCAACCTGAACATCAGCGTCATTCGAATATGCTTCTCCTAATAAGTCCCAAACCCAAAAATCATTCTTTTTCTTTTTCACAAAAGGAATTAATGATTTTTTAGCATCGTCAAATCTTTCTAATGCTAATAATAATTTTGACTTATAATATAACGAGTATTGAAACGCTGGATGATTATCTATTACAGAATTTATGAAAAATAAAAAATCATCTGTTTTTTCTTCGTTTATAGCTTTAATAAAACCATTAGTATTTATACGTTCACCTTTTAATAAAACTTTAGAGTACCCAATAATAACTTGCTCAACAAAAGACATAATCTTTCTACCATTCATTTCGAAAGGTTCATAATCTTCATCTAAAAAACTTTCAAATCCTGCCCATTGAAAAAGTTCTAAATAACTTTTTGAAGACATTAATAAATTATCCGAATTAAATTGCCCTTCTGAAGAAACTTCTTTAAATGCGTTGTGTAATGATTTTAACAAAAAGCTATGTCCTTTTGATTGCTCAAATTTTAATGTCTTTATTGAATTAAAAATCAAATTTACTGCGTTGAATTTATCAATATTACTTAATTCACTTTTTGATATTTTAAAAATATGCCCACCAATCATCCAACAAATCTGCTCATAAAACATCACTTCATCTTCTGGTAATTTTAATTCAAGAACTTTTAAAATCATTGGTAAAAAAGCATCTTGACTCCCTTGATCTCTTTTTAAGAATGTATAATACACCCATGCTAAATTTCTTTTTCCCCAAATATTTTCAGGATTCGCTTCTAATTCACTTTGCGCCATAGCCAAAGCTTCTTCTAATTTTCCTGAATCTCTTAATTCTTTGATTTCTTTAGCTGGCATCTTTTTCTAATTTTTCAATTAATAATTGCAATTTTTTATCATCATTACATTTAAATGTTTTAGGCATTGCTGTTGAGAAACTACCATTTTTTTTGAAATAAAACTGAATATTTGAGCAAATACTATCCGTTCTTAAAAAATAATTTACAAAAGACTTCTCTACTTGCTCGTCGATATTGGTAATTGAAATGTCTAGTTCTTGACAACATACTCTCATTCTAAAATAAAATGACTCTAAAAACGCAGCACTTGGGGTGTAGTTTAGTGAAAGTTTTGAAGTATAATTTAAATTAAATATCTCTTCTAACTCTTTTTCTTCAGTTGCCCCTTTTTTATTTGCCACTTCAAATTGATTTACAAAATGTCCTGAACCCTTGTGACTTGCTTGCAATTTAAATACTTCATTTCTATAATTACTAATGGTGTATTTTTCTAAAAACTCACCAGACTCAACATTAATAATCTTATAGTTTGTGGCTTCTAATTTTTCTTTTACTTCCCAATATTTTAAACTCTTTGCTTTGTGCTGTGCACCATTATGAAAAGGTGAAATATTTATATGATCTAAGGAAAGTGCATTGTTTGGAATTTTTCCACCATTTGTAATCTCTGAAATTTTTAATTTGCTAAATGATGTTAAATGTGGGGAATTAATTGCGTAAACCGTATTTACACCCCTTGTTGTAGCTGTATAGCTCCATCTCAATGCATCATTATTTAAACCTGCCCTTCCAGAATAATCTACAAAAACTTTATCCCACTCACCACCTTGAGATTTATGACAAGTAATTGCGTACCCATATTTAATTCTTAAAGCATTATAAAATGGGTCTTTAATCAATGCATTTTTAAACTCTTTTGAACCAACTTTAAATTTCTCCTCTTTTTTTTCTTGCTCTGCATTAAAACGCATCACAAAATTAATATATAACATTCTTGTCATGTCTAAGGTCAAATCTCTGTCGATGCTATTTAGTAAGTCATCAATAATATAACAATCAATATCTTCCTGAAAATGAGGAACCCTAAAATAAACTTTTCTGAAGTTTATTTTTATAATTTCTTTGACTCTAACTCCGTCTTTAACTATCCATACAGGCGCAGATTGCTCAACTAAATGCTGTGAAACCGCTACAATTTTAGCTAAATCACCATTAAACAACTCTGTCTTATAAGAATACTGATTATTGTTATTAATCATAATGATATCTCCTGGAACAATATCTTTATTCTGAGGAAACAAAATCTGTCTGATTGCAAAATTATAATGATAACTTTGAGCGTTTGAATAGGAAATTATAATTCCGTCACCAATTTCTGGATTTGGATACAAATTCGTAAACTGACTTACAACGTCATTAGTATCTAACTTTATAAAACTCTCTTGGTCGTATTTTAGTTCAATAGTATTTCTTGAAGCTTCATTTAAAAGATCTCTTATATTACTGGCGTTTTCTAAAATTAAATTATCATCTTGCCTCATTACTTGTTTTAGTTCTGAAAAAGCACAGGAATATCCTAAATCAATAAAATAGTTAATTTCTAAAGCTTTGGATTGATTATCGCCAACTGGAGGCAACTGAGCAGGATCTCCGACAAAAATAATTTTATTATTTTTATTTGTTGAAAAAGTATGGGTTAACAAATCGTTTAACAGAAAGTTTGTGCCAAAATCGAAAAGCTCGTTTTTAGATTCTTTTGAAGAAATCATAGAAGCTTCATCTACAATTAGCACTCTTTGATCTTTTGATTCCAAATCAATTGGGAAGACATAGCGCACGCTATGGTCTGCCAATTCTTTTGAATCTGGATTGATTGCTTTTAAATCTTCTAACTTATAAATGCTACTATGTATGGTTCTTCCAAAACCTGTTTTGTCTCTTAAAACCTTAGCTGCTCTGCCAGTTGGAGCCATAATATTAAATAGTTGACTACTATTCTCTAAATATTTTACAACCCCTTTAATTAAAGTAGTTTTACCTGTACCTGCATATCCTTGAAGAATAAAAATATTTTTATCACTTTTTAAAAAAGCGTCCAATTTTTCTAACGTATTAAGCTGGTCGTTATTCAAACTGATATTTTGGAAAAAGCTACCTATTTTCATATTAATTAGTTTTACAAGTTATTAAAATGGTAAATCATCTTCTTTCTCTTCTATTTGAGTTTCATCGAAACTTACTGGTGTTGGATCATTTTTTATATTTTCTATGGTACTTTCTGCTTGTTTAATTTTCCAAGCTTTGACATCTGTATACCATCTGTTATTATAAGATCTACTTTCAATCTCGAAATCTATGATTAGCTCTTTTCCTACTTGTAAAATATTCTGATTGATTTTATCTCCCCATATAGTTATACAAACCTTTTTTGGGTACTGTCCATAGGTTTCTACAATAATATCTTGTTTTTTCCATTCTCCGTTTTTACTAGTTCCTGTTTGAACTGGCAAACATTCTATTAATTTCGCTTTTAGTTGCATTTTTATCTCGATTACTAATTATGCTACAAAGTTGCGATGTAGGTATGCAAGGTATTTGCATACATTAACTTATTAGAATATCTAATAGTTTTATTACTTTTTCCAAGTCAATAAATTCAACTTTATTATCACCCATATGCGCAACAGAACTTGAGCGTAATCTATATAAATTTGAAAATGCAGAACACTCTTCTAAAGATAATTCATATTTAAAGTATAATACACAGTGAAGTCTATAATTAAAAGGAATTCTATCCGACTTATTATTAAACATTAGATAGTTTTTCTTGCCTAAATCCTTATCTAAAACCATATTTTCATGTGAAAATTCACTAAAGTTATTACCGCCTTTTGGTTTTAAGGATAATACTAGGGATTCATTCTGAAAAGTAACACATTTTACTTTTTCATATAAAGAAACTTCTACGGCATGATCACCTATGGAATCTGAAATATAAAACGTCTTAATTATATCTTCCACAATTAATACTAATTGTAAAAAACTAAATTTCAATTCATCAGTGCTTTTTCTTAAAATATAATCTGCCGAAACTAAATAATCTTGATATTTTATTAAATATGTTTGTTGAATATTTAAGTTATAATTTTTAGGTTTTTTCTTTATTGAAGAATCTACTAATTTTAACAAGGGCTTAAGCCGATCATAAATCCTTTTTAAAAATGATTTACGTAATGAATCTTCAATTAACTCAATCATTCTTATAACTGAACGACTAGTAAAATTAATATCAGAACTATTTTCTGGAGATTCTTTCAAAATAAAACCATCAGCACCAGCATCTTGAAGTTTTTGTAAATTCCAAATTTTATTCGTTGCTGAAAAGATTATCACTTGAATTCCAGAGTTTAACTCCTTTATTTCTTTTAATAGCTTAACACCAGTTACTTCTTCTAAATTTTTTGTAATAAAATCACTTGGTAACAACCTAAAATCCAGTAAAACTAAATCAATATCATCTTCTTTAATTTTCTGCAATGATGATTTTATTAATTGATCTTGAGTAAGATTCTTAAAATCTTCAATTAAATAATCAAAATATATGTTGTTTTTATCTCCAAAAAATTCAGCGAAGATTTCTTCCCATCCTTTTTCGGCTTCATCATCAATATAAAGTACTTTAGGATCTCCTGAATAGTTTATTTTTAGCTTATCACCACTAATAACATTAGCATTATTTATTGGATATATTGTTTTTAAATATTTAAAGTACAAGTTACTTTCAATCTTGTTTTCAATACCTTCAATCTTTTCAGCAGAGACATTTATCGTTTTTGACCATCTATAAATAGCCCATTCATTTGCAACGCTATGTGAGTCAAAATATTTTTTAGGAGGACTTAGTTTTATTTTTGATATTTCCTTAGAAAGCTCATTTTCTTGAATTTTATTTTTAAATAAAATAGCTGATTGATGTATCGATTTTTTGGAAAAGTCTATCAATTCAACATTCTTTGTCTTTAAAACATCAAAGTACGAGTGATTCACTAAAGAACTAAATCCCACAAAGCCATATATATAAATATTAGAACATTGATTTATAGTATTACAACATCTTAAATATATAGCTAATTTTAACCCATTAAAATCTGATAATGTATCTCCGAAACATAATGGAATAAAAATATTATCATATGGTTTCTCATTTAAATTTTCTTCTATAAATTCATTCAAATAATCATCCGAAGCTTCCCAAAGTGTTTCATTATCTGAATTTATAATTGGATTAGAAATAAAGTCATCTAAAGGTCTTAAAAAAAGATTTTGTTTTCCTTTTACTTCTTTTATTTCTTCTTTTTCCGTTTCTTGAATTAATTCTAATTGCCTAACTTTTAGTTTTTCTTCTAATTTAGGATCAGAGCCAAATAATAAATAATTTAAATTTAAATCGTTGTTCTTATAAGCATTTAAAAAAACATGAAGGTTTTGATATAATATAAAATCTGGTACATGTGCAATATTCCTTTCCAATAATCGAGTATCACTACCCCCACTAAAATAAACTAAGTATTTGTTTTCTCTTTGTGCATAATCTGTCAACTCTTTTCTTTTTTGAGCAGCTTCATCACTTAAAATAGATTTATCGATAAAAGATTCATGGTACAAAATCACTTTAGCTTCTTTAAAAATCTTACTACTATTACCTTGAAGTTCCTCTAAACTATAAATTGGGTGTAAAATTTCCTTGTAATTGCTAAGTTTACTAAAAGTCCAATTATAGTCATTTTCTTGTCTTTCTTTTTTATCATCAATCAGATAAACCATAGTGTTTTATTTTTTTTTAAATCTCAGAATATGTATTACACCATGAATAGGCGTATTAGATGTTACAATACTTAAAGGGTTTTTACTAAGTTCTTTTTTATTATAATTTTCATCCCAAACATTAAATCTAAAAAAATTATTTTGGTCTAAATCTGCATGAACGAATAAATCACAAAGGCCGTTAATTTGATTAATAATTATGTTCTTATACACCTGACCATGAAGCCTTTCTTTTATACCAATATTTGATTTTGAAAATCGATTATTTAAATGGTGGATTTTAAACTCAACAACCTTTTCGTCTTCTTGAAAAGTGAGCTTAATTTTAGGTTTTCCCGTTGCTTTTTCTAGTGCTAATTCTATTATTTTGTTATATGCTTGAACAACTCTTTCAACATAAGTGAATAATTCTATATTTAAAGGAAAATCCTCTTCATTTATAATAAATTCAATTTTATCATTCCATTCTTTAATTTCATTTTGTTGAATTATTAAGTTTCTTAAAGCATTATCAGATTTTATATGAAACATTTTTTTAAAATGTATAATTAGTTTGCTAAAAGTTGAGATGTTTCTCTTATAAGAATTTTCGATTGTACCTTCAAATTCAAATCCTAAATTTTTATGTTTCCTTGCAAGTCCTTCACTAGGACAAGGCGGCATTGTAACATTCTTTTCGGCCCATTTTTTTAATTCTTCATTTGACCAACTAAATTCAATTGTATCTTCTGTCCAACCTAATTTTTTACCCTTTACTATAGCCCCAATTTCATTCCCATAGAAATCTTTGCCTGTTAAATAAAGCCTTATAAAACTTTTAATAAATGCTGGTGCATACTTTTTATCATGAATTTCAAAAGCTTCATTTATTATCAACAAGTGTTTATTAAAATCATAGATCTCAACACCACAATGTTCGTTTATTATCTTTAATTCATTACTGTCAATTTTATGACAAGTTGATTTTAATATTAAGTTATTATTATAATCTAGCAAATATTTATAAATACCTGCTGGATTTACATAACTTGGAACCCAATCGTATTTAGTGACGAAATCGGTAACATTTTCGTTAACCTCAAAGTCCTGTTTATTTCCCTCTAATTTAGATTTAATTACCTGATCCTTAAAACTCAGATTTTTTTTATTTTTTATTTTCTTTAGATCATCTTCATTCAATAGCTCTTTTAATGTTAAATCCAATGAAGGTTCTTTTTTATCGTATAAAGGAGTTTCTATGTCCAATTTCTTTTTAATCAACCTAATTTCCTCCAAAACTTGCGCATCTGACTCAGAGGACTTTTTCAACTCTTTAGAAACTAACTTCAAAAACCGTTCTTTTTGAGAAGAGTTCAATTTCTCGTTTTCAAGAAAGGTCTGTATAAATTGAAATTTATTACTCATGAATATCTGTTTTATAAATTTTCATAGCGCTATCTATTCCGTTATTTTCCCATTCGTTTAAAATTCTTTCTATTGGATCGATTACCCCAAGAAGTTTCTCAAAACGTTTATTCAAAGATAAATAGGTAGTATTTTCAAATCCTTTTACCATCTTTAAATATTCTAATTTTCCTGACAGTACATTTCCAAAATTGGGCTTTGCATTTTTAACGTGACCTTTATCAATAAAATAGTCTTTCAAAAAAATAGACTCCGCTTTGTTGTAGCCGTATTTTTCCCAGTAATACAACCACATTCTAACCTGCTTTACATACCTTTTTCTTACATTAACTTTATCGTTTACAATTAAACCTGTTACCTCTTGTCTATACCCTGTTTTTTGCAAACGTGTTTTACTCTCTTTAATGTCAAAGTTTTGACCTTTAATAACCTTTGTTAGTTCTTTTAAAAACTTACCATTTTCTTGATATACATTATGCATAGAACTAAAGGTAATATCATCTGCATAACGAGTGTAATTTAAATGAAATCTTTTGGCAACTCCAGAAAGTTTTTTATCCAATCTTTGACAAATAATATTAGAAAACACCGGTGAAGTAGGCGCTCCTTGTGGTAAAACGTTTCGTATTACTTTTACCCAGCTACCATTTTCATCTTTTCTTTCTACTTGCATTTTTGTACAAGATAAAGATGCAATCATGTTTGCTAATTTTTCTCTGTGAACGGTAAGCTTTTCTAACTCTTTTAAATTGGCATCCGTAGTAATATATTTTGCTGCGTCTTTAAATACATCTTTATCAAGTTTTTTTAATCTTTTTTGATATGCTTTGTAATTCCCTTTTTTATCATTTACAAGTAAAAATGTTCCTCCTTTTAATTGATAAAAAATCTCTTCATCAAATTCTGTTGTAAATCTTCTAATTCCTGTTTCTAACTTTTTAAAATCAAATTCTTTAGAAGTCTTCTGATCAATTAGATTAAATGGGGCTAATTTTAAGCATGCCCAAACTCTTGCTTGATCTATACTTGGAAAGAAATCTTTTAAATCGATATTGTACACATAGTTTTTCCCAACGTGATCTTTGGCGTTGTCTACAATCGATTTACCCATTACAAAACCTTTAGCTGCCTCGTGAGGTTCAAAAACACATTGCAAGATTAAAGCTATTGTTTTCTGAATTGTTTTTAAACCATTTTCCGGGGCGTAAATAGTACGTACACCTCCAGATTTCTTTTTTATTTGAAATTCTTTGTAGGCTTTACGTGAACGTTTGGGATTGGCATAATAGGTAATTTGCTTTAGCTCAAATGGAATATAGTTATCACCATAAATTAATGGTTTTGCATAGTTTAGCAAATCTAAAAAATCTTCACGAGATTGCATTGTTGCGAACTCGTCTTGAATATATTTGATATGTTCTTTTTCTATTTTCATAACTATTTTTATTCTTTTAAAACCTGCTGCTATACTCTTTGTTTATGAATAAATTACTTAAAAAATAATTTAAAAATATATCTTAAAAGAAATAATAATAAAAATATATCTTAAAAGAATAATTTATAAAAGTTACTCTAAAAGGCTAACACAATAACCTTAAATAACATTCATCTCAGTATCCGAAATTCCGGTTGTCGGATAATTACTGAGATACCAACCGATCGTTGAAACAAAACTTAAAAGTTTAATTACCAGTTGGCAAAAATCAATATTTTACAGCAGGTTTTTCAAAGAACTATGCAAATATAATTTGCTTTTGTGCAATGTATTTGCACATGTATTAATCTATAAATACTTGTTTAAGCAGCAAAACCCTTCCCTTGTTCTGCTAAATCATAAAAATGTTGAAATATAATTTCTGTTTTTTCGGCAAAAATATTCCTATTGTATGATTGAGGTAACTCTTTATTTAAGATTTTTTTTATTTCTTGTCTTACCATTTCTTGAGTCGCTTTTTGTTTATGCCATTCTTGAATTAATATTTTATTCTCAGCATCAAACAATACTTTTAACAAATCTGTTGCAGCAAGTTTTACATTCTTTTCCTCTTCTTTTGTTAGTTTCTCTTTTTTCAACAAGTCAAAAAGTTCTTGTTGTTCTTCAGTCATATCATTTTTCGCAGCTCTTTCTTGCTCTTCAGACATACTTTCAGCCTGCTTCATCAAATCTTCATAAGCCTCTTCAATAGATAAACTTCCTGAATTGTAATCTTCAATAATTTTTTCAAAACGTTCTAAAAACGAACCTCTAGTTTTGTTTTGTCCTAGCATCTGCTTCAATTTTATTTCCAATAATTCTCTTAAATCTGCAAATTGAATATTCTTATGTTTCTTTTCTGGAAACTCTGCTCTTAATTTAGAAAAATCTAACTTACTTAAATCAATTTGCTTAGAGTTAACAATATTATATTCGTAAGGGGTCTCGTTTAAATCTCCTTTTCCAACAACACTAGAATCTAACAAACTGTCTAGTCTCTTTTTTACTCTTTCAATTGCTTCATCTTTATCGACATGTCTGTCTACTACCTTACGAAGATATTCTAGGACATCTTTTCCTTTTTTAATTTGAGGGAATCCATAAATTTCTGGCTTAGCAGAGTCGTATAAACCAACAATGGTATTCACAAATAAACCTAGTTGTTTTTTATATTCATCTTTTTCTAAAATGATGTTTGCATACTTCTGAAATAATTCGACTTCTTTAAAACCTTTTTCGCCTAAATTTAAAATGGTATCAATATCTGCTCCTAATTCTTTACAATATATTTTCGTATGGATAATAGCTTCCTCTAATAACACTAAAAGCTCTTCAAACTCCTTTACAGGAAAATCTTCATCATCTTCAATTGTGTCTTTCCCTTTAGTTCCTTCTGCATAATCTGCTAATGCTTTTTTAAGATTTCGAAATACCCCAAAGTAATCTACAACTAAACCATTCTTTTTACCTGCAATAACTCGATTTGCTCTCGCTATTGTTTGCATTAATGTATGATTCTGGAGTGGTTTATCTATGTATAAGGTTGAAACAGCAGGTGCATCAAAACCTGTTAACCACATCGCTGTCACAAAAACAATTCTATACGTACTATTAGGATCTTTAAAGTAATCTTCAATATTACGACCATCTTCATCTGGATAGTCCATTAATTTTCTGTGAGGAGTAATATTTAATCCTTCCTTCTCAAAAACTTCTTTTTCTTCTTTATCAGATCCTTCTTGACTTACTACAGCAGACATCCTAGTTTCTTCCATAAAAGTAATTGCCTCTTTATAGCGTTCCTTTAATTCTAGATCTTTTTCTCTGGCTATTTTCTTTCTTAATTCTTTTATTTCTTCTTTTTGAGCTAATTGAACGAACTGAAACATTTTAACTGCGGTGAATTTATCAATACAAACCACCATAGCTTTCATTGGCTTTCTCTCTAAATCATCGTTCTTTACATTTAAACGATACGGATAATGTTGTACAATGTGTTTTGCTATTTCTTGCAAACGATCTTCTCTTCTTACAACTTGCAATAACGTTGAGTACTCCTTGTCGAGTTTTTTCTTTTGCTCTTCTGTTAGATTCTCATTTTCTAAAATCTCTGCTGCATTCCCTACAAGATCTTCATTAATTTGCTCCACTCTAGGTACACTCTTCTTATAATACAAAGGCACTGTTGCACCATCCTCTATACTTTGTGCAAAGTTGTATTCAGATACATAATGACCAAACCAATCTTTTGTCAATTCACTTCTTAATAAGGGTGTTCCTGTAAAAGCAATGTATTGTGCATTAGGTAAAGCAATACGCATATTTTCTCCATACCCTTTATATTGTGTTCTATGCGCTTCATCTACAATCACTATCCAGTTATCACGCACTGTTAATTGCGGATATGTTTTTCCTTTTTCTATTCCGAATTTATGTATTAAGCTAAAAACGTATGATCTATTCGATTGAAGATAATCTCTTAGTTTATTTCTACTATTTGGTCTATAATAGTTTTCTTTTTGTTCTTTGGTTTCTAAAACAACTTCTGTTTCCTGGAAATTACGATAGATCTGACTGTCTAAATCTGTTCTATCTGTAACAATTAAAAATGACCAATTCCCTTCTACTTTACGCTCAATTTTTTGAGAAAAGAAAATCATAGAATATGATTTTCCTGAACCCTGTGTATGCCAGAACACACCTAATTTTCCTTTTTTACCTTCTTTATTTTTAAGTGATTCTATTGCATTATTCACACCTAGAAATTGATGATTTTTAGCAATAATCTTCACTTTATTTTTGTGATACAAAACAAAGTTCTCCAAATAATCTAGGAGGTTTTTCTTATTACATAAACCCTCTCCAAATAATTTTAAACTTAATCTTTTTGAAGTAGTTTTACTTTCAGCTTCAACTTCTAAACGTGTTAATTGAGTGTTTGAAACTGATGTGTCTTCTAGTTTTACCCAAGAAAAGAAATGCTCCCAAGGTGCATTAAAAGAACCCACACGTGTTTCTATACCGTTAGAAATACATACAAACATATTATACCAAAATAACTGTGGTATATCTCTCTTATAACGTTTTAAGTTGGTGTCATAACCTCCTTTTACCTTTTCAGTAGCATTTTTTAACTCAATCATTACCAAAGGCAAACCATTAACATATAACATTAAATCTGGTCTTCTGGTAATATTTGCTGTTTGTAAATATTCTATACTTAGTTGAGATACTACTAAAAAATCGTTGTTCGTTTCATCATCAAAATCTAATACTTTTACATATCCATTTTCTTCTCTACCTTCGTTATTTTGATAAGAAACTGGTACTCCATTTTTTATTAATTGATAAACTTCTTTATTTGCAATTACCGGCGTTAAACTAACTCTACTTTTAGATAGTTCATCTATAGCAAATTCTATACATTCTTTTGGTAGTCTATCATTTAGTCTTATTAAAGCAGTTCTTAAATCTTCTTTTAAAACTACATCTTTTAGACTATCCCTACCAATTAGTTTTTTCTCCCAGGCATCTTTATGAGCATATCCAAGAATTAATTCGAAAAACTGAATATCTGCTTCTTCTATGTGTGATTCGTTTAAAAATGCCATTTATTTAAATTTAATTTTATACCCATCTGTTTCAACTAAAAAACTACTGTTTTCAAAAAAGGTATCTTTTTCTTGATATTGAAAAATATTTTCTAAATATTTAAAATCAATGTTTTCTGAAAATAAATTACTGATTAATAGAATATCATAATTATTATTATTTTCATGACCAACTCTTACTTCATTTTTACTAATATAAAAAGCATTGTTATTGGTAGTTGTACTTTTTACCTCAACAAATCTTGTTACACCATCTATAGTACATTCAAAATCATAACCATAACCGTCTTTCCCTTCTGGTAAACCAGCTCTAATTGCGTATTCAGATTTCCAGATAACTTCATCAAATTTTTTCTTTAAAACTTCAAAAGCATATTTCTCACCAATAAAACCAATTTCAGATTTAGGAATTGAAGTTTTAACTCCATTTGTAGATTGTCTAACACCAACACCTCTTAAAGTATCCAATTTTTTCTCTACTTTTTCAGGTGAATATACTTCTATCTCCAATTTATTATCTTCTACATTCTTTTCTATTTGATTTAATAGGGCTTCATAATCAGTAATATCTATTTCCTGACTTGAAGATGATAATTTAACTTTACTTCTTTTAACGTCTTCATTTAAATATTGTTCTTTATACTCTATTTCTAGTTCTTTAAGCTTATCAAAATAGATCTTATTTTTAAAATCATTATCATATAACATCGTATTTAATAAATCATTATTAAAAATATTTTCTTCTTTAAGTAGTTTTTTGAATTTCTTTAAGTTACCCTTATAAATACCTTCTACATCTGTTATTTCGGAATCTTTCAATTCGAAAAAACGTGAATATTGAGCTTCTTCAAATTCTTCTTGATATAATTTATCTAAATCTAAATATAATGAATTTGGAATCTCTATTTCTTGAAAATCATAAGAATCAAATTCATTTATAGCACTTGTAAATTCTTCAGAATATCCCTTAGAAAACAATAAGGATTGATATTTTTTAGACATTATATTATGAATACCTTTTAGCAAGTTTAGGTAATACTCTCTAAAATCTATATCTGTTTTTGAAAATTCATTAAAACGTTTACTATCTATTTTTAAACTTTTAAAAAGCTTTTTTACAAGTTTATAGTTATTGTAACAAGATAATTCATGATAATTTATACCTCTGTATAATTCAAAAAAATCATCATATGGTAGCTTACAATTTAAATTTTCGAATATTTCTTTCTCACTATTTAAAATATTATTTTTAAAATCATATTTAGTAGCCTTTAAAACACTCTTCCAAAACTGTTGATTTGAAGTTAAGGCTCCTTCGAAGTTTTGCATTACTTCTTTCTCTATCATTGAGAATTCTGGGAATTCTCTTGTCAAAATTTCTTTCCATTTAGATTCTTCTTGCCCTATAATTAACATAAAATCTTTTCTGTTTTCTGTAACTGTTAAGGCACCACAAATAATATCTGAAACTGTTTCTACAAAGCGATAATCTTGTTTTAAATCTGAATAAGATTTTGAAATATTTTTTACTTTAATATAATATGTTTTTGAACTTTTTTCAAATACATATTCATTTGTTTTTAGCTCTAATTTTTCCTTTTTATCATTAATATAATATTCAACTTCACAATTATTACAAAGTTTTATTTTTAATTGCTTTAAACTACCTAACTCTTTATCTTTTTGAGTTTCTGTTATATTCTTTTGATGTCTGTAAACAAATAATAATGGTTTTAATTGGTGAAACTCATGTTGAAAATCTGTATTTAACGTGCTATCTAAAATTTGCTTCTTAACTTCAAATTCTATATAATCTACTGGCTGTATTCCAAATAATTCTAAAATACGAGAATTACCAACTCTTGGCTTCACTTTGGCTACTTTTAGTTTCGCTAATAAATCTTGACTATGATTAGGATTCAATACATATGTAGCTTCTTTTACTGATACATATTCATTTTTACCATTAACAGTACTTAAAATGAAACCATTTTCTAAATATTCGTTACGCTCTTTAAAATCCCAATTAAATTCTTTTGGTAAATTTACGGTAGCCTCTACAATAGCGTTATAAAGCGCGGTTGAAGAGCTTTTATTTTCATCAAAATATTTATGGTGTTCATTTAAAAGACGATACATTACTTCCTTTGACAAATCTTTAAAGTTTTCTTTAACACCTAATCTATTTAGTAAAACCTCAATTTGATCTGGTTTAATATTATATCTATAAAACACATCCGCATCAAAATTTACTTTAGGGGAATGCACCAATGGTGATAAATTACCTGCATTTGATATGCAATCTGATGGTTTAGATTTTTCTCCGTTATCTATTGGAATAAAGACTTTATTTTTAAGATAGAACAAAATATAAGACTTAATGCTTTTAGTTTCTATCCTTCTATTATTGTGAACTCTATCAAACTGCAAATTAAAGACACAGGAATTGTGTTCTTTATCTGAGACAATACAGTTACTTAATTCATCGTCAGAGATTAACCAAGCAATTATATCCTCAAAAGAAGCACTATCTATAATTTCTTTCATGAATTCAAACCATAAAACCTCTACCTGATGATTTCGAGTTAATCCTATACTCCTGCGATTAGGGAAAGTTTTAGAATCATTTGGTAGCGAGTATGGAAAACTTAAATGATCAAAAGTATAGTTCACATATAACGGACTAAATGGTAAACTTTGATATTTTACTAATTTTCTTCTTGGTGAACTGGCAACACCAATCCATTTTAAATACTGTTCAATGTTGAGTAAATCCTCAATACCATTTTCTTCTAAAGTTCCAACAAAAATATCTTCCTCTATTGAATTTAAAAGTTTTTCACATAAATACCCTTCTTCATAATCCTCTCCAAAATAAAGCTTATTTGCAGAAGTTAATTCGCCATTTCTTGAAAACAAATATGGAGAAGTTACATTCTGAAAGAACACTTCACGATTCCAGTCTTCTTTTAAACTATCAAAAATATAATATAAGGATGTATGCATTTCCGATATAACCGAAGTCTTATTGGTGTTCTCTTCTAACAATAAAGAATGAGAACTAGAAATAATTTTTTTAGCAACAACTGTCATTGAATATTCGCTTACATCAAATTTTTGTAGGCGTTTAGACACGTCTCTTATGTCTCCATCAATACTTATCTTTAATTTTTCTGTAAAATCTTTATTTACAAATTGTAATTTAAGATCTCCTGGTAAATTAAACTCTTTACCACTTGGAGGTAAAATAACTTCTTCTAAGCTGTTTTTTATTACTTCTCCATTTTTATTAATTAATAAGTTTGGAAAAATAGGTTTAGGTTTTGAATAAAAATAACTAGTATCATCTATTAAAATGTTTATCCAAGCTATTTTTTGATCATCAGAATAATGACCTTCATTAACAATTTTATTTATTTTTTCTGTAAATACTTCATCATCATAATATTGATCTTCATAAGTTGTATACATATAATTATGAATACTTTGATCTGGTGTTGATTTTAAAAGCGTTTCAAAATCTAAAGCACATGCATCAGGTATTAAATGATCAATCTCTATTTCGTAAAATTTAGGAGCTTCTTCTAAAGTGATATAACCATTATGTATTGTCGGAAAAATAGCTACTTCATCAATGTATTCTTTTATTAAAGTATCAAAACCCCAATATTCATCATACAAAGAAGATTGTTGCTTTTCGTTAGGAATTAAAAGTTTTAAAGCATCATAATTACTAACCGCACTTTCAGTTAATTTTAAAGCGCAATCCACTAATAATTTTGCTAGTTTTCTTATTAATTGAATGTTGAAATCGTTCTCATCTTTAGTTAAATGGTTTCTATCAGATTTTAACTCAAAAGAGCCATGAGCAATTACAGGAAAAGGGAAATCTATCTCTGTTCTAAAATAAGAAAAAAGTTTATGAAAAGTAACTTCTTCATTAGGATTGTAAGCTATTTTTAATTCGTAGTTTTTAGCTTCTTCTAAACCTTCAATTTCTCCTTTATCTTCTAAAATATTCCATAACCATTCTTGATTATTTTCTGGCTCTAAAAAATCTTTTTTAATAATTGTAATTTGATTTTCTTCTGCATCAAACTCTTTTGAAAAACTAAAATGAGCTTCAGGTGTTTGTACCTCAACTTCTTCTAACTTGTTTAAAAAAATAAGAACTTCGGGTACAATATCTGCATCTATTTGATTGATGATACTCTCATAAATAGTTTCATCATCTTTTAAAGACAATTCTATAACGGTATCATAATTTGCAAATTTCTTTTTAGTGGGATTGGTTTCTATGTATGGACACCTCAAAACAGAAATTGGAATGTGTTTTTTAGTTTTACGTTTTAAAGTTTCTTTAATTTCAGGCTTCTCTTCTAAAACGCTTTGTAAAAAATTAGCAGCATGTTGTTCAGAAAACTTTAAATGCAAATCGTAGCTAGCAATATAAATTTCTTTAGACCAGTTAAGTATAGATCTAAAACCCAACCCTTTTTTACCAACCTTGTTTTCCTCCATTGTTTTAGGGCTTAAATCGCTATACATTAACGACTCTACACCGCCTAAAGAAAAGGCATTACCATTGTTGGCAATAATTAAACTGTTTTCGTCTACTTTAATAAATACTTTCTTAGCCTTTAACGTATCACTCTCGTCATTGGCATTTTGTATCATTTCTAGTAGTTGCCTACCATTATACTCATCTATATTTTTATTCTCATTATTATAATCTTCAACAATACGCAAAGGCGCTTGTAAATATTCTTGACGCCTTAATTTTATTAAATTTTTAATAGCGGTATTATCTATATGTGTAATGAGTAGGTCTTGCATTTACTTACTATATTTTTCTTGTGGCTCTGCAGCCCTATTTAAACTTTCTTCTATCTCCAACTCCTCCACAGACAACTTACCACTTATTAAACGTGGTAATAATAAATCTCTGGTTTCTTGAAGGATTTTGTTTTTCTTTAAAAGAATAATTATTTCATCAAAAAATGATTTAGTTATATCTGAAAACTTTTCTAGTAAACCATCTAGTGGAGTGATAAATTTTAATTCTGAAGTATCAACTGGACTTAAGTTTTG
The DNA here is from genome assembly GCF_000687935.1 of Polaribacter sp. Hel_I_88. Taxonomy (NCBI): domain Bacteria; kingdom Pseudomonadati; phylum Bacteroidota; class Flavobacteriia; order Flavobacteriales; family Flavobacteriaceae; genus Polaribacter; species Polaribacter sp. Hel_I_88. The sequence goes on along the minus strand of NZ_JHZZ01000001.1, from coordinate 2,700,598 downwards.
TTGTGCAGCTCCATTAGAGTAATTTTCTAACGTCATTCTTAAGAAATCACTTCTAAAAAATAAATACACATATTCGAACAAATCTTCCGATTTAGGTTTTAACTTTGCAACACGCTGATTTAATAAATAATTATCTCCGTAAACCAAACAAATTCTACCAATATTCCCAGTAAGAGAAAGTAAAATATCTTTGTCCTTTAAAAAAATATCATCCTTTAAATTCTTAGGTAATTCTTTAATATAGTCTGTGGTTTTAGTTACGAAATAACCATTCTGAACATTTTTAATTGTTACCAAACCATAATCTCCATCTTCTTCAAAAGATTCTGTTTTAAAAGCGTATCCAGAAATAATATCAACAATATCTTTAATTGGTCTCTTCTCCCATCCCTCAGGAATAGCACCTTTTGTACCGTGAGCAACTTTATTCCCTTCTTTATCTAAAAAGGTAGCATCTTTATATCCAGGAAAACGAAACCGGACAAACCACTCTTTGTAGATTTCGGCTGCCATTTCTTCCAATAGCTGTATGCGTTGATTGTTGTTTTCTATTAAATCATCGTAAGCAGAAAGGATTGAGGCTATTTTTTTTTGAGTTGGTAATTTTGGTACAGGAATTTTAATATTCTTTAAAATATCTTGATTTAGATTATTGATATTTGCTCCATTACCAAACTGCGATAGTAAAGCTCTAAACAAAGGGCTTTTAAAAACATATAAGTAAAAATACGGATCAATTTCAACCTCATTTAAAAAACGTAATCTTATACAAAAAGCTGAAAATGTTACTTTAGTATCATTTGGTAAATCCTTAATATAAATCGATCGACCTATTAAGTTTTTATTTCCATTTGAACGAACAAAAACAATATCTCCCTCTTTTAAGTATGCCTCTTCATGCCATTTTGAAACAGAGCTAAGCTCTCCTAAATCAGAATAATTAGGATACATTCTATCTTTAAAGTCGGCAACATTAATAACCTTTAATCCTTTTCCGAAAGATGAATTATCAAAATTTACTCCATTACGAAATTCAGCAATTTTTCCTAAAGGGATTGATTTCCAATTATTCATTAATTAATTCATTTATAGAATTTGTAATACTATTCACTTTGTTCTCTTGAGCTTTTGTTAATTTTATTAATAACTCTTTTTGTATTGTAAGTTTTTCAACAAATTCTTTTCTGGAAATATTATCATCTTCAATCTCCACTCCAACATAACGTCCAGCGTTTAAAGAATAATCCTGTTCGTCTGCATATTCGGTTTTATCAGCCATTTTACATAAACCAACAATGTCTTCATATTTTGCTTCTGGAAAACGGGTTTGTAACCAATTGATATTTGTTACCCAATAGGCCGTTAACTCTGTAACTTCTATATATAGTTGTAATGCTTCATCTAAATTTTTATCAGCTTTCACCAAATCGTAATTACTCCAAATTTTATCTGAAGATAACTTTAGGTTTTTGTCGGCTATTTTATAAAGTTCTAAAAGGGTGTTTACATCTTGTTTTAAAGCATCACTTTCAAGCTTATGTTGTGCAACATTCCATTGTAAATGTTCTACCACTTCCAATTGTGCTTCGTTATCTAATGGTGTGTTTTCTATTGGGTGTGCTAGATTGCTTAATACTTTTTCATTTTCTTTAGGTTCACTTCTTACAAAGTTTTCTACTAGATTAAAGAAATCAGCTTCTTTTAAGGCTTTTACTTTAGCAGGTGTGCGTTTGCTTTCTTTAGTTTCTTCAATGTGCTTTTTCAAGCTTTTAACTACCTTTTCAATTTGTAAGACTAAAGTTTCCTTTGCAGGTGCAATTTTATTTTCAGCTTGGTCTGCTGCTTTTATATAGGTGTCAATTAACTCTAAATAGCGGTTAGTTTCACCACGGTATAAACGTACAATAGCTGCTAAATTTTGTTGGTTTTCTTGAGTCCACTCTCTGTGCGCTCTGTCTATTTGGTTATATACGTTACGTGCATCTAAAAACAAGATTTTGTCTTTACGATCTGTATTCACTTTTTGCTTATCGAAAAACCATAAAGTTGCAGGTAAAGTTACCGTTAAAAACATATTGGTAGGCATACTCACCATACAATCTACAATACCAGAATCTACTATGTTTTTACGAATGTCGTATTCTGAGTTTCTTGCATCAGAAGCTGAATTAGGCATTACAAAACCTGCTCGTCCGTTTTTGTTTAAAGAGGTTGCAAATAAGGATATCCATAAGTAATTGGCATCACTTATTTTATCGTCTTTCTTGCCCTTGTTTTTTGGTAAACCATATTTGTAAAACCGTTCATCGTTTTTAACCGTACTTTCTTTTACAGACTTTACATTAAATGGTGGATTTGCCATAACAAAATCGAACTTTCCGAATCCATCATAAGGATCACTGTCATACGAATTGGCTTCTATAATTTCACCCCTTAAATTGTGTACCAATAAATTCATTTTTGCCAAACGCACAGTTTCTCCCATGTATTCTTGTCCGTAAACATAGATATCATTAAGGTCATGCCCTTCGTGTGCAATAAAATCGGCAGATTGCACAAACATACCACCAGAACCACAAGCAGGATCGTAAATTTTACCTTTGTAAGGCTCAATCACCTCAACAATAAAACGGACTACAGAAGTTGGTGTAAAGAACTCGCCTCCTTTTTGTCCTTCGCTCATTGCGAATTTACCCAAGAAGTATTCGTAAATTTTACCAAATATATCTCCAGAGGCATCCATTGGAATGTCTGAAAAAGATTTTAATAGTTCTGGTAGAATATCATCCTTCTTCTTTTCTATATCAAAATAAGCTTCTGTTGGCAATACATCTTGAAACTTTGCATCTTGATATTTCTCAATACCTTTCATAGCATCACGCAATGCCTCTGCTCTTTTGTTTCCTTTTAATTTGAGTAAATGATCATATCTCGCATTATCAGGTAAGTAAAAACCACATTTAGCTAATGCAATTTCTTGAATGGTACGCTCCATTCTAGTGCCTTTGTCTTTTTGATATTCTTTTAGAATTTCAGGTTCGTGTTGGCTGTATTTATTCTCGGCAAACTTTAAGAAAATTAAACCTAAAACAGGTACTGCATAATCTGATGCTTTTAATCCTCCATGCGCACGCATTGCATTGGCAGAATCCCAAAGTTTGACTTCTAAATCTTTTAATTGTTGGTTGTTCATTTATGTTTTATTCTTTTAAATCAATTTAAAATCTTCACTAATATCTTTCATCATTTTTGCTAATGGTCTTTTAAGCAAATCTTTATCTTCTGTGTAGTTGCCAATAATAAATCGGTGAATCATTTCTTGGGTTAAAGTAATGTTTTTGCTGTTTTTAAAGAAGTCTGAAAGTTCTTTTTTTCGGTAACTATTATAATACAATCCTTTTAAATATGTCTCACCAACTACATCTTTGAATTGTTGATATTGTGTTTCTACTTTAAACTCGTTTTTGTAATTCTTTAGTTTATTTTCAGTTTTTAAATTACCTAAATATTTTGTTCTTACATTAAGCTGTAATTCAATTTTATTCTCATTTTTATTTATATCTATTAGAAATAGTGCTAAACTTTTATTGGTGGCTTCATATTTTGCAATCTTATCTAAACTATCTAGATACGGATGAATATTATCTTTAATACTATATGGTTTATCTGATTTGCTCATATTACAACTCGCACAACATGGAATTAAATTGTGATAAGATAAACTTAAATATGGATAGATACTCTTGGGGAAGAAATGATCTAAATGAAATAATAACTTGGTTTTTCTATCATGCTTAACTGTTAATGTGTATTGTGAGTTACAATAGGCGCATGACTTAATTTTTAGCTGATTGGCTAACCAAACAGCTTTGGCACTTTTTCTAAAACCTTTATAGTTAAATATCTTTTCTATTTCTTTTCCTAAGGAAGTCAATTTTTCTTGACCAACATCATAAATAGTAGATTGAAATCCTTTTGTTTCAAAATCTTTTATTATAGACTCTAAACCTTTAGGATTAGATGAAATAATTGATTTTAATTTAGATTTTATATATATAATTGTTGCTCTATCTTCATGAGTAAGATTTGCCAACAACCAACTATTTAGTTTAGAGTCAACTGATTTGTAATTCCCTTTAGAGTTTAAAATCAAATCAGCATAATCGCTAACAACTTTTTTATTCGTTTTGATTTTAATCATTATTTTTTATTTATTTCCCTTTCTAGCTCTTCTATTCTTTTTCTCATTACCGAAACTTCAGAAAAATTTAATCTTTGGTTCCTCATGGATTCTAATTGCATTTTTATTAAAGGTTCTCCAATTGCACTAATGATGTAATCTATTTTTTTAATATCATCTTCAGTTAAATCACTATCGGTATTATCCAGTGCTTCTATTACCCATTCTATCTTTTCTTTGGCAAATTCACCAATAGTCCCATTTTCCATAAAGAATGAATCTGAAAGTAAAGAATAAATATTAGCGCCAAATGTTTTTTCTCTACCTAAATCAGCAATTTCTGCATTTCCTGTTTTTTCATTTCTTTTCATAAAAATAACATTCTCTTTAGGTACATCAGACAAAACAAATGGACTGTGTGTAGTTAGTATTAATTGAATCTCTATATCTTTAAAAAGTTGAGTCAAAAACTCTGTAGCTAGTTTAAAAAATTGTCTTTGCCATTCAGGATGAAGCGCAATTTCTCCTTCATCAATAAAAATAACAACTCTTTCTCCTTTTATACCATAATCACCCTCTTCTTGTTCAAGAATTTGATTTTTTGCCCAATAAAATCTTGCGAAAAAATTTAATAGATTTTGTTCTCCAGAACTTAGTTCGTGAGCTATTTGATAATGAAAATGAAGTTGATTGTTAAGGAGTTTTTTAGTCTCCTTAATAAGGTTTTGTAACCTCTTTTTGTTATTTGATTTACTAATATCAATTTCTATATTCCTATATAAATTGAATATTCCTAATTCTCTTTCATTATATCTTGCAAAATCTTCATCAGCAACGTTCATTTTTTCTTCTTTCCAATGAACTAAAGCGGTGATTTTTAAAAGTAACTTTTTTAATGATTCTATTTTTTTTAATAGATTTTTATCTTTTAACTCGTATTTATCCTCAAAAATAAACTGTCTTAAAAAACCTTCTGAAAAGGTATTGTCTGTGACGAAAATAAAAATCTTAAAAAAATTGATTAAGAATATTTTTTCGAAACCATACTGACGATCTTTTATAGGGACAGCGTATTCTTTATAAGCATTTGTAGTAGTGCTCTCAATCTTATATTTCTCTAAGTCATAATTATCAAAACCAAAATAGAAACTATTTAATTCTTCGAAATTTTTCTCCTTTTTTATTTTGACCTTATCTTCTTCTTCTTTACTTGAATATTTACGTTCTAGTAACTGATTCTCGATTTGATGGTCAACTGATATTTTTATTTTTGAAGGTAAAAATTTAATTAGATTATTGATCGGCTCATAATCTAAAATAATATCGGATTCTCTTAATTTTTCATTTCTAAAATAAGCATAAAGCAAATCGGTTGTTTCTTTATTTTCCCATCTCGAATAAATACCAATTTTATATTTTAATGAATTATAAGCATCATTATTCATTAAATGAGTAGTAGAAATATTAACTATATTGTTAAATCTTGAGCGCATTGGTAAAATCCTAAAATCTGAATTTGGATTATAATAAATATATTTATTCTTTTCCATTTCATGAGATCTCATTTTACTTTGATCTTCATCTAAAGGAGCATTTTTAAATTTCGATATTTGATATCCTTTTTTGATTAAATATTCTAAATTTTTAATTTCTAACTCTTCCTGAACAAAGATTATTTTATCTAATACAATTATTCCTTCACCTTTCATATAGGTAGATAAGCTGCCGTTTCTTGCATGTGCCAAATTAAAATTTAGAAATTCAATTAGATTTGTTTTTCCTGAGCCATTTTTACCAACTATGGCTGTAAGACCTTTTATGTTTTCACTAAAGAATGCTTTTGGTTTTTTAGATTGAATATTTTTAATCTTTAACTTTCCATTTTTAAATTGAAATTCTTCAGAACCAGCATGTTTGAAATTAAAATCAATGTCTTGTAGATTTTTATAATTTTTAACCCAAATATATTTGATGTCCATGCTTTTATTATAATCTTATTATTTAATCTATAATGATAATTAACAGTTTAGTATAGCTTACTAATAAAACTTGATTTATTCTTTCAAAAATTGAAATCAATTTCTAAATATGAAAACTTCAATTAAATATTACTCTGTAAAATAAAATCTAAGTGTATTAAATACATCTTTATTTATTGTAATATTTACTCATTGAGTTAGCATGCTCCAACATTTGTTCTTTTAATCTTTTTGGTGCTAAAACCTCTACATCTTGTCCATAAGACAAAATTTGTTGCACCAACTCTTTATTGATAATTGTTTCAAACCAAACCTGATCTTGTTTATCCTCTTCAAAAAACTCTTCAAAATCTGGATGAAAGGGTTTTGTTTTAAAATAGTTTTCTCTACCATTGTAAAAACGTAAAACTACTTTTACTACTTTAGCATTTTTAGGTCTTACGACACCTACCATTGTTCTAAAGAAGGTATCCCAATCTACTTCACTCTCTATATAAGTAGCATCTTCAAGAACATCAAATTTGATTAGTCTTTCATCTAAAGGGATGCTCCATTCTTTAATTGTACTGGTATTATTTAAACCAAAAACAAACCACCTATTATTGTATTGCTTTAAGATATGTGGATGGAATTCAAAAGTAGTAGCTATTTCATCTTGAAAACCTTTAAAAGTTATTTGTAATACTTGTTTTTTCTTAATTGCAAGGTATAATGGCTTTAAAAATCTAATACCTTTATACTCTTCATTACTATCGTAAAATAAAATTTTAGAAGTGTCATTTTCTTCTTCACCATCTTGAAACTTTATTAAAGCCTCTGAAAGTTTGTTGTATTTTGGATGATTCTCGAACCTTTCTAATAATTGTTGAGAGGCATCAATTAAATATTGTTCATAATCCAATAACGGTTTTTGAGCTATTGAAAAATCTAGATTAGTATATCTTAAAATTCTAATATTTTCTGGAAGTGGCGCCGCAAATCCTTTGTCTTTATTTCTAAAAACTTTTATATCTTCTCTTAGTGTTCTTGTAGATATGCCTTCTCCTGGATAGATTTCTGCAATTTTATCATTTACATAAGATAATAAATCATTAAAATTATAAGATTTATTACGAAAACAATAATCTAGAATATTATATCTAATATGTGCATGTTTGCTGTTAGCCATTTATCTTTTTCAATAGATTCCCTCTTTACAGCAGCAATAAGATGCAAAGTTTTTTTTTCAATTTTCACCTAAAAAGGTTAAAAGATAAATGTATGCATTTTACTGAAATAATACAAAAGGAACTAAAAGAAATTAAAATTTATTATTTGCGTTTGTCCTCAGTATGATTTGAAAAAGCAATTAAATTAAAAGACTCTCTTAAACGACTTCTGATTCTATTACCATAAAATTGTTCTAGTTTTGTGGTTTGTGGTTTGTGGTTTGTGGTTTGTGGTAATAAAAAACTACACCTTAAATGCTTTTTGCATGAGTTGAATTTCTTTATTTGAAATGCCTATTTTTATTGCCAATTGTTTCCAGGAAGTAACCGCAGCGAATACCTCATCTAAAATGCTATTCATTTGGTTTTCATCTAAACGGAAATATATGCCTACGGTTTTGGCTAAATCGTAGTTTAAGGCATTATCATCCATATCGATATTTAAGGCCAGCCCCTCTTTATCTATAGACGGGTTGAGGTCGTAAGCTGGAGAGAGTTCCCAACCCTTGTTTGTAATTATAAACCCATGATTGCGTAAATGATCATCAGTATTGGAAATGGCAATATTAAAAACAATACGGCGCCAAAGTTGCTCGAGATTACTTTCTACATTACTACCATGATTTTGAATAAATTCTGCTAATTCCAAATAACTTGCTTGATGATCTCTAATTTTGACCTCGTTATTACCAGTCATGGTCATCGCCGAAGCGAAATGTATTCTTTCGCCATTTTCTCTATCGAAGCGTTTTGTAAAAAATGTATTGTAATTTCCGGTAACCTTTTGGATTTTACATTCGGACATGTTTATACCTGCGTTTAGTGCCAATTGATAAGCTAGATATTCCCAAGCAGCTTTGTCTGTGGTATCATTTTTTGCAGGGAATTTTGCTATCCACAAATTTTTATCGTTATCTAAAATATTTGCTTTGGGTCTGGCACCACCCAAAGAGGAACCAGGTGCCATTAAAATAGCTAACCATTGTCTTGCTTCATCATTTTCGGTATCATTTTCAAAGTTTTGAGCAGCATCTTGAAGTTCACGTATTGATGACCAAGGTGGTGTTGGAGACAGATTGTTATTATCTAAAAATGGACCTTCTACATCTGTTTTAAATCTTAATGCCCCCATTCGGCTTTCATCATAGACACCGAGTAAAAAGTCTATTTCATATAATGTTTTTGCTTTCTCTCCAATTACAGCTGCTTCTTGAGCCGCTCTTCTTTTCATTAATGTACGTCCCCAAGTATCTGGCATACTGTCTAAAAAGACACCAAAATTTTCTTTATTATTTGGATATTGTGGACCACCATAAAACTGAATATCTGGATCTAATAGCATTTGGTTTTTAGATTTGATCCAGTTTTTATCATACTCGAAACTAAAAGCCTTTTTTCCTTTTGCGTTTAGTGCTGAAAGAATGCCTATTAATTGTGGTTCTATCATTGGTTTCCAATGCGTGTATACGTATATATCTAGTTTTTTAGTAGCCATTTTACACTTCTAATTTATGAAATTGCTTCTTCGTGCCTTCTCGCAATGATAGTTATTTTATAATAAATCTAAATCTTGTAATTTTCTTCCGAATTCATCATCAGCTGCTAGTTTTAAGAAATCGTCTTGTAAGCTTAATACTCTTAATACATTGAAATAGGCACCCAATGTTACACTAGGACTCCCTGTTTCAATCAGGTATAATGTACTTCTTACTATATCGGCTCTTTCAGCAACTTGCGTTGTTGTTAGTTTACGTCGCTTTCTTGCTAATTTGATGTTTTCTCCCATTTGCTTAAGAATGTCCTTATGCTTAGGAAATAGTATTTGTGTTTTTTTATTCATGGCAACAAAATGATTGTTATTTCAATCAAATATAGTTTAATTGATTGAAATAACAATCAAAATAATAATTTTATTCTTTTTATATGACCTTATAAACAAATAAGATATCGGTTTAAACTGATGAGATTGCCACATTTCGACTTCGCTCGATACAAGCTGTGCACTCCACGCAATGACGTTGACAAGGGTAAATAATTTAATTTTTTACACTCGTTTAAAAAACAGGGGTAAAATTTACCTTCGTTTGTCTTTTGTATTATTATTAAAGGCTATTAAATTAAAAGATTCTCTTAATCTACTCCTGATTCTATTACCATAAAATTGTTCTATTTCTGAGGCTGATAGATTGGTAGTGAGATGTGTTTTTGTTCTTCGACTTTGCTCTGGATGTATAAAAGCATCATAACGACTTAGCAAGATTTCTCCCATTACATTGCATTCATTCCCAAAGTATTTTAGATTGCTTTCGGTACCCAAATCATCAAAACAAATGATGCTTGCTTTTTTTTGATGGAGTCTTGGTTTGCTATATTTGTGTATTACTTCATAGCCTTCTTTTATGAATTCGAAACTTACTTCTCTGCAAGATTTTACATAGTATTTCTGATCTTTTCGTACTAAGAATTTCAATAATGTCATTAATGTGGTTTTACCACAACCTATAGGACCAGAAAGTAATATTCCTTTTTCTAAATTGATATTGCATCTTTTTACCATTTTTTGATCTTGTAAGCTATAGGCTATCAATTTGTAAATAATGGTTTTGTCTTCTTTGTATATTTTGAAATGATCACCAAATAATTGCTTTCCTTTGGATTCTAACCAGTTTGTGGTTTTTTGGTAGTTGTACATGTTCGGTTTTCGTTGTTCGTTTGTCGTTGTTAGTGCTTTTCTTTTTTGGAATGATGAAATGGTTTTTATTTTTTTCTTCATATCATTTTGCCTTGATGCAAAACGAAACAAAAGATCAAGCCCTGAATCTTCGGCGGTCAATTAAGTTTTTGTTGTCTAAAAGAAATGAACTCGCAAAAGCTCAAACAGCATTTCTTTTTTAACGACAACTTCAGACTATTGACACTCGCCTGCCAGATTCTATGGCGGTTTTGGATTGTGACTTGATTTTGAGAGATTGCGCCCAATTATGAGATCCTGAAATACTGAAACGAGTTCAGCACTTACAAGTTCAGGATGACGCTAGCATCAAAGTGGTTCTGAGTAATTTTTATCAATTGCTGTGTTGAGGTTTTGTGGTTGAATTACTGCTTTTGAACTGTTACCATTGTTGCTATATTTTACACTATTGAGCATCCAATTTTTTGCTGCAGCTTTCCAATTTTTCATTGGGGTCTTACCTCCTACTAACCATCCGTTGCTTGAAAAGTAATTGAAAAATTTATTGGCTTCGATTTCTGGAAAGTTTTGTTCCTGAAAGTATTTCATCACCTCTTCTAAAATTGGCACATTCCTTTTGTTTTTTTTGCGCAACTTTTTTTGTTTTGAAATCTCTACTAAATTTTCTAATTCTAAATTCCGTGATTGCTCTCCTTCTTTTAAACTTTTTATATTGTTTATACTGTTTGTATAGTTTATATAAGATACCGCTGCTTGTTCAGTAGTTGGTAAGTTACTTGTCTCCTGCTTGTCTTTTACTTGTTTATTAAATGATTTCTTTTTTGGCTTTAAGTTTTCTGAGAAATTAAACATATACACCATACTTCCCTTATAGGGATTGTATGAGGGTTCGTACCTCAAATATCCTAAAGCGTGTAAATTCTTTAAGCATTTATGATAAGTTGCTTTTGAACTGATTTTACTAATTCGCATTACTTCGTCTCTTGAAATACTGATGGGATTTCTGAATCGATTGCAGTTCCAAAATTGAAACAAGGCTATGTATAAACTAATATGTGTTGGGTTTAACGTATGATCGTTGATGACTTTATCAAAGAAACCAGTTAGGTGTTTTATATAATTCATGTTACTCATTTGATGTTGCTTTTACTTTGTTTTGTTCCATTACTTTTAGAATTTCTTCATAAGAGTAAAAAATGATTCCTCCTATTTTGGTATAGGTTAAGGTTCCGTTTATGCGTAAATTTTGTAATGTTCCAGGAGAAATTCTTAATAAGCTTTTTACTTCTGAAGACTTTAGCCACTTTTTAGGTTGTTCTTCTTTTTTACTAGTTTTTATCTCATCTACTAAAAAGTTTAGAGCGTTTAGTAAATCTAACTTTGTTACTTGTTGGTGTTTTAAGATGTCGAGGTTTTCGGTTTCTGGAAATAGTTTTTTTAAGTGTAGATACATATTGATTTGTTTTAAATTATTATACTACAAAACAAGACCAATTGTGTGTTTCCTATTCACAAGGTATACGTAAGGTGGGTGTTATTTTTTACCAAAAGCTTGTAAACTACTTTTACTATTGATAAAATATTTTAAAATGAAAGTCTGTTGATTTCTTTACCAAAAAGAGCTTTTAAAAAAAGCTGCTTTTTAAGCCAAAAACCACAGCTGACCCAAGTTGGGATTTACAAATCTTCTTCGTTTAATTTTTGATTGAGGTTGTCTGCTAAACGATTTATAAATTTTGTTCTGACTGTTTTACGTAATTTGATGTCCTGGTAAATTCTATAAATATTATCTTCTAATTCTATATTGAAAATTTCGCCTATGTGTTTTGCTAATTCTTTTACATCTGTATTTCCGTTATTGATAAGTCTGGCATGTTTGAGTGCGTAAATTAATTCGACTAAATCTATTTTGGTTCCAGACCAGGAATAATTTACAGGTTCCCTAAAATTTGTAGTTCCACTTTTATGATCTATTTCATCTATTTTACGTTCTAAGTAGTTTGTGAGCATGTCTGAACAGATCAAATTTGCGACTTGATATTCATGAGATGTGGATATTTTAGAATCGAAATACAATTGCATTGAGTGATCTCGAATGATATCTTTATAGGGCCTTCTTATAAAATAATGGTGGTCGTTATAAGTTGATCTGGATCTGAAGTACTCGTAAAAATCAAAATCTTCTCTTGCAATTTGAGAAGCTTTGTTTAAAGATTTGAGATAGTGCTTTCGTTTTCCTTTTTTGCTAGAAGGTAACCTAGATTCTATCTTTAAAACATGTTTATAAAACAGTATTTTAGAAATTAGTGAAGGCTTTAATTCTTTGAAGAAATAAACCTCCTCTTTTTCAGATTCAAAACGATAAATTTTCAACCACTTGTTAAGTTTTTTCAGCTTCTTTTCTAAAAAATAAATAATTTTTTGACACCCAACAATCGTATTGGATTCGCAATTTTTGAGTAATACAAAATCCCGCTCCAATTCTTGAAAGAATGGTGTGCAAAATGAATTCATAGCAATTAAAATGATTTATTTTGAGAGCTACAATTTAAATCATTTTGTATAAAATTTCTGAATCTAAGTACTTAAAAAGTTATTAACAGTCTCTAAACTAACCTATACCTTGACTTTTACCTAAAGTATATGTATTGGCTAACTTTTGTTTTAAAATATTCATATCATGACTTACTTTTCTATCTAGCACCTTAGCATAATGTTGCGTTGTTCTTAGATTTTTATGTCCGAGCATTTTGCTGACACTCTCTATTGGCACACCATTTGAAAGCGTTACAGTTGTTGCAAATGTATGACGTGCAATATGAAAAGTCAGCTCTTTATTGATTTCACAAACTACAGCAATTTCTTTTAAATACGCATTCATTTTTTGATTGCTAAAAATTGGAAGTAAAGAGTTATTGGCAATGCATTTTGGATGGTCTGCATATTTATCAATGATCATTTGAGTAACTGGCAAAATTGGAATTTTAGAAGCAGACTCTGTTTTTTGACGGTGCGTAAAAATCCATTTGTCACCATCAATACCAATACTGATATGTGACTTCGTTAGGTTTTTTACATCTATATACGCGAGACCTGTATAGCAACTGAATAAGAATATATCTGTTACCAAAGACAAACGTTCTGTTGCGAATTCTTTATCCATTAGTTTTTGAATTTCATCTTCTGTTAAATAGACACGCTCTACTGTTCTTACTTTAGATTTGTAATTGCTAAACGGATTTCTATCCATCCAGTTATTAGCCAAACAGATTTTAACTATTTTACCGAAATTCTTAATGTATTTTACTGCTGTATTGTTGCTGCAGTTTCTTACACTTCTTAAATAGAATTCGTAATCTGTAATAAAGGCATGATTGATTTTTAGAATATCAATATCTGATTCTTTAAATTTCCATTCTAAAAATTCTTTGGTGTGTTTTAATGATGTTTTATATCTCTCTAAAGTTCCTGGAGCATATTCTTTGCCAACTAATTCTTCTATTCTCTTATTATGATCTTCAAAAATTGGAATTAACATTCGACGTTTTACTTCTTCTCCTAAAATTTTACTTTTAAATAGTTTTGCTGTGATCGGAATTTTTGCATGAATAAATTCCATTTGAATATCAATGATTTTCGTTTTCAGAATATCAAGATGTCTATTTATTGAACGAGCTTCATTAGAATGTCCCTTTACTTTACCTCCTGCAGAGGACCATTTTTCTGGATTTACTAATCTACCTGTACTAAACTCCATACGCTTTCCATTGACTGTAATGCGCGTATAAATTACACATTGCCCTTTGGCGTTTACTTTTGACTTCTTTGCATAAAATAAAATTGCTGTTTTTGTTTTCATTTTGGTAACCTTTAAAATTCATATTAAATTTAAACTGACACCGAATTCAAAACAAGATGTACTTTTTTTGAACTAGTTTTAGTCTGATTTTAATTTTTAAACCTTTGCTATCAAAGGGATAGATAAAAATTCGGTGTCACTAAATTCTGCAATTTTGCAGGTGACACCGATTTGGTCTCGATTGATATACGATTTAATGAATTTTATGGGTTTTATGGAAATGAAAAAACCCTTTAAAACATAGGTTTTAAAGGGTTTTGATGATTTTTGAAAATCTATCAGCGGAGAAAGAGGGATTCGAACCCCCGGACCTGTTACAGTCAACAGTTTTCAAGACTGCCGCATTCGACCGCTCTGCCATTTCTCCAGTGCGTATCATTAGGCATTTCCTAATTGCGAGTGCAAATATATAAACCTTTTTCATTTTGTGAAACAAAAAGTTCAAAAATTTTTATCTTTTTTGAATATCATTTTACTAACTTTATATTCCCTTATATATCAAGATTTAAAGTTAAATTTATTTTATTAGAAATCATTACAATATAATAAATAATGTTTTCTTGGTATATAGATGCTTATATTTGCAAAGATTATTATAATTTAAGCTATATGTCATTCAATTCTTTTGGAAATTTATTAAAAGTTACAACTTACGGAGAGTCTCATGGAACTGCAATTGGCGGTATAATTGATGGTTTTCCTGCAGGTTTAAAAATAAACTTTGAAGCCATTCAAAAAGAATTAGATAGGCGTAAACCTGGACAATCTAAAATTGTTACACAACGTAAAGAACCTGATACTGTTGAGTTTTTGTCTGGTATTTTTGAAGGGATAACTACAGGAACTTCTATTGGCTTCATCATCAAAAACACCAACCAGAAAAGTAAAGATTATAATCATAATACTAATATTTACAGACCTTCTCATGCAGATTTTACATATGATCAAAAATATGGAATTAGAGATTATAGAGGTGGTGGTAGAAGTTCTGCTCGTGAAACTGCGAATTGGGTAGTTGCTGGTGCCTTAGCAAAACAATTAATTGCAAATATTAAGATTAACGCTTTTACATCTTCAGTTGGAGATATTTTTATTGATAAACCTTATCAAGAATTAGATTTTTCTAAAACAGAAGATAATATTGTTCGCTGTCCAGATGGAACATCAGCAGAAAAAATGATTGCTAAAATTAAAGAAATTAGAAAACAAGGTGATACTATTGGTGGAACAATTACATGTGTTGCACAAAACATGCCTGTTGGTTTAGGTGAACCAATTTTTAATAAACTACATGCAGAGTTGGGCAAAGCAATGCTTTCAATTAACGCTGTAAAAGGTTTTGAGTTTGGTAGTGGTTTTTGTGGTGCAAGAATGAAAGGTTCTGAACATAATGATATTTTTAATGCTGATGGCTCTACACAATCTAATTTATCTGGTGGAGTTCAAGGTGGAATTAGCAATGGAATGGATATCTACTTTAGAGTTGCTTTTAAACCTGTAGCAACCATTATGAGCAGTCAACAGACCATAAATTCTGAAAATGAAATAACAGAAATTACTGGTAAAGGAAGGCATGATCCTTGTGTTGTTCCAAGAGCTGTGCCAATTATTGAAGCGATGACTGCATTAGTTTTAGCTGATTTTTGGTTAATTCATAAAACGAGAAAAATTTAATTTAGTTATCATAAAATAACTAACTCATTTTATTTTTAAGATATGATAAATATATCCTTACATTTAAGGCGTAAATTTTAAATATTGGAATCTAAAAGATTATATTTTATTGATATTATTCGTGCTTTTGCCATTATTATGATGCTTCAAGGTCATTTTATTGACACACTTTTAGCTGTTGAATATAGAGATTTAAATTTAGTTCCATACGCAATTTGGTCTTATTTTAGAGGTATAACTGCACCTACTTTTTTTACAATTTCTGGATTAATTTTTACTTATTTACTTTTAAAAGCAAAAGAAAAAGGAAATGAAAAAGAACGAATGCGAAAAGGAATTATTAGAGGTTTCTTTTTAGTTTTTGTAGGGTACCTTATAAGGTCTCCAATCTTACAATGGCTTTCTGGAAGTTTTAATACCTATTTTTTAGTAATAGATGTTCTACAATGTATTGGGTTAAGTTTAATTCTAATTATCATATTATATTTTTTATCGGGTAAAAAAACAATGCTGTTTTCAATAGTATCTGTTTCAATAGGTGTTTTAATTTTCTTAACGGAACCCCTTTATCGTGGATTATCTTTCGAAAATTTACCATTATTTTTCAGCAATTATATTTCTAAAAGTAATGGATCTATTTTTACTATAATCCCATGGTTTGGTTATGTAGCTTTTGGAGCCTTTTTAGCAACACTTTTTCATAAAAACTTACATAAAAAAAAGTTTAAATTAAAAGCCATAGTATCTTTTTTCGTGATTGGTTTAATTCTAATATTTTACTCTTCCTACATTTTATCTGAAATATCTAAAATTACAAACATCAAACTATTTTTAGATTCAGCGAGTTATAATTACCTTTTTACAAGACTAGGAAATGTTTTTATCTATTTTGCATTTTTTTACGCTTTTGAAAAGTATTTAAAATTTCCTTTAATATTAAAAATCGGACAAAAAACTTTATCCATTTATGTAATTCATTTTATTATTATTTATGGAAGTTTTACTGGAATTGGTTTAAAATTAATTGGTAAAACACTTTCTGATTGGCAAGCTGTTTTTGGAGCATCTCTATTTATAATGTCCGTTTGTTTTATTTCTTTTTATTATGTGAAAACAAATGCTTTTTTATATAAATATTTCAGAAATATTTTTGATACTTTGAAAGGTAAGTAGCCTTAATAACGACTTATATATTATGAAAATATTTATTACTTTTTTATGCTGTTTTATCCTACAGAAAAGTTTTTGTCAAACTTTATATTTAAATGAAGTTACAAAGGTTTCTAAAAAAACACGAACTTATAAAAAATTGGATAGTATTAAATTAAAGTTAGATTTTTACAAACCAAGAAGAATGAAATCTACAACTCCATTAATTTTATATGTTCATGGAGGTGGATTTTCTGGTGGAAAAAGAGATGATATAAACATAGAATCGTTTGCAAATAATATGGCTGAGCGTGGTTATGCTGTTGCTTCTATATCTTATCAATTAACAATGAAAAAGCTAGGTTTTGGCTGTAATACAAAATCATCCGATAAAATAAATGCTTTTAACACTGCATCAGATGATATTATTCAAGCAACTAATTATCTTATAAAATATAAAGAACGGTTTAATATTAATCCCAATCAAATTATTTTAATGGGCACTAGTGCTGGTGCAGAAGCTGTTTTAAATTTAGCATATGTGTATACTAGTAAAACATTATCAAAAGAAGTTAAATTTGCTGGGGTTATTAGTATGGCTGGTGCTATAATCACTTTAGATAATATAACTACTAAAACAGCAATTCCAACTCAATTATTTCATGGAACTAATGATAAATTAGTACCTTATAATGTTGCTCCTCATCATTATTGTGATAAAAATAGTGTTGGATATTTAAAATTATACGGTTCAAAAGCAATTGCTAATAAACTTAAAGAAATTGATAAATCCTTTTATTTATATACTATTAAAAAAGGAGATCATAGCTGGTCTGGCAGACCTATGAACCAGTGTAGAAAAGAAATTGTAGATTTTTTGTATTATGATGTTTTAAAAAAGAACAACCGACAAACGGAAACTGCAATATAGAAAAGCGTACTCTATATAACTAGTTATGACTCGATATATCTTTAAATTGATGGGATTTTTCTTACCAATCAAAATTGATACTTAAAAAAGTTAGTATCATTTCTTCAGAAAGTTTTAAGCAAAAAAGAGGTTGTCTAAAAAAGATTTAGACTTGTCTTGCTGAACTTGTTTCAGCATCTTAAAATACTGATAATCAAACAACATAAGAATCTAAAATAAATTCAAATTGACAAGAAATTTACTTTTTAAACAGCCTCCTATCTTCTTTAGGCTTGACCTGTAGGTCCAAAATTCATTGGAATTGGAGGTTGCTCATAATCTTTTATTTCGCCATTTTGTTGTTCAAATTTTCGAACATTATCTGCTAAAGCTTTTGCTAATCTTTTAGCATGTTGTGGTGTTAATATTATTCTAGATTTTACTTTTGCTTTAGGTACTCCTGGCATAATATTTATAAAATCAACAATAAATTCTGATACAGAGTGATTGATTATTGCTAAATTAGAATAGGTACCTTCAGCAATTTCTTGATCAAGCTCTATATTTAATTGTCCTTCTTTATTTTTATTTTCTTCCATAATTACTTTTATCAAATTTTATAATCATTAAATTTTATACATGTAAAAATAAAAAAGTTGAATTGAATACCATAATTAACTTACAGTAAACAATTCAACTTTTTAAAACTTAAAACGTTTACACGTTTTTATTTAGAAATTACTTTGCTCCATTTCATCTTTAGAGCCTACAATAATGTTTTCGTAAGATCTCATACCTGTACCTGCAGGAATTCTCTTACCAACAATTACATTTTCTTTCAAGCCTTCTAAAGTATCTACTTTACCACTTACAGCAGCTTCGTTTAATACTTTAGTTGTTTCTTGAAAAGAAGCAGCAGAAATAAACGATTTTGTTTGTAAAGAAGCTCTTGTAATACCTTGTAAAACTTGTTCAGCTGTTGCTGGTTTTGCATCTCTAGCTTCAACTAAGTTCTTATCATTTCTTCTCAATAAAGAATTTTCATCTCTTAACTGACGAGCAGAAATAATTTGACCTTCTTTCAAGTTTTCAGAATCTCCAGCACTTTCAACAACTTTCATTCCAAAAATAGCATCATTATCTTGTATAAAGTCAATTTTATGAACTAATTGATTTTCTAAAAATAACGTATCTCCAGAATCAATAATTTTAACTTTACGCATCATTTGACGAACTACAACCTCGAAATGCTTGTCATTAATTTTTACACCTTGTAAACGATATACTTCTTGAATTTCGTTTACTAAGTATTGCTGAACTGCAGATGGCCCTTTAATTCTTAAAATATCAGAAGGAGTTGTTGCTCCATCAGATAATGGCATCCCTGCTTTGATAAAGTCATTTTCTTGAACTAAAATTTGGTTAGAAAGTTTAACTAAATACTTACTAATATCTCCAGTTTTAGATTCAACAATAATTTCTCTATTTCCTCTTTTAATTTTTCCGAAAGAAACAACACCATCAATCTCAGAAACTACAGAAGGGTTTGAAGGATTACGTGCTTCAAATAATTCTGTTACTCTTGGTAAACCTCCAGTAATATCACCTGCTTTACCAGATTTTCTTGGAATTTTAACAATTGTATGTCCAGCCTCTACCATTTCTCCATTATCTACCATTAAGTGTGCACCTACTGGTAAACTATAAGAACGTAAATCGTTTCCGTCTTTATCTTCAATGATTAAAGAAGCAATGATTTTCTTGTTTTTAGAATCAGTCATTACTTTTTCTTGGAAACCAGTTTGTTCATCGATTTCAACAGAGTAGTTAATACCTTGTTGTAAATTATCAAACTTCACCTTACCAGCAAATTCAGAAACAATTACACCATTAAATGGATCCCATTGAACAATTGCATCTCCTTTTTTAATAGTCTTTCTATCTTTATCAAAAATAATAGACCCATAAGGAAGAATATTTGTACTTTGAGTTATATCTGTTTTCTTATCAATAATTTTAATTTCAGCAGTTCTCGAAATTACGATATCTACTGGCTTACCATCGTTATCTTTACCTTTTACAGTTTTTAAATCATCAATAACAACATTACCATCAAATTTGGCAATTAATTTGTTTTCTTCTGATATGTTTCCTGCAACCCCACCAACGTGGAAAGTACGTAATGTTAACTGTGTACCTGGCTCTCCAATAGATTGTGCTGCAATTACACCAACTGCTTCACCAATTTGAACTTTGTTACGAGTAGATAAACTTAATCCATAACATTTAGCACAAATACCTTTTAAAGACTCACAAGTTAAAGCAGATCTTACTTGAACAGAATCAATTCCTGAAGCTTGCACTGCATCCGCTAATTTAGATGTAATTGGTTGATTTGCTTCTAATAGAAGTTCATCTGTTAAAGGATGATACACATCTTGTAAAGAAATACGACCTTCAATTCTATCTGATAAAGATTCTACAATCTCATCATTTTTCTTTAAAGGTTCAACATCTAATCCTCTTAAAGTTCCACAATCTTCTTCGTTAATAATAACATCTTGAGAAACATCTACCAATCTACGTGTTAAATAACCAGCATCTGCCGTTTTTAATGCGGTATCTGCTAATCCTTTACGAGCACCGTGAGTTGAGATAAAGTATTCTAAAATTGATAAACCTTCCTTAAAGTTAGATAAAATTGGGTTTTCAATAATTTCTCCACCACCAGCAGTCGATTTTTTAGGTTTTGCCATTAATCCACGCATACCTGTTAACTGACGAATTTGTTCTTTAGAACCCCTTGCACCAGAATCAAGCATCATATAAACCGAGTTAAAACCTTGTTGGTCTTCACGTAAGTTTTTCATAGATAATTCAGTTAATCTGTTGTTGGTAGAACCCCAAACATCAATTACCTGATTGTAACGCTCTTTTTGCGTTAACATACCCATGTTGTAGTTCCCTACAATAGCATCAACTTCCTTGTTTGCTTCATCAATCATAGATTGTTTTTCAGCAGGAATAATAATATCTCCTAATGAGAATGATAAACCACCTTGAAAGGCAAATTTATATCCCATATTTTTAATTTCGTCTAAAAATTCTCCAGTTGTAGGAATATCAGTAGCTTTTAAAATACCACCAATAATACCACGTAAGTTCTTTTTAGTTAATACTTCATTAATGTAACCAGCAGCAGCAGGAACTTTTTCATTAAATAAAACTCTACCAACTGTAGTTTTTATTATTTTTCTTACTTGCTCACCATTTTCATCAACATCGTAAGTTCTTACATTAATTCCAGCATTTAAGTCTACTTTCTCTTCATTAAAAGCAATCGTAACTTCTTCTGGTGAATAAAAAGTTAATCCTTCTCCTTTAATTTTAACTTCTGGAGTAGAGATTCTTTCTTTAGTCATATAATAAAGACCCAAAACCATATCCTGAGAAGGTACAGTAACTGGAGCACCATTTGCTGGATTTAAGATATTATGAGAAGCCAACATTAAAATTTGTGCTTCTAGAATAGCTTCTGGTCCTAATGGTAAATGCACAGCCATTTGATCCCCATCAAAATCGGCATTAAATGCAGAACACGCTAATGGGTGTAACTGAATTGCTTTACCTTCAATTAATTTTGGTTGGAATGCTTGTATACCAAGTCTGTGTAAAGTAGGAGCTCTGTTTAATAAAACTGGGTGACCTTTAATTACATTTTCTAAAATATCCCAAACAACTGGTTCTTTTCTATCTATAATTTTCTTTGCAGATTTTACTGTTTTTACAATTCCTCTTTCAATTAATTTTCTAATTACAAAAGGCTTGTAAAGTTCAGCTGCCATATCTTTTGGCAATCCACATTCAGACAATTTCATTTCTGGTCCAACAACAATTACAGAACGTGCAGAATAATCAACACGTTTTCCTAATAAGTTTTGACGGAAACGACCTTGTTTACCTTTTAATGAATCTGATAAAGATTTTAAAGGTCTGTTAGATTCAGTTTTTACAGCTGATGATTTACGTGTGTTATCAAATAAAGAATCTACAGATTCTTGTAACATACGCTTTTCATTACGTAAAATAACTTCTGGAGCTTTTATTTCAACCAATCTTTTTAAACGATTGTTTCTAATAATAACCCTTCTGTATAAATCATTTAAATCTGAAGTTGCAAAACGACCACCATCTAAAGGAACCAAAGGTCTTAATTCTGGTGGAATTACAGGCACAGCCTTCATAATCATCCATTCAGGATTGTTTTCTCTGTTCTTTTGAGAATCTCTAAATGCTTCAACAACATTTAAACGTTTTAAAGCTTCAGTTTTACGTTGTTTAGACGTTTCTGTATTTGCTTTATGTCTTAATTCGAAAGATAAAGATTCTAAATCGATACGCGCTAACAAATCAATTAAACACTCTGCACCCATTTTAGCGATAAACTTATCTGGATCAGCATCATCTTTATATTGATTATCTTGTGGAAGTTCATCAGCGATATCCAAATACTCTTCTTCCGTTAAGAAATCCATTTTTTGTAATGGCTCTCCTTCAGGACCTTTAGCAATACCTGGCTGAATTACTACGTATCTTTCGTAGTAAATAATCATATCTAACTTTTTAGATGGCAAACCTAAAAGGTAACCCATTTTGTTAGGTAATGATCTAAAGTACCAAATATGAGCAACAGGCACTACCAAATTGATATGCCCTACTCTATCTCTACGTACTTTCTTTTCTGTAACTTCTACACCACATCTATCACAAACGATACCTTTGTAGCGAATTCTTTTGTACTTTCCACAAGCACATTCGTAATCCTTTACAGGACCAAAAATACGCTCACAAAATAAACCATCTCTTTCTGGCTTGTGTGTACGATAATTTATAGTTTCTGGTTTTAAAACTTCACCTTTAGAAATTTCTAGAATTGCTTCTGGTGATGATAAACCAATAGAGATTTTATTAAACTTTTTTACAGTGTACTTTTCTTGTTTTCTTGCCATGTCTTTAAATAAGTATTCAGTATTCAATTGGCAGTATTCAGTATTCAGTATTCAGAAGCTGACTGCTTACTGAATACTGATTAACTGTTTACTAATATTATTCTTCTAATCTAACGTCTAAACCTAAACCTTTCAGTTCATGCATTAATACGTTAAAAGATTCTGGTAAACCTGGTTCTGGCATTGCTTCACCTTTCACAATACTTTCGTATGTTTTAGCTCTACCCATAACATCATCAGATTTTACGGTTAAGATTTCTCTTAAGATACTTGATGCTCCATATGCTTCAAGCGCCCAAACTTCCATCTCTCCAAAACGCTGACCTCCAAATTGTGCTTTACCACCTAAAGGTTGTTGAGTAATTAAAGAATATGGTCCAATAGAACGAGCATGCATTTTATCTTCAATCATGTGTCCTAACTTAATCATATAAATGATACCAACTGTTGCTGGTTGATCGAAACGTTTTCCTGTTCCACCATCATATAAATAAGTATGTCCAAATCTTGGTACACCAGCTTCGTCTGTAATTCCATTAATCTGATCTAAAGATGCTCCATCAAAAATTGGTGTTGCATATTTAGTTCCTAATTTTTGACCTGCCCAACCAAGAACAGTTTCATAAATCTGACCAATGTTCATACGAGATGGTACACCTAAAGGATTTAAAACGATATCTACTGGAGTTCCATCTTCTAAGAAAGGCATATCTTCAGCTCTTACAATTCTAGCTACAATACCTTTGTTTCCATGACGTCCTGCCATTTTATCACCTACTTTTAACTTACGTTTTTTAGCGATGTAAATTTTAGCTAATTTTAAAATTCCAGCCGGTAATTCATCACCTACAGAAATTGTAAATTTTTGACGTCTTAAAGAACCTTGTAAATCATTTACTTTAATTTTATAATTGTGAACTAATTCACCAACTAAAGTATTTAAATCTTTATCAGTTGTCCAAGAACCTGTTAAGTGAATATAATCATCAACAGAATTTAACATTTTAAGCGTATATTTTTTACCTTTTGGTAAAACTTCTTCTCCTAAATCGTTAAAAACTCCTTGAGATGTTTTTCCGCTTATTAAAGTGAATAATTTATCAATTAATTCATCTTTTAAAGTTTCAAACTTAGAAACGAAAGATTGCTCTAAAGTTGCAACAGCTTCTTTATCTCTTAATCTCTTGTTCTTATCTTTAACAGCTCTTCTAAATAATTTTTTATCAATTACTACACCTCTTAAAGATGGAGAAGCTTTTAATGATGCATCTTTTACATCACCTGCTTTATCACCAAAAATAGCACGTAATAATTTTTCTTCTGGAGTTGGATCAGATTCTCCTTTTGGTGTAATTTTACCAATTAAGATATCACCAGGATTTACTTCTGCTCCAATTCTTATCATTCCATTTTCATCTAAATCTTTGGTAGCTTCTTCAGAAACGTTAGGAATATCATTAGTTAACTCTTCAGTTCCTAATTTTGTATCTCTAACATCTAAAGAATACTCATCGATATGAATAGATGTAAATATATCTTCACGAACAACTTTCTCTGAAATTACGATGGCATCCTCAAAGTTATACCCTTTCCAAGGCATAAAGGCTACTTTCATGTTTCTACCTAAAGCTAATTCTCCTTTTTGTGTTGCATAACCTTCACAAAGAACTTGCCCTTCTTCAACTCTATCTCCTTTTTCTACAATTGGTTTTAGGTTGATAGAAGTACCTTGGTTTGTTTTTCTAAACTTGATTAAGTTATAAGTAACTTCATCAGAATCAAAACTTACCATTTTTTCTTCTTCGGTTCTGTCGTACTTTATAGTTATTTGATTTGCATCAACATAAGTAACAACTCCTGCTCCTTCTGCATTAATTAAGATTCTAGAATCTTTTGCAACTCTACGTTCTAAACCTGTTCCAACAATAGGAGACTCAGGACGTAATAAAGGAACTGCTTGACGCATCATGTTAGATCCCATCAAAGCACGGTTAGCATCATCATGTTCCAAAAATGGAATTAAAGATGCAGATATTGATGCAATTTGGTTTGGTGCAACATCCATATAGTTAATCTCATCTGGGTTAACAACAGGAAAATCGCCCTCTTCTCTTGCAATAACTCTATCTAAAACAATAGTACCATCTTCATTAAGTTCTAAATTAGATTGAGCAATTTTCATTCCTTCTTCCTCTTCAGCACTTAAATAGATTGGTTCATCACCAGCTACTACACCATTGTCTACTTTTCTATATGGAGTTTCAATGAATCCTAAATTGTTCACTTTTGCAAAAACAGAAAGTGAAGAAATTAAACCAATGTTTGGTCCTTCAGGTGTTTCAATAGGACATAAACGTCCATAATGAGTATAGTGAACGTCACGTACCTCAAAACCAGCTCTTTCTCTTGATAAACCACCAGGTCCAAGTGCAGATAACCTACGCTTATGTGTAATCTCTGCTAATGGATTTGTTTGATCCATAAACTGAGATAACTGGTTAGTACCAAAGAAAGAATTAATTACAGATGATAAAGTTTTTGCGTTAATTAAATCAATAGGTGTAAAAACTTCGTTATCACGTACATTCATACGTTCACGAATTGTTCTAGCCATTCTAGCTAAACCAACACCAAACTGACCTGCTAATTGCTCTCCTACAGTTCTAACTCTTCTGTTTGATAAATGATCAATATCATCTACTTCTGCTTTAGAGTTTATCAATTCAATTAGATATTTTATAATCGTAATAATATCTAACTTCGTTAATACTTTTTGATCTATAGGTTCATTTAATTGAAGTTTGGTGTTCATTCTAAAACGACCTACTTCACCTAAATTATATCTTTGTTCAGAAAAGAATAACTTATCGATTATACCTCTTGCAGTCTCTTCATCTGGCGGTTCTGCATTACGTAATTGTCTATAAATATGTTCTACAGCTTCCTTTTCAGAATTCGTAGGATCTTTCTGTAATGTATTATGTATAATAGCATAATCTGCTAAATCGTTGTCTACTTTATGTAGTAAAACGGTTTTAGCACCTGCTTCCATTATTTCATCAATGTGTTCTTTTTCAAGAATTGTATCACGATCAAAAATTATTTCATTTCTTTCAATTGATACAACCTCTCCAGTATCTTCATCCACAAAATCTTCATGCCAAGTTTTTAGAACTCTAGCCGCTAATTTGCGTCCTAATACTTTCTTTAAACCAGCTTTAGAAACTTTTACTTCTTCAGCAAGATCAAAAATCTCTAAAATATCTTTATCTCTTTCAAAACCTATAGCTCTGAATAATGTTGTTACTGGTAATTTTTTCTTTCTATCAATATAAGCATACATTACTTGATTGATATCGGTTGCAAATTCTATCCAAGAACCTTTAAAAGGAATTACTCTTGCTGAATATAATTTTGTACCATTTGCGTGGAATGACTGTCCAAAAAATACACCTGGTGATCTGTGTAATTGAGAAACTACCACACGCTCTGCACCATTAATTACAAAGGTACCAGAGTTTGTCATATAAGGAATTGTACCAAGATAAACATCTTGAACAATAGTTTCGAAATCTTCGTGTTCTGGGTCTGTACAGTAAAGTTTTAGACGTGCTTTTAAAGGAACACTGTGTGTAAGACCTCTTTCAATACACTCTTGTATTGAATATCTAGGTGGATCTACAAAGTAATCTAAAAATTCTAAAACGAATTGATTTCTTGTATCTGTAATAGGAAAGTTATCCATGAAGGTTTTATACAAACCTTCTTCACCTCTTTCTTCTGCTTTTGTTTGAAGTTGGAAAAAATCTTGAAAAGATTTTACCTGAATATCCAAGAAATCTGGATACTCCTTAATCATTTTAGAAGTGGCGAAGTTGATTCTTTCAGTAGTGTTTTTCGTTGCCAAAAGAGAATATTTTTTTGATTAAAATCTGAATTAAAATAAAGAACGAATATATACACAAAATGGTTTAGGACTAAAAACATGTGTTTTTAGTACCTAAACCTAAATTTGTTGTCCTAATTCCAATAAATGAAATCAGGATTAAAGCTTACTTAAGCTCTACTTCAGCTCCAGCTTCTTCTAAAGATTTTTTAAGACCTTCTGCCTCATCTTTAGATACACCTTCTTTTACTGCTGCAGGAGCGCTATCTACGATACCTTTTGCTTCTTTTAATCCTAAACCAGTTAATTCTTTAACTAATTTTACTACTGCAAGCTTAGAACCACCTGCTGCTGTTAAAATTACATCGAATTCAGTTTGCTCATCTGCTTCTTCTTCTCCACCTGCTGCTGGTCCTGCAACTGCAACTGCTGCTGCTGCTGGCTCAATACCATACTCGTCTTTTAAGATAGTAGCTAATTCATTAACTTCTTTTACTGTTAAGTTAACTAATTGCTCTGCGAAATCTTTTAAATCTGCCATTTTAATTGTTTTTAAAAATTTTGTTTATTATAGTTTATTTGTGCGCTTGTTTATTTTTCAGATAATGTCTTTAAAATACCTGAAAGTTTTTGTCCTCCAGATTGTAATGCTCCAATAACATTCTTCGCTGGTGACTGTAATAATCCAATGATTTCTCCAATTAATTCTTCTTTAGACTTAATATCTACTAAAGCATCTAATTGATCATCTCCAATATAAACAGACTCTTCTGCAAAAGCCCCTTTTAATAATGGTTTCTTAGATTTTTTTCTAAATTCTTTGATTAATTTAGCTGGAGCATTAGCTGCTTCAGAAATCATCATAGAAGTATTACCTTTTAATACTGTTGGAAGATCACCAAAATCTTTATCTGATGCTTCCATTGCTTTCGCAAGTAATGTATTTTTAACAACTGATAACTGAATACCTGCCTTAAAACATGCTCTA
Source organism: Polaribacter sp. Hel_I_88 (assembly GCF_000687935.1). Lineage (NCBI taxonomy): Bacteria > Pseudomonadati > Bacteroidota > Flavobacteriia > Flavobacteriales > Flavobacteriaceae > Polaribacter > Polaribacter sp. Hel_I_88. Next base: position 2,673,064 of record NZ_JHZZ01000001.1, on the reverse strand, counting down.
CGTAAATTAGAAGTAGTCTGTGCATTTAATCCAGAAATATCTGCTAAATATAACGTATTAGTATCTGCTAATACTTCTGTTAAATCTTGTATTACTTGTGATTTCTCTTCTCTAGTCATAATTATAAGTTTTAACGTATTAAACAGTTTTTACCTCAACAGCGATACTAGGACTCATTGTACTAGACATAAAAACGCTTTTTACATAAACGCCTTTAGCAGTTGTTGGTTTCAATTTAATAATAGTTTGTATTAGCTCGTTTGCATTCTCTTGAAGTTTTATAGCATCAAAAGATACTTTTCCAATTGAAGCGTGTACAATACCAGTTTTATCAACTTTAAAATCGATTTTACCAGCTTTTACATCTTGTACAGCTTTAGCAACATCCATAGTTACTGTACCTGTTTTTGGGTTAGGCATTAAACCTCTAGGACCTAATATTCTACCTAAAGGACCTAATTTACCCATAACTGCAGGCATCGTGATAATTACATCTACATCTGTCCAACCTCCTTTAATCTTCTGAAGGTACTCATCTAATCCAACGTAATCTGCACCTGCTTCTTTAGCCTCTGCTTCTTTATCTGGAGTTACTAATGCTAAAACTTTTACATCTTTTCCTGTTCCATGAGGTAATGTTACTACACCACGAACCATTTGATTAGCTTTACGTGGATCTACTCCTAAACGTATTGCTAAATCTACTGATGCATCAAACTTTACATTAGTAATGTCTTTGACTAACGCTGAAGCTGCTGCTAAATCATACGATTGAGAACGATCTAATTTCGCGTGCGCTTCTTTTTGCTTTTTTGTTAATTTTGCCATTTTACTACTTTTTATAAAGTTTATGCTGGTGCATTTCCTTTAACTGTTAAACCCATAGAACGTGCTGTACCTGCAATCATACGCATTGCTGAAGAAATCTCAAAGGCATTTAAATCTACCATTTTGTCTTCTGCAATCACTTTAATTTGATCCCAAGTAACTGATGCTACTTTTTTCCTGTTTGGTTCTCCTGAACCTTTTTTAATTTTGGCCACTTCTAGTAACTGAACTGCTGCAGGAGGAGTTTTTACAACAAAATCAAACGATTTGTCTTTGAAAACAGTAATAACAACAGGTAAAACTTTACCTTGTTTGTCTTGCGTTCTTGCATTAAACTGTTTACAGAACTCCATAATGTTAACACCAGCAGCACCTAAAGCGGGTCCAACCGGCGGCGATGGATTCGCTGCGCCTCCCCTTACTTGTAACTTAACTACTTTACTAACTTCTTTTGCCATTTTAAAAATGTTTAATGATTTATCTTAACTTTGGAAGCATCAAAATAAATCGATCTATATATTTGTGTAACAATTATACCTTTTCTACTTGCATGTAACTTAATTCTAATGGAGTTTTTCTTCCAAAAATCTTTACCATTACTTCAAGCTTGCGTTTTTCTTCATTTATTTTTTCAATAGTACCATCAAATCCATTAAATGGTCCATCTACAACTTTTACGGTTTCACCAATATTAAATGGAATAGCCATATTTTCATCTTGAACAGAAAGTTCATCAACTTTACCAAGCATTCTATTAACCTCAGATTTACGCATTGGGACAGGGTCTCCTCCTTTTACTTCACCTAAAAAACCAATAACTCCGGTTATAGACCTAATTACGTGAGGAACTTCTCCCGAAAGATTTGCTTCAACCATAATATATCCTGGAAAAAAAGCTCTCTCTCTATTTACTTTCTTACCATTACGTATTTGAATAACTTTTTCTGTAGGTACAATCACCTGATTAACATAATCAGATAAACCTACTCTAGAAATTTCAGTTTCTATATAGGCTTTCACTTTGTTTTCTTGTCCTCCAATGGCTCTAACAACATACCATTTCATTACTGAATCAGCTGCCATTATGAATTAGATTTAAACATTTCGAAAAAATTATCCAATCCGGTTTGAAAAACATAATCTATACCAGCTACTGCTAATGCAAACAATATTGTAAAAACAGCTACAGTTACTGTTGTTTTTTGCGCATCTTCTTTTGAAATCCAAGTCATGTGATTACTTAACTCATCAAAAGAATCTTTGATATATTGTATAAAATTCATCGTACGTTTATGTTTTTATTGCACGGGCGGAGAGATTCGAACTCCCGACAGCTGGTTTTGGAGACCAGTGCTCTACCGCTGAACTACGCCCGTATATTTATTCATTGATAAAGGTATTCCGTTAGAAACGGAATACCTTTTATATTTATCAATTACTAAATAATTAATATTAATCTAATAATTCAGTTACCTGACCTGCTCCTACAGTTCTACCACCTTCACGAATAGCAAATCTTAAACCTACGTTTAAAGCAATAGGCTGAATCAAGTCTACAGTAATTGTTAAGTTATCTCCTGGCATAACCATTTCAACTCCATCAGGCAAATTAATTGTACCTGTTACATCTGTAGTTCTTACATAGAACTGTGGACGATAATTATTATGGAATGGAGTATGACGTCCACCTTCTTCTTTTTTCAAGACATAAACCTCTGCCTTAAATTTAGCATGTGGAGTTACAGAACCTGGCTTACAAATTACCATTCCTCTTTTAATATCTTCTTTTGCTATACCTCTTAATAAGATACCAGCGTTATCTCCTGCTTCTCCTCTATTTAAGATTTGACGAAACATTTCAATACCAGTAATAGTAGAAGTCATTTTTTCAGCTCCCATACCAATAATATCAACAACATCTCCAGTATTTGCAATTCCAGTTTCGATACGTCCAGTTGCTACTGTACCACGACCTGTAATAGAAAACACATCTTCAACAGGCATTAAGAAAGGCTTATCAATTTCTCTCAAAGGCTCTTCAATCCAAGCATCAACTTGCTCCATTAATTCTAAAACAGTATCAACCCATTTTTGCTCACCGTTCAATGCCCCTAAAGCAGATCCAGAAACAACAGGCCCATTATCACCATCATATTCATAGAAAGATAATAATTCTCTAACCTCCATGTCAACTAACTCTAAAAGCTCTTCATCATCAACCATATCTACCTTGTTCAAGAAAACAACCATACGTGGAATACCTACTTGACGACCTAATAAAATATGCTCTCTAGTTTGTGGCATTGGACCATCTGTAGCAGCAACCACCAAGATAGCACCATCCATTTGAGCAGCACCAGTTACCATGTTCTTAACGTAATCCGCGTGACCTGGACAATCTACGTGTGCATAGTGGCGGTTTGCAGTTTGGTATTCAACGTGCGAAGTATTAATTGTAATACCTCTTTCTTTTTCTTCTGGTGCATTATCAATCTGATCAAAAGACCTAGCTTCAGAGAATCCTGCATCAGCTAATACTTTAGTAATAGCCGCAGTTAAAGTTGTTTTACCGTGATCTACGTGTCCGATTGTACCGATGTTTAAGTGTGGTTTCGAACGGTCAAAAGTTCCTTTTGCCATAATTATTGATTTTAATTTTTATTTTTAAATATATAGTGTCTAATAATACTTATTAAATGAGCCAGCGACGGGACTTGAACCCACGACCTCATCCCTACCAAGGATGCGCTCTACCAACTGAGCTACACCGGCTTTGTTGATTTAATTTGAGCGAAAGACCGGGTTCGAACCGGCGACATTCAGCTTGGAAGGCTGACGCTCTACCAACTGAGCTACTTTCGCAAAATGTAAATTTGTGGGGAGAGCAGGATTCGAACCTGCGAAGACGTAGTCAACGGAGTTACAGTCCGTCCTCGTTGGCCGCTTGAGTATCTCCCCTATAAATTTACTATTTCAATGAACTATTTTATTTTTTTTATTGAGCCGATGGAGGGACTCGAACCCACGACCTGCTGATTACAAATCAGCTGCTCTAGCCAGCTGAGCTACATCGGCTTTTTTTCAAAAAAACAATCCGCTATTTCTAACGGATTGCAAATGTATAAAGTTTTTTTATATATAAAAACTATTTGTAGTATTTTTTTGATTTTTTTTTGATTTTATGAAATCATAGAATCACGAAGTTTTTCTTTTGACCTTTTTAATTGTCTTTTTAAATTGTCTACAGCAGCATTAACACCTTCTTCGAAGGTTTTTGTTTCTCTTTTTACAATCAACTCGCTACCTGGAATATTTATTTTAATTTCTGTAATTTTGTTTTCTTTATCACTAGTATTTTGAACTTTTAAAAAAACCTCTGCATCTACAATTTTATCATGAAATTTTACTAATGTACCAACTTTCTTTTCTACAAAGTTAATTAATTCTTTGTCTGCGTTGAAATTAACTGATTGTGTGAATACTTTCATAAATTAATCTTTTTTAATGCTCCTAGGGTGAGCTTGGTTATATACTTTTTTTATAGCATCTAGACTATTATGAGAATAGATTTGTGTTGAGGCTAAACTAGAATGCCCTAGCAATTCTTTAACCGAGTTTAAATTTGCCCCTTCATTTAAAAGGTGTGTTGCAAAAGAATGCCTCAAAATATGAGGGCTCTTTTTTACCTTTGAAGAGACTTGACTAAAATATGAATTTATAACTCTGTAGACAAGTGTTTCATAAATTTTATTTCCATTTTCAGTAATGAAAAGTTCTTCTAAATTTTTAGAGTACTCTTTTTTTATTTCTAAATATCTTTTTAAAGATATTGCCACTGATTTTAAAAGAGGCACAAAGCGTTCTTTATTTCTTTTTCCTAACACTTTAATTGTTCCGTTAGAAAGGCTAATATCTTTTTCCTTGATGTTGATCAGCTCTGTTCTTCTAATTCCTGTAGAGTAAAATAGCTCTACAATTAGTTTATTTCTTGTAGATATAAAATCATTTTCTTTACTTATATTTTCGATAACTGCGTTAATTTCTTTTGTTGTGAAAGGTATTTGTACTTTTTTAGCAGTTTTTAAAGCTTTATGTTTACTAAGTGGACTTACAATAATCTGATTGCTTTTTTGTAAGTATTTATAAAACGACTTTAAAGAACTTACTTTTCTATTTATTGTTCTGTTAGAAATATTGGTATCAACTAAAGATACTATCCAATTTCTTATTTGTGGATAATGAACCTCTAATAAATTTTCTTGATTGTATTCTTCAATTAAAAAATCACGAAAAGATATTAAATCATTTTTATATGCTGTAACAGTATTTGCAGAATATTTTTTTTCAAGTGAAATGTAATCTAAAAATGAGTTTATCAATTTGATAGTTTTTGATGGTAGTAAATTTACAAAAATTTGCTCATAAAAAAACTCGCATCAAATAAATTGATGCGAGTTTAGTTTTCAAAAATAAGATAGTACTATCCTACTTCTTCTTGTGTTCTTAATCTTTGAACGTAAGAGGCTTTAATTCTTTGAGCTCTTTTCGCTACAGATGGCTTTGTAAAGTTCTTTCTGTTACGTAAGTTCTTCATTGTTTTAGTTCTGTCAAACTTTCGTTTGTAACGTTTTAAAGCTCTATCTATATTTTCTCCTTCTTTAATAGGTATAATTAACATATGTTGGCACCTCCCTTCATCGTATCTTTTATATTTTTATGCAGCTCTACTGCTAGTTATCATTTTTTGAGTTTGCAAATGTACTTATTAAATATTAACTACAAATTAAATTTTTAACTTTATTTTTAAACTAGCGATTTGCGTTAGGGATTGAACGGTTTGTTTGAGCTCTTTTTTGTTTTTCTCAAAAAAAGCGAGTAGTGAAAGCCCGACCTTTTTAGGGAACGCCCAGAAAATTAGTGGTTAGTGGTTAGTGGTTAGTGGTTAGTGGTTAGTGGTTAGTGGTTAGTGGTTAGTGGTTAGTGGTTAAAAGTGAAAAATCCTGCAAGGTTTAAAAAAATCTTACAGGATATTATAAAATAGATTCAACAAATAATATCTATGTTGCTGGTTTGTATTCTTTTCCGTCAATAATCATTTTTGCGATGATTTCTTTCAAGATTTCTGAGGTTCCTCCACCAATTGGGCCTAATCTACTATCTCTTAATAAACGAGCCATTGGATATTCTTCCATATACCCATAACCTCCTAATAATTGTAGTGCGTCGTAAATTACTTCGTCTGCCATTTTTGTAGATAATAATTTAGACATACTTGCTTCTTTTACCACATAATCACCTTTATCTAATCTTTTAGTAATTGAGTAGTTGTATTCTCTACACATATCAACCTTACTTGCCATTTCTGCAATTTTGTGTCTTAATGCTTGAAATTTGTCTAAAGATTTGCCAAAAGCAATTCTCTCTTTCATATATTGGATAGCATAGTCTACAGCAAACTCTGCTCTTGCATGGGCATTAACGCCCATAATTAAACGCTCTAAAGCAAAATGTTGCATTATATAAGGAAAACCTTTTCCTTCTTCTCCTAATAAATTTTCTGCTGGAATTTCTACATTATCAAAAGCGATTTCTCCTGTGTCAGATGCTTTCCAACCTAGCTTATCTAATTTTGTTGCTGTAATTCCTTTTGCACTTCTATCTACTACAAAAATGCTAATCCCTTTATATTTATCTGCTGGATCTGTTTTAGCAGCAACTATTAAATAGTCTGAATACACTCCATTTGTTATAAATGTTTTAGATCCGTTTAAAATGTATTTATCTCCTTGTTTGATGGCTGTAGAACGCATTCCTGCAACATCACTTCCGCCAAAAGGTTCTGTAATACACATACAACCAATCATATCTCCTTCTACACTTGGAACTAAATATTTTTCTTTTTGTTGTTGATTTCCTTCTTTATTTAAATGCGTCATTGCTAAATATTCATGAGCCCACATTGCAGCTGCAAATCCTCCTGAATTTATTTTTTGCATTTCCTCTAAAAAGATCACTGTGTAGAATAAATCTAAATCCATGCCTCCAAATTCTTCTGGAGTTGATAAGCCAAAGTAGCCCATTTCTCCAAACTTTTTCCAGATGAAACGTTCTATAGTTCCAGTTTTTTCCCATTTTTCAATATGAGGAACTACTTCTTTTTGTAAAAAATCTTTGAAACTTGCACGAAATGCTTCATGTTCTTCCGTAAAATACATACTATTCATTTAGAGTGAATTTTAATTATTTATTTAGCCTCCAAATATAAGACTATTCTATCATACAATTCTAAAGGAAAACCTTCGATATTTGTTAATTGTGATAAATTTTGGAGTTCTGCAACTTCATCTCTGTAATCAAAAATTTTCTTACACAACTCATAATCTATGTAGGGATTTTTAAGTAATTGCTTGAATTCTATTGTGTTTATATTTACCTTTTCTATAATTGGTTTTTCATCAATTTTAAAAATTGCCAACACCTTATCTGCAACTTCTTTTTCTAAACCCCAAACTTCATACAATTGATCTTCAAAAGAAAAACCTTGTAATTTAGAACGATACTTAATAATTCTTTTAGAAAATGAGGGGCCAACTCCATTTATTGACTGAAAATCTTCTGCAGTTGCTTTATTAATATCCGTTGATGAAATTTTTACTGCCTTCTTTTTATACGACTTCTCGACTGCGCTCGAAGAGACATTATATTTAGAACTTTTTTGATTTTGTTTTACAACCCAATCTGGAAATTTAAAATATGGAGAAATTTTGTTTAATAAAGAGTCAGAAATTTTGGTGACCTTTTGAAATTCTTCTTTTGAATTAACAAACTTATTCGTTTTTCTATAGGTTAATAACCTATCTATTTCCTCTAAAGACAAGCCTAACTGCGCTCCTCTATAATCTGTAATATAATTTGGGTTGAAAGGATATACTTTGGATTTACTATTTTCAACCTCAATCGCTTTTAAGCTATCTATCTGTTTTTGAAAAGCGATTAATTCTGGTTTATTTGTATCAATTTTTTCATCATCAGCAAAAACATCAACAAAAATAAATATTTGAAGAATTATGATAAGTATTGCCAATAAAAAAATCCCATTTCTTTGGCTTTTGTTATACCAGAAATGGGATTTAAATAATTTCATTCTAAAGATTTTACATGTGCTCGTTTATATCTACAGCACCATCTTCTATAGCTTCTTCTTTTTTATTAATTGCGTTGGTATATTTTGTTAATTCTTTTTTAATGATTGGCGATAACATAATTACACCAATAATATTTGGAACAACCATTGCAAAAATCATAGCATCAGAGAAATCGATTACAGCACCTAAGCTTATTGATGCTCCAACAATTACAAACATTAAAAATAAAATTTTATATACTAAATCTGTAATTTTTCCTTTACCAAATAAATATTTCCATCCTTGCATTCCATAATAAGACCAAGAAATCATTGTAGAGAAAGCGAATAAAATTACAGCAATTGTAAGCACAACTGAGAAATGAGGAATCACAGTATCAAAAGCAACCGCTGTTAGCTCTACTCCTTCTTTAATTTCAACTCCATATTCCATAAACTGACCATCGAAGTTTGTAATAATAATTACCAAAGCTGTCATTGTACAAATTACAACAGTATCTACAAAAGGCTCTAAAAGCGCAACAATACCCTCACTTGCTGGATATTTAGTTCTTACTGCAGAGTGTGCAATTGCTGCAGACCCAACACCAGCTTCATTAGAGAATGCTCCTCTACGAATACCTTGAATCATAACACCAATTAAACCACCAGCAATACCCAATCCTGAAAATGCACCTTCATAAATCAAAGCAAAAGCATCATCAATTAAGCTAAAGTTTGCAAATAAAATTACTAAGGCTGCTAACACATAAATTCCTGCCATAAAAGGCACAACTTTTTCTGTTACAGAAGCAATTCTTTTAATTCCTCCAATAATTACTACAGCTACTAAAATAGCCATTACTATACCAAAGTACAATCCTGCATTTGGACCTGTTAATTCAAATAATTTTGTAAACTGAGCAGCTGCTTGATTGGCTTGAAACATGTTTCCACCTCCAAAAGAACCACCGATTACAAATATTGCAAATAAAACTGCTAATACTTTACCTAAACCTCCAGCACCTTTTTCTTTAAGTCCTTTTGATAGGTAATACATTGGTCCTCCATATACAGTACCATCTTCTCCAACATCTCTATATTTTACTCCTAAAGTACATTCTGCAAATTTAGATGCCATCCCTAAAAGCCCTGCAACAATCATCCAAAAGGTAGCTCCTGGCCCACCAATTGATAATGCAACTGCAACTCCTGCAATATTTCCTAAACCTACAGTTGCAGATAAAGCTGCTGTTAATGCTTGAAAGTGAGAAACCTCACCATCTACACTTTCATCTCTTATAGTTTTTAATACATCTCCTTTTGTTGTTTGATTTCCATACAACTTATCCACTCCATGTTTTTCAATGTCTTCATATTTACCTCTTACAACTTGAATAGCTGTGGTAAAACCAGTGAAATTTATAAATTTAAAATAAAATGTAAAAAAAAGTGCTCCTCCCACTAAAACAATAAGTACCCAAGGAATTTGAAAAGTATCCGAAAATGGAATTTCGTAAAAAATAGCGTCTACAAACCAACCTGTGTAATCTTTAAATACCTCATCAATTTTATCAGTTGTGTTTTGAGCAAATGTTACTATTGGTACCGCTAAAAAAAGCAGTGATAAGAGTTTTTTATTCATAATTATGTTAAGTTAATTTTATTTTTGTGTAGCGCAATATCTTAAAAAAATGTGCTTTTAACAACTTTTAACAGTTAAAAATAATTTTATGATAACGTTTCTTTGAATTTTTGTAAATCTTCTTTGAACGTTTTTGGATAAAAGCCTAACTCTTTATTGGTTTTACTTAAATCGAAACCAGTTTTTGCAGGTCTTGGCGCTGTTTGGTTCAAAGTTGAAGTAGATATTGGTTTTATTAGACTTTTATCTAAATTAAATGTGTCTGCAATTTCTTGAGAAATTTCAAACACACTCATTAATTTGCTGGACGAAATATTAAAGATTCCTGTTGCTTTTTTATCCATAGAAATTTTACACGCCAAAGCTAAATCTGTAACATAGGTTGGTGTTCTAAATTGATCGTTTACAATCGTAATTTGTTTACCTTTCTCCAACATCTCTTTTACCCAAAGTACAATATTGCTTCTACTCATATCAAACACTTTTCCATACACTAAAATGGTTCTTAAAATTGTAAAGTTGATGTTTGAACTCGTTAAAACTTCTTCTGATTTTAATTTTGATAGTCCATAATAACTGATTGGATTTGGAGTATCTGTTTCTTTGTAATTCCCTTTTTTACCATCAAAAATGAAATCTGTAGAAATATGAATTACGTGCGCATTTACTTCATCAGCAATTTCCGATAACCATTTTACAACATCAACATTTAAAAGATTGCAAGCTTGTTTGTTGTTTTCACAATCATCTACCTGTGTCATTGCAGCTGTATTAATTATAAAATCTGGCTGAATTTCCTGAACACACTTCTTTAAATTTTCTTCCTCTGTAATATCAATAGAAACATAATTAAAATCTTCTCTTCCACTCCTATTTTCGCCTCTTGAAAAACCATAAATCTGGTAGATATCTTTTTCTTCTAATAAAAGGTTTAATAAAGATTGCCCTAACAAACCATTACTTCCTGTTATAATTACTTTATTCATTTATATTATTTGGATTTTTTGGATTTTTTAGACACGGATTTCACGGATTTCCACTGATGTTTATGCAAAATATAAGATTAAATAGTTAGACACTAATTTCTCGAATTGCACATATATGATGTTACTCTTTGACACGGATTTCACGAATTTTCAATGATGTCTGTGAAAAATATGAAAGTTATTGTTGTTCACTAATTCCGCAAATTTCACTAAACATAAAAATTTAGACAAACTTGTACAATTCCTGTCATTTTCTAAAACAATTCTCTTAACTTCATAATTTGTTCTGGTCTTCCTAAAACAATTAATTGTGAGTTTTCAACAAGCTTAATACTGGCTTCCGGATTTATAATATAATCTTTATATTCATTTCTAAAACCAATAACTGTACAACCAGTTTGACGCCTCAAATCTAAATCTAAAATCGTTTTATTTAGATATTTACTTGGCAAATCATTCACAGAAATTTCCTCTAAATTTGCTGTTGTTTCTCCTTCAATTGTTAATCGATCTACAAACTCAATAACATCTGGAGTTGTCACCAAAGAAGCCATATGGTTTCCACCTAATTTATCTGGCATAATAACATTATCTGCACCCGCAATTTTTAATTTGCTATATGAACTTTCATTACTAGCTCTGCTTATAATTTTAAAATCTTTATTTAATTGTCTTGCACTTAAAACCACAAATAAATTATCTGCATCAGATGGTAAAGCTGTTATTAAATTTTCTGCTTTTGTAATTCCTGCTCTTAACAAAGCTTCATCTGTAGTAGCATCTCCTTGTACATTTAAAATTTCTTCTGCATCTAATACATCTATAATTTCTTTATCATTTTCTATCACCACAATTTTTTTATTGTAGTTTGTTAATTTTAAAATCGCTTGTTTTCCATTTCTACCATAACCACAAACAATAGTATGTCCTGTTAATCTATTAATTTGTTTCTCCACGTTTCTATGTTTAAAATGATCAAAGAGTTTTCCGCTTACTAAATATTCTGAAAAGGCAGAAATTGCATATCCAAAAATAGTAATACTTGTTAAAATTAAAAAAATTGTAAATACTTTTTCTTCGGGCGAAAAAGGTCTTAATTCTCCAAAACCGACTGTAGTAACTGTAATTACAGTCATGTAAACAGCATCTATAAAAGTATAATGAGACAACCCCATATACCCAATTGTACCCACTGCAATTGTTGATGCAACTAAAATTAAGGTTGTATATATTTTAGAATCAAATTTTTTCATAAACTACAAATCGAAAACCGAACTTCTTTTTGTGTAAATTAAATCTTTTAATTTCATGGCAAATACAAATGTTAGGTAAAAACCAAAAGACAAACCTACCGTAAAAAAAGTTACATAAATAAAATAGATTCGTACATTTTTTGCGTGCATTCCAAGTCTGTCTGCAAGTCTTTGGAAAAAACCAAAACCATGCCTTTCAAAAAAATGTCGTAAAGAATGAATATATTTCATAGTACTATAAATTAACCATCAATCTGAATACCTTCAACCTCAAAATCGATCATCATAATTGTAAAAGTATGATTTAAATCGTGAATACTGTTAAAACTAATTTCCCAATGTATAGGTTTATTTTTTAAATTAGGAATTGTTACATAATCTGCAGCAAACTCTTTTTTGAAATCAATAATTTTAAAGTCCTCTTTCCAATTCCTAAATTCATCTTCAATTACAGGTTTTATTTTTAAAACAAATTGATCAAAATCTTTTTCTATTTTTTTAAAAAAAACCTTTTGTTCTTCTGAGACTGATAAATTATTTGATGTAACAGCTATTTCTATGTCTTTTTTAATAGGAGTAAAATAACGTCTGCATTCAAAATAACTATTATCTGGTATTTTATGATCCTTTAAAAAAAGCATTTTACCAAAAAAGGCGTCTTGCAAATATTCATTTTTACCAAAAATAAAATCTAAAAAACCCATATAATTCTTTCAACGCAATATAATACAATCTCTTTATTTGTTCCATACTTTTTTACCTAAAATGATTAGGAATCCTTAACTTTGCACTTTTGAAAAAAACACCTTATTTGAAAGATCAAGAATATATAGAAGTTTACGGAGCTAGAGCACACAATTTAAAAAATATTGATGTAAAAATTCCTCGCGAAAAACTAGTGGTTATAACCGGTTTAAGTGGAAGTGGAAAATCTTCTTTAGCTTTTGATACCATTTATGCTGAAGGACAAAGACGTTATATAGAAACGTTTTCTGCCTATGCTCGCCAGTTTTTAGGAGGATTAGAAAGACCCGATGTTGATAAGATTGACGGACTTTCGCCAGTAATTTCTATCGAACAGAAAACTACGAATAAAAGTCCACGTTCTACAGTTGGTACCATTACAGAAATCTACGATTTTTTACGATTATTGTTTGCAAGAGCTTCTGATGCGTATTCTTATAATACTGGCGAAAAAATGGTCAGCTATTCTGATGAACAAATAAAAGAATTAATTTCTACAGATTTTGCTGATAAAAAAATTGCAGTTTTAGCGCCATTAATCAAATCAAGAAAAGGACATTATCGAGAACTTTTTGAGCAAATTTCTAAACAAGGTTTTGTAAGAGTTCGAGTTGATGGCGAAATCAAAGAAATAGAAAAAGGAATGCGTTTAGATAGATATAAAACGCATGATATTGAAGTTGTAATTGATCGACTTTTAGTAAACGAATCATCAGAAAAAAGATTAGAAGAAACCATAAAAACAGCTTTATATTCTGGGAATAATATTATGATGGTAATTGATATTGATGATGAAAAACCTCGATATTTTAGCCGTGAATTAATGTGCCCAACAACAGGAATTGCCTACCCAAATCCTGAACCTAATAATTTTTCTTTTAACTCGCCAAAAGGTGCTTGTGATACGTGTAATGGCTTAGGAGTTACCCAAGAAATCAACTTAAATAAAGTAATTCCAGATAATACTATTTCTATAAAAAAAGGTGGAATTATCCCTTTAGGAGAACAAAAAAATAGTTGGATTTTTAAACAGATTCAAAACATAGCAGAACGTTATCAATTTAAATTAACAGACGCCATTAAAGACATTCCAAAAGAAGCGTTGGATATTATTTTAAATGGTGGAAATGAAGCTTTTAAAATAGAATCTAAAACAGTTGGTGTTACAAGAAACTATAAAATAGATTTTGAAGGAATTGTTGCTTTTATAACAGGACAATTTGATAATGCTGAAAGTACTTCTATAAAACGTTGGGCAAAAGGTTTTATGGATGAAGTTACCTGCAAAACTTGCGATGGTAAACGTTTAAAAAAAGAAGCACTTCATTTTAAAATTACTGATAAAAACATTAGTGATTTAGCTCAAATGGATGTGACAGAATTGGCTAAATTATTTTCAGATATTGAAAAAGATTTATCAGAAAAACAAAACACAATTGCATCAGAAATATTAAAAGAAATACGAACTCGAATTCAGTTTCTACTGGATGTTGGTTTGGATTATTTAACGTTAGACAGAACCTCAAAATCGCTTTCTGGTGGAGAAGCTCAACGAATTCGTTTGGCAACTCAAATTGGTTCTCAATTAGTAGGTGTTTTATATATTTTAGATGAACCAAGTATTGGTTTGCATCAAAGAGATAATCAAAAATTAATAGATTCTTTGATAAAATTACGAGATGTTGGGAATTCTGTTCTAGTAGTTGAACATGATGAAGACATGATGAAAAAGGCCGACTATGTTTTAGATATTGGTCCAGGAGCAGGAAAACATGGAGGAGAAATTGTAAGTATTGGTACGTATGATGAAATCATCAAAACAAAAACATTAACTACAGATTATTTAACGGGTAGAAAAAAGATTGAAGTTCCTAAAACACGAAGAGAAGGCAATGGAAAAACCATCAAACTAAAAGGCGCTTCAGGAAATAATTTAAAAAATGTTTCTGTTGAGTTTCCTTTAGGTAAAATGATTTGTGTTACTGGAGTTTCTGGAAGTGGAAAATCTACCTTAATTAATGAAACTCTATATCCTATTTTAAACGCTCATATCTATAGAGGTGTAAAAATTCCTATGCCATATAAAAAAATTGAAGGTTTAGAACATTTAGATAAGGTAATTGATATTGACCAATCTCCTATAGGAAGAACACCAAGATCTAACCCAGCAACTTACACAAAAACGTTTGATGAAATTAGAAGTTTATTTGCAAAAACTCCTGAAGCTGCCATTCGTGGTTACAAAGCTGGGCGTTTTTCTTTTAATGTAAAAGGTGGACGTTGTGAAACCTGTCAAGGTGGAGGCGTTAGAGTTATCGAAATGAACTTTTTACCTGATGTGCAAGTGGAATGTGAAACCTGCCAAGGAAAACGTTTTAACAGAGAAACATTGGAAATTCGTTACAAAGGAAAATCGATTTCAGATGTTTTAAATATGACAATCGAAGATGCAACCGATTTCTTTGAAATGATTCCTAAAATCCACAGAAAACTAAAAACAATTAAAGATGTTGGTTTGGGTTATATAACACTTGGTCAGCAATCTACAACACTTTCTGGTGGTGAAGCTCAGCGTATAAAATTGGCATCAGAATTATCTAAAAGAGATACAGGAAATACGTTTTACATTTTAGACGAACCTACAACAGGACTTCATTTTGAAGATATAAGAGTGTTGATGGAAGTTTTAAATAAGTTAGCCAATAAAGGAAATACTGTTTTAATTATAGAACATAATTTAGATGTTGTAAAACTCGCAGATTATGTAATTGATGTTGGTATGGAAGGTGGCAAAAAAGGAGGAAAAATTCTAGTTACTGGCACTCCAGAAGAAGTTGCAAAACATAAAACAAGTTATACAGCCAAGTTTTTGAAAAAAGAATTAAATTAAAAATAGATTACAAAATAGTCTCAATATTTAAAAAAGCACTAATTTAGTAAGCTGTTTAAAAATCAAAAAAATATATAATGACAAACGACGATAGAAAAATAAAAGAGAAATTAGGACAAAAAACTTGGAACGAAATTAAAACAAATGACTCTTGGGCTATTTTTAAAATAATGGCCGAATTTGTTGATGGATATGAAAAGTTAAGTAAAATTGGTCCTTCTGTATCTATTTTTGGATCTGCAAGAACAAAACCAGATCATCCTTATTATATATTGGCAGAAGAAATTGCTTATAAATTAACTCAAAATGGGTATGGTGTAATAACTGGTGGTGGACCAGGAATTATGGAAGCTGGTAACAAAGGTGCAAGAAGAGGAAAAGGATCTTCAGTTGGTTTGAATATAGAATTGCCTTTTGAACAACATGACAATCCTTGGATTGACAAAGACAAAAATTTAGAATTCGACTACTTTTTTGTGCGTAAAGTTATGTTTGTAAAATACTCACAAGGTTTTATTGTAATGCCTGGAGGTTTTGGAACTATGGACGAGCTTTTTGAAGCGATTACCTTAATACAGACTAAAAAAATTGGACGTTTTCCTATTGTATTAGTAGGTACAAAATTTTGGGGAGGTTTAATAGATTGGATAAAAGATGTTTTAATTACAGAAAAAAATATAGGTTTAGAAGATTTAAGCTTGTTTAGAATTGTAGATACTGCTGATGAAGCTGTAGAACACTTGAATAAATTTTATGCTAAATATCAATTAAAACCTAACTTTTAAAAATTATTTATCTATTTTTTTTTAAAAAATACCAAAATTTTAAATTACCATTTATTCATTTTTAAATACTAATATTGTAAAACTTTTTTTATTTTTAAAAGATAAAAATTAAGCACTCTATTTAAAAAAATTAGTTGAGAATGAATTTGAATACTATTAGTATACAATTACACTTTTTACGCACCAATGTTTATAAACCTTTAAAATTGATAAAAAACTAATTTGAAGAGGCTTATAAACATTGTTGTTTTTTTCTGTTTTTTTAGCAGCAGTTATTCTATTGCTCAGCAGAACTCTATTGCTATTAAAGCAAACTTAAATGTAGAGAAAAATGAGTTATTTATAAAACAAGAAATTGTTTTTGTAAATTCTACAGACTCTATTTTGTCAGAAATATACCTTCATAATTGGGCGAACAGTTTTAGAGATCGAAAAACACCTTTATCAAAAAGGTTTATTAAAGATTTTAGAAAAGATTTATATTTTGCTAAACCAGAGAATTTAGGAAAAACTACCATAAAAAACCTAATCGTAGATTTTGAAAATAACGCGTTTAGCGAGCTAGATGATCAAGCTGATATTCTTAAAATTGATCTTATAAAGCCTTTATTAAAAAATGATAGCGTTAAAATATCTGTAACCTATACAGTAAAAATACCCAATGCTAAATTTACGGGTTATGGCAAAACTAAAGACGGTTATCATTTACGATTTTGGTATATAACTCCAGCAGTTTACGATCAAGGTTGGCAACTAATGAGCAATTTAAACATCGATGATTTATATGAAAAAGCAACCGATTTTACAATTGATATAGACATTCCAAAAGACTATGTTTTAGAAAGTAACTTATATCAATATCAAACAAAAAAAGAAACCATAACAAACTATTATTTAGTAGGCAAAAATAAAACCGATGTTATTTTAGGCATCAACAAAAAAGAGCAACTAAAAACTTTTAAAACTAAAAAGGTTACTGTTTATACAGATGTTTTTGATGAAGATTTAAACGATAGCACAACCATTGCTTTTTTAACAAGAGAATTTACCTTTTTAGAGAAGTTTCTAGGCAAATATCCTCATAAAGAAATCTATGTAGATAAAGCTACACAAAGCAAAGATCCTGTATATGGCTTAACACAACTGCCTAGCTTTTTAAGACCTTTTGAAGACGAATTTAGATATGATTTAACCATGTTTAAAGCTTTAAGTAGCAGATTTATAGAAAACACGTTGCTCTTAAATAAAAGACAAGATTACTGGTTGTTAGATGGTTTGCAAAATTATTTAATGATTGAATATATAGAGCAATTTTATCCTGATGCTAAATTAATTGGTAAATTTTCTGATACTTGGTTCGTTAGAACATTTGAAATATCTAAAGCCGATTTTAACGATAAATATCCTTTAGTATATCAATTTGTATCACGTAGTTTTTTAGATCAATCATTAGCAACTTCTGCAGATTCTTTATCAAACTTTAATAGAAAAATAGCCAATAAATACAAAGCAGGTTTGGCTTTTAGATATTTAAAAGGTTTTATAGGAGATAGCGTTTTAAACAATACTATTCAGGAATTTTATCAAAAAAACCAAACAAAAATTGTAAACAGTAACGATTTTAGAAACCTTTTAGAATCTAAAACCAACAAAGAATTGAAGTGGTTTTTTGGCGATTTTATTAAAACCAATAAAAAAATAGATTACACTATAGATGAACTTGTAGAAAAGGAAGACAGCTTACAAGTAACTATCAGAAATAAAAGAAATATAACAACACCTGTACTTTTATATGGTTTAAATAATCGAGAAATTATATACAAAAAATGGTTTACTGGTATTTCAGATACAACAACTGTTAGCATTCCAAAACAGGGTGTTAATAAAGTTACTTTAAACTACGAAAACCTATATCCAGAGTTAAACACGTTAGATAATTGGAAAAGATTACAAGATAAAATCTTTAACAAACCTCTAAAATTTAGTTTAATAAAAGATATTCAAGACCCTTACTATAATCAAATATTTTATCAACCAAATTTTGCTTATAATTTTTACAATGGTTTAATTTTAGGTGTAAGCCTACACAACAAACCATTAATTAAAAGAAACTTAGAGTTTTCTGTAGCACCTTCTTACGCCACTAAAAGTGGTTCGGTTGTTGGATCTTTTTCTATTTTATTCAATCAATATTTCGAAAAAACTAGCATTTATAAAATGATGTATGGAGTTTCTGGAGCAACATCAGATTATGCTCCGAATTTATCTTACAAATCTTTTTCGCCTTTTGTAAATATGATTTTTAAAAGAAAAGATTTAAGAGATGCTACTCAAGAAGCTATTAGAGCAAAATTATTACACATTGATAAAGAAATCCCTTTTGGTCAAATAAAAACAGCCCAAGATAATTACAGCGTATTTAGCCTAAGCTATAATTATGTGAATCCAGATATCATCAAAGAATTTAGGCAAAATTATAGTTTAGAAATTGCCGATAATTTTTCTAAAGTTGCTGCAGACATTCGTTATAGATCTTTATCCTCTTCAGATACACAGTTAGATTTTAGATTTTATGTAGGTTCTTTTTTAAGCAATAGATCTACTGGAGATTATTTTAGTTTCGGTTTGGATAGAGCAAATGATTATTTATTTCAACTCAATTATTTTGGACGCTCTGAAGAAACTGGTATTTTTAGTCAGCAATTTATTATAGCAGAAGGTGGTTTTAAATCTGTTTTACCTACAAGATTTGCAAATCAATATATGGTTTCTTTAAACTCCAGTATTGGTTTATGGAGATGGGTAGAATTTTATAATGATGTTGCTTTCTTAAAAAACAAACAAGAACCTTTGTATTTTGCTTATAATAATGGAATTCGACTCAATTTTATTCACAATATTTTTGAAATTTACTTTCCTTTATATTCCAACAATGGCTGGGAAGTATCTCAAAGTGCGTATGCTGAAAAAATTAGATTTACCGTTAATGGAAATTTAGGAGCCATTTATAATTTCTTTAGAAGAGGGCTTTTGTAAATTAAAACAAAAAGTTAGCAGATTGTGTAATTCCTAACAATAATAGTTATTTACATACTTTTATTAACATATTCTTAAGAAAGCACGTTATTTTTAAATATCAACTAAAAAAACTATCTTTGTAATTATTAAACCAAAAAAATTATGTTGCAAAAAACAATTCCTTTAAATAAGCAAGAAATTACTTTTAACGATTTTAAAAAAGAAGTTTTAAGTGATTATAGAATTGCTAGAATTAGTAGAGAATGTAGTTTACTTGGAAGACGAGAAGTACTTACTGGAAAAGCTAAGTTTGGTATTTTTGGTGATGGAAAAGAAGTTCCTCAATTAGCTTGGGCAAAAGCTTTTAATAAAGGTGATTTTAGATCTGGTTATTACAGAGATCAAACTTTTATGATGGCGATTGGCGAGCTTACTGCACAGCAATTTTTTGCAGGTTTATATGCACATACAGATATTGATGCAGACCCAATGTCTGCAGGTAGGCAAATGGGTGGGCATTTTGCAACACACAGTTTACATGATGATGGAAGCTGGAAAGATTTAACAAAGCAATACAATTCTAGTTCAGATATTTCACCAACTGCTGGTCAAATGCCACGTTTATTAGGTTTGGCACAAGCATCTAAAGTTTACAGAAACGAAAAAAGTGTTCAAGGTAAAAACAAATTTTCTAACAAAGGAAACGAAGTTGCTTGGGGAACCATTGGAAACGCAAGTACAAGTGAAGGTCTGTTTTTTGAAACCATAAATGCAGCTGGTGTTTTACAAGTACCCATGGTAATGAGTGTTTGGGATGATGAATATGGAATTTCTGTACACGCAAAACATCAAACTACAAAAGAAAGTATTTCCGAAATTTTAAAAGGTTTTCAAAGAGATGAAAAAAATAAAGGGTACGAAATTTTTGTAATTAACGGTTGGGATTACGTGCAGTTAATGGACGTTTATCAAAAAGCAGCTAAAATTGCAAGAGAAGAACATGTACCAGTTTTAATTCACGTTAAAGAATTAACACAACCACAAGGACATTCAACTTCTGGTTCTCATGAACGTTATAAAGATAAAGAGCGTTTACAGTGGGAAAAAGACCACGATTGTATTACTAAATTTAGAGAATGGATTTTAGAATTTGAACTAGAAACAGAAAATGGAGATATTTTACGTTTTGTTGATGGTGAAGAAGATTTAATAGCCATTGATAGAGAAGCTAAAAAAGAAGTTACCAACGCAAAAAGAAATGCTTGGAATGCTTTTTTAAATGAAATAAAATCAGAACTTATTAAAGCTACTGATTTATTAAAAAGAGTTGCTGTAAAAAGTAAAAATGAGAATTTTATCAATAAATACACCAACGATTTAAGCACTATTTCAGAACCTACAAGAAAAGACGTTTTATCAACTGTAAAAAAATGTTTATGGTATTTAAAGGACGAAGAATTTAGCGAAAAAATTGAACTTCAAAATTTTATAAAATCTACACAAAAGAATGCGCAAAATAGGTATTCTACACATTTATTAAGTGAAACTGCTTTAAGTACATCAAAAGTTTTAGAGAAAAAACCAACATACGCTCAAGAAAAAAACATGGTAGATGCAAGAATCATCATGAGAGATAATTTTGATGCCATTTTAAACAAACATAAAGATGTATTAATTTTTGGTGAAGATGCTGGTTTTATTGGGGATGTAAACCAAGGTTTGGAAGGATTGCAAGAAAAATTTGGAGATATTAGAATCTTTGACACTGGAATTAGAGAAGCAACCATTTTAGGGCAAGGAATTGGAATGGCAATGAGAGGTTTAAGACCCATTGCAGAAATACAATATTTAGATTATTTGTTGTACGCGCTTCAAATTATGAGTGATGATTTAGCTACTTTACGTTACCGAACTTTTGGAAAACAGAAAGCGCCGTTAATTATCAGAACTCGTGGACATAGATTAGAAGGTATTTGGCATGCAGGTTCACCTATGGGTGGCATTATCAATAACTTGCGAGGAATCCATGTTTTAGTGCCAAGAAATATGACCAAAGCTGCAGGTTTTTACAACACACTTTTAGAAGGTGACGATCCTGGTTTAGTGATAGAATGTTTAAATGGTTATAGATTAAAGGAAGAATTACCAACCAATTTAGGCGAATATAAAACGCCAATTGGTGTTGTTGAAACCATCAAAGAAGGAACTGACATTACTATTGTTTCTTACGGTTCTACCTTAAGAATTGTAGAAGAAGCAGCAAAGGATTTATTGCAAGTTGGTATTGATGTAGAAATTATTGATGCACAAAGTTTATTACCATTTGATTCAAATCACGATTGTGTAAAAAGTGTCATGAAAACAAATAAATTATTAGTGGTTGATGAAGATGTTCCTGGAGGCGCTTCTGCGTATCTTTTACAAGAGATTTTGGAAAATCAAAATGGCTATGAATATTTAGACAGTAAACCCTCTACTCTAACAGCAAAATCTCACAGAACTGCTTACGGAACTGATGGTGATTATTTCTCAAAACCTTCTGCAGAAGACATTTTTGAAAAAGTTTATGGAATTATGCATGAATTCAATCCACAGAAATTTAAGAGTTTGTATTAATACTTTTGATATAAAACTGAAATCCCAATCAAATTTGATTGGGATTTTTTTATACATTTTTATAAAAGTTATTGAACAGTTAATTCATTCCAAAGTTAGCGCGAGCATCTTGCTCGTGCCTAAAATTAACTTAAAAATTTGTGCTAAAAAATACTTTCCAAACTTTATTGGCACGAGTTTGAAACTCGCGCTAACGAATATTAAATAACAGTAAAATCAACTTAGCATAAAGATCTTACTCATGCTTTAATATAATTCAAATCAAGTTAGCGCAAGCATCTTGCTCGTGCTTTAATCTAATTTAAATCTATTTCCAAAATAGTAGCGTCATCATTTCCATAATTTCTGGCGCTACTATATTTCCAATCTATTGGATCTGTAACAAAACCTGCTTTTACAGGGTTTTGATGTATATAATTCAATTTTTGTTCAAAAACTTTTAAAGACCATATTTCTATGGGATGATTATGCTGTTGCCAAAACTGCCTATTAGTTACATTACTATTCTTTTTTCCTGCTCTTTCAAACATCCATAACATCCATTCTCTTCTACTTTCTTGAGCGTTTTCTTCTATCATTTTCAAAAGTTTTCTAGATGTTAAACCTTTAAAATCTCTTATCAAACCTGAGGGATCATTCAAAGAAGAACGGAAAATTAAGTGAATATGATTTGTCATAATACAATATCCATAAATTTCCATTCCTTTGTTTTTTCTGCAGAAATCTAAAGACTCAGTAATACAAGTATAATATAAATCTCTTGTAAATACGTCTACCCAATTTACAGTGGCAAAACTTATAAAATAAGCACCTGACTTTTCTCTAAATTTATATTTTCTACTCATTTTTTTTGAGTAAAAATAAGGAATTAACCTTCAATTTCATGAGCCAAAATAACCTATTTCCTCTTGTTATTCAAAGACGCGACTGATAGTAGTTTGTTTATTCTTGAAAATATTAAAACCAAAATTAATTAAAAAATGATTTCTTTTTTCAAAAATGATAACACTTTGTTGATTTGCAAAATAAAGAAATTGTTTTCGTTCACGAGCAAGATGCTCGCGCTAACTGAGGTAAGAAATTTGGATAACAGACATTATTCACCACTTAATTTCAACAATTTAAATGTTTGCTTATTACTTGGAATAAAAGGCTTTTCAATTGGGGTTAATAACGCATCCAACTCGTTATTTAAAACAAATTGATGTTGTTCTTTTACAAACTCAGAGATGTCTTCAATTTCTAAAATATCTTCTTTGGCATATTTTACTATTTCTAGATTTCTTATTCCTATTTGTATAGCTCTTCTAACTAATTTATTTCCATAAGGATCGTGATCTGGATCCCATTGCAATCTGATATTTGAGTTTTTTACAGCAGCTTGCCATTCTTCTTTACTTCCATAAATATCATTTTGAAAACTAGAATAAACAGCTTGATTTAAATAACGTTCAAAAGCTTCTCGCTTTAAATGAATTGCCAAAACAATTTCTTGTCCAACTTTTGTTCCCCAGCCATTTCTGTACATCATCCAAAGAAAATTTGGTTTTATCCAAGTCATTCTATGTACACTAAAAGCACCCCCAAAATACTGATTCTGAAAAGCAAAATTTCCTATCTCTGGTCTGTAAGATTGATATACAATTACTTTTTCATCATCAAACTGAGCCATTATATGATGCCCCATTTCTGGCCATTCTTTTAATTGCTCTTTATATAATTTTGTTTTTATATTCATAAAAATAATTGCAAAAACCGATGTTTTAAGCTACTGATTTTAAAATTGACACTAATATAGAAATTTATCTCATAAAGATATCATTTACTTTTTTAACACATTCTACAAACCAATCTATTTCAAAATTTATTACTTTAGTTGTTTAATTCAGAACTTAAACACAATATGAAAAAATTACTACTTTTCTCATTGATTTTAGCGTTTACATTTCCTACAGAAATGAATGCACAAAGAAAAAAATCAAAGAAAAACAATTCAGAAGAAACTGCAGCAAAACCTCAAAAAAGCAAAACACCAAAATATGCTGATTTTGTAACCAAGAAAACATCTACAGATGATGGTTTATTTAAAGTACACAACACAGACAATAAATTCATGTATGAAATTCCGAAAGCCCATTTTGGAAAAGAAATGTTACTGGTTACCAGAATTAAAGACATTCCTGCTGGTTTAGGTGGTGGTTATGTAAATGCTGGCTCAAAAATAAACACACAAGTTGTTGTTTGGGAAGAGTTTCAAGATAAAATTTTATTGAAAGTAAAATCGTATGATGCTGTTGCAAACGACTCTTTACCAATTTACAAATCTGTAAAAGCAAACAATTTAGAACCTATTTTATTTGCGTTTGATATTGCCACTCAAAATCAAGATTCTACAGCAGTTTTGGTGGATGTTACCAAGTTTTTTACTTCGGATATTCAAGCGATTTCTCCTTTACCAGATTCGTATAGAAAAAGGTATAAAGTTAGGAGATTAGATGCGTCAAGAAGTTTTATCAACTCTATAAAAAGTTATCCAGAAAATATAGAAGTCGTGCAAGATTTTACATTTGATGCTGCTGAACCACCAAGCAACTCATCAACAAATACCATTACAATTCGTGTAAATCAATCTATGATTGTATTGCCAGAAGATAAAATGATGCCAAGAGTGTATGATAAAAGAGTGGGGTATTTTTCGATTGGAAATGTAGATTATAGTTCTGAAGCGTTAAAAGCAGATGACAAAAGATATATTAGACGTTGGAGATTAGAACCTAAAGATATCAACGCTTATAATCGTGGAGAATTGGTAGAACCTATAAAGCCAATTGTATATTATTTAGATCCTGGAACTCCAGATAAATTGAAAAAATACATTAAACAAGGTGTTGATGATTGGGCAAAAGTTTTTGAAACTGCTGGTTTTAAGAATGCAATTATGGCAAAATATCCACCAACTGAAGAAGAAGATCCAGAATTTAGTATGGAAGATGTGCGTTATTCTTCAATTAGATATGTTGCAAGTACCACAAGAAATGCAACTGGACCTAGTGTTTCTGATCCAAGAACTGGAGAAATTTTAGAGAGCGATATTATTTGGTATCACAATCATTTACGTTCTTACAGAAACAGATATTTATTAGAAACTGGAGCAGCAAATCCGTCTGCAAGAACTTTAAACACACCAGCTGAAGAAATTGGTGAAATGATGCGTATGGTAATTTCGCACGAAGTTGGTCATGCACTTGGCTTGCCTCATAATATGGCTGCAAGTTATGCGTATCCTGTAGATTCTTTACGCTCTGGAAAATTTACTCAAAAAATGGGAATTGCAGCAACTATTATGGACTATGCACGTTACAATTATATTGCACAACCAGGAGATGAAAATGTAAGATTTATTCGTCAATTAGGGCCTTATGATCATTATGCAATTAACTGGGGTTACAGAAAAATTCCATCAGCAAAAACGCCTGAACAAGAAGTTAAAACTTTAGATAAATGGATTGAGGAAAAAGCTGATGATCCTATTTATAGATTTGGTGGAGCACGTTTTGATCCTTCTGCACAAACTGAAGGAATTGGAAACGACCAAGTAAAAGCATCAACTTATGGAATGAAAAACTTGAAAATTGTTGCTGAAAATTTACCAAGTTGGACTTCTGATCAAACCAATAATTATGAAGATTTATCTGAATTATATGGAGAACTTTTAGGAGTTTGGAGCAGATATGTTGGGCATGTTTCAGGTAATATTGGTGGCGTTTATGAATTCAACAAAAAACCTGTTCAAAATGGAATGGTGTACGAAGCTGTATCTAAAAAGAAACAAAAAGAAGCCATGGTTTGGTTGCAAAAAAATGCTTTTGAAACGCAAGATTGGTTGATAAATCCAGAAATCTTAGCAAACATCAACGAAAATGGATATACAGATAGAATTTTAAGTTTACAAAACAGACAATTGTATACACTGCTAAATCCAAATAAATTAGAAATGATGATTGATGCAGAAGTTATTGATGCTAATACCTACAGCGCTTTAGATATGATTCGTGATTTAAGAACTGGCATTTTTTCTGAAACAAATTACAACAAAAATGTAGATGTTTTTAGACGTAATTTACAAAAATCGATGATTAACAGAATGGGAATGCTTTTAAATTCAAAAGACACTCAAAATTCTGATATCAGCTCAATAATTAGAGGTGAATTACAAGCGTTAAATTTTCAATTAACCATTGCAAAAAATAGAGGTGTTAATAGAATTACAAAATACCATTACAGAGATTGTTTGGCAAATATTAAAGAAATATTAGACCCAAAATAAATTTTATTTTCTTAGCAAACTATTCCCTATTGCACATTGTAAACATCGTTTCTTTGTGCAATAGTTGTTTTTAAGCTCCAGCAAAGCCTGACTTTCCATCGCATTTTTTGCCTTAATTTCTAAAGCTGAAAAATTAGAAATTATGCTATTTTTTTCTGATGAAACCTGTTTTATCAATTGCATGATTTCATTATTATCTACTGCTCCTCTACTCTGCAAATACACAAACTTTAAAGGGATTATAGTGTTGATAATCAGTAAATCTATAAAAGATTTTGTCAATTTTTTTGATGATTTTTTTGATGCTGATTCAAACGTATAATGTGTTTTCCAAAACGCATCAACTTCAAAAGAAAATAATGCGTAAAAATCTTCTTTTTTATGGATGCTCATCAACTTTGAAAATAAATTTTGATGTGTAAAATATAAAGATGCCAATTGTGTAATTCTGATAGTTGGAAAATTTTGAGGTCGCATTCTAAAGAATTCAAATGTATTTTTAGAAATTGAATTCAACTTGTGTTTATGTTTTAAATACCTGTATTTTTCTTTTAATTGTTGATGATAATGTGCTGCTACGTCTTCTTCTAAAAAACCTGCTTGTCCAAAAAACAAGGCTGTTAATTGTTCTAAATCAAAACGTTCTTTTCTAATGACTGAAAAATCTATAGAAGTAGCTAATTGTAAAAAAGCGTCTCCATTTACTTTTAAGCCAAAGTTTTTAGCTAATAATTGAAACAAAACAGCTTCAAAATCGGCATTTGTAGCTAACAACAACTCTTTTATAAAGGTCGATTTATGTTCCAAACGTTCAAAATACAAACGCTCCAACCAATTATTCATGAGAAATTCATCAATAGTTGCCAATTGATTTTCGCAAGGAATAAATTTTTGCTGATGATATACTAAACTACTATAGTTGTCTAAAAGATTTTTTGATACAAAGTTTTTCAACGCTAAAGTTGGCAGAGGTTTGTTGTTTTTCATAAAAATGTCTACATCATGTTCCCAAACTACGTGCAAAATTACAGCATCGTAATTTGAATCTTCTTCATGTTTATGCAAATACCAATCAGACGATTTTACGTGCATTTCAACATTTCCAACCCAAAGCTGATGATCAATTTTTACTTGTGAGTTCAAAAAATCTGGCCCTGAATTTTTATTATGAATTCCCGTTTTTAAAATAGCGACTTCTTTAGCATCTGAAGTCTGTAGATTTATATTCGTAAATATTTTGTACTTCCATACATAATACAAAAATTCCTCATTCATACTTTTTTTCTTTCAAGGTACAAATAATTTATTTATGTATCAATTTTACCAATAGAAACAGAAAAATTAAACCTTATTATAGTTTATTTTTGCATCTCAAAAAAAACAAAATGAACACTATAGAAAGTTTACAATGGCGATATGCTGTTAAAAAATTCGACATTAATAAAACCTTATCAACATCACAAATAAAAACTTTAAAAGAGGCATTTAATTTAACTGCCACTTCTTATGGTTTACAACCTTTAAAACTGGTTGTTATCAATAATAAAGATATCCAGAAAAAATTGGTTCCTGCCTCATTTAATCAACCACAAGTTTTGGAAGCTTCTCATCTTTTAGTAATTTGCATTCCTAAAGAATATGCAATCACAGAAGTTAAAAAATATTTTGATTTGGTAAAAAAAATCAGAGCAACACCAGATTCAGTAATGGATCCTTTTAAAACATTTTTAACTGCGGATATCAGCAAAAAAACACAAGAAGAATTATTAGTTTGGAATAGAAATCAAGCCTATATAGCTTTAGGAAATTTACTAACGGTTTGTGCTGTAGAGCAAATTGATGCTTGTCCAATGGAAGGTTTTGTACCTGCTAAATACGATGAAATTTTAGGTTTAGAAGAACACAATCTTACAGCAACTTTAGTGTTACCTGTTGGTTTTAGAGCTGAAGATGATTACATGAAGGATTTAAAAAAAGTAAGAAAGAATTTAGAGGATGTTGTGATTGAGTTTAATTAGACATCACTTACGATACCTCAATTTTAATCACAAATTAAAAATATTAGCCACAAATTCACGAATTAGAATTTTATATTAAAAAGTATTTCACAGATGATAAATCTATAATTTCATTTTATGAAATTATAGATTTATCAGAATTAAAAAAATTCGTGAATTCGTGGCATTAAAAATCAAAATACATGAGCCAAGACATCAGAAATAAAGAACCAAAAGCAGTTTGGAATCACTTTGCAGATTTAAATGCAGTTCCAAGACCCTCAAAAAAAGAAGAAAGAGTTATTCAATTTATGGTTGATTTTGGCAACAAACTAAACCTTGAAACTTTTGTGGATAAGGTTGGGAATGTTATCATAAAAAAACCAGCAAGTTCTGGCATGGAAAACAGAAAAACCATTGTAATGCAAGGTCATTTAGACATGGTGCATCAAAAAAATGCAGACACTGATTTCGATTTTGATAAAGAAGGGATTAAAATGTTTGTAGATGGTGATTGGTTAAAAGCAGCAGGTACAACTTTAGGCGCAGATAATGGCTTGGGAGTTGCAGCAATTATGGCTGTTTTATCATCCAAAGAAATTGCGCATCCAGCAATTGAAGCTTTATTTACTATTGATGAAGAAACAGGAATGACTGGAGCAATGGGTTTAGAAGGTGGCGTTTTAAAAGGCGAAATTCTACTAAATTTAGACACTGAAGAAGATGACGAAATTGGTATTGGTTGTGCAGGTGGAGTTGATGTAACTGCAACAAAAAACTATAAAGAAGAAAATACTCCAACAAATACAACTGCATTTTCAATTACTGTAAAAGGCTTAAATGGTGGGCATTCTGGAATGGATATCATTAAAGGTTTAGGAAATGCAAACAAAATAATGAATCGTATTTTGTTTGATGGTTTTGAAAAATATGGTTTGCGAATTGCTGAAATAAATGGAGGTAGTTTGAGAAATGCAATTCCTAGAGAAAGTTTTTCATCTGTAGTAATTGACACTGTTTCTAAAGAAAATTTTTTATCAGAAACTAATACACTTATCAACAATATAAAAAATGAGTTTTCAACATTAGAAAGCAACTTAAATATTGAAATTAAAGAAATTGAATCTCCTAAAACTATTATGGAATTAGGAGTTCAAGAATCTTTTATCAAAGCAATTTATGCAGCTCATAATGGCGTTTATAGAATGAGTCCTGATGTAGTTGGTTTGGTAGAAACTTCTAACAATATTGCTAGAATTATTGTTAAAGATGGTAGTATTAAAGTGGGTTGTTTAACACGTTCATCTTCTGAAACTAATAAATGGGATTTGGCAAATTCTTTACGCTCATGTTTTGAATTAGCAGGTTTAGATGTTGATTTTTCAGGAGAATATCCTGGTTGGTTACCAAACTTGAATTCAGAAATTTTAGTTGTTTTAGAAGGTTTATATAAAGAATTATTTAACGAAAATCCAAATGTGGCAGCTTGTCATGCAGGATTAGAATGTGGAATTTTAGGAAAAAATTATCCTGATATGGATATGATTTCTTTTGGTCCAAATATTAGAGGTGCACATTCTCCTGATGAACGTGCGCAAATATCATCAACCCAAAAATTTTGGAAATTATTAGTAGAAGTTTTAAAGAATATTCCACAAAAAGCATAAAATTCACCACTTAAAAACTGGTAAAAGGTGTTTTAATTAAAAAATACTGTAATTGTTTAAAAACTTTCATTATTAAAACATATACAACTGATATAGAGTAATTTAAAAGTTTGTATTTTTGTTAACATCTTTCACTTTAATAAAAGAGAATAAATCGTAATTTTACTCTTTGAAAACAGAAAGTTTTAATGGGAAAAATAATTGCAATAGCAAATCAAAAAGGAGGTGTTGGTAAAACAACTACAAGTATAAGTTTAGCTGCTTCTTTGGGTGTTTTAGAGAAAAAAGTTTTGTTGATAGATGCAGATCCACAAGCAAATGCATCCTCTGGTTTAGGAGTTGATGTAGATGCTCTTGAATATGGAACGTATCAAGTTTTGGAACATTCTGTTTCTGCTAAAAAAGCAATTGTAAAAACGACTTCACCAAACGTAGATATGATTCCTGCTCATATTGATTTGGTTGCCATAGAAATTGAATTGGTAGACAAAGAGAACCGAGAGTACATGCTCAAAAAAGCGTTAGACAAAATTAAAGATGAATACGATTATATTTTAATTGATTGTGCACCTTCTTTAGGTTTAATCACCTTAAATTCTTTAGTGGCTGCAGACTCTGTAATTATTCCAATTCAATGTGAATATTTTGCATTAGAAGGTTTAGGGAAATTATTAAATACGATTAAAAGTATTCAAAACATTCATAATTCAGAATTAAATATCGAAGGTTTATTGTTAACCATGTTCGATTCTCGTTTACGCTTATCGAACCAAGTTGTAGATGAAGTTAGAAAACATTTTTCTAGTATGGTTTTTGATACAATTATTAGAAGAAATACGCGTTTGGGAGAAGCACCAAGTTATGGAGAAAGTATTATTGCTTATGATGCTACAAGTAAAGGTGCTGTAAATTACTTAAATTTGGCCCAAGAATTATTAAAAAAGAATTCATAAAAATGGCAAAAGCAACCAAGAAACAAGCTTTAGGAAGAGGATTATCTGCTTTGTTACAACAAGATACACCTAACATAAACTCTGCACAAGACAAAAATGCAGACAAAGTTGTAGGTAATATAATTGAGTTGGAATTAGATTTAATTGATGTAAATCCATATCAACCAAGAACTTATTTTGATGAAGAAGCTTTGCGTGAATTGGCAAGTTCTATTAGAGAATTAGGGGTAATTCAGCCAATAACTGTAAGAAAATTAGAAGGCAACAAATTTCAATTAGTTTCTGGTGAACGACGTTTTAGAGCATCAAAATTAATAGGAAACAAAACTGTACCTGCGTATATAAGATTAGCAAACGACCAAGAAATGCTAGAAATGGCCTTGGTTGAAAACATACAACGTAAAAACTTAGACCCAATTGAAGTGGCACTTTCGTACCAGCGTTTAATTGATGAAATTCAGTTAACTCAAGAAGAATTGAGTACCAGAGTTGGTAAAAAACGATCAACAGTAACCAATTATTTACGATTGCTAAAATTAGATCCAATTTTACAAACAGGCATGAGAGATGGTTTTATTTCAATGGGGCATGGACGTGCTATGATCAATGTTGAAAATACGGAAGATCAACTAGCCATTTACGAGAAAATTTTACGTGATAAATTATCTGTTAGACAAACAGAAGATTTGGTTAAAAACTTAAAATCGGGTGCTATTGCAAAACCAAAAAAGAAAGCAATTCCTGCTTTTATAAAAGAAAGTCAAAAAGAAATTGGCGAATTTTTTGGTCATAAAATTGATATTAGTATTGCTAAAAATGGGAAAGGAAAAATTTCAATTCCTTTTCATTCAGAAGAAGATTTTAATCGTATTAAAAACTTACTAAAATAAGTGTTGTTTAAAAAAGTCATACTTGTTTTTTATATCGGATTTTTTTCTGCAAATTTTTTAGCGCAACAAGATTCTATTCCAAAATTTGTAAAAGTTGAAGATTTAAAAATTGATGACAACATAAAAAACCCACAAGGAGTTTATGATGCTTTGGCACCTTCAAAAGCAGCTTTTTATTCTGCAATTTTCCCAGGAATGGGACAGATTTACAATAAAAAATATTGGAAAGCTCCCATAGTTTGGGGAGCTTTAGCAGTACCTGTATATTATTATCAAACAAATAATTCAGAATACAAAAGGTACAGAACAGCCTACAGATTAAGAAAAGCTGGGTTAGAAGATGAGTTTACAATAAACGGTGTTTCTAATGTTTCTACGACTACTTTAGAAACTGCCCAAGAGCAATTAAGAGAAAACAGAGATATGTCCTTATTATCCGGAATTATAATTTACGTTTTACAGATTGTTGAAGCAAGTGTAAATGCACATTTATTACAATTTAATACAGATGATAATTTATCTTTAAAACCTACTTTTATTGCAGATCCTATTCTATTTGAAGCGCCAAAAGTTGGATTAACCTTAAAATATACTTTTTAAATGAAAATTGCATTATTAGGCTATGGAAGAATGGGCAAAGAAATTGAAAAAATTGCCATTTCTAGAGGTCATGAAATAGTAATTAGAAAAGATGTTGATGACACTATTGATATTTCTATAGCAGATGTCGCTATCGATTTTAGCATTCCTGATGCTGCTTTTAAAAACATTTCTAATTGTATTAACCATAATGTTCCTGTAATTTCTGGAACCACTGGTTGGTTAGATAATTACAAAGATGCAGTTGCACTTTGCGAAGAAAAAAAAGGGGCTTTTATTTATGCATCTAACTATAGTGTTGGTGTAAATATCTTTTTTGAACTAAACAAACAATTAGCGAAAATGATGGCTACTTTAGAGGATTATAATATTTCTATGGAAGAAATTCATCATACAAAAAAGCTAGATGCTCCAAGTGGCACAGCAATTACATTAGCTGAAGGTGTTATTGAAAACTCATCAAAAACGGCATGGGAATTAGGTGCAATTTCATCCGAAGAAAACATACCAATTGTTGCCAAAAGAATTCCTGATGTTCCTGGAACGCATTCTGTTTGGTACAATTCTGAAGTGGATACTATAGAGATAAAACACACAGCCCATAACAGAAAAGGTTTTGCTTTAGGTGCTGTAATTGCTGCAGAATGGATTTTAGATAAAACAGGTGTTTTTACCATGAAAGATGTGTTAAACATCGGTTAAAAACTGTAACAATATATTTAAAAAAATACTAATTGAATTATAATTTGTCTCCTCGAGCGCAGTCGAGAGGTTTATTTTTAACCACAAATTAAAAGTTCTCGACTGCGCTCGAACAGACATAAAAAATATATTATGACGTATACACAATGGCTAATCTTCTTTCTTGTAATTCAAGTTATCCATTTTTTAGGAACTTGGAAATTGTATGTTAAAGCAGGCAGAAAAGCTTGGGAAGCTGCTGTACCAATTTATAACGGAATTATTTTAATGCAAATCATAAATCGTCCAAAATGGTGGATTATTTTATTGTTTATTCCTGTTGTAAATTTGTTGATGTTCCCAGTTATTTGGATAGAAACCATTAGAACTTTCGGTTTTTATAAAAAATTAGATTCCTTTTTAGTTATTATAACTTTAGGTTTGTATATTTTTTATATCAATTATGCAACAGACTCAGAATTCAATGCAGATAGAAGCTTAAAGCCACGTTCTGAATTAGGAGAATGGATTAGTTCCATAACTTTTGCAATTATTGCTGCAACTTTAGTGCATACGTATTTTATGCAGCCATTTACAATTCCATCTTCTTCTTTAGAGAAGTCTCTGTTGATTGGAGATTATTTATTTGTAAGCAAGTTTCATTATGGAGCAAGAGTTCCATCAACAGTAATTGCTGCACCAATGGTGCATGATTCTTTGCCTTTTACAGGAACTGCATCCTATTTAAAAAGACCACAATTACCTTATACAAGATTGCCAGGTTTTCAAGAAATAAAAAATAATGATATTGTTTGTTTCAATTGGCCTGCAGATTCTTTGGCTACAATGTGGGGTGATGTTTCTGGAAAATTCACTTACAAACCTGTTGATAAGAAAACAAATTACGTAAAACGTGCTGTTGGAATTGCTGGCGATTCTATTGAAATGAGAGATGGTTATTTTTACATCAATGGAAAAAAGAACGATTTACCTTACAGAGCTAAATTGCAGTTTTATTATACGTATGAAAGCAAGCAACCTATTTCTGCAAATACATATCCTAAGTTTTTAATTGACAAAGGCAGAACTGGTGTTTATAAAATTTTAACTGAATATTGGAATGACAATCGTGTTCAAGAAGCTATAAAACTAAATGGAAGCTTGTCTAAAATTGGCGAAGATTCTTTATATACAGAAGTTGCTGGAGGTATAAATCCTGAGTTTGCTCAAAAATTTAAAATGTTAAATGTTGAGAATAAAATCAATATTAACATGACAGAAGAAGAAGCTGAAAAGCTTAAAAATTACTCTTTGGCTGTTTCTGTTAAAAAAGTAAATCATGGTCCTGATAATGCAATTTTTCCACATATAGAAAGTAATCAATGGAGTCAAGATAATTTTGGACCACTATACATTCCTAAAGCTGGAACTACTGTAAAATTAGATAAAAACTCACTGCCTTATTATGAGCAAATCATCAAAAATTATGAAAATAATGATTTGGTTGTAAATGGAGATGATATTTTTATCAATGGAGAAAAAGCAGATTCTTATACTTTTAATCAAGATTACTTTTATTTAGTAGGAGATAACAGACACAATTCTTTAGATGGACGTTATTGGGGTTATGTTCCTTTTGATCACGTTTTAGGAAAACCTGTAATGATTTGGTTTAGTTGGGATGCTGATGCTGCAAGTTTTGGCGAAAAATTAAAATCAATTCGTTGGAATAGGATGTTTACTACTGTTCATGGAGATGGAGAACCTGTTTCTTACAGATATGTTGTTTTTGCATTAATTGGATTGTATATTGGTTGGAGTTTTTATAAAGGGAAAAAGAAAGCTAAGAAGTAAGTTTTCATTTGGCAATAAGCAGTAAAATAAACGCAAAGATGCAAGGGTTTAACGCAAAGTACGAAAAGAGTTTTAATCAAAATAAATTTATTTCTTTTGATGAAAATTTATTACAAACTTTTCACAAACTTGCTAAAATTTCCCCTTTGGGGAATTAAAAGGGGCCAATGTCAATATTTATACCAACATACTTCTCTCCTATTTCTCAATATTCAGAGATTGTAAAAGCCGATGAAATTGTTTTTGAATTGGAGGATAATTTCCAGAAACAAAGCTATAGAAATCGTTGTTATATCTATAATTCTAATGGCAAACAGTTGTTGAGTATTCCTGTAAAACATCAAACTAAAGATAGCAGAAAAAAAACAAAAGATACTTTAGTTGAAAACGATTTTCCTTGGCAAGACCAACATTTTAAATCGTTACAAATTGCTTATAGAACATCGCCTTTTTTTGATTTTTTAGAAGAGGATATTGCACCTATTTTTCATAAAAAATATAAATATTTGCAGGATTTAAATATTGATACTTTTTTATTTATAACTGATGCACTACAACTGGATTCTAACTTTACAACTACAGAAAATTATGAGGTTGAAACTACTGAAAAAGATTTCAGATTTTTAGCAAACAGAAAGCAACAGCCTCAAAAAGTGGTAGATACATACATTCAAATGTTTGATGATAAACATGGATTTTTACCAAATCTTTCTATTTTAGATTTACTTTTTATGGAAGGACCCAATGCAATTAGTTATTTATAATTTTTTGAATAGCATATAATTTTTCCTATCTTTATTCAAAAAGCAGGAAAATATGGAATTTTTAAAAAATTTTACCGAAAGTTTTGGAGAAATTCCAAAAACGAGTGTGCAACAATTAGTAGATTTAGCTAAAGAAGTTTCCCTTAAAAAAGGTGAAATTATAAGCAAAATTGGACAAATTTCCAACAGCTTCTATATCATAAAAACGGGTGTTGTAAGATCTTATTATCAAGATGAAAAAGGGAAACAGTACATTAGAACTATTTTTACAGATAATAGAGCAACAGGCTGTTTAAGTTCATTAATTACTGAAGAAACTTGCAAACTTAACTATCAATGTTTAACAGATTGTTTACTTTATGAAATTAATTTTAAGGAATTTAAAAAACAAGTAAAAAAAGATCATCATATTGCCATATTATATAACAGAATGCTTGAATCTATTTTTTTAATTATGGAATCTAGGATTCATGATTTATCAGTTTTGGATGCAACAGAACGATATTTGAAGTTAAAAAAAGAAATTTCTAATATAGAAGAATTAATAACTCAGTACCATATAGCTTCTTATTTAAATATTTCTCCTGTTCAATTAAGTAGAATTAGAAAAGAAATTTACTCAAAGTAACTTTCTTAACATATGTAAACAGATAAAGCGTTTTAATATACTAAATTTGAATTATAGAATTTAATTTCCCCCAACTATTTATATTCAAATTAAAAAGGCTTATTTTGTAGTAAGCCTTTTTATTTTATGATTAAGTTTATAATTCACTACTCGTTCCATTTTATAGTTCCGTTTTTTATAGCGTATTTCTTTTTTAAAGATCGATGGAAAACTGTGTATCTTATCTTTTTAGCTTCGATGCTTATTGATTTAGATCACCTTTTAGCAAACCCAATTTTTGAAGAAAATAGATGTAGTATCAACTTTCATCCTTTACACTCTTATATTGCTATTGGAGTTTATATAGTTGGGTTATTTTTTAAGAAAATAAGAATTTTAGCCTTTGCATTGCTCTTTCACATTGCAACAGATTGGCTAGATTGTTACTTGTAAAAACGCTTTACAATGTTGGTTATTTCTGTAGAAATATTCAGTTTTATCACTAAAAATATATAAATAAAAGCAATTAATATACTTTTTAAGATGATGTTGATAATAGGATGAATTGGAAATTTAAATAGATAAATGTTTTCAATTGGAAAATCCCAAAAATTAAAAACCAAATAAAGTGCTGTGATAATAAAAATCATTAAAAATGATTTATCAGTAAAAGGTAACATCGAAAATTTTCTTTTTACAAAAAATATTTTACCTGTATTTGCACAAAAAATTACAATTAACGTTGCTAAAGCCAATCCATCAGTTCCCATATTTAATTCATAGTAAAAGAGTTTATTCAAAAAATAGACCGAAAAAGCCATGATTAAACTAAAAGGTAAAGTAACTTTGTAATATTTTGAATTGTTGATAATGGCGCCATTATTCCCTAAAAAGCCATTGTACATTTTTAGTAACGAAATCATAAAAACAACCAAAGCTCCACCTGCATATTCTTTTGGTAACAAATTGAATAACTGATTGATATTGGCATTTATCAACACAAAAAACAACCCACTTATCAACAATAAATTTATAGAACTTTTTTTATAAAGTGATGCTACTTCTTTATGATTTTCTTCATTCAGAGTTTTAGATGTTAAAGGTTGTAAAATATTTAACATAGCTCTACTTGGTGCCTCAATAAACGAACCAATAAAAACTGCAACAGCATAATAAGCAGCTTTTTCTAGAGATTCTTTTCCTGGAATCATGAATTTATCGATATCTAAAATAATAGCACCTGCACTTCCTGCTAAAATTATATAGAGAGAAAAACGCAATACTTCATTAAAGTTATCGGGTCTTGAAAATGTGAATTTCGGAAAGTATAATTTAAATGCGTAAAACATCATTAAAAGCATTCTTATAAAATACGCACCTGTTAAATAATAAATAAATTCAGCTTTTGTAATCCACTCAAAATAAACAGCAAACAACAAAACCATTACTGCAACTCTGTTGTATAATTCTTTTAAAACATTCCCAAAAACTGTTTGAAAATGCACTTTTGCCCAAGCATGAAAAACTTCAAAATATGCACATGTAAAAGCCACTAAATAAATAACGAAGGTATATTCTTTAATGATTGGGTTTTCTTCTGATAAATAATTACCAATTTGCTCGTAAAACAAATTCCCTAAAAAACCCATAGGAATTGCTACCAATAATGGTAAAAATAAGACGGATGATAAAAATTTATCTTTATCGGATTTTGTAAAATAACTTGAGAAAAACTTTACAATGGTATGATGAATTCCTAAAGCAATTAAAGGCATTAGAATATTGGAAGTTGCCAACAAGTAGGTAACCAAACCATAGTATTCATCTTCTAAAAAACGCGTATATAAAACTAGTGTATTGATTCCTCCAAAGACGAAGCCAAGGTAAATAAATAACGTGTTTTTAAAAGATTGTTTTAATACAATTCCCATTTTACGAATTTAGACTTTTAATAATAAATGCTAACTTTTTCGTTAATTGTTTTCTATGATATTGTTCAATATTTTTTGCAGCTACTTGTAAAGAACCTTTTTTATATTGATTGTAAAAACCTTCAATCGTTTCTTTTATCTTTTGTTCATCATTATAATTTACAACAGTTCCTGCATTTGTGTTTTCTATAATTTCTTGTAAATCTTTGTTTGGTGGACTAATTGCCAAAATTGGTCGATTTGCTGTTAAATACTCAAACAATTTGCCTGTTAAAATACCTTGAGCATTCTCAATATTAGGAATTAACAATAACAAAACCTGCGATTTTTTCTGAAAACCAATCGCTTCTTGATGAGAAACATAGCCAAGAAAATTTGAGTTACCTACTAAATTATTGTTTTGAATTTCATCTCTTACTTCATCAGAAATATCACCAATAAAATTTAGTTTTAAATCGTTTTTAAACGCTTTATTTTGATGACAAATTTCATTTAAAACTTTAAAAAACAATGTAGGATTGCTTTGTTTTGGTAATAAACCAATGTACGAAATTGTAAATTTCTTATCTAATTCATTGGAATCAGACAACAACACTTCACTATCAAAACCATTGGTAATTACTTCAACTCTTTTTGCTTGTTTTGCAAACTCCTCTTTTAAAGAATTGCTGACAGTTAAGATACAATTTGCATTTTTTAATATTTTGGTTTCTAATTTTTTATTTTGATTGATGGCAAAATTTAATTGCTTAAAATCTTTATTATAATACAAATTAGACCAAGGATCTCTAAAATCTGCTAACCATTTAATACCTGTTTTTTGATGCAATTTATCAGCAATTAAATGCATACTATGAGGAGGACCTGTAGAAATTATTACATCAACTTTATGATCTTTTAAATACTTTTCTAAATATTTAATAGAAGGTTTTACCCAAAATATTTTTGGATCAGGCACAAAGAAATTACCTCTTATAAAAGATAAAAAACCACTATTTGTACTATTTGATATATCTTTTTTCTGTTGATTTTTTTTCTTCCAAAACAATACATCTGTGGGTTCCCAAATAGGTTGTTTTAGAACCATAATTCCTTTCGGAATTTCATCAACCAAACTAATATCTTCTTTTGGATAGTTGGCATTATCAACAGTATAAATTATAGGTTCTATACCAAAATCTTGCAAATATTTTGCAAATTTTAACCAACGTTGAACGCCAGAACCACCAGCTGGAGGCCAATAATATGTGATGATGAGCGCTTTCAATAGTTTTAGTTAGTGTATAAATTGAATAGTTTTAAACTTTCTTTCTCCCAATTTTCTCCTTTATTCATAACAGCATCAAAAGCATTTTGGGTTTTTATTTGATATTCATCATAATTTTGATGAATTGAAATTACTTTTTCTGCAAAATCATTGGCATCATCAGCATTAAAAACAATACCTGCATTATACTTCGTAACAATTCTTTTTAAAGGTTTGCAAGAACTCACTAAAAGCAAACTTTTACTCATCATTATTTGAAATAATTTATGAGGAATTGTATTATCTGTATGATCATTAGACAAATGAGGAATGATGTTTACATTGGTTTTTTGCATAATTGTAGAGACCTCTTTAAAGGGTCTATACCCAACAAAAACCACTGAATTTTCTACATTAAATTCTTTTACAATATCTCTTAATTTAGTTTCTACATCTGCACTTCCTTTCCCAATTAAAAATAATTTTGCATTTGGTACTTTTTGTACAATCTTTGGCATTGCTTCAATTGCTGTTTGCAAACCTCTATGAGGACCAAAACCACCAACATATGTTATTGAAAAATCGTTTTTACTGATGATATTTTGAGCAACTTCTTCGTTAAAATTATCTGCAAAACTCTTTTTCTCGTGATTAGAAACCACAATTAATTTATCCTTTTCAATATTGAATTTAGCAATTAATTTTGCTTTCATTTCTTCAACAACGCAAATTACTTTGTCATATTTTTGACAGTATTTTTCTTCTTTTTTAGACCAATTTTCTGAATTAAAAAAAAGAGAATTCTTTACTTTAATAACGCTATTTTGTTTCCACAAAAACCAAGTTCTTAAAGCTTCAGGATAGTTTTCATGTAAATCTAAATAGATCTTTTTTACGTTATTTTTAAATTTAAATCCTGTTCCAGCCAAAGGCAAGTCATGCACATGTAAATAATCAATTTTATATTTTTTAAACGCTTTTTTAATTCCGAAGTAAAAAAGAGGATTGATATTTGAAACACTTTCTAGGATATCGTAAATCCCTTTTTTGGCTGTTTTATAGTTTTTTCCGATTCTAAAAACTGTTACATTGTTTACAATTTCAGTTTCTAAATCGTTTTTTTTTCTTGGACAAACTACTAAAACTTTTTTACCATTTTCAGCTAAAGCTTCTGCTTCTTTTCGAACACGAATATCATTAGGATATGCTCCATCAACAATCATACAGATGTAACTCATGCTAAAAACTCTAAAGATTTTTGGATAATTCTTTCTGTGGCATTTCCATCCCAAAATTCTGGAATTGTACTATTCCCATTGTTTCCTTCAGAAATATGTTGAATCTTTTGAACAATTTTTTGTGTATCAAAAGTCATTAATTCATTGGTACCTTCTTCTATGGTTGAAGGTCTTTCTGTATTTTCTCTTAAAGTGATGCAAGGAATCTGTAAGAAAGTAGTTTCTTCTTGAATGCCTCCACTATCTGTAATAACGCAAAAAGAATATTTTATCAATTTTTGAAAAGAGAAATAATTTTGTGGCCCAATAATGATTAAATTTTTTAGCGCTGTTAAAGAATCATACAAATTAAACTTTATAAAATTACTTTTTGTTCTTGGATGAATTGGGAAAACTACTTTATTGTTCTCTGTAAGTTGTTTAAATAAATCAAGAATTTTTAAAAGGGCTTCTTTAGTATCTACATTTCTGGGTCTATGTAAAGTGGCTAAAATATATTGATGCTTTTCTTGTTGAATATCTTTTAAAATGGTAGAAGCTTCAATCTCAATTTTAAAATGAACCAAAGTATCTATCATTGTATTGCCAACAAATGCAATTTGAGCATCTTCTTTACCAATATTTTTTAAATTTTGGATACCACTTTTTTCGGTCACAAAGCAAATATCAGAAATTTCATCGGTTAAAATCCTGTTTATTTCCTCTGGCATTTTTCGATCTAAACTTCTTAAACCACTTTCTACATGACCTAATTTTAATCCTAACTTATTCGCACAAATTGCAGCTCCTAATGTTGAATTTACATCGCCAACACAAAGTAATAAATCTGGTTTATAGTCATTGATTACGCTTTCTAACTTTATAATAATTTCGCCAATTAAACTATTTGGGGAAGTGCTTTTTATTCCTAAAAAATAATCGACTTCAATACCAAATTGTTCTAAAAAAATAGTAGACATTTTATCATCATGATGCTGACCTGTATGTACTATTTTAAGTTCTAAATTTTCGTATTTCTCAGCAACTTTTTTAAATTGAGTTATTTTTACAAAATTAGGTCTTGTACCAACTACAATTAAAATTTTCTTCTTCATTATATATTATTTTGTTGCAAATACTGCATAATATCTTGGCGTAAATTTTCTTAAAATAGGTCTGAAACCAATTTTATCAATTGGGCTTGTCCATTTTTCTTTCGTTTGAATTTCCCAACCTGATTTTTCTAACAACCAATCAAATTGCCAATCTTCAAATTCGTGATAATGTCTATCCCATTTATCAGTTTTGCTTCTGTAGGCTTTTGCAAACCATAAATCTAATGGTATTGTCGCTATTAATTTAGTAGCTTCAATGGCTCGTAAAACATTAAAAGGTGCTAATAAATGTTCGAAAATTTCGAAGGCTGTAACAGCATCAACTTTATGATTTTTTACAATTTCAGGTAAAAGATCTAAATCTTCTCCTTCAGTATTGATAACTGTATAACCATGTTGTTCCATGATTTCAGAAAATGGATTTCTAATCCCTAAATCTAAAATTGTTGCAGGTGCTGGCATTACTCTTTGAAGAAATGCTAAAGTATGTGCATATCTTTTATGTGGAATTTTAGTGTACATTTAAGGCTGATTTTTTCTTTTTCTTATCATCATAAAATAACCAACCAACTGTAACAAGTATTAATAAACCATAGGAAACTAAAGAAATAATACCTCCCTTTTGAATTACTTTTGGTTCGAATTTAAACACAATTTCGTTTTCTCCAGCAGGAATTTGCATTCCTCTTAAAACATAATTTACTCTAAAATGTGGTGTTAATTCACCATTAATGTACGCATTCCAACCATCTTTATAATAAATTTCAGAAAAAACAACAAATTGCTCTTTTGTAGAACTAGATTGATATGTTAATTCTGTAACATCATAATTTGTTAAATTGATAGTTGCAGTTGAGTCTTTTTCAAAAGAAAAGTTTGTTAATAATCTTATTGGTGCAGTATGATGCCACTTTTTAAACTCTTCAATTTCTGAAAGCCTAATTACAGTTTCTTCTTTTGTATCTAAAGAATCTAAAGCTTTCATTTCTTCGTTTGCAGAATTTACCACTTTTACATTTTCCACAAACCAAGCATTTCCATTGGCGTCCTCATTTAATTG
This sequence comes from Polaribacter sp. Hel_I_88, assembly GCF_000687935.1. Lineage (NCBI taxonomy): Bacteria > Pseudomonadati > Bacteroidota > Flavobacteriia > Flavobacteriales > Flavobacteriaceae > Polaribacter > Polaribacter sp. Hel_I_88. The sequence goes on along the minus strand of NZ_JHZZ01000001.1, from coordinate 2,630,267 downwards.
CACTTGTTCTTTGCCTTCTTTATCAGGAACAATAAAATATTTTGTGTTCAACATATTCAACACATCCATATTATTTTTTGCAATTTGATACTCAAATAATTCCTGATAACGTCCCATTTTTGCAGCATGATACCCACCAATTGATTGATGAAAATAAGAGGTTGAACCATCTTGCATTGGGTCTTTTGCAAAATTGGCAACTCTATAATGTGTTTTATCCTCTAAAATTAATTTATCGGCATTGCTTGCTGTAAAAGGTTTATCGACTCTTCTTGAAGGTTTAAAATCAGATTCGTTTACGTAATTTTTGTTGACCGAAATTAAATCGAACAATATAAAAAGTACCAAACCAATTACTGCAATATGTTGTTTTAGTTTGCCTTTTAAGAAAAACCATAAAACGCCAGCAGCTAATATCATCAAAATTAAAGAACGTATAGTGTCCATTAATAACATCGATTTTCTATCTGCAATAACTGCATCAATTAAACCAGGTAATTCACTATAATTACCATCTCTTAAACCTTCAAAAGAAGACGAAAAATGTGCTAAAAAAAATCCAACAATAATTAAACTTCCAAAAACATAAACTGCTTTTTTTAAACTTTCTATTTTTTCTTCGGATGAAATTTTAGCAGAGAAAAATTCTTTTAACGCCAAAACTCCTAAAATTGGCACACATAATTCTGCAATAACTTGTATGGAAGAAACTGCTCTAAACTTATTATATAATGGAATATAATCGATAAAAAAGTTGGTTAAAAACTCTAAATTTCTACCCCAACTTAACAAAATTGAAAATATAGTTGCAGCAACTAACCATTGTTTTAGGCGTCCTTTTACCAAAAATATCCCAAGAAAAAATAAGAAGAAAATAACTGCACCAATATACGCAGGTGCTTCAATAATGGGTTGATCTCCCCAATAAGTTAGTACTTGTTTAGAGTAATCATCTGCTGCTTTTCTCCCATGTAATTCTTCAAAATAATTGTAAAAATTAGAATTATCATCCAATTCTTCCACAGTTCCTCCACCCATAAAACGTGGAATAAACAAATTAAAAGTTTCTAATTTTGCATAACTATATTGTGTAATGTAGGCTTTGTCTAAACCTTTCGTTGCTTCTTTTTTACTACCATCAGCATTTATGGTTAATTCAGATTTTCCTCTTGTACTAAATTCCGAATATTCTTGCATTGCCATTAATCTGGGTGCATTTGCGCCAATTCCTAAAATTACAGCCGCTAAAATTACAGCCGCTTGTTTTATAAATACTGGTAAAACATTTTCTTTGATGGCGTTTATCAACTCTACAATACCTAAAATCAGCAAACAAAAACCTAAATAATAGGTCATTTGAATGTGGTTTGTATAAATTTCTAAAGCCATTGCCAAACCTGTAACAATAAAACCTAACACATATTTTCGTTGAAAAACCCACAAAAATCCAGCTAAAACCAAAGGCATATATGCAATTGCGTGTGCTTTAGAATTATGCCCAGGAATAAAAATGATAATTAAATAGGTGGAAAACCCAAAGGAAAGTGCGCCTAAAACTGCCAAACGCCATTCTACTTTTAGTGCCATCATCAACACAAAAAAACTTAAAAAATACAGAAAAGTATAATCTGCAGGTCTTGGTAAAAAACGTAATGTTCTGTCTAAAGTTCTTACAAAATCGAATGGATAATACGCACTTATTTGATAGGCTGGCATTCCACTAAAAGAAGCGCCTGTCCAATAAGGTTCTGTGTTTTTATCGACTCTAAAATCGGTAATTTCTTTAGCCATTCCCTGAAATTGGGTAATATCTGACTGTGCTATTTTTTGTCCTTTTAAAACAGGATGAAAATATAATAAAGAGGCAATTATAAAGATTAGAATTGCTACAAGATATGGAAATATTTTTTTAAGTTTCAAATGCTTAATTTAAAAAATTGAACTTTTTTGGTTGATAAAAGTGCCTCAAAATAAATAGAAGTTACTTAATCTATTTCTTCGAAATCTACATATTCTCCCACAGAGTTTTTGCTTTGTGTGCTATTTCTTGGAGCTTTATCAATTATGGTTTCTCCTTCTTTTACACTATTTTTTGCTTGCTGTCCTCCAAATTGTTCTTCAGCTTTTTTTTGCATGGTATCTGCTACTTTTTTAATTAAAAAAGGTGCAAATAATCTTGCTAAAAACTTAAATCCGTAATAAAATAATAACGCAAAGAATATAAACTTTAATAAACCCATGTAATAAATAGTGTTAAAAAATACTTCAAAAATAACAATTTGCGAACAAATCTAACGTTAACAAACTACAAAACTTTTATAAAGGTAAAAAAGGGAGCAATGCTTTTAATAACAGCATTTTTGTGCTATGTTTGTTTTGTAATTAAATTTTTAAATTAAAATCATTCTTTTAGTAATGAAAAACCACTCTTTACAACTCTTTATTGTATGCTTATTCTTTGGTTTTTCTGCTGTTTACGGCCAATATACAGAAGTTATAAACTCTAACAAACCAGGTTTTTCAGAAAGTCCTTATAGTGTTGGTACTGGAGTTTATCAATTTGAAAGCAGTTTGTTCTTTAGAAATATGACTGTAAAACCCACTTTTTCTAGACCTCAATCTTTAGGTTTTGATATGCTTTTTAGAACTAGTTTTTTCTTAGAAAGGTTAGAATTAAACCTACAAACTAGTTATCAAAAAGATAAAATTGCTTTTAAGAATATTTTTACTTCAGATTATGCTGTAAATGGATTTGGACGATTTACAGTGGGTGCCAAATATTTAGTGTATCAACAAGAATATGATGATAAAAGCAAAGAAATTAGAAGTTGGAAAAGAAAAATGGCTTTTGATTATAAAAGATTAATACCTTCTGTGGCAATTTACGCTGGTTTAAATACAGATATGGTAAATGACATTTACAAAACAGGTAGCATGTCTCCTAAATTTGGCCTTTTATTACAAAATAATTTAAGTTCTGATTTTAATATTGTTACCAATGTTTTTTATGATAAAATAGGAACTGATTTTTCTGAAATTTCATACATCATTACAGGAACCTTTAATTTTAACGATTATTGGTCTGGCTTTGTGGAAAACCAAACCGTTTTTTTAGAAAATCAAAATAACATAAATATTGGTGCTGGTTTAGCGTATTTATACAGCAAAAATCTTCAAATAAATGCTTCTGGAAGACTTCTTATGGAAGGAAATACGCAAGGTTTTTATGGAGGTTTTGGAGTTTCTTACAGAATTGACAAACACAAAGATTCCTATAAAGAAATAGATGAAAATGGTAGAGAAATAAATAGTCCAGTTTCTGAATACAATAAAAAACAAGGTAGTTTCTTTAGTCGACTTTTTAGTGTATTCAAGAAAAAAGAAGGAAAAAATTCAACCAGAAAGAAACGAAAAAGGAACTAAATAAGTATTGTTAAAAAATTTATGATCACTTTAAAAGAAGCCAAAACTAAAAGCGAAATAAAACAATTTGTGTTATTTCCTTTCTCTTTATATAAAAATCACAAATATTGGGTTCCTCCTATTATTAAGGATGAAATTGCCAATTTTGATCCTAAAAAAAATCCTGTTTTCGAAAATGCAGAGGCTCAATTCTTTTTAGCGTATAAAAACAATACAATTGTTGGTAGAGTTATTGCCATTATAAATTGGCACGAAGTAAACCAGCAAAAAGTAAAAAAAATGCGTTTTGGTTGGTTTGATGTAATTGATGATCTTGAGGTTTCTAAAGTGTTATTAGACAAAGTAAACGAAATCGCCAAAAAAAATAATTTAGAATATATAGAAGGTCCAATTGGTTTTAATAATCTAGATAAAACTGGTGTTTTAGTAGATGGTTTTGATCATATAGGCACCATGATTACTTGGTACAATCATCCTTATTATAAAGATCATTTTGAGCAATTAGGGTTTGTTAAAGAGAAAGAATATTTAGAAAATAAATTTAAATTTAAAGATGTTGATGCTGTTTATTTCGATAGAATTAGCAACATCATAAAAAGACGTTTTAAACTAAAAGCATTAGATTTTACCAAGACAAAAGACATTATGCCTTATGTTGATGAAATGTTTGACGTTTTTAGTGCATCGTATGCAAAACTATCTAGTTTTGTGCCAATTTCTGATGCTCAAATAGCATTTTTTAAAAAGAAATACATCAGTTTTATCAATCCTGAATATATAAAATTTGTTGTTGATGAAAACAATAAACTCGTTGCTTTTGCAATTGTAATGCCTTCTTTTTCAGAAGCTTTACAAAAATCGAAAGGGAAGTTATTTCCTTTTGGAATTTTTCATTTATTAAAAGCAAGAAAACACGCAAAAGATGTAACATTTTATTTAATTGGTGTACATCCTGATTATCAAAACAAAGGTGTTCACGCTATTATTTTTGATCAGTATACAAAGACATTTACACCTTTAGGCATCGAAAACTGTATTAGAACTCCTGAACTAGAAGATAATGAAGCCATAAAAAAACTATGGGAAAATTTTAATCCTATTACGCATAAAAGAAGAAGAACTTATAGGAAGAATGTTGTTGGTTAGTGGTTAGTGGTTAGTGGTTAGTGGTTAGTGGTTAGTGGTTAGTGGTTAGTGGTTAGTGGTTAGTGAAAATAAAACTGTATGTCCCTGATATAGGTTGACCACTTTAACCAAAGTGCAAACTAATGAAAGCAAATTTAAAACAATTAAAGAAAAGTAGAATTTATTCAGAAGAATTTAAGCGAGAAATTGTAAAAGATTTTGAATCTGGAAGGTTTAGTGTTTTACAATTGAAAAAATTACATAGTATTTCTGATGTAACTATTTACAAATGGATTCATAAATTCTCTACCTTTAACGAAAAAGGATCAAGAGTGGTTGAGAAGAAAGATAGTAGTTCTGAAAAATTGAAAAAACTAGAAGCTCGTGTTAAAGAACTTGAAGGAATTGTGGGGCGTAAACAAATTGCTATAGATTATTTAGAGAAGACTATAGAAATTGCAAGTGATGAATTAAATGTGGATATTAAAAAAAATTCCAATACTCTACAATCTGCTGGTTTCGCAAAAACAAATCAAAAATAAATTATAGCATGAATCAACTTTATAAAGTTATTGATATTAGCAAACAAGCTGTTTATCAATATGAAAAAAGACAAGCTATATTTGATCATCAATTATCTCAATTGATTTTAGAAGCTGATGATTTGCGTTTAGATCATCCTGGTTGTGGAGTAGAAAAAATGTACACTATATTAAATCCTGAATTTATAGGACGTGATCGATTTGTAAATACTATGATGAGTTTAGGTTACAGAATTAAAAAGGTTAAGAATTATAAAAGAACCACTATTGCTGGTAAAAAGTTTTATCCAAATTTAATAAAAGGATTAAAAATTGACAAACCTAGTAATGTATGGCAATCAGATATTACTTACTTACCTTTAAATGGTAAACATTATTATGCAGTATTTATAATAGATGTTTACACAAAAAAAATTGTAGGTTATAAAGTGTCAGATAATATGAGAGCAGAAGCTAATTTAACTGCTTTAAAAATGGCTTTGAAAGATAATCAGGCTCCTATAATCCATCATTCAGATAGAGGAAGTCAATATACTTATGGCAAATATTTAGACCTTTTAAAATTGAATCAAACCAAGATAAGTATGTGTTATAGTGGCTTAGATAATGCGTATGCAGAAAGAATCAATAGAACTATAAAAGAAGAATATTTAAGCTACTGGAACCCTAAAACATTTAATCAATTAAAAAATAATGTAAAAAAGGCAGTGGAAAATTACAATAACACTAGAACTCATAAACATTTACCTAATATGAATCCTGTAGAATTTGAAAAATATTGGGCAACTTTATCAAATAATAATAAACCAAATATTACTATTTTTAACAACGAAATAAATAACTAAAAACGGTCAACTCTAATCAGGGATGTTCAAACTTTTGAAATTTAAACGAGTTCTCGATACAAAATTTCTGAAAAAGAAATTTCACTCGAACTGACATTTAGGAATTTCTCTTAAACTTTGAATTTTAAACTTTCAATCTTGAATCGTCTAAGCACAACAGTAATAACTTTGAACTTGAAACCTTAAACCTTGAATCCTTTAAGCACAACAATAAGAACTTTAAATCTTAAACTTTAAACCTTGAACCGTTAAAACACAACTGTAAGAACTTTGAACTTGAAACCTTAAACCTTGAACCGATAACCATGCAATTATTTTACAATTCAGATATTTCTACAGAAACTAAGCAACTAACTTTTGATAAAATTGAAAGCAGACATATTGTTCGTGTTTTAAGAAAAAAAGAAGATGATATTTTGCAAATCACCAATGGAAAAGGTTTTTTGTTTGATGCCAAAATTATGATTGCCAGCGATAAAAAATGCATTGCTGAAATAATTGCAGTTCAACAAAAACCAAAACCTTGGGATTATTATCTGCATATTGCAATTGCACCCACAAAAAGTAACGACAGATTTGAATGGTTTTTAGAGAAAGCCACAGAAATTGGGATTGATGAAATTACGCCACTAATTTGCAGTAATTCCGAACGTAGAAATGTAAAATTAGAACGATTTGAAAAAATCATTCAAGCTGCAATGAAACAGTCTTTAAAATTTACACTACCAAAAATTAATGAACCTATAAAATTTGGGGATTTTATCAATCAAAAAAATGAAGGCACACTTTGTATTGCTCATTGTGAAGATTCTAATTTAAAAAACCCATTAAAATCTGTTGTAAATCCATCAGAAAAATTAACCATTTTAATTGGTCCTGAAGGCGATTTTTCTCCTCAAGAAATTACAAAAGCATTGACTAAAAAATACACTCCTATTTCTTTAGGCGAAAGCAGATTAAGAACAGAAACTGCTGGTTTGGTTGCTGTGAATTTGATTTCTTTTATAAATGAGTGATTTTTAATTACTTTTTTATGCTCTCTCAAATGTCATTTCGAAATGAGCCTTTTTAGGCGATTGAGAAATCTCATAGTTAGTGTTTTTTTTTAAAAACTAAACTTCCCGTTTTTTATCAGAATATTTTAAATTAAAGTCGTAAAATTTTAAATGAGTTTTGAAGTCTTCAAACTTGAATTTACTATCTTGCTTCAAATTCATTTTTTAAAATTTATGAAGCAATTTACTTCAATACTTATTTTATTAATCTTTCTGCAAACAAACGCACAAGATATTGCCATTTTAAAATATAATGGTGGTGGAGATTGGTATGCAAACCCAACTGCAATTCCGAACTTGGTTGAATTTACCAATCAAAATATAAAAACAAATATTGCTGAAAATCCACAATCTGTAGCTGTAAATAGCGAAGATATTTTTAATTTCCCAATATTATTTATGACAGGACATGGAAATGTGTTTTTTACAGATGAAGAAGCAACCAACTTAAAAAACTATTTAATTTCTGGTGGATTTTTACATATTTCCGACAATTATGGTTTGGATAAATTTATAAGAGCCGAACTTAAAAAAGTATTCCCAACTTTGGAGTTTCAAGAAATTCCAAGCAATCACCCTATTTATAACCAGACATTTAAATTTCCTGAAGGCATTCCTAAAATTCATGAACATGATAAAAAACCAGCACAAGGTTTTGGTTTATTTTATGAAGGACGACTCATCGTTTTTTATGATTATGAAACTGATTTGAGTGATGGTTGGGAAGATCAAATTATACACAAAAACCCTAAAGAAGTTAGAGAAACAGCCCTAAAAATGGGTTCGAATATTATTGAATATGCGTTTACGAATTGACTCTGTATGTTGATGAATAGAAACTAGTTGTTTTTGAGACAGGAAACAGCAAAAGAGAGAAAAAAATTAGATAAAAGAGATAAGATTTAATTTTCTTTTGCCACGGATACACGAATTAAAAAAATAAATTTATATTGAATTTAATATTTACTAATTGCAATTTAACCAACGAATGTTAGTCTGAGCCTGTTGAAGACTTTTCCTAATGTTATAAAACAATCTTCAATCTGAAACTTTAAACCAAAAAACTTTGAATCTAATAGCAAACCAAATAGACATAGATGCCATAAAAATAAACTTCGATTCTAGTGGTTTGTGGGTTTTAAATATAGCCATTGCCATTATTATGTTTGGTGTGGCTTTGGCAATTACTGTCGATGATTTTAAACGTCTTTTTCAAAATCCTAAAATAGTTTTTGTGGGTGTTTTATCGCAATTTATATTGCTACCTGCAGTTACTTTTTTGGCGATAATTTTGATAAAGCCTCACCCAAGTTTTGCATTAGGAATGATGATGATTGCAGCGTGTCCTGGAGGAAATGTCTCAAACTTTTTTAGTAAAATGGCTGGGGGAAATGCAGCACTTTCTGTGAGTTTAACAGCATTTGCAACCTTAATTTGCATTTTTATGACGCCTTTTAATTTGCAGTTTTGGGGAAGTATGTACGAGCCTACTAACGAAATTTTAAAAACAGTAGAACTCAATTGGATAGATTTACTAAAACTCGTTTCTTTAATTTTGGGAATTCCTTTAGTTTTAGGAATGCTAATCAAACATTATCATGATGAAATGGCTGGCAAAATTGAAAAAGTGTTAAAACCGCTTTCTATGTTGGTTTTTATTGCGTTGATTTTTATTGCTTTCTCGCAAAATTTAAATGTTTTTGTAAATCATATTCACCATGTGTTAGCCTTAGTTATTTTCCATAATATTGTTGCTTTTATACTAGGTTTTTACACCGCAAAAAGTTTTGGCTTAAACAAACAAGATTGTAAAACAATTGCTATGGAAACAGGAATTCAAAATGGTGGTTTAGGACTTTTATTAATTTTTGGCTTTTTTGATGGTTTAGGTGGTATGGCTTTATTGGCAGCTTTTTGGGGTATTTGGGATGTGTTTTCAGGAATGGCTCTAGCTACTTTTTGGGGACGATACAAAAATAAACTACAAGTAAAAAATTATGATTAAGAAAATTTGGTACGAAAGTGTAAAGCTTTTCTTAAAGATTAGTTTGGAGTTTTATGCTAAAAAAATAAAAGTATTTGGGAAAGAAAATATTCCCAAAAAAGGAGCAGTTCTATTTGCCATCAATCATCCAAATGCGTTGATGGATCCTCTGTTTGTAACTTCTAACAGTTCTAGAGAAAATCATTTTTTGGTAAGAGCAGACGTATTTTCGAAACCTTTGGTAAAAAAAGCATTGGCTTCTTTAAACTTAATGCCAATTTATAGAATTAGAGATGGCAGACAACAACTTTCTAACAACGAAGAAATTTTTGAGAAGTGTTTCAACATACTAAAAAACAAAGAAACCTTAATGATTTTTCCACAAGGAGGCCATTGTAGAGATAGAACGATTCAACCTTTAAGCAAAGGGTTTACGAGAATTGTTTTTGGAGCTTTAGAGGGTAATCCAGATTTAGAAATTACGGTTCTTCCTGTTGGAATTACGTATCAAAATTCTTCTCAATATCCTTCAAAAGTTTGTGTAAAATTCGGAGACCAAATAAATTCAAGAGAAATTTTTAATACAAACGAAAAACCAAAAGCAATCAATATTTTAAAAAATGAAGTAAGCAAGCAATTAAAAAAACTAACAGTTCATATACCTAATGATGAGCACTATGCCACTACTCTAGCTAAATTAAATGCTGCCAATGTAGATTTTACCGAAGTTGAAAAAGTAAATAAAATGATTACTGAAAACAATTTTCCAAATCCTGTAAAAAAACAATCTAATTTTCTAAAACCACTTTTTTACTTAATTCTTTTAAATAGCATTTTCCCTTTTTTAATTTGGAAAAAAATGTCGAAAAATATTAAAGAAATTGAATTTATTGATACTATGAAATACGCTGTAAACGTGATTAGTTTTCCTGTTTTTTATAGTTTTCAAGCATTCGTTGTTCACTTTTTCTTTGGCTGGAATATTGCTTTGATTTATTTTATTTCTTCTTTAGTATTGGTTTTGATGTACACTAAACTTACTGTTACAAATACTGAGAGTTAGTTTAATTTTTTACTTAATAAAAAAATGATTTATGAAAATTAAACCTATAAAAACGGAAAAAGATTATGATAAAGCTCTTGAAAGACTTGAGTTAATCTTTGATGCTTCTACAAATTCAAAAGAAGGAGATGAAGCTGAAATTTTATCATTATTAATTGAAAACTTTGAAAACAAACATTATCCTATTGAGTCTCCAGATCCTATTGAGGCAATTAAAATCCGAATGGAAGAAATGAATCTTAAACAAAAGGATTTAGTTGGAGTTATTGGTGGTAAAAGTAGAGTATCTGAAATCTTAAATAAAAAGAAAAGATTGACTGTGGAAATGATAAGAGAATTAGAAAAAGTTTTAAGCATATCTGCTTCTGTTCTTGTAAATAATTATAATCTTACTAGCTGAAAAACAATATCCGAATTTAACAGATAGGATATAAAATAGCTACATCATTACACCTACTAAAAATTCAAAAAAATATCCTTACTCTAAAAATTAGCAAACAAGTTTAGCCCAGATTGAAACGACATCCTTTTTGCTTTTTCAGCAAAAAGATATAGCCTTTCGACTTCGCTCAAGATAAACTCCAAACTGGAAATAGCTTCTAATTAATAATTGCATCTTGAATAATTTGCTGAATTTCGGTTCTGATATTTTCTTTTACCAAACCTCTGTTATTTGCAGTTGGGTAGGTTCTGTTAGATAGAAAAACGTACACAATTTCGGTTTTTGGATCTGCCCAGGCATAGGTTCCTGTAAAACCAGAATGCCCAAAACTTTCATCGGAAACACAGCCACAAGTAGCTTTAACATCAGGATCTAGTTGTGGTTTATCGAAACCTAAACCTCGTCTGTTTTTTTTGTCTGCATAATAACGAGCGTTAAAAGTATCAATCGTTTCTGAGTTTAAATAACGTCTGCCACCATAAAAACCTTTTTGCAAATACATTTGCATCATTTTTGCAACATCGTTTGCGTTTGCAAATAACCCTGCATGACCACCAACTCCACCCAGCATTGCTGCACCCATGTCATGCACATAACCATGCACTAATTGGTTTCTGTAATAATCGTCTTTTTCTGATGGAACTATTTCAGATTTTTTAAATTTATCAAGTGGTAAATATGTCATTCTATCTGCACCTAAAGAACTGTAAAATTCTTTATCTGCTAAAATATTTAAAGGTTTTCCGTATTTTTCTTCAAGCGCTTCTTTAAACAAATAATAACCTAAATCGCTATATTTATAGCCTTCATTTTCTCTTTGATCAATTTCCTTAATGTATTTATAAATACTGTCTTTATAAGATTTTCTAATGTATAAATTTTCGGCAACTTTTACATTATAATCGCTACTACTTTGCGATTTATAATATGTGCCAGAGTTTTTGTGAGTAATGCTATCTTGTGTTTTTATATAAAAAGGAATCCACGCTTTTAATCTTCCATAATGAGATAAAATTTCTTTTACAGAAATTGTTGCTTTATTAGTTTCTGCAAAACTTGGCAAAATATCTTTTAAACTTGCAGTTAAAGGAATTTTTTGATCTTCGGAGGCTTTCATAATCATAGGTAATGACGCCAAAATTTTAGTTAAAGAAGCTAAATCGTAGATGTCAGAATTTTTTACAGCAATTTTTTGATCTGCTGTGTGATAGCCAAAACTTTTATTGTAAACTACTTTCCCTTTTCTTGCCACCAAAACCTGAAACCCTGGAGTCATTTTTTCCTTTAAAACTATCTTAGAAATTGAATCAATTGCTGCTAATTTTTTTGATGACATATCTACTTCTTCAGGTATTGTATATTCCAATCTGCTTAAACTGTAGGTGTCAATTCCATGTCCCACTTTAAACTCTTTACCAATAGAAACTGGTAATTTTCCTTGTAAAATATATCCTCCAAAAATTGCTTGTGCAGAAAGTTCTTGTGCTAATTTACTATTTTGATATGACACAATAATCGCTTCGATATTTGTAAAACTCTTTAGCTGTAACAAACTATATGGACTTGTAAAAACATCTAAAACAACTTCTTTTTGTCTTGCTATTTCTTGCAACCAAACCAATTCTTTATTTTCAAACTTATAACTTTTCCAAGGATGGTTGTTCGATTTATGAAACCCAATAATTACTTGACTATAAGGTTTTAGTTTTGCCATCAAACCATCTAGATTGTTGTCAGCAATCACATCAACTTTGGTATAATTCTTTAACATGTTTACAAAATGCTCTCCAGAATCATCACCTAATTTTACATAAGCTACTTTTTTATATTCCAAATTTGCAAACGGAATACTTTTCTTTGCATCTTTTACTAAAGTTATCGAACTTTTAACAAGTTTTCTATGCAAAAGTTCATCATCGATTGTGTTTAAATCTTCTTGTAAATTTTCTAAAACAACAGGTTTGTAGTTGTTTAAACCCATCCAATACTTCGCTTTTAGAATCTTTTTTACAGAAAAATCTAATTTTTCTTCACTTAATGTTTTTAAGGTTATTGCTTGTTTTAAAAGACGTACACTTGCAGGAATATCTTGTGGAATTAGCAACATGTCATTACCAGCTTTTATGGCTGCCACATCAATTTCTGCTGGAGTTGCATAATTGGCTGCGCCTTTCATATTTAAACCATCAGTAATAATTAAACCATTAAAACCTAACTCATTTTGCAACAAATTGGTCACTACATTTTTTGATAATGATGTTGGCAAATCTGTATTTGGTTCTAAACTTGGTATGTTTAAATGTGCTGTCATAACACTTCCAATTCCTGCATCAAAAACTCTTCTGTAAGGATACAACTCAATGGAATCTAATCTTGCTTTATCGAAATTTAAAACTGGTAACGTATGGTGAGAATCTGTTGCAGTATCTCCATGACCTGGAAAATGTTTCGCATTTGCCATTACTCCATATTTTTGCATTCCTTGTGTAAACGCAATTGCTTTTTGCGTTACATTTTCTTTACTTTCTCCAAAAGAACGATTCCCAATTATTGGATTTGCTGGGTTTGTATTAATATCTACAACAGGTGCAAAATTTATATGGATTCCTAATCTTTTACAGTGTTTTCCTAAATGTTCTCCAAACTGTTTTACCAAAGAATCATTTTGAATAGCACCCAAAGTCATGTTCCATGGAAATTTGTAGGTGTTTTGCAAACGCATGTCCAAACCCCATTCCCCATCAAAACCAATCATTAAAGGAATTTTAGAAAGAGATTGATAATGGTTGTTTAATGCTGCTTGTTTTTCTGGAGTTCCTTGCATAAATATTAAATTACCAACATGATATTTTTCAATCATTTGAGTAATAAAATATTCATGTTTTATATCCAAATTAGAATACGCTTGCACCATGAATAACTGACCGATTTTTTCATCAATAGTCATGTTACTTAGAATACTATCTACCCAAATTTCTTGAGCTTCAGCATCTTTAGTTACTAAAGGATCTATGGTTTGCGCTTTTATAGTGTAGCCAAAAGCGATTAAAATTAATAGCAATATTATTTCTTTTTTCATTGTATTTTTTTAAAAACGAATGTCATTTCGACTTTAGGAGAAATCTCATAAACTTGCTCATCTTTTTCTCAACCTCTTTATGAGATTTCTCCCAAAAAGTCGAAATGACAAAACTGTACTAAATTATTGTAAAAAGTAAAAATCTTTTTTATAACTTATTAATAGAGATTTTTGCTAATTAAATCAATTGTTATACCAAAAAGCGTTTGTGCCAACTTTGGTTTGCAGGAACTTCCCAATGGTTTTCAAAATCTACTTTCGTATTTACCAAATTATTAAAAACAATAGTTTCTGAGGTTATTTTCTGCTCTTTTGCAAATTTTTGAAAATCAGCTAACGTTACAAGATTAATATGCTCATTATCTTTAAAAGTAATGTTCATTTTATCCATTAAATCAACTCCTAACTCCTTTTCAATTTCTTGCACAAAACGCACAGAACTATCTATGGAACAGCCAGAAACATTGTTAAAACTCTCATCTACTGCCAGCACCAAAAACTGATTGTATTTAATTGTAAAAGAGCCTTTTAAATTATCTCCATGCCTTGTCCAACTATTGATAAACATTTCTGCTTTTGTAGAAATAAAATCGATTTCTTTATTGGTAAATTCTCTGTTAGATTGATAAATCCAAACTCGCGAATTATCTGGTAATTTTTTATAATCTGTAAACATTGTATTTTGTATAACTGTTTAAGTATGTATTTGTTTAATTGCGGATTTGCGTAAAAGCTTCACCTTTTAATTTGTTAATTTTAAAGAAATTGCAGGTGCATATTTACTGTAATGTTTCACTTCAGCTAATGCCCATTTTTGCCATTTTCCCTCTACATAAAAATACAAATCATTTTCTTTCTTTTTAGGATATTTTGTAAAACCTATAACTGGTGAATACAAAAACTTACTATTTTTTACATTTTCATTCTGACCATACTCGTTAAAAGGAATAAATAATTTTTCAAACGCAATAAATAATCCATTTTCTGGCATTTCTATATTGTAATCTTCTAAATTAACGGTCAATTTTAAATCGCCAGGTTTTAAGGTTAATGGTAAATTTATTTTTAACAAATCGTTTTTAGGGTTCCCTGTTTTTTCGTCTTTATCAAAAATTCTAAATCTAAATTTAGATTGTTTAGAATGTCTTTTCGAAAAGTGAATTTCTATAGTAGAAATATAATTGCAACAACTATTCTTTTTAGAATTCGGAAAATATTTAGCAATCATTCTCATTCCTGATGAATGTATTGCCTCAACTTTCTTTTTTACTTCATCTAAAGTTACACTTTTATCGATTTTTTTCATTAATACTATTTCATTTAAAACTTCTGAAATAGGATTTAAAAACAACGTTTTTTGATATAAATCTTTGGCAACAACAATAGTATCTTTATAATTTAAACAAGAAATATGCACTTTAGATTCTAAATATTTTTTATCTAAATTCATTAAGAAAGTTCCATCTTCATTTGATGAAATTCCTTTATCCGATTTTAAAAAGCTAATATTTGCATACACAACTGGTTCTTGTGTTTTTACATCTACTAATTTTCCTTCAAAATTTATATTTTGAGAAAATACTTGTGTAGAGATGAATAAAAAGAAAAGTAGCTTTTTCATTTGTAATTTTAAAAATTTAAAAACTTTTCGATACAATTTCGATAAAAAAATCAAAATCACTCGAAGTGACATTTCATATTATCTAAGATTAAATTTCTGCTGCAAAGCTGCTAACTTATCTGCATCAGACATCGTTTCTTTTGGTGCATCCATTCTTTCTTTTATTTGTTTTAAAACCTTTTTTGTGTACAAAGGAAAATCTGCATTCTGAATCCAATTATTATACCCAGGATTTTCGATAAAAACCTCTTCTACTGTTCTACCTCTATATTTTCCGAACGAAAAAATTTCTTGCTTTTCATCATTCATTAAAATAAAACCAGCAAAATCGGCTCTTTCTCCATGAGTAGAATATTCGCTTAAAGCTTCAACTGTATTTCCAATATCTCCATATTTATCAACTTGAGCCAACAAAATTTCGTAGGTTGCATTGGTATCTGCTTCTGCTCCATGAGCACCTTCTAATTCTTTGCCACAATAAAATTGGTAGCCAGCTCCTAAAGTTCTTTGCTCCTTTTTATGAAAAATTACTTGCACATCTATCGCTTTTCTTCCATTCATGTCAAAATCGATTCCAACTCGCATTAATTCTTCTGCCAATAAAGGAATATCGAATCTATTTGAATTAAAACCAGCCAAATCACAACCAGAAATCATCTCGTTAATTTTACTTGCTAATTCTTTAAAAGTTGGTTCGCCAGCAACTTTTTCATTGGTAATTCCATGCACTGCTGTAGATTCTGCTGGTATTTCCACTTCAGGATTTACCAACCAAGTTTTACTTTCTTTATTTCCATTAGGAAACACTTTTAAAATAGAGATTTCTACAATTCTATCTTTCGCAATATTTACGCCTGTTGTTTCTAAATCGAAAAATACGATGGGCTTTGTTAGTTTAAGATTCAAATTTTAAAATTTAAGGTTTAAAGTCCAATTTTGAGTACTCATTACTTTTTTGAACTTCTATTTATTTTGTTAATATATAATGAATTACTTTCTCTAATTACTCATAATTCTCAAGTTCAACTTTGAATTTTGAATTCAAAACTTTGAACATTATTTAGTTTATTCGTTATTTAATTGTGCTTTAAATTCTTCCACTTGTGCTTGAATATCATCAGGCAAACTGGGTTCTTTAAAATTGTACTTTTGTAATTCTTTTAATAATATCTCTGCTAAAAGTAAACGAGCAGTGGGTTTATCATCTGCAGGAATCACAAACCAAGGTGCATTTTCTTTAGAGGTTCTGTTTAGCAAATCTTCATAACAAAATTGATATGTATCCCACAATTTGCGTTCTTTTAAATCGGCTTTCGAAAACTTCCAATTTTTTTCTTGAATGTTTAACCTTCTTAACAATCTGTTTTTTTGTTCGTCTTTAGATAAGTTTAAATAAAACTTCAAAACAATGGTTCCGTTTTTAGCTAAATGGTTTTCAAAATCATTTATTCGTTCCATTCTATCATGAAAAAAAGCATCATCAATATCCTCTAAAGAATTCACAGCAGGTATATTTTCACTAAAAATGTATGATGGATGCACTCTTGTAACCAACACATTTTCGTAATGAGTTCTATTAAAAACACCCATTTTCCCTTTTGGTGGCAAAGCAACATAATGCCTCCACATAAAATCATGTTTTAACTCCAACTCTGTTGGTACTTTAAAACTATGCACTTGCACACCTCTTGCGTTTACGTCTTTAAAAACTTCACGAATTAAACTGTCTTTGCCAGAAGTATCCATTCCTTGCAAACAAATTAACACACCATATTTACCTTCTGCATACATGGTATCTTGTATGTCACTTATTTTTCTTCTTATTTTTTTCAGTTTCTTTTTGGCATCATCTACAACTTCTTTTGTTGATAATTCTGCTAATTTTATTTGTTCAGAAACTTTATAGTCGTCTAAATTCATCATCCATCTTATTAAAGTTTAAAGATAGAAAAAATCGTGGATTTAACATTGGTTTTGGCTTGGCTTTTATTGATTAAAGTGATAATATTTTCACAAAAAAATCTTTTAAAAATTGAAAGTTATAAGACCATAAAAAAAAGATACTTTTTAAAAATTCGACAATTAGCTCTTACTATAATTGTTTTTCTTTTAATGATAATATAAAAATTACCAAATTTAAAATTACTGAATTTGAAAAAACTATTGCTTATTTTAGCACTTTAAGAATACATTACATGTCTAAGAAAGGAAAAGCGAAAAACACCGTTAACAAAGCAAAACATACTAGATTGATGAATCAAAAAATCAATAAAGTAAAGTTAGAAAAACAACAAACCAAAGAGCGTTTGAAGGCTATTATTTTAAAAGCAAACGAACAGAAAGACCAAGAATCATGAGTTTAAAATATTATGTAGGCGCTATTATTTCTGCACCTTTGTTACCTATCATGTTTTTGCAAGGCAAAAAAATTCGTAAAAACGTACCCAAACTTCCTGAGGCAAGAAATCCTAAAGGATATATAAAAACCGACTCTGAGGAAACATTAAAAATACTAGCCATTGGCGAAAGTACCATTGCTGGCATTGGTGTAGATTTTCATGAAAATGGATTTATTGGAGCACTTGCTAAAGAAATATCAGCAGAAACAAACCATTCTATTTTATGGAAAGTGTACGCTAAAAGTGGTTATACAGCGAAATTAGTGCGTAAAAGATTGCTCCCAAAAATTGTAGACTCAACAGCAGATATTATTGTAATTGGTTTGGGTGGAAATGATGCTTTTAAATTGAATTCTCCTGATGTTTGGATTTTTCAAATTAACCTATTAATTCGAGATTTAAAGAGAAAGTTCCCAAAAACACCTATTTATTTTACAAATATGCCTCCTATAAAAGAGTTCCCTGCTTTTACAGGCACAATTAAGTTTGTAATTGGAAATTTGGTAGAAATTTTAGGAAAAAGATTGTATAGGAAAACGAAAAACATGGAAAATGTTCATTACAACAAAGAAATTGTAGACTTAGAAACTTGGAGAAAACGCTACAATTTAGAAGGTGATATATCTGCTTTTTTTAGTGATGGTGTACATCCTTCAAAATTAACGTATCAGATTTGGGGAAAAGATATGGCTACTTTTATCATGAATACAAAAAGTTTTACATCATGAATTCACAAGACATTATACAGCATTTTAATTTAGCAGCACATCCTGAAGGTGGTTATTTTAAAGAAACTTACAGAAGCAAAGGTGAAATATTATCCAAAGATTTAGGAGAAGATTTCGAAGGAAACAGAAACTATTGCACAAGCATTTATTTTCTACTAACTGCAGATAAATTCTCTGCGTTTCACAAAATTAGTCAAGATGAAATTTGGCATTTCTACACAGGCACAACCTTAAAATTACATTTAATTTCTCCTGAAGGAATGTATTCTTTTGTGCTGATTGGAAATGATTTTGCAAATGGCGAAATTCCACAATTTACAGTGCCTGCAAATCATTATTTTGGAGCAGAAGTTTTGGAAAAAGATTCTTTTTCTTTTGTAGGTTGCACAGTTTCTCCTGGTTTCGATTTTAGAGATTTTGTGTTGCCAAGTTGCGCTGAATTATCAAAAAAATTTCCAAAACATGCAAAAATTATCGAAGAATTGACTCATCATTAAAAAATGTCATTGTAAAATTTTATAGTAATCTAAATATAGTTTGACGTTAAAGCAGTGTAAATTAACAAAGTCACACTGAGCTTGTCGAAGTGAAAGTTTAATTAACTAAAAAGTCTTCGAAAAGTTGCCATTGAAAAATTTAATAACATATTGATTTTTAAAATTTCAACACATAGCAACATAGATCACATAGCCTATGTTTACTATGTTTCTATGTGGTAAAATAGTATTGATTCAATTTTATGTCATTACTTCCGATTGTGATTTTTTTTCTCAAATCTCAAACTGAAATTAGTTAAAATAATTGCAATTAGAATCTAACTTAAAAAATTTCAACTCCTCATTTTCATTAACTGAATGAAAGAATTAATTTGGTATTATGTCTAAAAAAATAATCATTCTTGGTGCAGGAATTTCTGGAATCTATTTAGGAAATCGACTTAAAAAAGAAGGTTTCTCCATAAAGATTTTAGAAGCGAATAACAGAATTGGAGGAAGAATTTACACGAAAACTGTTCACAATACAAAAATTGAATTGGGTGCAACTTGGCTTTGGAGATATAACCCTGAATTGTTGAAACTTTGTAAAGAATTAAAAATTTCTTTATTTGAGCAAAATATGACTGGTGATGCTTTGTATGAGCAATCAAACCTAAATGCTCCACAACGTTTTCAGCTTCCAAAAAACCAAGAAATTAGTTATAGAATTGTTGGTGGAACAACTACTTTTTTAGAAAAATTATCAGAAATATTTACTGATGATGAAATTGAGATCAATCAAAAAGTTATAAAAATTGAGGAAACTAAAAACAAAATAGAAGTAACAACTAAAACTACTAAGTTTTCTGCGGATGTTGTTATTGCTACAATTCCACCTCAAGTACTTGTAAATACTGTAGATTTTCATCCATCTTTAGATGAAAAAATTACACAAATTGCAAATAATACTCACACTTGGATGAAAGATTCCATAAAATTTGCAATCGTTTATAAAACTCCTTTTTGGAGAGAAAAAGGTTTGTCTGGAGTTGGTTTTAGTAATGTTGGTCCGTTTACAGAAATCTATGATCATTCAGATTTTGAAAATAATCATTTTGCGTTGATGGGTTTTTTACATGGAAGTTTATCGAACGAAACAAAAACATTTAGAGAGGAAAAAGTGCAAAATCAGTTGTTCAAGTTTTTTGGGGAAGAAGGAAAAAACTATCTTTCTTATGAAGAAAAAGTTTGGAATAAAGAAGCACTTGTAAATTTTGAAAATGACAGGTTTTTAAATCCACATTTTAATAATGGAAATGTTATTTATCAGCAAGAATTTTTAAAAGGTAAATTTATAATTGCTGGTTCAGAAACTTCACCAAATTTTGGTGGTTATATGGAAGGTGCTATTTTTAGAGGAAATCAAATTGTTGAACGATTGAAAAACAAATTATAATAAATGTTTATAAATTGTAATTGAAGCGAACTCCAGAAAAATAATTTACAGGATTTGCAGGATAATAATAACGAGGAGCTGCACCACCAAAACTAGATGCGTTAATTAAGATTTGTGAAGCATATTGCTCATTAAAAATATTATTCAACCCAAAAAAGAGATTTAAATTAAAATTTGAACTGATATTTTTTGAAAAACCAACTTTTAAATTGGTTACGTTATAAGCATTAGAGAACAAATTATTGCTATCTGTAATTGGCATTTCATCTACAAATTGATAATTTATATTTCCATAAAAACCAATTTTAGAACTAAAATCGAAACCAAGATTTAAAACTTGTTTTGGCACACCTGTTAATTCATTTCCAGAAAAATCGTTTTCTCCATCTATAAATTCTTCAAATTTAAAATTATTGAGTGTGTACGATAAAAAAGGATGTATAGATAACTTTTTGTTTTTAAAAATGCTATAGTCTACATTTATTTCCAAACCATCATATTTTGTAGCTCCTGCATTTATGCCAATAAATTCGTCTTGCGCAGTTCTTCTAGAAACCACTAAATTTTTAATGTTTAATCGATATAAAGAAATTGCATAATTTAATCTATTTTGAAAAAGAGTACCTCTACTTCCAATTTCAAAATTCCAGCCAGTTTCTGGTTTCAAATCTGTGTTTATTTGTCCATCAGGTAATAATGTTTCTGCTAATGAGATTGGCGAAAAACCATGACTAACGCTTGAAAAAACAGTTAGATTATTATCAATGATATGAGACACCCCAAACTTAGGCGAAAGAATTGCCTTGAATTTAAAATCACCTGATTGATCTGGATTATTTTGTGAAACCTCAAAATTATCTTCTAAAGTATACGAAGTTTGATTGAAATTTAATCCCGCAGAAAACGTAGTTTTTGAGGAAAGTTCATAATCAGTTTCTAAAAAAAGATTGTAATAAAAACGTTTTTCTTTAAAATCTGACAGTTTTTCTCCAGAAACACTTCCTGTACCATCAGGAAAATCTCTAAATAAATTTTCAAAAGTTTTTGAAGTGTAATTATCTCTAAAAATTTCACCTCCAAAAGTAAAGTTCATATTTTTATTGAACACCTTTTTAGTTCCTAAAACCCTACTTCTAGCACCTATAGCAAAGCTATTTTCTTGCAAAACATTAAAAGGTCTTGGTTCTAAAGCATCTCTGAAAGAAGTAAAAACACTGGTAATTTGCTCTAAATTGTCTTTGATTTGATAACTCCAAGTCAATCCTAAAATTCCACGATCTGCGTCTTCAAAACCTTTAGATTGTCCCCAAGCATTGTCTGCCTTTGATGGATTATTTCTAAAATCGTCTTCATTTAAAGAACTAGGTATAAATGCTTTTAATTTAACAAAACTCGCCAAAACTGTTAGTTCATTTTTTTCACTGATGTAATGATTCGAATTTATAGTGATTGTTTGTCTGTCATATTCGTTATTATCTCTAAAACCATCGTTTTTTGTATCACTAAAGACAGCTCTAATACTGTTATTTTTAAAACCTAGATTCAGGTTTACAATCCCTTTTTGCAAACCAAAATCGCCTACTAAAAATTCGGATGTAATATTGGAATCTTGAAAATAAGAATTTTGCTGCTTTAAAAGAATAGTTCCTCCTAAGCCTGCTCCATAACTGCTTGAAGTTGCTCCTTTTTCAATCTCAAAAGAAGCAATACTTGCTAGTTCAAAATCTTCAATTGTGGTTTCTCCACTTCCATTTGTTAAAGGAATATCTTTAAAATAAGCTCTAATTTTTGATGTTCCAAAAAGGTTTCTAGAACCAACTCCTCTTATAGTTATTCTGTTTGTGTTTAAAGCGCCACTTTGCATAAAAACACCTGGCACTCTATTTAAAATGGGTGCAAAATCTGTATTGTTAGAGCGCTCAATATCTTTTGTATTGATAATTTGAATAGCTGCTGTAGCTTTTTGCAATTTTTTAGGCAAATGATTGCTATTAATTATAATTTCATTTAAAACAAAACCATTATTTTCCAACTGAACCACCCTAAATGAATTCTCTGAAATAGTAATTTCTTTTTCAACAAAACCTATTTTTTGGAATTTATACACTCCAAAACCATTAACATTAAAAAAACCTTGGCTGTTTGTAAAAATACTATCCTTTGTTTTTAGATTGATGATTAAAACATTTTCCAATTCAAACCCAGTATCAATATTTACTACTTTGCCACTAAAATTATTTTGAGCAACACAAACTAATGAACAACATAAAAGAAAGATTGTAATTTGTATTTTTTGAATCATTTTTTATTTTAATTACCTTTAAGATTTGTTACAAATCTATTAATTTATAAAAGATTCGGCTTGGTTTTTAAGCGTTATTTCAGAAAATTCATTAACGTAAAAAATCCCGAAAATTCGGGATTCTATAAACTATTTTCTTTGAAATTTATTGATCAATAGAACCTAAAACACGCTTCATAAATGTGTTTAAAGCTTCTTTTTTTGGAGTGCCATCTTTAATCATTTTATCAACTTCTACAGCTCCATACATATTAGAAATTAACTCGCCAATAACATCTAATTCTTCATCTTTTAAAGACGGAACTTCTGTTAAAGCTTCTAAAGTTTCAATAGTTTCTAAAATATAATCTTGATCGTTTTCTTCGATAAAAGTAGTAAGATGTTTTATAACTGGTAATTTCATAATAAAATTTTTAATGAGATTCTGAAATAAGTTCAGAATGACAATATTTATTGGATTTCTGCCACTAAATCTTTTAAAACATCAAACTTATTGGTTTGTGTTTGATTCTTTTTTTCTCCTCCAACAAAAGTTGCAAAAGTTGGTAAATTACTAACGTCTGCTAATTTTCTACTTTCTGGAAACTTCTCAGCATCAACAATTACAAATTTTATTTCGTCTAATTCTGTTGCCAATTTTTTAAACTTTGGCTTCATAATTCTACAGTTTCCACACCAAGTTGCAGAGTATTGTACTACTACTTTTTCGTTACCTTCTATAATAATCTGTAGATTATCTTCTGTTAATTCTTGTACCATAATTTTGTTTTTTCCATCAAAAACCCTTCCCAAAGGGAAGGATTTTAATGAATTATTAATTTTTAGTGAGAAGCTAAATATTCTTTAGTTCCTTTTGCATTTGCTTGCATTGCCTCTTTACCTTCTTCCCAGTTTGCAGGACAAACTTCTCCATTTTTTTGAACGTGTGCATACGCATCAATTAAACGTAAAAATTCATTTACATTTCTACCAACTGGCATATGATTTACACCTTCATGAAAAACAGTTCCTTCTTCGTCAATTAAATACGTAGCTCTGTATGTTACGTTATCTCCCTCAACTTGAATTGTTTGAGAAGCTTCATCAAAAGTTTCGTTTGTAATATCTAAGATACCTAAAATTGATGATAAGTTTCTGTTTGTATCTGCTAAAATTGGGTATGTAACACCTTCAATTCCTCCATTATCTTTAGAAGTACTTAACCAAGCAAAATGAACTTCTGGAGTATCACAAGAAGCACCAATAACTACTGTATTTCTTTTTTCAAACTCACCTAAAGCTGCTTGAAAAGCGTGTAATTCTGTTGGACAAACAAATGTAAAATCTTTTGGATACCAGAACAACAAAACTTTCTTTTTGTTATTTACTGCTTCTTCTAATACATTTAATTTAAATGTATCACCCATTTCATTCATTGCGTCTACGTTTAAATCTGGAAATTTTTTACCAACTGCTGTTGCCATGTTTTAATATTTAATTATTGTTAATTTATTATTTTCAAGTACAAATGTATTTAACTTAAGAAGCTAAAAAGAATAGCTTTGAGTTATTTTAATTATACCTTAATAAGATTTAATTATTTTAAAAAATAAAAACACTTACCATAAGTTTTATTGATTTAAAAATAAACAACATAGATAAAACTAATTCAATATTTTTTTGTAAATTTGAATGACCAAAACAAAAAAACGATATACTTATGGACAATAATAACGGAAAAGCTTTTGATATTAACAATTCTGATGCAAGTCAGTGCCCTTTTTTAAGTGGAAATCAAAAGACAACAGCAGGTCATGGAACTAGCAATAGAGATTGGTGGCCAAACGAATTACGATTAAATATCTTACGCCAAAATGCACCAAAATCAAATCCTCTAGGTGATGATTTTAAGTATGCTGATGCTTTTAATAGTGTAGATTTTTCGGCACTTAAACAAGATGTTTTAGATGTAATGACAGATTCACAAGATTGGTGGCCAGCAGATTATGGTCATTATGGAGGTTTTATGATTCGTTTAGCTTGGCACAGTGCAGGAACGTATAGAGTTGGTGATGGACGAGGAGGAGCTGCTTCTGGAAATCAACGTTTTGCACCTTTAAACAGTTGGCCAGATAATGGAAATTTAGACAAAGCTCGTTTGTTGTTATGGCCAATTAAACAAAAATATGGTCATAAAGTTTCTTGGGCAGATTTAATGATTTTGGCTGGAAACTGTGCATTAGAATCTATGGGATTCCCAACTTTTGGTTTTGCAGGTGGACGAGAAGATACTTGGGAACCTGAACAAGATATTTACTGGGGAAGTGAAACTGAATGGGGAAATAACGAAGCACGTTATAAAGATGGAGATTTAGAACAACCTTTGGCTGCTGTTATGATGGGTTGGATTTACGTGAATCCTGAAGGACCAAATGGAAATCCTGATCCTTTGGGTTCTGCAAAAAATGTAAGAGAAACTTTTGGAAGAATGGCTATGAATGATGAAGAAACTGTTGCTTTAGTTGCTGGAGGACATACCTTTGGTAAAGCTCATGGAGCTGCAGATCCAAATAAATATGTAAGTGCATCTCCTCATGGAGCATCGATTGAAGAAATGAGTACTGGTTGGAAAAATTCTTATAAGTCTGGCGTTTTACAAGATGCAATTACAAGTGGAATTGAAGGTGCTTGGACTCCAAACCCAACAAAGTGGGATGCTGATTATTTTGATGTGCTTTTAAATTACGATTGGGAATTAACAAAAAGTCCTGCTGGTGCACATCAATGGACACCAACTGCAGCCTCAAAAGCTAAAATGGCACCAACTGCAGACAATCCAAATGGTAAACAAGCATTAATGATGACCACTGCAGATATTGCCTTGAAAGTAGATCCTGCTTATTTAAAAATATCAAAAAGATTTCATGAAGATCATAAAGCCTTCGAAGATGCTTTTGCTAGAGCTTGGTACAAATTAACGCACAGAGATATGGGACCAATTGACAGATATTTAGGTCCTGAAGTACCTAGTGAAGAATTATTATGGCAAGATCCTGTGCCTAAAGTAAACTATACTTTAAGCAATGCTGATATTGATACTTTAAAAGAAATGATTTTAGATTCTGGTTTAACAAACTCACAAATGATTTCTACTGCTTGGGCTTCTGCATCAACTTATAGAGGTTCAGATAAAAGAGGTGGCGCAAATGGCGCAAGAATTCGTTTAGAACCACAAAAAAACTGGGAGGTTAACAATCCTAAAGAATTATCGAAAGTTTTAAATGTTTTTAAAAAAATTCAACATGATTTTAAAGGAGAAATCTCGATAGCAGATTTGATTGTTTTAGCAGGAAATGTTGGTATTAAGGAAGCTGCTAAAAAAGCTGGCCATTCAATAGACATCGATTTTACGTACGGAAGAGGAGATGCATCTCAAGAACAAACAGATGTAGAAGGTTTTACATATTTAGAGCCTTTGGCTGATGGTTTTAGAAATTATTCAAGAAAAGATTTAAAATTATCTGCTGAGCATTTATTAGTTGATAGAGCTAATTTATTAACTTTATCCATACCAGAAATGACGGTTTTAGTTGGCGGTTTGCGTGTTCTTGGTGTTAATTATGATGATTCAAATCATGGGGTTTTTACAGATAAAAAAGGAAGTTTAACGAACGATTTCTTTAAAAATATCCTTGATTTTTCAATCACTTGGAAAGCGACAAATTCTGATGAAAAAGAATTTATTGGTAGAGATAGAAAAACAAATGCTATGAAATTTGCTGGAACACGTGCAGATTTAATTTTTGGATCTAACACAGAATTAAGAGCAGTTTGTGAAGTTTATGGAGCAAATGATGGTGAAGAAAGATTTGTAAACGATTTTATAAAAGCTTGGACTAAAGTAATGAATTTAGACAGGTTTGATTTGAAATAAATCGTTTTTTAGATTGATAAAAAAAAGGAGATTCGTGAGAATCTCCTTTTTTAGTTTTATAAAACTTTGTAATTATTTGCTAGCAAATAATTTAATATCATTTGCAGACACTTCTTTTTCTCCTAAAATCATTAAGCGCTCTATAACGTTTCTTAACTCTCTAATATTCCCAGTCCAATCGTATTCTTTTAATAAGTTGATGGCATCATTAGAAAACATTTTCTTAGGAACTCCTTGTTCTTCTGAAATTTTAGAAGTAAAATAATCTACCAATAAAGGAATATCTTCTCTTCTGTCATTTAAAGCAGGTACTTTAATTAAAATAACAGCTAACCTGTGGTACAAATCCTCTCTAAAGCGTCCTTCAGCAATTTCCGTTTTTAAATCTTTATTCGTTGCTGCTACAACTCTTACATTTACCTTTATGTCTTTATCAGAACCAACTCTAGATATTCTGCTTTCTTGCAAAGCACGTAAAACTTTTGCTTGTGCAGAAAGGCTCATATCACCAATTTCATCTAAAAAAATAGTACCTCCATTAGCCGCTTCAAACTTCCCAGCTCTGTCTTTATTTGCACCTGTAAAAGAACCTTTTACATGACCAAAAAGTTCGCTTTCTATCAATTCTGATGGAATTGCAGCACAATTCACTTCAATCATAGATGCTTTAGACCTGTCTGATTTTTCATGCAACCAATGAGCAACCAACTCTTTACCTGTTCCATTAGAACCTGTAATTAATACTCGTGCATCTGTAGCTGCAACTTTTTCTATAATTTCTTTAATATGATTGATTTCCTGACTCTTACCAATCATTTCGTAATTTTTACTGACTTTTTTCTTTAATCTTTTGTTTTCTACAATCAATACTTTTTTATCCAAAGCATTTCTAACCGTATTTAAAAGTCGGTTTAAGTCTGGTGGCTTAGAAATATAATCAAAAGCTCCTAAACGCATTGTATTTACTGCTGTATCTAAATCTCCATGGCCAGAAATCATGACAATTGGTATTTCTGGTTTTATCTTTTTAGCTTTTTCTAACACCTCAACACCATCCATTTTTGGCATTTTAATATCACATAAAACTAAATCATAATCGTTGTCTTTAATCATTTCTATACCCAGTAAACCATCTTCTGCTTCATCAACATTATAAGAGTCGTTTTCTTCTGAAATAATTTTCTTTAAAACTCTCCTAATTGCTGCTTCGTCTTCTATTATTAATATTTTTGACATTATAATCTGAATTTAATTCCTGTTCTTAAATAAAATGAATTTACATCATCTAATGTAAATACATTTTCTCTTTCTTCATTTCTTAATACGTTGTTTAACCTTAAAGTATACCCAGCATATGTGTATAAAACTAGATATTTAGTTAACAAATACTCGTATCCTAAACCAGCAACTACAACCGATAAAGAAATATTATCTACTTGATTTCCTTGAATTGAAGTGGGTCTTTGTAGATGTGCATAATAACCATCTAATCCCACAAAAGCTTGTAAATTTTTCTTTTCATCAAACCTATATTTTACATTCATTTTTGGAACACCTACTGTGTACGACCAGTTTTCGTTAATTTGACTAAAATAGCTAATTAATGGTAAAGGAAATGGAATACCTGCTGTTGTGTTGTATGTTAACCCTAAAATAAGTCTGTAGGGTTTTCTAATAGTGGTTAATTTTGTTCTATCTTTTATAAAAAAAACACCTCCATTTAAAAACAAATCTTTGCTAGTAATTTTTTCAGTTAAAGTAGATGCTAGTCTTGGAGTAACTTTATAAGCAACTCGCCAAATTTCATTTAATTTATGCGTATAAGCTAAGTTTAAATCAATTACAGTTATATTTTCTAAAGAACTAGTATCAAAGGGATACGTATCATTTAAATTTAAAAAAATGTTATTATACTCAGCACCAATTAGAAAATAAGTATCCTCTTTTACCTCTACAGGATAATTAACTAAAGCTCTAATTCTTGTATATTGATCATCTGACTTATTTTTAGGAATAAACGAATATTCCAATCTTGCCAAATCTGTTAATTGTGCATTAGACAAAAAACTCATCAATAAAAATACAAACAAAATAAGCTTTTTCATCTTTAATAATTTAATTATTACTTAGCTGTATGCTCTATCTTTTCGAATTGAATTCCAGGTTTTGCATTGGTAAAAACATGCACATCTCTTTGTGGAAAAGGTATGGTAACATTATGTTCTCTAAAGGCTTTATCAATTGCAAAACGTAAATCGCTTTTTATAAATCTTGCCTCAAAGCTATCATTTAAAGAAAAAGCTAATCTAAAATTTAAAGAACTATCTGCAAAATCTGTAAATAAAACTCCAGGTGCAGGAATTTTTAAAATTTTGTCCTGTTTCTCTGCAATGTCAATTAAAATTTCTCTAACCAATTCCACATTACTTCCATAAGCAACTCCAACATCTACATATTCACGAGTTTCTGTACCATTTTCTGTCCAATTAAATAAAATATTGGTTAAATATAAATGATTTGGAATTACCAAAACTCGATTATCAATAGTAACTGCTCTTGTAGTTCGCAAACGAATATCTAAAACTCTACCAATTTTCCCTTCCAATTCAATAATATCTCCTGCATGCACAGACTGATCTACCAAAATGAAAATTCCAGAAATTATATCTTGAAAAAGTGTTTGTAACGCCAAACCAACACCAATTAACAAGGCTGCTGATGCTGCAAAAACAGCTGTAACATTCACACCAGAAGTGTGCATAGCTATCAAGAAAATAATGAGAAACACAAACCAGCGTATATAACCAAAAACGGTTACAAACTTCTGTTTATCATTTAACGACATTTTTCTAGTGGTAAACCTTCTTACCAACTTTAATATAAAAGAAGTAATAACAAGCGCTACAACAATAAATATTAACCCTTTAACTGTAATACTTATTTGATCGCTAAAAATAAATTTATAATCTAAAATAGAGGTTGTTTCTTCTACAATAGTCTCTTTTACTTTCTCTAAAGTTTCTTGCATTTATCCTTTATATTTTAACCATTTGTATAAATCTTTATAGGTTGGTTTTTTGCCATACATTAAAATACCAACTCTGTATATTTTTGCTGCTAACCATACCATAAATAAGAAAGTAACTACTAATAAAAGCATAGATATTGCCAATTCTAACCAAGTAACGCCAAATGGCACTCTCATTAACATTACTATTGGACTTGTAAGTGGAATGTATGAAAATGCAACAGCAATTGGTCCATGAGGATCGTTGGTAACCGTTGCAAAACCAACATAAACTGCTAAAATTAATGGCAACATAATTGGCAACATAAATTGTTGTGTATCTGTTTCATTATCCACAGCTGCACCAATAGCAGCAAAAAGAGAACTATATAACATAAAACCTCCTAAAAAGTAAAATATAAATAATACAAACATTTTTAAGATTGGTAAATCTAAAACCTCTTGCACTAACAATTGCATTTTGTTTGGATCTGCTGCTTGTTTTGCAGCTTCTAATTGCTCTTCAGATAAATTAGCGGTTTGCATCTCTGTCATATCAAGTCCAAAAAAGGCTGTTAAACCTGTAGAAATTAAAAATAACAGAATTCCCCATATTAAAAATTGCAATAAACCTGCAGAACCATTTCCAATAATTTTACCCAACATTAATTGAAAGGGTTTTACAGAGGATACAATAATTTCTATAATTCTACTTGTTTTTTCTTCGATAACGCTTCTCATTACTGAGGTTCCGTAAATCATAACAAACATCATTAGTAAATAACCTGCAATTGCACCGACTAAAATTTTAATCCAATTTTTCATTTTTGATGATTCTTCACCAGAAAAATTGTACATTTTAATTTCAGATTGAATCTTAGATGCGTTTATTTTCTCTAAATCAATGCCAAAATAATTCAGCTTTTCGTTTCCTATTTTTCGTTCAATTTTACTTTCTAAAGAATTGATAATGGACATTGATGGAGATTCTTTAGAATAAAACTCAATAGAATTTGCTAAAATCTCTAAACTATCTTTTTTAGGGATAAATAAGGCTCCATAATAATCGCCATCTTCTACTTTTTGCTTTGTTTGCTCGATTCCTAAATTTGTAAAATCTTCATAATGCACGGTTTTTGTATCTTTAAAATCGTCTTTAGTAAACAAAGTAGAATTATCTACATAAACGATTTTCTTAACTTTTTCGTCGTTCTTTTTCATCAGAAAAAAAACTAAAAAACCAACACCAACCATTAATAACGGACTTAAAAAAGTCATCATTATAAATGATTTGTTTCGCACTTTTGCAATAAACTCTCTGTGTATAATTAGTTTTAACTTGCTCATTTTCTTACATGTTTTTATTTATTGCTTGAATAAAAATATCGTTTGCACTTGGTATCAATTCCACAAAATGCTGCACTTCCCCTCTATTGGTTAAAAAAGACAATAATTCGTTGGCTGTATTTGTGCTTTTTAACTTTACGTTTAAAGTTAACTCTTTGCCTAACAATTTAAAATCTGCTGGTAAAACATCAAAATGTTGTTTTAAAGCAGTTTCTACTTCTTTTGGATTTGCAGTATGCAACCCAACTTGAAACGTATTAGTTCTGAATTCTCTTTTGATGTCATTCAGTTTCCCATCTAAAATTTTATTAGATTTATCAATTAAAGCAATTTCATCACACATTTCTTCCACAGATTCCATTCTGTGTGTTGAGAATATTATGGTTGCTCCTTCATCTCTTAACTGCAAAATTTCTTTGGCAATTAATTGTGCATTTATAGGGTCGAAACCAGAAAAAGGCTCATCAAAAATTAACAATTTAGGATTGTGCATTACAGTTACTATAAACTGTACTTTTTGCGCCATTCCTTTAGATAGTTCTTCTATTTTCTTATTCCACCAAGCCATAATATCGAATTTCTCAAACCAATATTTTAAGCGTTTTTTAGCTTCAGTTTTGCTTAAACCTTTTAATTGAGCTAAATACAAGGCTTGCTCACCCACTTTCATCGATTTATATAAACCACGTTCTTCTGGCAAATAACCAATATCTGCTGTGTGTTTTGGAGATAAAATTTCTCCATCTAAATAAACAGATCCAGTATCTGCCATTGTTATTTGGTTGATAATTCTGATTAACGAAGTTTTACCTGCACCATTTGGCCCTAACAAACCATAAACACTTCCTTTAGGAATATGGATAGAGACATCATTTAATGCTCTAAAATCTCCATAATTCTTCACTATATTATTAATTTCTAGTAAATTACTCATTGGTTAAAATTGGTTTTATTGATAAAATTAGAACTCTTACAAACTTACATATTTTAATTAGTAACCAAAAGACTGAAATTGTTACATTTAAAATATTTGTTAAAATTTACTATGCATGCATAACTTTTTTTAAATTTACTATGCGTGCATAGTAAATTTTTATATCTTTGACACAATGGATAAGAATATTTCAATCGATCATCAATTAAGAGCAACTTGGCAAGCTGTTGCAAAGATGTATAATGAGCAGGCAGCAAACCATAACAGCACAATGTCTATGGCTTTTGTTTTGCTAACTATTGACAAAGAAAAAGGAACACCAAGTACAGCTTTAGGGCCTTTAATGGGAATGGAACCAACAAGTCTTTCAAGAATTTTAAAATCGATGGAGGAAAAAGGAGCAATTTCTAGAGAAAAAAATCCTGATGATGGTAGAAGTGTTATTATTAAATTAACAGACTATGGTTTAGAAATGCGAAAATTTTCTAAAAATCATGTGTATCAATTTAACAATGTTGTCAGAGAATATGTTTCAGAAGATGAGTTGAATTCTTTTTTTAAAGTGATGACGACAATCAATAAATTAATTGCAGAAAAGAAAATTTTTGAAACTGTTAATCAAGATAAATAAAAAGTAAAACTAATCATAAAATGACCTAAAACTTACTCAAGAGATTGCTTTTAAGTTTTTAAAAATCATGAATCAAATAATAAAAAAAATGACAAGAAGAATTAAAAAAGTAGCAATTATAGGTTCTGGAATTATGGGATCTGGTATTGCATGTCACTTTGCAAATATTGGTGTAGAAGTTCTTTTGTTGGACATTGTTCCAAGAGAATTAACAGACAAAGAAAAAGCAATGGGACTTACAATGGAAGACAAAGTTGTTCGTAATCGTTTAGTAAATGATGCTTTAGCAGCTTCTTTAAAATCGAAACCTTCTCCTATATATAGTACAAAATTTGCAGAAAGAATTACCATAGGTAATATTGATGATGATTTACATTTAATTAAAGATGTAGATTGGGTGATGGAAGTTGTTGTAGAACGTTTGGATATTAAAAAGTCAGTTTTCGAAAAAATTGAGAAATTTAGAAAGCCAGGAACGCTAATTACTTCAAATACTTCTGGAATTCCTATCAAATTTATGAACGAAGGGAGAAGTGAAGATTTTCAGCAACATTTTGCAGTAACACACTTTTTTAATCCACCAAGATATTTAAAGCTTTTTGAAGTTGTTCCTGGACCAAATTGTAAACAAGAAGTTACAGATTTCTTAATGATGTATGGTGATAAATTTTTAGGTAAAACTTCTGTTTTAGCAAAAGATACTCCTGCATTTATTGGAAACAGAATTGGTATTTTCGGCATTATGAGTTTATTCCACGTTGTAAAAGAAATGGGATTAACGGTTGAAGAAGTAGATAAATTAACGGGACCTGTTATTGGTCGTCCAAAATCTGCAACATTCAGAACTATTGATGTTGTTGGTTTAGATACTTTAGTACACACAGCAAATGGTGTAAAAGACAATTGCCCAGAAGATGAAATGAGAGCGCAATTTGTAATTCCTGATTTTGTAAACCATATGATGGAGCACAAAATGTTAGGTAGTAAAACTGGCAAAGGTTTTTACAAAATGACAAAAGATGCGAATGGTAAGAGAAATATCTTAACATTAGATTTAGATACTTTAGAATATAGAGAAAAGAAATCAGCAAAATTTGCAACGTTAGAATTAACAAAAACTATTGATAATGTTGCTGACAGATTCAAAGTTTTAGTTGCAGGAAAAGATAAAGCTGGTGAATTTTATAGAAAATCGTTTGCTGCAATGTTTGCATACGTACAAAATAGAATTCCAGAAATTTCTGACGAATTATACAGAATTGATGATGGTTTAAGAGCAGGTTTTGGCTGGGAACATGGACCATTCCAAATATGGGATGCAATTGGTGTTGCCAAAGGAGTTGAGATTATGAAAGCTGAAGGACATACAATTGCTCCTTGGGTAGAAGAAATGTTGCTAAATAATAACGACTCATTTTACACAGTAAAAGAAGGAACTACTCATTATTACGACATCGTTACAAAAACACAAACTAAAAAACCAGGTCAAGATTCATTTATCATTTTAGACAATATTAGAAAATCTAACCAAGTTTGGAAAAACTCTGGTGCAGTAATTCATGATTTAGGTGATGGAATCTTAAATTTAGAATTCCAATCTAAGATGAACACGATTGGTGGTGATGTTTTAGCAGCCATCAACAAATCAATAGATTTAGCTGAGAAAAATTACCAAGGATTAATTGTTGGTAATCAAGCTGCCAACTTTTCTGTAGGTGCTAATATTGGAATGATTTTTATGATGGCTGCAGAGCAAGAATATGATGAGTTGAATATGGCTATCAAATATTTTCAAGACACAATGATGCGTATGCGTTATTCTGCAATTCCAACTATTTCTGCTCCACATGGAATGGCTTTAGGTGGTGGTTGTGAAATTTCTTTACATGCAGATAAAGTAGTTGCAGCAGCAGAAACGTATATGGGCCTTGTAGAATTTGGAGTTGGTGTAATTCCTGGTGGAGGTGGTTCTAAAGAAATGGCTTTAAGAGCTCAAGATACTTTTAGAAAAGGAGATGTTCAGTTGAATGTTCTTCAAGAATATTTTTTAACAATTGGTATGGCAAAAGTAGCAACTTCTGCTTATGAAGCATTCGATTTAGGATTACTTCAAAAAGGAAAAGATGTTGTAGTTGTAAATAAAGATAGACAAATTGCAGAAGCTAAAAAACATGCTGTATTAATGGCAGAAGCAGGTTATACGCAACCAGCTTCAAGAAATGATGTTTTAGTTTTAGGAAAACAAGCTTTAGGTGCGTTTATGGTAGCAACAGATTCTATGCAAGCAAGTCGATTTATTTCTGAACATGATCAAAAAATTGCAAACAAATTAGCCTATGTAATGGCTGGTGGAGATTTATCTGAACCAACACAAGTTTCTGAGCAGTATCTTTTAGATTTAGAAAGAGAAGCTTTTTTAAGTTTATGTACAGAAAGAAAAACTTTAGAGCGTATTCAACACATGTTAAAAACAGGAAAACCATTACGTAACTAAATCCCATCTAAATCTTCCCAAAGGGAAGACTTTAAAAATGGAAAAATATAAAATGAAGTCTAAAACTTAAAAAAATAACCCGAACAAATTCCCTTTCCTTTGGAAAGGGTTAGGGATAGGATTATGAAAACAGCATATATAGTACAAGGATATAGAACAGCAGTAACAAAGTCAAAAAAAGGCGCTTTTAGGTTTAAAAGAGCAGATGAATTGGCTGCTGAAACGATTCAGCATTTAATGAAAAATTTACCTGAATTCGATAAAACAAGAATTGATGATGTTATTGTAGGAAATGCAATGCCAGAAGGTTCTCAAGGCTTAAACATGGCACGTTTAATTTCTTTAATGGGATTAAAAATTGAAGAAGTTCCTGGAGTTACCGTAAATCGTTTCTGTTCTTCAGGATTAGAAACTATTGGTATGGCAGTTGCAAAAATACAATCTGGAATGGCAGACTGTATTATTGCTGGTGGAGCAGAAAGCATGAGTTCAGTGCCAATGACAGGTTTTAAACCAGAATTGAATTATGATACAGTTGCAGCTGGGCATGCAGATTATTATTGGGGAATGGGAAATACAGCAGAAGCTGTTGCAGATCAATTTAATGTTTCTAGAAAAGATCAAGATGAATTTGCATTAAATTCTCACCTAAAAGCATTAAAAGCGCAAGAAGAAAATCGTTTTCAAGACCAAATAGTTCCTATTGAAGTTGAAGAAACGTATGTTGATGAAAAAGGGAAAAAAGCGACAAGAAAATATACCGTAAATAAAGATGAAGGACCTAGAAAAGGATCTAACCTTGCTGGTTTAGAGCGTTTACGTCCTGTTTTTGCAACAAACGGATCTGTAACTGCTGGGAATTCATCGCAAACAAGTGATGGTGCTGCTTTTGTGATGGTGATGAGTGAAGATATGGTGAAGGAATTAAACATTAAACCAATTGCAAGAATGGTAAGCTATGCTGCTGCTGGAGTTCCTCCAAGAATTATGGGAATAGGACCAGTTGCTGCAATTCCAAAAGCATTAAAACAAGCAGGTTTAAAGCAAGAAGATATTAGTTTAATTGAATTGAATGAAGCTTTCGCTTCTCAATCATTAGCTGTTATTCGTGAGTTAGGATTAGATGCAGATATCATCAATGTAAATGGTGGTGCAATTGCCTTAGGACATCCTTTAGGTTGTACTGGAGCAAAATTATCTGTTCAACTTTTTGATGAAATGCGCAAGCGTAACATGCAAGGAAAATACGGAATGGTGACTATGTGTGTAGGAACTGGACAAGGAGCTGCAGGGATTTTTGAATTCCTTAATTAAAATTAAATACAATAAAAAAACATAAAGTTATGAGTGCTGAAACTACAAATAAAGAATTACTAAGAGGAGGACAATTCCTAGTAAAAGAAACAAAGTGTGAAGATGTATTTACTCCTGAAGATTTTTCTGAAGAGCAAGTAATGATGAAAGAAGCTGTAAAGGAATTTACAGAACGTGAAATTATTGCACACAGAGATCGTTTTGAAGCAAAAGATTATGCTTTAACAGAAGAAGTAATGAAAAAAGCTGGTGAATTGGGCTTTTTAGGAGTGGCTGTTCCTGAAGAATATGGAGGAATGGGAATGGGTTTTGTATCAACTATGATTACCTGTGAGTACATTTCTAGTGGAAATGGTTCTTTAAGTACTGCTTTTGGTGCGCATACAGGAATTGGTACAATGCCAATAACTTTATATGGAACAGAAGAACAAAAACAAAAATACGTACCAAAATTAGCTACAGGCGAATGGATGGGTGCTTATTGTTTAACAGAACCAGGTGCAGGCTCTGATGCCAATTCAGGAAAAACTACAGCAGAGCTTTCTGCTGATGGAAAATCATACAAAATTAACGGACAAAAAATGTGGATCTCAAATGCAGGCTTCTGTAATGTTATGATCGTTTTTGCTCGTATTGAAAATGATAAAAATATTACTAGTTTTATAGTTGAGTATGATGCTGCAAATCCAAATGGAATTACCTTAGGAGAAGAAGAACATAAATTAGGAATTAGAGCTTCCTCTACAAGACAAGTATTTTATAATGATACGATTGTTCCTGCAGAAAATATGTTATCTTCTAGAGGTGGTGGATTTAAAATTGCTGTAAATGCTTTAAATGTTGGACGTATTAAATTAGCTGCTGCTTGTTTAGATTCGCAAAGAAGAGTATTAACAACGGCTTTAAAATATGCTACAGAACGTAAACAATTTAAAACGCCTATTGCAGATTTTGGTGCTATTAAAGCAAAATTAGCAGAAATGGCAACCAATACGTATGCTGGAGAATCTGCAAGTTACAGAGCTGCAAAAGATATTGAAGACAGAATTGAAATGAGATTGGCTGCTGGAAACACGCATCAAGAAGCAGAGTTAAAAGGAGTTGAAGAATATGCTATTGAATGTTCTATTTTAAAAGTTACAGTTTCTGAAGATGTACAAGCTTGTGCAGATGAAGGAATTCAAATTTTTGGAGGAATGGGCTTTTCTGAAGAAACACCAATGGAAGCTGCTTGGAGAGATGCAAGAATTGCACGTATTTACGAAGGAACCAACGAAATTAACAGAATGTTAGCTGTTGGAATGTTAGTAAAGAAAGCAATGAAAGGTCATGTAGATTTATTAGGACCAGCAACAGAGGTTGGAAATGAATTAATGGGCATTCCTTCTTTTGATACACCAGATTATTCAGAATTATTTGCTGAAGAAAAAGAGATGATTGCCAAAATGAAAAAAGTCTTTTTGATGGTAGCAGGTTCTGCAATTCAGAAATTTGGTCCAGATCTAGAGGAGCATCAACAATTATTAATGGCTGCAGCAAATATTTTAAATGAAGTATATATGGCAGAATCTACTCTATTGAGAGCAGAGAAAAACGCAAAACGTTTTGGAGAGGATGCTCAAGAAGGACAAATTGCAATGGCTAAACTTTATTTATACAATGCTGTAGAAATTGTTGCAAAAAATGGTAAAGAAGGTATTATTTCTTTTGCTGAGGGTGATGAACAAAGAATGTTATTAATGGGATTAAAACGATTTACTAAATACGCGAATTATCCTAATGTAGTAGCATTAAGAAATTTAATAGCAGAAAAGATGAAAGCAGAAAACAGCTATTGTTTCTAAAAAATATAAATTTAATTGATTGTTTAAAAAAAAAGACCATTATTATTAATGGTCTTTTATTATATTTGCAAGTATATTATTCCCTAATTTATTTCAACCAAAACCAACAATGAAAACAAAATTATTTTCAGTTGTTGTATTCCTTATGCTTTTAGGGAGCTGCAGCAAACCAAAACTAATTGAAATTGATAGTGAAAGGCTATTAGAAACTGTAAAAA
Organism: Polaribacter sp. Hel_I_88; assembly: GCF_000687935.1. Taxonomy (NCBI): domain Bacteria; kingdom Pseudomonadati; phylum Bacteroidota; class Flavobacteriia; order Flavobacteriales; family Flavobacteriaceae; genus Polaribacter; species Polaribacter sp. Hel_I_88. The sequence goes on along the minus strand of NZ_JHZZ01000001.1, from coordinate 2,592,025 downwards.
CATTATCTGATGATTCTTATGAAGGGAGAGCTTTTTCAAAACCAGGAAGTAAGAAAGCCCAAACACTTATTTTAGAAAGATTTAAAGAGACTGGTCTTCAACCTGTTATCAATAATAACTTATTTCAAGAATTTTCGCATACTTTTAAAGGTAAGGACAGACAAGATGTTTTTCCTATAGAAAAACCTAATCAAGATTATTCTAATGTTCCAGATACAACTGCTTTTGGTGCAAATATAGTAGGCATGCTTAAAGGACAATCTGAAAAAAGTATTGTAATTACTGCACATTACGATCATTTAGGCATTAGAGATGGCAAAATTTATAATGGTGCAGATGATAATGCTTCAGGTACAGCAGCTTTATTTACCATTGCAGAATATTTTAAAACAAGACCTACAAAACATAATTTAATTTTTGCTGCTGTAGATGCAGAAGAAATTGGTTCTTTAGGTGCTGAATATTTTCTTAAAAATTATAGCGATAAATCTAACATTAATTTAAACATCAATTTAGATATGATTGCTCATAGTGATTATGACCCAGAACTTTTTGGTTGTGGATTGTTTCATTATCCAGACTTAAGAGATCCTTTAGAAGATATAAAATCAGAAAAAGCAATTTTATTATTTGGACATGATGATTCTGAAAATACAGAACAATCAGATTGGACTTTTTCTTCTGACCATAGAGTTTTTCATAGACAGAAAATTCCTTTTATTTATTTTGGCGTTCCTGATCATAAAGATTATCATAGAGACTCTGATACTTTTGGGTCTATTAACCAAGAATTTTATATTGAAGCTGTAAAAATAATTATACAGGCTGTAGAAAACCTAGATGAGCATTTAGCTGACTAACGATATTAAAAGAGATTCCAAATTTGGAATCTCTTTTTTTTTTTCAATTATTTTTCACTAAAACCTAATTTTAATTAAAAACATTGCAAAATAAAAATAGTTAATCTCTTTTTTATCAATACTTTTGCACCCAATTTAGAAAAAATAAAATGAAACGTATTAAAGAGTATAAAAAATTATTCGAAGTTGAAGGAAAGATTGACTTAAAGGAATTAAAAAAAACGTATAGGAACCTTGTAAAAGAATGGCATCCAGATAAATTTACAGACGAAGAAAAGAAGGAAGAAGCTGAAACTGTAAGTACAAAAATTATTGATGGTTATCATTTTTTGGTGAGTATTGCCCCTGAAACTAAAGAAGCTAATTTAGATGCTTACAAAACTACAATAACAGATTTTCAAGTAGCAGATTGGCATCATAAAGGAATGTTATTAGAAGTTACTTTTACAGATGGAAATACCTATGAGTATTTTGGTGTAAGTAAAATTCTTTTTGGAAAATTCGTAAATGCTAGATCTATGAATAATTTCGGAAAAAGAAATATTTTCAACTCCTTCTTGTATAGAAAATCGAAAAAAGCTTCAGTAATGGCGTAAGCTAAAATTAAATATTATATTTTTTAAGAGATTACTTTTACGAGTAATCTCTTTTTATTTGCCTTATTATTTTAGATTATAAAACAAATTTCTAAAACGTTTTTATTTATCGTAAATTAGTATCTAATTAAAATACTTAAGATGAAACGCATGTTACAAATATATACACCCATTATTTTGAGCTTTTTATTATTTTTTTGTTCAAACCCTGAACTTAAAAAAGATATTAAAACCGACAAAAATCAATTAAAAAAAAATGACAAAAATCCAGCATTTAAAAACTACTGGTATTCAGGAAAAGCAGAAATAACTTCCTACAAATTATCGCAAGTAAGATATGGCGAAATTCATGGAGGTACAGCTGTAAATATTTTTGTAACAGAAGACTTTTTACCTGAAAAACAAGTAAAAGCAGATGATCCTAATAAAAAAAATGTTTCTATTTTAAAGTTGAATAGTACTAAAAATTTTACGACAGGTATATATCCTTACACATTAATGACCAGTACCTTCTCTCCTATTGACATCAATCAAAATGCTATAAAAATTTCTTTTTCTGCGCAAGAATGGTGTGGAAACACTTTTGTTCAGTTGAATAATAGAGAAGACTATCAAATTCAATTTTACTCTTATTTTGAAAGTAATGCTGATAGAAAAATCAACCTGAAGAAAGAAATTTTAGAAAACGAACTTTGGAGTCAGCTTAGAATATCTCCAGAAAATCTGCCAATTGGCGAGTTACAAATAATACCTTCTTTTGAATTTTTAGGTTTACATCACAAAGAGTTTAAAGCTTTTGATGCGATTGCTTCAATAGAAGAGAAAGAAAATTTTTTAATTTACACTATCAATTATCCGAAGTTAGAAAGAACGCTTTCTATTAAAGCATCTAAAGATTTTCCACATACAATTGAATCTTGGGAAGAAACATTTGTTAGCCGAGGAAAAATATTAACTACAAAAGCGGAGAAAATTAAAACAATACAATCTGCTTATTGGAGTAAAAATGGTGTTGCAGATACTGAAGAACGAAAAGAATTGGGATTAAACTAAAACATAAAAGAGATTTCAGTTTTGAAATCTCTTTTTTGTTTTTTTAAAATAACAACATTTTTTACTCTAAAGCGCCTAAATAACGTTCAGCATCTAAAGCAGCCATACAACCAGTACCTGCAGCAGTTATTGCTTGTCTGTATTCTTTATCTTGAATGTCTCCAGCAGCAAAAACGCCTGGTAAATTTGTTTTGGTCGTCTTTCCTTTTGTGATTAAATAGCCAACTTCATCCATATCTAAAACACCTTTAAACAAGTCTGAATTTGGTGTATGCCCAATAGCAATAAAAACACCAGTTACATCAATAACATGTGTTTCTTTTGTTTGATTGTTGATTGCTCTAACACCTTCTACAACATTTGCGCCCAATACTTCATCAATCTCAGTATTGTATAAAACTTCGATATTTTTAGTTTTGTTAACTCTATGTTGCATCGCTTTTGACGCTTTCATATAATCTTTACGAACTAAAACTGTAACTTTTTTACAAATATTAGCTAAATAAGTTGCCTCTTCTGCAGCAGTATCTCCTGCTCCAACTACCACAACATCTTGTCCTTTATAAAAGAAACCATCACAAGTTGCACAAGCAGAAACACCTCCACCAATTAAACGTTGCTCGCTTTCAATTCCTAAATATTTTGCAGTTGCACCTGTAGATATAATAACTGTTTCAGCTTCAATATGCTTTTCTTCATCAACAATTATTTTATGAATTCCACCAACTTTATCACTCAAATCAACTTTAGTAACCATTCCAAAACGAACTTCTGTTCCAAAACGTTCTGCTTGATGTTTCAAATCTTCCATCATCGCTGTTCCATCAGTTCCATTTTTATAACCAGGATAATTATCAACTTCAGTAGTGGTTGTTAATTGCCCCCCCATTTGCATTCCTGTGTACATTACTGGTTTCATGTCTGCTCTTGCTGCGTAAATTGCTGCTGAATATCCTGCAGGTCCTGAACCGATAATTAAACATTTTATTCTTTCTATATTTTCTGACATATTCTTTTTAAAATTGATTCACAAATCTAAATTTTTAGATTTATTTGAGTTACTTTTTAGGATGAAAAATTACAATAGATTTATAATAAAAAACTATAGAAAATATAAAAACTATTTTTTAGAAACGGCCTTTACTTCTTCTACAGTAATCATTTTTGGGTTTTTATTCCCCCAAGAGTTGGTAATATAATTCATAACATCTGCAACTTCGTCATCTAATAAACCTAATCTAGACATCATTTTTTTATAAGTTACTCCATTAACAACAATTTTTCCACGTAACCCATATTTTATTGCTCTGATGCTAGCTTCTCTTTTTTGCATTAGATAATCCGATTTTGCTAAAGGAGGATATACATTAAGCTTACCTTCTCCATTTGTCATATGACAAGAAGTACACATGTCTATATAAATTTCCTCACCCCTTTTTATACTTTCTGCAAATTTAGTATCTTGATTTATTGCTGTGTAGCTATCCTCTTTTTTTGAAAAAGAAAATAAGAACAAGCCCAAAATTATCATCAATAAAAATTTTTTCATATTATTTTAAAACGATTTTAACGATTCCTAGACCTTCAATTCCAACATACATAAATCCATCATTTCCTTGCTCAATAGAACGTACTCTTCCTAAACCTTCTAATATTTTTTCTTCTTTGATAACTTTTCCGTTTTCTAATGTACAATTAGCAATGTATTCAAATTTTAAGGAACCTACTAATAAATTTCCTTTCCAATTGGGATAATTATCAGAATTTACAAAAGCCATACCACTTGGTGCAATTGAAGGTGTCCAATAATGTAAAGGTTGCTCCATGCCTTCTTTTTCTGTAATTTCTGTAAATTTTGTACCTGAATAATTTACACCATAACTGATTATTGGCCAACCATAATTTTTTCCTTTTTGAACAATATTAATTTCATCTCCACCTTTTGGACCATGTTCATGACTCCAAATTTCATTCGTAAATGGATTGATTTCCATTCCTTGAGGATTTCTATGTCCGTAACTAAAAATAGCTTTTTTAGCATTGTCAACATCCACAAAAGGATTATCATCTGGAATTGTTCCATCATCATTTAAACGATACACTTTACCACAATCTCTGGTAATATTCTGTGGATTTTCATCTCTATTTCCTCGATCTCCAACACTAAAATAAACGTGATTATCTTTATCAAAAACAATTCTAGAACCAAAATGCTGTCCTTTTCTACTATTAGGCTCGGCTTTATATAAAACTTTCTGATTGGTTAATGTATTATTTTCAAACTTAGCGCTCATTAATGTAGTATTTGCACCACTTCCTTCACCTTCTGCAGAAGCGTATGTAAAATAAATTAATCTATTTTCTTTAAAATTTGGATGTTTTTCAATATCCATTAAACCTCCTTGACCACGAAGCGTAACTTCAGGCATTCCAGAAACAGTTATCTTTTTTCCATTTTTAAAGTGAATCAGTTGGCCTTCTTTTTCTGTTATCAAAATAGAATTATCTGGTAAAAAAGTAAATCCCCAAGGAATGTTTAAATCTTTAACAACAACCTCATAATCAATAGAATTTTGAATATTATTTTGAGATTTTATTTTGCAAGAAAATAGTAGAATCAGCATTAAAAAAAGTGATAATTTTTTCATTAAATTAAGAATTTAAAAAATAGATTAAAAGAGTATAAATATACAAAAAATACTATATATTTGCAGTCCGAAAAATAAAATTTCGGGGTGTAGTATCTCGACTTTGCTCGATATAAACTGCACTGCAATTTTTCATATTTTCGGGGTGTAGCGTAGCCCGGTCATCGCGCCTCGTTTGGGACGAGGAGGTCGCAGGTTCGAATCCTGCCACCCCGACTAAAATGAATACCAATAAAAACCACAAAACCTTGTAAATCTTAAGATTTACAAGGTTTTGTGGTTTATAGATAATTATAAGGATCTCTTGGATTTCCTTTATTTTTATTTCAATAGCTCTTTTGATTATTTTTATTGCAGAAATTTCTTTTTAGAAAACTTTATTGGATAGAAACAATAATATTTACTTGTTTTGTCTGTAATATTTTTCCTTATATAAAATAGCTCCGAGAGTAGGCTTATTTTTAATGGTGTTTCCTAATATATCTTTGTTTAGTTTAAAGTCTTGTAATAATCCCTCTGTATCTCCAGGCAAAAATGTAATTTCAATACCTTTATTTTCAACTAAACTTTTATTTCTAGGAAAATAATCCTGTAATTCTATTCCCCCTGCATTTAAAAATAAAGGATCTCCATAAATTGGATTAGAATCATGAATACCAATTTCTTTAGGCCAATTTTTCTGATTAAGAAATAAATTATTTTTAAAAAATACATTTTCTACTCCTTTATCACTTGATTTATCAGGTCTATATTGGTCTCCTAAAACAGCTTTGGACGCTCCTTTTAAATAAAAAATATTATTTGCAATCAAGATACCTTTACTTGTATTATCTATTGCAATTTTAGAAACTATCGTAGAATCAGAGTAGATTGTATTGTTATAAAAATAAGAGTTAACAGGGCCTTTTCTTTTTTTATTGGTGCCTTGATAACCACTCAGCCAAAAAATCTTACCTTCTTGAAACGCTCCGTTAACGCCTTTAACTCTATGCCCATCATTAATGCTAATATTGTAACGATAAGCGCAATTATAGTTATTGCCTAATATTTCACAAAAACCACCTGCATTATACGCACTTAAATTGTATTGCAATACTACATTATCGCAATTAAAATCTATATGAGCACCTGCAGAATCGCCTGGACCATTAGCATATAAAAACTTATTTTTTTCAATAAGAATATGAGAAGCACTCCATGTCCACAAGCCACTTCCACGTCCCCATTTTCTAGTATCATCAGTACTTCCAGAGTGCGTAACTGTATTGTTTTTAACGGTAACATTTTTTACTCCTGACATTTGAATACCAGGACCACCAGTTGCTTCCACTTTATTGTCGGATATAAAAACATTCGTAATATTATATTTTTTTCCAGTTAACTTTATTCCTGTATGAGATACACTTTTTATATGTGAATTTTCAATATAAACATCCTCTATAAGTGCTTTGGGATTTGAATTAATAACTCGAATTCCCCATCCATATTTTTGAGTACCATTAGCTGTTTTAACTTCGCCTTTCCCTCTTGTAAAACCTTCATTTTCATAATAAACATCAAAAATAGAAACTTTATTGATGGTAATATTCGACATCTGTTTTGACAGTTTATTCGTAATCAAAATACCACATCGCATTTTGGAAACTTTTTCATCATTATTATAATACCCATTTGCTGTTAACTGTAAATTGGAAATATTGATAAAACTAGAATCTTCAATTAGAATTCCATTTGGTGCTCCTTTAAAATTAATAATTGCAGGAATTATAGCGTTAGTAGAGTTCCATGAAATAGTATTGATAGTTATTGGTTTTTCTTTGGTTCCTTGTTGATTTTTTAAATTGATGCTTCCTTCATAGGTTTGGTTTGATGCTAGAAAGATTCTGTCTCCAGGAAGGAATTTAATATTATTTAAATGACTTAATGTTTTAAATGAATCGTTGATGGACATACCTGAATTAGCATCGTTTCCTAATGTAGGATGTACATAATAATCTTTGGCATTTAAAGAAAAATGACAAGAAATAAACAATATTAAAGTGGCTATTTTTAATTTAAGAGAGGTATGTAACATAATGAATTCTATTTTTAAATTAATCGATATTTATAACATCAAACTTTGTTAATCTTTTTAATTCTTAGGATTTGAAATATTTTTTTTACCCTTTGGATCTTTATATAAGACCTCTTCATTTTTCATTAACTTTTGGTGGATGTGATACGTTACATCCTCCCAAGCTTTTCCTTCTCTCCAAAGAGGAGCTATCAAATTTGACTCCCAATCAGATAAACTTTCTAACATTTCATTGGCAGTGCTACTTTCTTTTGATATTAAATTATTTGTTTCCCCAAGATCATTAGTCAGATTATAAAGAACACTTCCATAATTTTTTAAACGTATTAATTTGTATTCCCCATTTCTAGCTCCTGCTTCATCTAATTTTCGCCAAAAGAGCTTATCATGAGGATTCCCTTTCTTATCACCTGATAAATAAGGTAGTAAATCGACTCCGTCTAAAATTAAATCTTTATCTTTTTCAATTCCTGCTGCAGCCAAAGAAGTACTAAAAACATCTAAGGAAGAGGTTAAGCCATTGAATTTTTTGTGATCAGTAATTTTTTTAGGCCAACTTACAATAAACGGAACACGATGTCCACCTTCAAACTTATTTCCTTTCCAACCTTTTAAAGGTCCCATTTTTGATGAATTGTTATGAGCACCACCATTATCGCTTAAAAAAAATATCAATGTATTTTCAAGTAAACCTAACTCTATCAGTTTATTGCGAAGTTTACCAACATTTTCATCTAGAGACCAAGTCATAGCCGCTAATTTTTGCCTTGGATGATTTTTAAATTTCAATAAATCCTCTTCTTTAGCTTCAATAGGTGTATGAACTGCATTATATGCCAAATACATAAAAAAAGGTTGATTTTTATTTTCCTCTACAAAACGCACAGATTGATCTCCCAAAACATCTGTTAGATAACCATCAAAAACGACCTGTTTTCCATTTTGCTGAAGCATGTGATTTTTTGATGGGTTTTTCATTGAAAAATAAGATCTACTACCTGCTAAAAACCCGTAAAACTCGTCAAAACCTCTTTGATTAGGATGATCTGAAATATCGCTTCCTAAGTGCCATTTTCCTAATGCAATCGTTTTATAATTATTTTTTTTGAAAACATCAGCCATTGTAACCACATCATCTGATAGCCCAATGTCGCCAGAATTTCCATAACCTGTTCCATTTGCCTCAAAACCAAAACGTTGTTGGTATTTTCCTGTAATTAAACCTGCTCTTGATGGCGCACAAACTGTTGCACTTACATGAGCATCTGTAAACACTACTCCTTCTTTTGCTAAACTATCTATATGTGGTGTTTCTAAATCTTCACTACCCATAAAACCGAAATCAACATAGCCTGCATCATCAACTAAAATAACAATAACATTTGGCTGGTTATTTTCTTTTTCGTTTTTAGAATCTGCTAGGTTATTGTCTTTTTTTTGGTTGCCACAGGCAGCTAAGAAAACAATAAAACTAAATAAGAAAAAATTTTTAACCATTATAGGTATTATTGGTTTGTTAATAAAAAATAGGTTGCAAAAAGGAAAATTATTTATTTAAATAGTTTACTGAAAAATGACAGAGATATCTTTTCATTTTTTAAAAGAATATTCTCTGTCATTTACAATTAAAAACTAGAATAAGTAATATTACTATTGTTTAATAAACTTATAAGTTCCGACTGATTTACCTTTAGAAGTTTTTATAAAATAGATACCATCAGAAAGATTAGAAACATTGATTTCTTTAGTATTATTTGAAACAGTTTCTTCATAAATTAACTTTCCAAGTAAATTATATATCTCTACCTTATCGAAATTTTCGACTGCTGAAACTTTAATAAAATCACTTGCAGGGTTTGGATACAATTCAAAATCGAATTGTTGTAAATCGTCAACAGATGCTGTAGAAGCCTCAACCACTGAAAAATCATCTACATACTTAAACGCAGTAACATTACTAAAATAAAGATGTCTTACCTTTGTTACACCAGCAGGTACAACAAAAGAATACTTAACTTCTTTCCATTCAAAAGAAGGGTTTTGATCTACAATTGTACACTCATAAATTGTTGCGTCACCTGCGTTTTTACCACCATCAGGTACAATAGGAGTTAATTCTAAGAAATCTCCATTTGAACCACCTGTATAATTTCTAACTCTAGAATTTGTAGATATATAAAAGAACTGGTTTGTGATCCAAAAATTAACAATATATGTTTTTCCTGGCTCCACGTCAAATGTTCTTGCCAAAGAAGCAGAATCCCAATTGTTCACTCTACCTGCAAAAGTTCCACTTTTTGTTGTGCCAGCCCCAACAACATCGGCAGCTTCAACCACAGCTGTTCCATAGCCATCCCAGTCTGTTAAATCTCCAGATTCGAAACCTCCATTGGTAATGGGTAAAGCTTGACCAAAGCTTATCGAGATTGTTAATAATGTAAATAATAAAGTAACTTTTTTCATAATTTGTGATTTTAAATATTAATAATTAATTTTCTGTTTTACATCCTTCATTTTTTTTATTTCCTAAAGATGTTTTTTTTATTGGTGGTAAAATCTCCTTGTAATCAATTCAATTTTAAATAGTAAAACTATTACCAACCAGTGTTTTGAGTTAAATTTTCATTTTTAAAAAGTTCAGCCTGTGGAATAGGGTAAATGTTCATCCTTTCTTCATAGGGTCTTACCTCCAGCAATTTTTTTTCAAAAACAAAACCATTCCCCCATTATTTTGTGTTATTTCCATTTGAAAAATATTGGTAGTTTGTTGTCCAATTTTCCAACGACGAATGTCCCAAAAACGGTGGTCTTCAAAAGCCAATTCCACCATTCGTTCATTGCGCAATTTATCTCTAAATTCACTTTGACTTAAACCTGCTGGAAAGTTTGGCATATTTGCTCTTTGTCTAACTTGATTTACAGCATCAAGTGCAGTTAATCCAAAAGCTGCTCCATTTTCAGGGCCATAAGCTTCGTTCATTGCTTCTGCATAGTTCAACAATACTTCACCATATCTAAATAATACCCATGTGTGCTCTCTACTTGTTGTATTGGTAGGCGAAAGATTTATGGCTTCGATAACGTATTTTTTAAGGTAGTAACCTGTTTTGGTTGCATTGGTTATAGGCCTTCCATTTGCACCTCCAATAAAACTTTCTACAGTTTGCCCTTTCCAGTTAGAGCCATTTACTATAATTGTTTGCTGTAAACGAGGATCTCTGCCTGAATAAGGAGCTTGTGGATCGTAACCAGATGCAGGATCTGTAATAGCAAGTCCATTACTTTGCATTTCGTAGGTATCTACTAAGTTTTGAGTAGGGCAAGTTCCTGTATTTCCACCTTCATACCCGACAGGAAAATTTCTTCTTTCAAAATCATTAGTATTACCTTGACGTCTTTCAAAAATTAACTCATTACTAGTAAAATTATTCACAACGTTTGAATAGTTGTTTTCCAAGGTATATACATTTAAATCAATAACAGATTTAGCAGCACTAGCAGCGTCTACCCATATAGAAATATCATTATTTGTATTGTGCAAAGGACTAGCTGCATACAACAACATTCTCGATTTTAGCGTTAATGCAGCTCCTTTAGTAGCTCTCCCAGTTTCAGCAACATCAGAGAAATTAGAATAATCGTCTGGTAATTCTAATGCAATTGCATCACATTCGCTTATGATAAAATTAACAACCTCATCAAAGGTATTTTGATTTGCGTTTATAGCTTCTTCTGTTGTTAATACTTCAGTAATTAGTGGTATGTTTTTATATCTTTTTACCAGTTCGAAATAGAAAAAAGCTCTTAAAAATCTAGCTTCATAGGCATAATTATTGAATTGTTCAATCATTTGCGCATAATCTAAATTAAATTGATCTTCTAAAAACTCCTGTCCTTCCGTTTCTTTAAGAAACATATTTGCAGCTCTTATCCCAGAATACATCTCACCCCAAACATTATCTATAGGTTGTAATGCGCTGTATCGACCTTGATTAAATCTTTGGATATTAGATAAGTCCAATACATGTTCTGCTTCGTCAGATGCAGATGCACGCATGGCACCATCAATACTATTAAAATCTGTAGGCAGATAATTATAGATTCCTGTTAAAAAATTTTTTGATCGATTAAAATCTGAAAACACATCATCTTTTCGGTTGAATGATGTTTCGTCATATTCTAAATAATTACAACTACTTACGGTAAGTATTAGTAAAGTAAGTAAGAAATAATGTATATGTTTTAGTGACTTCATAAGTACTTATTTATTAAAATTCAAATTTAATTCCTAGGTGATATGATGCAAGTGATGGGTAGCCAACACCTGTTGCTTCTGGATCTGTTTCTTTAATAGAATCTATGGAAAACACATTCATACCACGTCCATATATTTTGGCGTTATTCATTTTTAGTTTACTTGCTACATTTTCTGGAAAATTGTAGTATACTTCAAAACGTCTTAATTTTAGATAATCTGCTTTAGCCAACCAAATATCGTTTTTACGATAATTATTTTCATTTTCAAGTAATGATAATCTTGGTAATGTAGCAGTGTTTGCAGTTTCTGGAGTCCAACTATTTGCTGAAAAATCAGAAATAGTACTATTACCTCTTAAAGGAATAAATACACTCTTTGTATTTAAATACACAGTCTTATTGGCTATTCCTTGAAACAATAAGTTAACCCCTACTCCTCTCATTTCAAAACCAAAGTCAAACGAATAATACATTTCTGGAGTACTATCAGCATATCCAATAGGTACAATGTCGAAATTATCGATTACACCATCATTATTCTGATCTTTATATTTAATATCTCCTGGTCTTACTACAGAAAATAATTGTTGTGGACTATTATTTATATCGTTTTGATCTCTAAAGAAACCTAAACTTTGTAAACCAAATTGTTGCCCAATCGAATTTCCAGTTTCTCTTAAATAATCAAAAGGCTGAAACTCTTCGTTCATTTCAATAATTTCGTTTTTTGCAAACATAAAGTTCCCTCCAATAAAGTATTTAAAACCTCCTATATCTTCTTTCCATCGAAGAGCAGTTTCAATTCCTCTATTGATAACTTCACCTGAATTTTCAATTGGAGTTGCAACCCCTATTAATGATGGAATTGCTCCATTAGTATTTACTAATATGTTTTTACGTTGATCATAAAAGGCATCTACTTTTAAAGAAAGACTCCCCAATAACTCCATATCTATACCTACGTTTGTTTTGATTGAATTTTCATAAGTAAGGCCTTGAGTAGCCAATCGATTTTCTCTAATACCTCCTAAACTTCCATTATTATCTGTAAATAAATACCCACCTCCATTTGCAAAAGCCTGCTCATCTAAATTAGGAGCCATAATATCATTACCACTCATACCCCAAGAAGCACGTAGTTTTAGATAATTAATAGTTTTGCTATCTTTAAGGAACTTTTCGCGATTTAATACCCATGCTGCAGAAATAGCAGGAAATAAACCAAATTTGTCTCCATTAGGCAAAACACTGCTTCCTGCATAAGATAATACACCATCAACAAAATATTTGTTTTTATAGGAATAACTGGCAGTTGCCATTATATTTTGACGTAGAAAAGTATTGTATTGACCATCTCTAACTCTTTTGTCCTGATGGAACATTAAACTAGTATTTAACTCACTTTCTTGGAATGACTTATCGTAATTTAATTTTCCATACAACGTGGTATGACGTAATTGATTACCAAAACTATTATTAAAACCTAAATCTGTTTCATTCCCAAAAACGGTAGAAGTGGTATTGTTGATTTCTCCAGTTGCAGGATCTCTGGTAAAAGATAAACTTTCATATAAAAAACCACGCAATCTATTTTCAAAATAATTTACTTCATTATCATATCCTAAGGCAATTTCAGCAGATAAACCTTTAACGAAACCATTTAAATCTTGAATAATTTGTCCGTTTGCTGCTATTTGTCTTCCATTGGGTTGACGAATACCCGTAGATGATACCAAAGCTACAGGGTTGTTGTCATAAAATTCTGTTCCTCCCCACTCTCCATTAGGTGTTCTCACAGGAAATGCAGCAGAAGGTATACTGTAAAGCGCATCCATTACACCACTAACCCTTGCTCCTGGTTCTGTTCTACCATCAATATTTCCAGAAACATTCACAATAAATTTTGTAGTGTTTGTCAAATCGATATCAAGGTTTGTTCTAAAATTTAATCGATCATATTTTAATTGACTATCGTAACGATCGTCCAATGTTGTGTTATCAAATAAACCTCGTTCATTTTGATAATTAAGGGAGGCAAAATATTTAACACTTGTACCTCCACCCGTAAAACTAACATTCATATTTGTTGTTGTCCCAAAATCTCTAAATGTTTCATCAAACCAGTTTACATTCGGAAACAATGATGGATTTTCTCCTGATTGAAATCCTATCAAATCTTGATTTGAATATACAGCTGCATTCCCATCAAGAATACTTGCTTGATTTACTGCATTCGCATAATCATAAGAATTTAAAAACTCAGGTTCACGTAATGGAAAATTCCAACCTTGATCGTAACTAACCTCTACTTTAAAAGAATCGTACTCACCCTTTTTTGTAGTAATTAATAGTACACCATTCGCTCCTCTTTGTCCAAATCTTGCTAAAGCTGTACCGTCTTTTAAAACCGAAACACTTTCAATATCTAGCAGTGCTAAAGAAGATAAATCTCTCTCGAAACCATCAACCATAACCAAAGGTGCATTATTGCCTAAAGTACCTCTTCCTCTAACATTAATTGTGGCATTTCTACTCCATGGTTCTCCAGTATTTTGAAGCACCATAAGTCCAGAAAGTTGACCATAAAGGCTTTCAGAAGGATTGTTTAAAGAACTCTTTTCTAGCTTGTCAAAATATACAACATCTATTGATGAAGTAATTTCTTCAGTAGACTTAGAAAGTCCGAATCCAAGATTTATCTTTTTATCTGATAGCCCTAATTTTACGTTTATCGTTTGTGATTTTACTTCAACCAATTTTTGCATGTCGCTAAAAGAAAGTCTAATAAAAGTGTTTAAACTTAAATTTAAAATTGCAACACCATCTTTATCTGTAATTCCAGATTCATTTTTATTTTCAACAGACTCAACAATAACAGATTTAAAAGGTTTCCCATTATCATTTAAAACTATTATTTTCGTCTCTTGAGATTGTCCTAAAACTACCTGATAAGACATCATTAGTAGCATAAAAAAGAGAATTTTAATAGCTTTAAAATTTGTTGATTTTAATAAATTTTGAAAACGGGAAACATTAGAACTATACATATAGCTGTAATTCGAATCGCTGTCATTTAATTGTTCTAGTTTGTTATTTTTCATTTGATATTGATTAGTAAATTCAAAATTGTCTCTATTACCATCCTGGGTTTTGGACTAAGCCATACCCTTTGTTTATTTCATCTGGAGGAAATGCACTTAGATACCATTTTGGAGAAAAATTATCTTGCCAGAAACGTTCTGGAAGTTCAAAAACTTCATAAGAAAATGTATTGCCTACTTTTCTTGTGTTTACACCATGAAGTTTTGTTTTAAAAGCATCTTCATTTTTCCAACGAATAATATCAAACCATCTTACTTCTTCATAACCAAACTCAAGCGCTCGTTCTAACAAGACAGCCTCTCTAAATGCATCTTGAGACAAGCCTGGTGTTAAATTATTTAATCCTACACGATTACGAATTAAATTGACTGCTGCATAAGCTTCAGCTGTTGGTCCTCCATTTGCTTCATTTAATGCTTCTGCATAGGTTAAGTACACTTCAGCTAAACGCATGTAAGGCCAATGAACAACGGATTGAAATGACGTAGCTCCATTTTGGTCTAATAAAAATTTCTTTATACCAAAGCCTGATTTGGTTCCATTAAAATTAATATTTCTTCGTTCACGACCGTTAATCCATAGTTCAGCTTTTCTCCCTTTAAAGTCATCACCGTTTACAAGTACAGTTTCATATAACCTTGGATCACGATTAGCCCAAGGATCATTTGGATCCCATCCAGATCCAGTAGCATCAATTGGAGTACCATCTGCCATAGGAAACATATCTACGTATTCTTTTGTAGGACAAGCTGTGCCATAACCCGCAGCACTTTGATAAAAATAATACTGCCCATCAAAACGAAAACCTGATCTATATCTAACTCGTGTACTAATTAAAACCTCTCCATTACCTCTATCATAATAAGCATCTTGAAAATCTTGTCTTGGATTTCCGGTGTTTTTAAGCCCATAACCTCCTTCTAAAGCAACTCTATCCAATAGATCTTTTGCTGCTTGTGCTGCCTGAGCCCATAAATCAGGATCGTAATTACCATGCCATGTATAATTTTTATCAGAAGCTTCTCCTGAAAGATAGGGTTGGTTATCATTAAACAAAGGACTTGCTCCAAACAAGAGTACTCTTGCTTTTAAACCCATAGCTGCAGCTTTGTTAAAACGTCCATCCCAGTTAGCTGGATCATCAGTAAGCCAAGGTAAATCAGCAATAGCTTCATCTAAAAGTGCAACGATATTATTCATAGTTTCTTTAGATGTTGATCTTGGTAAATCTGTATTTTCTGTTGGAGTATATGCATGATCTACCCATGGCATTCCTCCATAATGACGAAACATATCTGTATAATGCAGTGCAATAAGCATTTTAGCTTCTGCTTTTAATTGTGCAATATATTCTGGGGATGCATCTGGAATACGATCTGCATTTTCTATAAAAACCCAACCAATTCTAATACCATCCCAACTCTCTTCTCCTGTATAACTATATTTAACTCTGCTATTATCTGCAACAGCTGCGTTATATTGGCCATTATAATAAAGTTGATTTACACCTCCCCAAGGCATAAACGTATGACTAAGGTCAGTTAAAGACTCTAAAATATCCATCCCTAATTTATTCCCTTTTGCAGAAAAATTTAAATTTAAACCATAAGGAAGCGTACTGTAACCTTGCCATAAGTAACGCTGAGCTAGCTCTAAAGAGTTAAATATCGTATCTTTTGTAACATCTACACTTGGTGGTTTATCAAGAAACTCGTTACCAAATTCAACTTTTTCACAGCTAGTTACAATTAGAACTAACATTGCGAATATGTAAATTATTTTTTTTGCTTTCATTTTTTACATTTTTTATTTTCATTTGTCACAATCCTGTAATTTTGATTCTTATACATCGAACTATTTGTTACGTTTTGTTTCATTTTTATGTATACTTAATTTCATTTTTTTTAATTCTGATTTTTAAAGAAAATTTATTCGGATACCAAAGTTGTATAATTTAGTAAGCGGATAATCAGAATCTGCAGCTGTTCTTGATTCTGGATCAGTGATATCTAACTCGGTTATTGTTATTAGATTTGTTCCATTTAAGAAAGCTCTTAAATTGCTAATACCCATATTTTTTAAGAAATTACCTTTAAAATTGTACCCCATTTCTAGAGTTTTTAATCTTATATAGGAAGCGTCACGTAACCAAAAATCTGAGTTCTTATTATTATTTTGGCGTCCTGTAAGTGTCATTCTTGGATACGTAGCTGTTTCAGCTGTTTCTGGTGTCCATCTGCCATCTGCCATATATTGAAGTAAAGAACGGTTTGCAGTGGCACCAAAAGCGGTTCTGTATGTATCTCCTAAAAGTCTTGATGTATTTGTTGCTCCTGCCCAAGACATTGTTAAACTAAAGTTCTTGTATTTAAAACCATAGTTAAGACCAAAATTATACATTGGATAAACTGGAAAGCCAATTGCTTTTTGATCATCTTGATTTATTACACCATCACCATTTAAATCTTTATAAACCATATCACCTGGCTTTAAATCATATAAATGATCTGGAAGTGCATCGTTGCCTGTGTCTGTATCATTATAAAACTTATCGAATATGTATCCAAATGGCTGACCTACAGGGTTTCCTGTTCTAAACAAATACTCTTCGTTTTGTGGAACTTCATCTTGAAATACAATTTTATTTTTGGCATGAGAAACATTTGCATTTACCCAATAGCTAAAATTGTCATTTATTTGATGATCCCAATTAAGTTCTACTTCAAAACCTTTATTTTGAACTTTACCAATATTAACTGCAGGAAGATTGTAAGCAACAAAAGCTGGTACAGTACCTCTAAACGTTAAAATATCGGAACGGTTTTCAATAAAATAATCTACTTTTAAACCTAGTTTATTGTCAAGTATTTTGAGTTCTACAGCGTAATTTTGTTTTTCAGAAGTTTCCCAGGTTACATTCGGATTTCCTATTTGACCTTCTCTTGCTGCTGGTTGATTAAATGGTGTGTCTATACCAAAGTTATAATTACCACTTCTTGGATCAAAACTATCTGGTAAATAAAGAAAACGATTCCCTCCAATTCTATCATTTCCTACAAGTCCATAAGATGCACGTATTTTTAAAAAGTCAAAAAACGATTGATTTTCCATGAAAGATTCATTTGTAATCACCCAACCTGTTGAAATAGCTGGAAAAAGACCAAAACGCTTATCTCTGGCAAAATTTTCTGAACCATTATAACCAACACTTAAATTTGCTAGATACCTATTTTTATAATCATAAGTTGCACGACCTACAATACCCACTAAACCAAGAGGAATCTCTGAAAACTGACCTGGGTAATATCTTTTTTGTTGATTGTAAAGTAATAAACCACTTACATTATGACCCCCAAATTTATTTTTATAACTAAGACCTCCTTCCAAATACCAATCTCTACTGGTTCCATAAGTTTCGCCATATGTTAAATTGCCATCTTGACCATTTCTTTGATACACTATTTCTTCACTATTAGGATCTGCATTTGGATCTATATCTCTTAAATAAATTGGTGTATAGCTAGCTACTGATGAATTTCGGTTTTTAGCATGATTATAGTCGGTGTTATAAGCAAATTTAGTTCTAAATTTTAAGCCTTTGATAAAGTTTAAATCTTGCTCTAAACCAATATCCATATTTAATTGGTTGTTTAATATATTCGAAAAACCTTGACCATAATACCTGTCTAAACCATCAACTTTTTGATCTGAAATATATAAATCACCACTAACAATATACCTACCATCTACGATTCCTGGACTAGAAAAAGGTACAGACCAATAAATATCTCTAAAAAGTTCATTAAAATTTCCTTTTGTGTTAGGACGATTCGTAACACGAGTTTGTCCTCCAATTGTAACGGCTAATTTTGTAGTATTGGTTACATTAATATCTACGTTAGATCTGTAATTATACCTTTGAAAAGAAAAATTAGAATCGTATTCCGCATCAAATGTTTTAAATAAACCATCTTGACTTAAAACACCAAGAGACACAAAATACTTTACTTTTTCTGAACCTCCTGAAATATTAACGTTTGCTTGAGATTGTTGCGTAGTAGGTTTTAAAAGATAATCCATCCAATCTGTATTTGGGTAAAGTATCGGGTTTGAACCCGTTCTAAATGCTTCTAAAGCCTCAGGTGTAAATCGAAGATTAACTGGGTCTATATTAGGTTCATCATTCAATTGGGCTTCGTTATAACGTTGAGCATACGTATAGCTATCAGCAAACTCTAGTAATCTTGTTGGTTGTTGAATTCCCGTTGAAAAACTAGTTGATATTTTTGATTTTCCAAATTTACCTCTTTTTGTAGTTACTAAAATTACACCATTAGCTCCACGAACACCATAAACAGCTGTAGCAGAAGCATCTTTAAGTACAGATATACTCTCTATTTCGTTAGGATCTAAAGACATAAAAGAACGCTCTACACCATCAACAATCATTAAAGGTTGTGACCTACCTTCTGATAATGATGCGATTCCACGTAAATAAATATTAGGATTATCTGCTCCAGGTTGCCCAGAAAATTGAACTGTAGAAAGTCCTGTAACTCTACCTGCTAAAGAATTAGCCACGTTTGGAGAAGGAGACTCCACAAGTTGCTCTGTTTTTATGGTACTTATTGCACCTGTAACAGTAACCTCTTTTTGTTCTCCATAAGCTACAATTGTAATTTCATCTAAATCTGTTGTACTAGGATTTAAAATAACATCAATATTATTTTTATCATTAATTACAACTTCCTTTATTTCAAAGCCAAGATAATTAAACACTAATGTACCTTGAGGTGAAGCCAAAATATTGTATACTCCATCAAAATCTGTTGTAGTACCTTTTGTGGTTCCTTTTTCTATAATTGAAACACCAGGAAGTAGATTTCCTTCATTATCCGACACCTTTCCTGTAATCTTAATATCCTGAGACCATGTAGTATGACTTATGCTTAATGAAGCTAATAGTATTAGGAATAAATAAAATCTTTTTTGTTTAACTCTCATTGTTTTTAGTTTTTTTCGCATGGCGAATCAGTAGTTGGAATATTATACCTCATTATTTTTTAGCAAGATTTATCAATTTTTAAGCTTAACTATTAAAATTATATTAATTTAAAAACACAAAACCGTTTACCGTTAATCTTGTAATTTTTAAACTTAGCTATGTATATAAAAGAAGAATTTATCATCATGAATTAAAATCCTTTTTTTGAATCTTAATTTTTAAAAAATTCATTTCTAATATATATTCAAAATCTCTTTTTTAGTTTTAAAAAATTTACTGAATAAAAAATTGTTTTATTCCTGATTCAAAAATCTAAAAAACATAAAAAAAAGCATTGGTTAAATAAGTCAAAGAATTGGTGGAATCGTTTAATTTACTGAAAACACTGACCTAGTGAAGGTTTTTTGAGTTTTTTTCTTTGTATTGAGAAGGCAAACAGCTAAACTGTTTTTTAAATGATACATTAAAATATTTATAATCATTAAAACCAACTTCATTTGCTATTTGAGTTAAATTCATATCTTCTGAAGCTAAAATTAGGTAGGCTGCTTTTTTTAGACGAATAGATTTTATAAAGGCGGTTAATGACAAACCTGTAAGCGATTTTATTTTACGATATAATGTAGATTGGCTCATATGCAATTTATCTACCATATCATTGATACCAAAGTTGGAGTTTTCCATATTTTCTTCTACTAGTAAAATAGCTTTGTGTATAAAAGTATTTTCGATATCTGTGTCTGTATTTTCAACAGCAGTAGGCTCAAACCGAATTTTGTTTTGCAAATGCTCGCGTACTTTTTCTCTATTATCTAATAAACTGGCTATTCTTGCTTTTACGATACTTGCATTAAAAGGCTTTGTAATATAATCATTGGCACCTGTTTGTAAACCTTGAATTTCAAAAACCGAAGAAGTTCTGGCCGTTAAAAGTATAATAGGGATGTGTGAAGTAGTTATTTTAGATTTTAATTCTTTGCAAAGTGTAATCCCGTCTTTTTCAGGCATCATTACATCGCTAATGATCAAATCAGGAATTTCCTCTGAAGCAGTTTTAAATCCTTCATTACCATTACTTGCTTTTAATATTTGATAGGTATCATTCAGAATATCATCTAAATAATTTAGGATTTCCAGATTGTCATCAATAATAAGAACACTATGCTCTTTTGTGTTGTTTTTAATATTTAGGCTTGAGTCTGCATTTGGCAGAATATCGTATGCTTTAATATTATCAGTATTTACATGGCTTTCATTAATCTCACCTTTGTAAAGACTAGCGTTTAATGTTAATTTTATTGTAAATTCTGTACCTACATTTTTTTTACTTTTTACCTTAATCGTTCCATGATGTTGTTCTATAATTTTTTTAGAAAAAGCTAAACCAATACCACTTCCAATCATACTGGTTGTATTTGCTGATTTAATTTGAAAAAAGCGATCGAAAATCTTATCTAGATTCTCTTCATCCATGCCAATACCATTGTCTTTTATAGCTATTACACAAAATCCTTCTTCACGTTTTATGGACATTCGTATTTTGTCTCCAGAGTTAGAATACTTAATCGCATTGGAAAGTAAATTGCACAGAACAATTTCCATTTTATTTCTGTCAAAAGGAAAAAATATTTCTTCTTCATCAGATACAAATTTGTATTTAATGCCTTTGGATTTTGCTAGTTGCTTAAAATAAAGGTGTACTTCTTTTGAAAATCTTACAAAATTTCCATGGGAAACTTGTATGGCCTGCAATCCGTTATCTGCTTTCCTAAAATCTAACAATTGATTGATTAGGTTTAACAATCGGTTTGAGTTTCTATCTATGATTGCAAGATTTTTGAAAACTTTGTTTGATAAATTCTTACTTTCTAATAATTCTTTTAAAGGTGTTATTATTAACGTTAAGGGTGTTCTGAATTCATGAGATATATTTGTAAAAAAGTTGAGTTTTGCTTCGCTTAACTCCATCTCCTTTTCTTTATCTATTCTGGCTATTTCTAAACTATTTTTTAATTTTAGTTTGTAATTATTTGATCGAATTAAATAAACAACAATACTTCCTAATAGAAGACAGTATACAACTATAGCCCAAGGACTTTTCCAAGGTGAACCTGCTATAAAAATTTCCAGTATTTTGGGCTCACTCCAATTTTGCCCATCTCTAGTTCCTTGCACTTTGAGTGCATATGATTTTGGATTTAAACCCGCAAAATTTATTTCATTTCTGTTTTGTAAATCAATCCATTCATCATGGTAACCCTCCAATAAATATCTGTACTGAATATTTAACGGCCCAAGAAAATCGTTTGCAACAAATCGAACTGAAAAATAATTATCCTGATGTGTTAGTTGCACTTTTTCAGCATAATTAAAACTTTTATCCAAAATTGTTTTATGAGTGTTGTAATCAATTATCTGATTGTTAACTCGCAATCCAGAAAATATGATTTCTGGTGTGTTTTTAAAATCTTTAATTGTTGAAGGCTCAAAAAAAGTAATATTATCTATACCTCCAAAGTATATAGATTCATCCTTATAATTATAAAAACTTCTATTATTAAACGAGGTTGTTCTAATACCATTTACAGCATCATAATTTGTAATAGTGGTATCTGCTTCGTTATATTTTACAATACCTGTATGTGTAGTTAACCATAAATTATAACTGTCATCAAAGGTTATTGAGCTAATAAAATCATTATTAAGGCCATCTTTTTTGGTTAAAGTGCTTTCTTTAGTCAGTATACCATTCTGATATTTTAACTTTATTAATCCATTTGGGGTCGCCAACCAAATTAAACGACCTTTTATTGCAAAGGAATTGATGATGCTACTTGTTGATTTTTCTTTGAGTAATAAAGATTCATGTATAAATTCCTTTTTTTTGTTATCAAACAAATGCAATCCATTATATGTACTCATCCATATCGTATTCTCTTCGTCTTTTTGTATTGAAGTTATACGATTACTTTTGATTGTATTTTTATTTTCGTGGTATTTAGAGTAAAATTGATAGGTTTTAGGCTTGTCAATGTTCTCTAAATGAACCATTGCAACACCTTGTTGTTGACTGCCTATTAAAATAGTATCTTTTTTAATTAAAAAAGCGGTCACTTTGCTGATTCTTTTAGAAAAAAAAGTAACTTTTTCTAATGTGAGATCATAAATATAAAACCCTTCTGAGACGCCTATATATAGTTTTCCATTATGTTCATATAAAGTATATACTTTTGTGTTTCCAATATCCTTAATTTGTTTTAAATTGGAAAAATCTTTACCATAATAAACACCTGTAAAAAGTGTTCCTAGAAAAATATTGTTTTTGTCTTTGTAAATAGAAGTAAAATTTAAGTGTTCTTTTAATTCTTTATTTTTTATAAATTTATTGGCATTTTTAAAACCATTCCCTTCCACTAATTTAACAATACCACCATTTGCTGTTGCAAGCCAAGTAATATTATTGATGTCATGATGTATATCTAGTATGGTTTTATAGTTGTCTTTTATTTTTTCTGGATTTTTGGAAACCAAATCAATTTCCATGAATTTAGTTAGACTGTCGTTACTTCTGTAAATGCCATTGCCCCAAGTACCAATCCATAATCTATTGTGTTTATCTAAAGAAAGTTTTTTCGAAAAATCACTAATTACTCCAGTTTCTAAAGATTCTATGGAATCTGTTTCATAATTATAAGCATAAATTTTCGAGTTTCTTACAGATGATGAAATCCAAACTTTATTTCGCTCAGCATCTGCAAGTATATCTGTAATTTGTCCTTGAATTTTAAAAGTACGTATGCTATTGTCTGTAGCATTGAAAAAATGCAAATTATTACCATTACAAAACCACATGTTATTTTTAAAATCTTTAGAAATACTATTTGCGATTCTGTTACTCTCATAGTGTCTGAGTAATTTTTTATGATTAGTATCAATAACAAACACACCATTTTCCCAGGTACCAACCCATATATTGCCTTCTTTGTCTTCAGATAATGCTGTAATTCTTAAATTATCTCCATAATTTGAATCAATTAAATTATTATAGTTTTCAATATGGTTGTTTTTCATATTCAAAACTGACAAACCTCCAGTTTTTGTTCCAATCCAAATGTTAGATGCTGAATCTTTAAAAAGGACTTCTATATTTTCATTTAACAGTCCACTATAAACTGAGCTGGGTTTTATATACTCAAAATCGTATCCGTTAAATTTGGTGATCCCGTTTTCTGTACCAATCCATTTGATGTTTAAATTATCACTTAAAATACTGGTAGTATAATTGTGTGATAAACCCTGTTCTGTGGTTATAAAATCTATGACATAGTTAAAATCATTCTTTTGAGCTAAAATGAATGTGTTATATAAAAAAAGGAGTACAAAAACTGTATGTTTCATCATTTTAATAGGTATCAATTTAAAAAACACAAAATTTTTCTAAAGTGTTCAAAAAAACATTCAACTAATTTTAAATCTAAATAAAAATATAAATTCTAAAAAAAATTAAAAATATTATATTATTAGTAAAAAACACTTCTATAATTTACAAATTCTTCATTTATTTTAAAAAATTATAATACGTTGCTTTTTTGTTTTTAGAAAGCTCATTGTAATTATTTATTCTTTTAAAAACTATGTAATTACTATTATGCTGATTGTCTGCACCTCCAAACGTATCATCATAAGCTGTTCTGATAATTGCAATGATATCTCTACCATCAAACTGCCAATCTACATACTGAAATCCATGCTTTTCTAAATCTGGATGATATAGAATTTCTTCATGGACTTCCCAATTCATTAAATCTTTGGAAGAAGATAGGGTTAAACAATTTCGTGTTCTTTCTGGATTATAACCAATATCCTTTATATGATTAGAAAGTGTCCAATATCGTTTTGTTTTTTCATCAAATCGAATGGTAAATTTTTTACTTCCTCCTGGAAAATTTAAAAAATCTTTATCAGGATTAAAACTGATTTTATTTTTTTCGGCATCATAATGTACCTTGGCCACCTTTCCACCATTTTCTAAATAATGAACTCTTAGAATGTTCACTAATTTATTTTCGGGTGTTACCAATACATTGCCTTCTAACCAAGCAGTTCCAAGCCATCGCTGATCAAAATGCAGTCTATTAGATACAACCCAATTTTCCGCTTTTAGTAAATCTGCATTTATGGGTGCAGAAATAAGTAAGACTTCCAAATTAAAACCCCATCCATAACCAGGGTTTCTAACCTCTAAGGCTCTATAGATTCTATCTTTGTAAGTAACTACAGGAACTGGAGCTGTATGATATTCAAAATCGTTTCTTAAAAGTCCTGAGTTATTATCTCTGACTTCCGTCCAAGTTTTTCCATTATCGATGCTTTTTCTAATGACTAAATCTCCATATACTTTAGAGGTTCCCATTAAATAAATAATACCATCATGACTAAAAAGATTGCCCCACATTATGTTGTCCAAAGATATAGTTTTCAGCCAAGTTCTGCCTTTATCTTTAGAGATTGCAATATGTGTTATTGGTGTTGTTTTGTTGTTTGAGTTAGGCCCAAATTCGTCATAAGAAGCAAGGTAGCTCCCATTATTTAATATAAGTATAGATGGGCTCCCCAAGTACACCTTAGAACTAGCTTTAGAATGAGCGATTACAGTACCAATTTCTTCTATTTTATGCTGGCCATGGCTTTTTAAAACAGATATGTTTAGGCTTAAGAAACAAATTAGAAAAACTTGCATTAAAATTGTTTTCTTATTTAAATTCATGTAATTACTTTTTTAATACTATTCTATTATTTATGCTGTTTAAAATCTTTATCAAAGAAAAAATTTTAAACTACTTTTTGTGATCACTTTAAAAATTATAATAGCTTGCTATTTTATTTTTAGAAAGCTCATTGTAATTTTCTATCCTTTTAAAAATCATATAGTTATTATTATGCTGACTGTCTGCACCTCCAAACTCATCATCATAAGCTGTTCTGATTACAGTAATGATGTCATTACCTTCAAACTGCCAATCTGCATACTGAAATCCATGTTTTTCTAAATCTGGTTGATATATAATTTCTTCATGTACTTCCCAGTTCATTAAATCTTTAGAAGAAGAAAGGGTTAAACAATTTCGCGTTCTTTCTGGATTATAACCTATGTCTTTTATATGGTTAGAAAGTGTCCAATATCGTTTTGTTTTTTCATCATAACGTATGGTGAATTTTTTGCTTCCTCCTGGAAAATTTAAAAAATCTTTATCAGGATTAAAACTGATTTTGTTTTTATCGGCATCATAATGTACCTTGGCAACCTTTCCTCCATGCTCTAAATAGTGCACTCTTAATATGTTAACTAATTTATCATCAGGAGTTACAACAACATTACCTTCTAACCAAGCAGTTCCTAACCATCGCTGATCAAAATGCAGTCTATTAGATACGACCCAATTTTCGGCTTGTAATAAATCTGCATTTATGGGTGCAGAAATAAGTAATGTTTCAAAATTAAAACCCCATCCATAGCCAGGATTTCTAACCTCTACAGCTCTGTATAGCCTATCTTTATAAGTAACCACAGGAACTGGAGCAGTATGATATTCAAAATCGTTTCTTAAAAGTCCTGAGTTATTATCTTTAGCTTCCGTCCAAGTTTTTCCATTATCGATGCTTTTTCTAATGACCAAATCTCCATACACTTTAGAGGTTCCCATTAAATAAATAACATCATTATGTAGAAACAAATTAGCCCAAACTATGTTATTGATTGTTGTTCTTTTTTGCCAAGTAACTCCTTTATCTTTTGAAAAATAAATATGCGCTTTGGGATGTGAAGTATTATTTGAATTTGGTCCCATTTCACAGTGATAACTTAGGTAATGCCCATTTTTTAGTATGATTATAGATGGACTCCCTAAATAAATTTTGGAGCTTGCTTTTGAATGATTAATTTCTACTCCTATATCTTCAATTTTATTTTGGGCTAGCATCTGTGATTCACACAAGCTAAAACTTAGTAAGAGTAGTATAAAAACGTGTTTTATGTAGTATTTCTTTTGAGTGTTCATATTTTAATGGATGTTTAATCTTTAAGATGTATACGATCTTTTTCAATTTTTTGCGTCCAACGATCCAGTAATTTTGTGAGCTTCTTTACTTTTTTAGGATATTTTTCAGCTACATTAAATTGTTCTTTTGGATCTGTTTTTAAATGATATAAAACTGCAGGTAATGCTGTATTTGGTTTTGGAATTTCTTTGGTTGTAAACGGTCTTACTAATTTCCATTCATCTAATTGTACTGCTGCATTAAATTCATAATTAGGCAAATAACGATTCCATTGCCAATAAAACTCTTTATGTTTTTTTGTAGAGTTTAAATTGAGCTTTTGATTTAAAAAGCTACTTCCATCTAAACCAAAAGGTGTGCTGAATTTTAAATCACACATGTTCACTAAAGTAGGTAGCACGTCTATAAACGTGATAATTTTATCAGTCTCTTTAGGAGCTAAATGATTTTTCCATTTCATCATAAAAGGTACCTGAATACCCCCTTCATAAACCGTGTATTTAGAACCTTTAAGGTTTAAATTAAATCTTTTCTGAACCATAGGATCTGGACCATTATCGCTCGTAAAAATTACAATGGTATTTTCCTCAAGGTGTAACCTCTTTAACTCCAATAAAAGTTCTCCAACAGTCTCGTCTATAATTTCAATCATCGCATACACTGTTGCAGTTTCTGTATCGAATCCTTTCTGTTTATATTTTTCTACATAAGCTTCGGGTGCACCAATTGGCCTGTGAGGAGCATAATGTGCCAAATGCAAAAAGAAAGGATGTTCTTTATTCTTTTGGATAAAATTTATGGCACGTTCAGATAAATCTCTAGTTAAATATTTATTTGTTTGATGCACTACAGAACCGTTTGATTCTAAAGTATAATCAAAATAAGTGGGTATTTGTTTTGCCTGTACAAAACCTTCAAAAATATCAAAACCTCTTTTTAGCGGATGGTAATCTTCTCCAACTCCTGAGTGCCACTTACCTATTAACCCAGTTGTATAACCATTTTGTTTAAAAGCATTTGCCAAAGTTGGAATTTGTTTTTTTATTCTGGTAAGCTTAGGAAATTTTTCTGAATTTAAAGATACCACACCTGTTCTATGAGGATACATTCCCGTTAATAAAGCAGCTCTTGCAGGTGCACATACAGTGGAAGAAGAATAAGCATTTTTAAAAAAAAGACTTTCATTTTTTAATCTATTTAATGATGGGGTATTGTTTAATCCATTATTTAAAGAGGCTAAATCACCAATTCCCATATCATCTGCCATTATTAAAATAACATTGGGTTTTTGATTTTTTTTATGGCTTTGGTTTTTTGTTTGACTATTGAAATCACCTATCGTAAAAATGATAACCAACAAAAAAAGTAGTTTGCTTTTATTCATTTTAATAGGTTTCCTATTTTGTTCTTTGAATAACATAATTCAGTGATTTTAAATTGATCGACTACATAAAAAACTGTTTCCTAAAATAATAATATGTCAAAAATGTTTCAATTTTTTTATAGTCGGATTAGAAAAAAGTTATAGCTAAAAATTTTACACTAATAGATAATAATTTTCATCACAAAAATAGTTCCGAGTATTTCTGCAGTAATAATTTTTACACCTTTACCAAGTTTATGAGCATTAAATAGTATAGAATCGTCTGAAAATATTTCTTTAAACAATAAACTCCCATTGGTATTGTAGACGGAAACTTTTGTTTTTTCAACGTTATTTGGATCAAAATACCTTATTTCAATTTGGTCTGAACTTTTAAAAATGGTTTTATTTAAGTAAACTAGTTCTTTTTTAGTGTTCGATAATTGAGAGGCTAAACTCAGGGTTGTTTTAGTAACATCTAAAATTTCTATTTTGTCTAAAATACCATTTTCAAATCGGATTGAATTCAGACCTTTATTTAATTTTTGTACAAAAGAAAAAGAAGTAGGATTTCCAGATTGGAAACAAAAAGCATCTGAAGCTGGTAAAATAATCGTTTCTTGCTCGTTATTATTTACAGCTATTTTTAATGAACTTTTAACAGCATTTAAATAATACACTGTAATCAGATAGTCGCCACTTTCAGTAGCATCAATAGTATTAAATGTTAACGATTCGCCAGTGTCTTGAAAATTAATGGCTCTAGCACCAGAGGCATTTGGACAGTTAATTTCATTTGCTCCTCCTTCAAAATTTCCAGATTCAGCCTCAAAAGTCGCTACATTTACAGCAGGTGTACCTTCACCATTATCAGCACCTATATTTGTGTTTTCTAATAGATTTACTGGATTTCCAAAAATATCTTTGGTTGCTTTTGATGTAATCTCTTTAAAAATACCAGTACCTGCTAAAGGAAATACAGGTTCCGTAAAACGATGCGCTTTCGCAATAACAGGGCTAGAAGATTGTATACTATAACCTGAAAAGTGATTAAGATTAGGCATACTCAATTGAGGATTTGACTCTAACTTGGTAGCATCCAAATTTTTAAATGCTGCTGAAATTGTACCCCCATAAAGCAAATTATTTTTAAAATTTGAGGTCCCAACATTAAACTCGTAATCTTTGATGCCTAATTTTGCATTCGGTTCTAAATAAATAATATTATTTAAAAAGCTAATATCTTCTGCAACAAGCAAAATTTTAGAATCACCCAATACATTTTTATAATCTCTACCTTGGTAAATCGTGTTGTTATAAATAAATATATTTTTACTCTTTATTTTTCTGTTAGTGCCAGCATAATCATTCACCCAAAGTAAATTATTTTTTCCACCACCTTCTTCTGTTCCTTCGTTTACGCTAATATTATATCTCCAAATAATGTTATCATTGTCTCCTAAAGTTTCACAAAAACCACCTGCTGAATCTTCTAAATAATTGTATTGATATAGGATATTGGTATTCCCATAATCTACGTGCATCCCAGAAGAATCTCCAGCACCTCTTGAATGTTGAGAAATGTTATATTGAGCCACTACATCATCTGATGCAAAAACCCACATTCCACTGCCCCTGCCTACCATTCTAGAGTCGGATTTAGATCCCGTAAATCGCATTACATTATTTTCGTACAAAACTCTTTTTGTTTGTGATAAAATGGTTGCAGAGCCACCAATATCAATAAAAGAATTATTTCTAATTACAATGTCAGATCCATATCTTCTTAACCAAACACCTGTTCTTTCAATATCAGTAAAAAAACAGTTTTCTATGATCACATCATTCACAAAGGCGTCAAAAAAATGCAAACCAGAAGTTCTAATACTATTAAAAGAAGTATTGGCACTACCTAAAGAATAAATATTTTGAAAACGAAGATTGCTGAACCTAAAATGTTTAAATAAGTTTCTATCTTCAAAATTTCTAGATGCTGGTAACGTTAAAAAGCTTTGAAAATAAATTCCATAAGATTTATCATCATTAGAAGCATTTCCATCCGTATCAAAACGTTCGTTTTCAATATGTAGGTTATGGAACTCTAAATATTCTTTGCCAATTATTCGTATGGTACTTCTGGGGTCTGCTACTCCATTATCTCCATTGCTTCCCTGTAAAATAGGGAGATTTCCTGTTCCATAACTATCATAAACAATTGGAGCATCAATAGACCCTGAATAAGAAACTACTATTTGACCTGTAAAAACATCTCCTCTTTTAAACAAGATTTTATCTCCAGGACTAAGAGATAAACTATTTAATTTTGAAATGGTTTGAAAAGGACTTGTCTCATTACCAGTGTTTGTGTCATTTCCTGTAGAATTACTAAAATAATAGGTATTTTGTGTTTGAGCACAAAAACTTACAACAAGTAATAAAAATAAAGCTGTTTGTTTAAACATTAATTTTACGTTTAGACTCGTAAAATTAATTCATAAATGCATGAAATTATTGGGGTTTAAGGTCAATTAAATGGTCAATATGGTTAAATCGTCATCTTATAAACTAAACAAACTATAAAGAAGCACGAATTCATCTAAATAGAATCGCGATTTATAACCATAATGAAAATTCATTTTTTACTAAGCTTTCTAAGACTCTTAATTTGCCTTTTTTTTCAGTTAAGACAAATTGCCTTAAAAATCATGTAATAAATTGATTTACGATTTTAGTCAAATGGACTATGTTTTTGAACTATATGTTCCCATATAGAAATTCATATTTATGTAGTTTTGAAGAAGTACTTATTCTTTTATTAAATTCCATGAGAAAAATCAAACAAAAAACAAAAGATTCCGCTACAAAAAAAATATTTCACCCTTTCTTTATACTGATATTCCTCAATTTATCTGTATTTGCCCAACAACCACCAAAATACAATTCTTTTACTCCAGGAGAAAAATGGCTAGATACAGATGGTGTTCATATTGATAGTCATGGTGGTAATATTATTTATGTTGAACATCAAAAAACCTATTATTGGTATGGTGAGCGTCGTGGAGAACCTAGAGGTGCATCCTGTTACTCTTCTAAAGATTTATACAATTGGAAAAACGAGGGAACTGTTCTAGAAAAATGTGCTATTAAAGTTTTTGAACGCCCTAAAGTAATGTATGATAAAATCAAAAAACAATACGTAATGTGGTTTCATTATGATGGCTTTTTGAATGGCAAAAATTATCGGATTGCCGAACTTGGAGTTGCTGTTAGTAAAGAACCCACAGGCCCTTTTATCATAAAAGATCATTACAGACCAAATGGCAATGAATCTAGAGATATTGGTATGTACCTAGATCCTGAAACGCAAAAAGCATATATTGGTTATGCTGCTGGGCATATCAACAAAACAATTCGAATGGTAGAATTATCTAAAGACTACCAAAGCACAACCACTAATGATGTCGATATTGATGCCCATTGTGAAGGACCAGGTATTCTGAAAAAAAACGGTATTTATTACTTATTGACTAGTGAATGTTCCGGTTGGACTCCAAATCAAGGTACTTATTATACCGCTTCAAATATCATGGGGCCTTATAAAAATCAAGGAAACCCGTTTATAGGAGATGTTGGTAATAACTCCTTTAATTCGCAACCTTGTTATATTTTTAAAATTCCAGGTTATAAAGATGCATACCTATATATGGGAGACAGATGGAATGGTAAAGCTAGTCCCGAATCAGAATATGTTTTTTTACCGATTACAATTACATCCGAAGGTAACATGGAAATCCATTGGCATAAAGAATGGGATTTAAGCTTATTTACCCCAGAAAAATAAATATATTGTTGAGATATATAGTATAATGACTGTATTCACCATCTCATTGAATTAATGAACCATGCTTGATTCTTAATGAAGCATTAGATTTGATTTTTACAAAAAATAGTATCAAAACTAAAATAAATGAAAAGCACAACGTTACTTTTTTTCCTTTTAATATCATTCAATGTTGTACAAGCGCAAAAAACTGATGAAATCAAAAAACAATCTCCAAACATCATCATCATTTTAGCAGATGATTTGGGTTATAACGATGTAGGATTCAATGGATGTAAAGACATTCCAACTCCTAACATCGATAAAATTGCAGCTAATGGAGTAAAGTTTACCAATGCCTATGTAAGTTATGCAGTTTGCGGTCCAAGTAGAGCAGGATTGATTACAGGACGTTATCAAGATCGATTTGGGTTTGGAAGAAACCCTTTGTTTGCTCCTAATGATCCAGAAATGGGCTTACCACTAAGTGAAGAAACACTGGCTGCTGCACTTAAGAAAGCCGATTATAAATCTGTTGCTTTAGGCAAATGGCATTTAGGTGCTCACGAGAGTCAACGACCTTTACAAAGAGGATTTAATGATTTTTTTGGATTTTTAAGCGGTGGGCATCAATACTTTCCAGAATTATGGACTTTAAAAGATGAATATGAAGTAAAAGCTCAATTTGATGCGTACAAAACAAAACTCTTAAGAAATAATACAAGAATAGAAGAAAATGAATACTTAACAGATGCGCTTTCTAGAGAAGCTGTTAATTACATTGAAAAATACAAAGAAGAACCATTTTTTATGTATCTAGCCTATAACGCACCACATGCACCTATGCAGGCTACAGATACCTATTTAAAGAGATTTCCTAACATTAAAGATAAAAAACGAAAAACGTATGCTGCTATGGTTAGTGCCATGGATGATGGTGTAGGAAAGGTGATGAACAAACTTGAGGCATTAGGTCTTTCAGAAAATACAATAGTTTTATTTTTATCTGATAATGGTGGTCCAGAAAAAAACAACGGTTCAGATAATGGAGCACTAAGAGCAGGAAAAGGTCAGCTTTTTGAAGGTGGTATACACGTACCTTTTGCAATGAAATGGCCTGGTAAAATTCCGTCAGGTAGTATTTATGAATCTGCTATTATCTCATTTGATATTTTTGCTACAGCTATTGGCAATGTAGCAAAACCAATAAAAACCAAAAATGAATTAGATGGTGTTGATCTTATTCCTTACATCACTGGAGTTCATAAAACATCTCCTCATGATTATTTATTTTGGAGAAAATTTGACGCTGACAACCATGCAATTCGAAACAATAAGGGAGAAAAAGTAGTCATGATTAAAGAAAAATCCTTGTTATTTAATCTTGATAAAGATATTTCTGAAACTACTAATTTAATTCATTCACAAAAAGAACTTTTTAAGCAGCTGGAGGAAACCTATCAAAATTGGAATTCCAAAATGTTAAACCCTATTTTTTTGGGGCTCCTTCAAGATTCAAAATATACGAAATCAAATCCAAATAGATATAAAAAATTAAAATAAACTAATAAACTAGCCTTAATGAAAAAATCAATGTACCTAGTTCTTGTCATTTTCACAGTTTTCACTTCGTGTAAAAATAAAGAAAAAGCAAATAACGCAACCACACAAGAAGTGAACAAACAGCCAAACATCATCTTTATTTATGCAGACGATTTAGGTTATGGAGATGTAAGTGCCTATGGAGCTACTGAATTCTCTACACCAAATATGGATAAATTAGCAAATGGTGGTGTAAAATTCACGAATGGCTATGCAACTTCAGCAACATGTTCTCCAAGTAGATATGCATTGTTAACTGGTATGTATCCTTGGCGCAATAAAAAAGCCAAAATTTTGGAAGGCTCAGCTCCTTTAATTATCGATACAGAACAAAAAACACTTCCTAAAATACTGAAGAGTCAAGGGTACAAAACAGGTATTGTTGGTAAATGGCATCTTGGTTTAGGCGATGGAGATGTAAATTGGAACGGTCATATTTCTCCAGGTCCAAACGAAGTAGGATTTGACTATAGTTATATCATGGCAGCAACCCAAGATAGAGTTCCAACAGTTTATATAAAAAATGGTTTTGTAGAAAATTTAGATCCAAATGATCCTATAGAAGTAAGCTACTCTAAAAATTTTGAGGGTGAACCAACAGGAACAAAGAATCCAGAACTTTTAAAAATGATTGGCGACCCACAGCATAGCAATAGTATTAATAATGGTGTACCACGTATTGGATATATGAAAGGAGGTACTTCTGCAAAATGGATTGATGAAGACATGGCCGATACTTTTTTAGTAAAAGCTCAAAACTATATTAAGGAACAAAAAAACAATCCATTTTTCTTGTATTATGCCTTACAACAACCTCATGTACCAAGAACACCACATTCTAGATTTGTTGGAACTTCTGGTATGGGACCAAGAGGAGATGTTATAATCGAAGCTGATTGGTGTATTGGAGAACTATTAAAAACATTAGAAACAGAAGGACTTCTAGAAAACACACTCATTGTTTTATCTAGTGATAATGGTCCTGTATTGGATGATGGATATGCAGATAATGCCGTTGAAAAACTTGGAAAACATAAACCTTGGGGCGAACTTAGAGGTGGAAAATATAGCCTTTTGGAAGCTGGAACGCGTGTACCTTTTGTAACGTACTGGAAAGGCACTATAGAACCTCAAGTTTCAAATGCATTGGTTTCTCAAGTAGATTTGTTAGCCTCTTTATCAGAATTAGTTGACGCTGATGTTCCGAACACAGATAGTCAAAACTTAATGGATGTATTTTTAGGAAAAACAAACAATGGTAGAGAAAACTTAATTATTGAAGCTACATCACGTACCGCTTTTAGGCAAGGAAATTGGGTTTTAATTCCACCTTATAAAGGTCCTGCAGTAAATAAAATCAAAAAAATAGAAACTGGAAATTCAAAAGAGTTCCAACTCTACAACTTAAAAGAAGATATTGGGCAAGAAACTAATTTAGCAAAAACCAATCCTACAAAATTGCAAGAAATGATAAACAAGTTTGAAGCAATTAGAGGAACATCTTATAACGATACCCAAGAGCCTGTTTTTAAATAACCATAAAAAGCTATGAAAAAAATTATAATACTTGTTGCTTTGATGTTCTCTTTTTTGGGATATTCTCAAGAACTAATTTGGACAGGTAACGCATCTACTAATGATTTTTTTGATGAAAACAATTGGGAACACAGCAGTACAAACCTTGCTCCTACTTCTGGAAGTATAGATGCTGAACAGCCCATCAATATAGCCTTGCAATTGCATAATGCTAGTGCATTAGTCATTGCTAATGGAGTCATCAATTTAGGAACAGGAAGCTTATCAATTACGGATTCAAGTTTAGAAGCCACTGCTTTTTCTTCTGGTAATGTTTCAATTAGTAATGAAGGATATGTTGATTTAAGTGACACTAATCCACTTCAAAATAATGTATCCATCAATTTTACATCAGGTATTAGTTGGCTAAGAACAATAAATTTAAAAGGGGATATTGTTCTAAATAATTATTTATCACAAATAAAAGTAAATAGCGCCACAGCTATTTATCAAACAAATCTTCGCTTAGATAATTACTATTTAGAAGGTACAGTAATAAGGAGTAATGATTTATCAACAGTACCGTTAATTATTTATGATGATTCAAATTTACAGGGCACATCTGGAAATATATCCGTAGATATTGTTCATTCTGGACAAGCGATTTCCAACAATATGAATAATAAAACGGAATCCTTCATGCTTAAAAAAGGATTTATGGCAACGTTTGCAATCGATGAAGATGGCACCAATAAAAGTAAAAATTACATTGCCTCTACAGAAGACTTAATAATTAATGAACTGCCTTCTTATTTATTAAATAAAATCTCTTTTATACGAGTTATTCCATGGAATTGGGTGACCAAAAAAGGTATTGGAGGCAATACTGCAGGGTTAGACAACGGATGGTTTTACAGATGGAACAATAATGGCGCGTCTTCAATAGATATTGAGTACGTACCCATGTCTTGGGGTTTTGGAGGTGCCAATGATGATAATGATATTGAACTCTACAAATCCAAGTACAAAGCAACTCATGTATTGGCTTTCAATGAATCTGACAACTGTGAAGATCAATCAGGGCAATATAATAATTTATGCGACACAGATGTTGCAGTTTCTACGTATAAAAATTTAATGAAAACAGGCTTGCGTTTAGTTTCACCAAGTGGTAGAGAAAATGCACCTTTTGGCTGGTTAAAAGAATTTTATGACAAAGCCAATGCACAAGATATCAGAATAGATGTTATTGGAGTTCATTGGTATGACTGGGCTTCGAGTCCTGAAAATAGCCCGAATGCAGATCCTAACTTGGTTTTTAATCGATTTAAAAATTATTTACAAAGGGTTTATGATTTGTACGGATTGCCTATTTGGATTACTGAATTTAACGCGAATCCAAACAGAAGCAATGCCACCAATTATGAATTCATGCAATTGGCTTTACCATATTTAGAAACGTTAGAGTATGTAGAACGTTACGCTTGGTTTCAACCAAATTCAGGCACAGCAGATTACTATGATGCTTCAAATACAAATTTAACCAATGTTGGAAACTTTTATAAAAATCAACTTTCTACACCATCTGTTGCCAAGGCAACACTTTCAGAGGATAATAATTTAGACATTTATTACAACCTAATGGGTTCATCTGAAAATTTATTAGTGAACGGTTTTTTTGAAACTGAAGATTTAACAGGTTGGACAGGGACTAACATAGGGATTTTATCAAATGCAAATACGTATGAAGGAACTACCTCTGGAAGAATTCTTGCAGGTGCTGGAAACCTTCAACAAACTGTATATGTAGCACCTCTAGCTACCTACGATTTATCCTTTTATACAAAATGGTTTGTTTCTCCCTCAGAAGGACCAATTTCGGTTCAAATCCTTAACGCTAGTACTAATGAAATAATTGCTAGTAAATTAATGACGACTAATACCAATTGGAATTTGATAAATTTAAGTTTTACGGTTCCTGCTGGTGTAACATCCATTAAGTTTTCTGTTGATAAAAAAACAGGAACTCCTGGCTGGTTTATAGACAATGCCTTATTAATAAAATCTGAATCGCTAGCTATATCAAATTTTGATGTAAATGCATTTAATATGTATCCAAATCCTACATCAGGAGTATCTACTATAAAAACAAAAACGCCTATACACTCCTATGCCATATATAATTTGCAAGGGCAATTAATAGAGAAAGCAGCAAATTTGAATCTTTTAAAACTAGCTATCAACTTAACCAACAAAACTAAAGGAGTATACATTATATCAATAGAAGATCATAATGGTAAGCAGTCATCTAATAAATTAATTTTAAATTAAATGATTAAAAAGCAAGCCTTTTTACGTGGAATTCTATTTTTAGCTATTATAGTTGAATGCTCTTTTACGAGTAAAACACCTGATATTTTAATTATAGGTGATTCTATTTCCATAGGATATACTCCATTTGTAAAAAAACATTTTTTAGGTAAGGCAACCGTGTTTCATAATACTGGTAATGCACAGCATACTGGAACTGGCCTAAAAAACATTGAAAAATGGCTAGGAGATAAACATTGGGATCTAATTCAATTTAATTGGGGATTATGGGATTTATGTTATCGTCATCCAGATTCAAAAGCATATGGAAATAGAGATAAAATACATGGTACTCCTGAATTTACAATTGATGAATATGCTACAAATTTAGACGCACTTGTTGCTATTATAAAGAAAAAATCAAATGCAAAATTAATTTTTGTAACAACTACGTACGTGCCTAAAGATGAAACTGGCAGACATGAAAGTGATGTTCAAAAATATAACGATGCTGCAAAATTAGTGATGAAAAAACATAACATCCCTGTGAATGATATTTATGAGCAATCTATTAATATTCACAATACATATGGAAAAGGCGCTAAAGATGTGCACTATACAACCACTGGTTACCAAAAACTTAGCGAACTTATTATCGAATTTCTTGAAACCGAAATAAAATAATGACTATGAAACACTTATTTATATCATTAATTATAATACTTGCAACATCTTGCTCTGTAAACAAAAACAATAAATCAGCAGGAACTAACAAACCCAATATCATTTATATTTTAGCAGACGATCTGGGTTATGGAGATTTAAGTTCTTACGGACAAACAAAATTTTCTACACCCAATATAGATCAACTCGCAGAAGAAGGTATTTTGTTTACCCAACATTATGCTGGTGCTACAGTTTGTGCACCATCAAGATCTTCATTAATGACAGGATTACATACAGGTAACACGCCAATTCGCGGTAATAAAGCTCTAGAATTGCCTAGTGAAGCAAAAACATTAGCCGAGTTTTTAAAAGATAATGGTTACAAAACAGGAGGTTTTGGAAAATGGGGATTAGGTTCTGCCAACGCAGAAGGCTCTGCTTTACATCAAGGATTTGACTCTTTTTTTGGATATTATAGTCAGATGCTAGCACATCATTATTACCCAGATTATTTATGGGAAAATGATAAAAAAGTAATCTTAAAAGGAAATCAAGGACTCAACAAAGAGCAATATGCACCCAACCTAATCCATAAAAAAGCACTTTCTTTTATTGATGATCATAAAGCAGAACCGTTCTTTTTATACTATCCTTCAATAATTCCACATGCAGAATTATTTGCTCCTAAAGAATATTTAAACAAATTTAAAGGAAAATTTAACCCTGAAAAAAACTTTAAAGGAACAGATGATGGTGAACTTTATAAAAAAGGTAGGTATGGTTCTCAACCAAATAGTCACGCAGCTTTTGTTGCAATGATTACATTATTAGATGACCAAGTTGGAGAAATTGTTCAAAAAGTAAAGGATTTAGGATTGGAAGAAAATACTATTTTTATTTTTACTTCGGATAATGGACCACACAAAGAAGCAGGAGCTGATCCAGATTATTTTAATAGCAATGGTGGCCTAAGAGGATATAAACGTGATTTATACGAAGGTGGCATAAGAGTACCTATGATTGCTAAATGGAAAGGTAAAATTGAAGCAGGAACAACTACAAATCATCCTTCTGCTTTCTGGGATGTTTTACCAACTTTTGCAGATGTATTAAAGGTTGATACTACTTTTAAAACAGACGGAATTTCTTTTTTACCAACATTACTGCAGCAAGAAAATCAAAAAAAACACGATTACTTATACTGGGAATTTCATGAATTAAATGGAAGACAAGCTGTATTAAAAGACCATTGGAAGTTGGTGAAATACAATGTAAAAACCAAACCTAAATATTTTTTATTTGATTTACAAAACGATATTGAAGAAAAAAACGATTTAAAAGAAACCAGTACAGCAAAATTTGAAGAATTAAAAACAATAATGGCAAATGCTAGAACAGCATCTGAAAATTTTAAATTCTAAAATGCATGAAGAACCTTTTGCTAATAATAGTAATAATTTTGAATCTTTTTTCTTGTAAAAAGAAAGATTCAGAACAAGTAACGTTATTTAAAGAAGTAAAAAAACCAAACATACTTTTTATTTTGGTTGACGATTTAGGAGTTAAAGATTTAGGTTTTACGGGTAGTACATTTTATGAAACTCCCAACATAGATGCTTTAGCTGCTAAAAGCACTATTTTTACACAGGGTTATGCTGGTAGTAGAGTTTGCAGTCCTTCTAGAGCAACCATCATGACAGGGAAATTTACAGCAAGACATGGTATAACAGATTGGATTGGAGCAAAATCAGGAGAGGATTGGCGAAAAAACAATAGAGAAGATCAATTGTTACCCGCAAATTACGTACTTAATTTACCAAAAGAAGAAATTACACTTGCAGAAACGATGCAATCGAATGGTTATAAAACGTTTTTTGCTGGCAAATGGCATTTAGGAAAAGAAGGTTCATATCCAGAAAATCATGGCTTTGACATCAATATTGGGGGTTGGGAAAGTGGGAGTCCAAAAGGAGGTTATTTTTCACCTTTTAAAAACCCAAAATTAGAGAATAAAAAAGATGGTGAAAATTTATCTATACGTTTGGCAAACGAAACTTCTAACTTTATCAAACAACATAAAGAGACACCTTTTTTTGCTTTTTTGTCCTTTTATGCTGTTCATGGTCCAATACAAACCAATCAAGAAAAATGGCAGAAATATCGAAATAAAGCAAAAAATATAGGCATTAAAGAAAACGGTTTTAAGATGGAACGCAAATTGCCAATTCGTAAAACTCAAGACAATCCTATTTATGCTGGTTTAGTTGAAAGTATGGATGATGCTGTTGGCATCGTTTTAAACGCACTTAAAGAACATCACTTAGATAAAAATACGATTGTTATTTTCACTTCAGACAATGGTGGTGTTGCATCTGGAGATGCGTTTTCAACCTCAAATTTGCCTTATAAAGGTGGTAAAGGATATCAATGGGAAGGTGGCATTAGAGAGCCTTATTTGGTATATGTTCCTTGGAATACATCTGAATACATAATAATTGATTATCCAGTAACAGGTGCCGATTTTTATCCAACAATTTTAGACTATACAAATATCAAGTTCTTACCAAATCAGCATAAAGATGGCATCAGTTTAAAACCCATTATTGAAGAAAATAAAATCCCAAATAAAAGGCCTTTGTTTTGGCATTATCCACATTATGGAAATCAAGGTGGTGATCCTTCTTCTATGATTAGAGAAGGCGATTGGAAACTTATTCATTATTATGAAAATAATAGTAATGAATTGTACAATTTAAAAGAGGATGCATCTGAACAACATAACGTAGCCAATAAATTTCCCGAAATTACAACAAAGCTCAATCAAAAATTACACAATTGGTTGGTGAGTGTTAATGCAAAATATCCAAAAAAAGACTATCAATTTAATATTGAAAAAAGAAGGTTATACGAAACTAGAATAGTAACCAAACTGTTACCAAAATTAGAAAAAGAACGCATAAAAATGCTGAAGAAAGATTTTCAACCCAACCCAAATTGGTGGGGAAGTAAACAAACAAAAGACTAAGATAATAATGAAAAAAATACTTCATAAAATCTGGGTAACCACTTTTGTTATCATCATCAGTATAACAGGTTCTATTGCTGCTCAAAATCAAGAGTTAGCTTTATGGAGTACTGAAATTCCTGGGGCAATAGCAGCTGAAACGTATATGGAATCGTATGATATAAATTTAGATCAAGTAAGAAATGTAAAAATTCCTACACTCAAAATATTTGTACCAGAAAATCCAAACGGAACAGCAATGATTATTTGTCCAGGTGGAGGTTATGCGCTGTTAGCCATCAAAAGATCAGGTTATGATGTTGCCAAATGGCTTAACAAATTAGGCATAACTGCATTTGTTTTAAAATACAGATTACCAAGTGATGTAATTATGGAAGACAAATCGATTGGTCCACTTCAAGACACTCAAGAATCCATACGATATGTAAGACGTAATGCTAAAAAATGGCAACTAAATCCAAATAAAATTGGTATCATAGGCTTTTCTGCTGGTGGGCATTTAGCATCAACATTAGCAACACACTATAAAGATGTTACTTATAAAACTAAAGATACCACCAGTGCAAAACCAAATTTTACAGTTTTGGTATATCCTGTGATTTCGATGCAGCATGACATAACACACAAAGGCTCAAGAAATCGATTATTAGGAAACAAACCATCTAAAGAAGAGATAGAAAAGTTTTCTAATCAATTGCATGTCAATGCTCATACATCGCCAACTTTTATTGCACACGCAT
The DNA here is from genome assembly GCF_000687935.1 of Polaribacter sp. Hel_I_88. NCBI lineage: Bacteria > Pseudomonadati > Bacteroidota > Flavobacteriia > Flavobacteriales > Flavobacteriaceae > Polaribacter > Polaribacter sp. Hel_I_88. The sequence goes on along the minus strand of NZ_JHZZ01000001.1, from coordinate 2,550,330 downwards.
CAGATGATCAATCTGTTTCTGTAAAAAATAGTATTGCTTATTACCTGGCTTTACAAGAAAATAACATACCTGCAGAGCTTCATGCATATCAGCATGGAAAACATGCCTTTTTTTTAGGCAGAGAAAATACCACTAGCCAATATTGGAGGAATCAATGTAAAAATTGGCTTTTCTTAAATAATTATATCAATTAAAAAACACCTATTATTATGAAAATAAATTACCTAGCCTTATTAATAACATTATCATTTGTTTTTTCATGTCAAAAACAAATTGTTGAAAAACCAATTTATACTGCAGAAAAATGGGAAAATCCAGAATGGGAAAATCCAGAAATTTTTCAAATTAATAGAGAGCAACCTACTGCTACTTTTTATAGGTATAAAAACAAAGAGGCTTCTTTAAAAAATGAAAGTTGGCAAAATTCCGAATTATACCAATCCTTAAATGGAACTTGGAACTTTTATTATGCAGATAGTGTACAAGCTAGACCAACAGAATTCTATAAAAATGGCTTTGATTTAGGTGGATGGGATACCATTTCTGTACCTTCAAATTGGGAAATGAAAGGTTTTGGAATCCCAGTCTATACCAATATCAAATACATGTTTCCAGCAAATCCGCCTTTCATTCCTCATAATATTAACAATAACGGAAGTTATAAACGTAATTTTGAAATGCCAAAAGCTTGGGATGGTAAAGACCACTATCTACATTTCGAAGGCGTAAGTGGCGCCATGTATGTTTGGATTAATGGTGAATTTGTGGGCTATAATGAAGGTAGTAAAACAGCAGCTGAATTTAATATTACCAAATTCACAAAACCAGGAACAAATAGTGTTTCAGTTCAAGTTTTACGATGGTCTGATGCTAGTTATATGGAAGATCAAGATTTTTGGCGTCTGTCTGGTATAGAACGTGATGTGTATGTGTATGCGTCCAATAAAATTAGCTTAAAAGATTTTACAGTAATCGCTGATTTAGAAAATGACTATCAAGATGGTAAATTCAATCTAAACCTAAAAGTTGATAAAAATTCAGCAAATGCCATTGAAAAAGAAGTTGCTATACAATTATTAGATGAAGATCAAACAATTTACTCAGAAACGAAACCTGTAACACTCAAAGAAGGCAGCAATAGTATTGATTTTAGTAAAACCATTGCAAATATTAAATCTTGGAATGCAGAACACCCAAATTTATATACACTTCTTATTTCTGTAAACGGTGAATCTACAGCTGTAAAAGTCGGATTTAGAAACATAAAAATTGAAAATAGTCAGTTTTTAGTCAATGGACAACCTATTCTAATCAAAGGTGTTAATCTTCACGATCATGATGAAAAAACAGGTCATAGAATAACAGAATCATTAACTATTAAAGATATGGAGTTAATGAAACAAAACAATATCAATGCCATTCGCTGTAGTCATTATCCTAAAGATCCTTTCTTTTATAGGTTAGCAGATAAATATGGATTTTATGTTGTTAATGAAGCCAATATAGAAACGCATGGAATGGGAACAACAAATCAAGGTTTAGACAATGATTTAGAGAAACAAGCAAAACACCCAGCGTATTTACCTTCTTGGAAAGGGGCTCATTTAGACAGAACAATTAGAATGTTTGAACGCGACAAAAATCACGCAAGCATTGTAACATGGTCTTTGGGGAACGAAGCTGGTAATGGCGATAATTTTTATGCAACCTACGCTTGGTTAAAAGAGCACGATGCTACTAGACCAACTCAATATGAAGGGGCTACAGGTTATGAAAACACAGACATACAAGCACCTATGTATTGGCCAATACAAAAAATGATTCAATACGTAAAAGAAGACGGTTCAAGACCTTTAATACAATGCGAATATGCGCATGCAATGGGAAATAGCCTTGGTAATTTTCAGGATTATTGGGATGTTATTGAAGCTTACCCAACCATGCAAGGTGGCTTTATTTGGGATTGGGTAGACCAAGGTTTACTGACTACAAATGACAAAAATGAAGAATTCTGGGCTTATGGAGGTGATTTAGGAGGTGCACATTTACAAAACGATAATAATTTCTGTTTGAACGGAATTGTAAATCCTGATAGAACTCCTCACCCTGCATTGTTTGAAACTAAAAAAGTGTATCAATATGTAAAATTTAAACAGACAAATCTAAGCTCTGGAGAATTTGAAATTAAAAATATGTATGATTTTACAAACTTAAATACATTAGAGTTTTCCTGGAAACTTTTAGAAAATGGTGTTGAAGTTGCTGAAAGGATTTTACCTGTAATTGATGTGGCTCCTTATCAAACTACAAAAATAAAAATGAACTTACCTACTTTAGCAAATAACGATAGCGATTATCATTTAAATATATACGCTAAAACTGCTACGTCTAGCCCATTAGTTCCTAAAAATCATACAGTGGCATATGAGCAGTTTCAGCTTCAAAAAGGAAATTTTAGTAAGAATTCTGTTATTTCTAAAAGTGATATTGTAAGCAATAAAAAAGATTCCATGTATAGCATCTCTAATGCTAATTTCAAAATTGAGTTTAATACTACAACAGGAGCATTAAAAACGTTAGATTATGGAGATGGTAACTTATTAGAAAATGGAATCAAACCAAACTTTTGGCGTGCCACAACAGATAATGATTTTGGTTTTAAAATGCCTAAAAAACTAGGTGAATGGAAAGAAGCTTCAAACAATCAAGATTTAATTGCTTTTGAAGAAAACAACATAGGGAATACTGTAACAGTAAAATCAACGTATAATTTGCCTGCTGCAAAAGATGCCAAGGTTGTGATGACCTATAACATTACTTCAGATGGTACAATAAAAGTACAAACAGAACTTAAAAATGTAGCTTCTAGCCTTCCTATGCTACCTAGATTTGGTACAAATTTTATAATTGATGAAAGCTATAATGCTGTTTCATGGTTTGGTAGAGGACCGCATGAAAATTATCAAGATAGAAATACGGCTGCATTAGTGGGGCAATACACGGCTAGCGTTTCAGATTTGTACTTTCCTTATATTCGTCCGCAAGAAAATGGCTATAAAACAGATACACGTTGGGTACAATTCACAAATGAAAGTGGAAAAGGCATTCAAGTTACCGCACAAAATTATATCGGTTTTAGTGCACACCATCAATACAACAGCGATTTTGACGCAGGCGAAACAAAGCAACAACGCCACACTACAGATATTATAAAAAGAGATTTTGTCAATATAAATATAGATATGGCACAAATGGGTGTTGGTGGTGATACCAGTTGGGGTGCAATGCCACATAAAGAATATCGCATTAAACCAACTAACTTAAGTTTTAGCTACACAATTTCAAATATAAGTACAAATGAAAAATAAGAAGGCTTTCATAATTTTTGTATGCGGACTTTTCTGTCTGACTACATTTGCGCAAAATACTAAAGTAAAACCCAATGTCTTATTTATTATTTGTGATGATTTAAATGATTATCAAGGTGTTTTTGGGGGCCATCCACAAGCAAAAACACCCAATATTGATAAATTGGCATCCATGGGTGTTCAGTTTGTAAATGCACAAACCAATGTTCCTGTATGCTCACCATCAAGAAACAGTCTTATTACAGGTGTTTATCCTCATGAATCTAAAGACTATGGATGGACAGACCTAAAAAAGCAACCCGTTTTAAAGAATAACAAAACCATAATGCGTTATTTTAAAGAAAATGGTTATGTAACTTTAGGAACAGGCAAAATTACCCATGGTAATATGGAAAAAGATTGGGATGAATGGGGCTTGTCTTTAAAAAATAATTATGGTCCGTTTTATTTTGATGGAAAAAATAAAAAAGCATTACCCACTGTACCAGCACCTTATAGAAATATAGGTCATGTAGACGGTTCTTTTGGACGATTATCGGATGCAGGAATCTCTGAAGGCAAGAAAGATACAAAAGGATTGGTTTATGGTTGGAACAATGAACCCATGCGTTATGTAAATGATAATGATAGAGATTTAATGCAAGATGAATTGCATGCACAATGGGCTGTGGAAAAAATTAAAGAACTAGAAAAAAGAGAGCAACAACAACCCTTTTTTATGGGTATTGGTTTTGTAAGACCACATACTCCATTGCATGCTCCTGATAAATATTTTGATATGTTTCCAATAGAAGATTTAAAATTAGATTATTGGCAAAAGGATGATATAAAAGATACGTATTGGAATGCTAATTTTGATCGTAAACAAAAAGGATCTCGATATTTTCGTACACTATTAAAATCTTATAATGGTGATCGAGAATTGGCGTTAAAACATTTTTTACAAGCCTATTTGGCGTGTGTTGCTTTTGTTGATGAACAAGTTGGTAAAGTAATGGAGGCTTTAAATGAAAGTGCATTTAAAGACAATACCATTGTAGTTTTTACCAGCGATCATGGTTGGCAAATGGGTGAAAAAGAATATTTGTTTAAAAACTCACCTTGGGAAGAAAGTGCCAGAATTCCAATGATCATAAAAGCACCCGGAGCAAAACCCGGTTTAAAAATTGAACAACCAGTTTCTCTAATCGATTTATTTCCAACGTTTGTAGATTTGTGTGATTTAGAAGGAGATAACAAAATGAATCCGAAAGGTGGCAATTTAGGAGGTTATAGCCTTAAACCATTATTAGAGAACAATCAAAACAACTGGAAAGGACCAAATGGAGCGTTAACAGTTGTTGGAAATTTCGGAATTAAAATACCCACAGAAAAACAAAATTTCTCATATCGCACAAAAAACTGGAGATATATCAAATATAGTAATGGTCAAGAAGAGCTTTACAATCATCAAATAGATGGATATGAAACAAATAATGTTGCTTCAGAATCAAAATATTTAGATATTAAAAAGAAATTGATCAACGAAGTAAATGCTATCATTAATAAAAAATAGAGATAATAATATTAGTATTCAGAAAATAAAACCAATCTTTATTAGCTGATCATTTAAAAATTAATAAATTGATGCGTTTATAAAAATAGCATTAAAGATTTTGTAAATATTAATTATTTTATAAAGTACATGAAAATTATTAATACCAAAATTGATGATGAATTTCACCAAAAAACAGGAAAATTAATTTAGAACACATAACTTTTTAAATCCTATTTTTTTAAAAAATAGTGGTTTTAAAAACAATTTTAACTAGTCAAATAATAATTTATAAATAGAAACAGATGCAAATACTTACATTTTTAGGCTTTACAATATTGGTAGCAGTAATATCATATTTGGCAACAAGAAAAAATTCAGAAGATTCTTCTGATGGCTATTTTTTAGGTGGCAGAAGTTTAACTGCTGGCGTAATTGCGGGTTCATTATTATTGACTAATTTATCTACAGAACAAATTGTAGGTTTAAACGGATCTGCCTATACAAGTGGTTTATCTGTAATGGTTTGGGAAACCTTAGCAGCTATTGCCATGATTGTTACCGCTGTTTTTTTGTTACCTAGATATTTAAAAAGTGGATTGACAACCGTTCCTGGTTTTTTAGAAAAACGTTTTGATGTAAGTACAAAGACACTTACTTCCATATTATTCTTAACAGGTTATGTAGTTGTGCTATTACCAGTAATTTTATATTCTGGATCTTTAGCAATAAGCGGAATGTTTGATGTGCCAACTTTGTTAGGCGTAACTCATACACAATCCATATGGATTTGTGTTTGGGGAATTGGAATTATTGGCTCTATCTATGCAGTTTTTGGGGGATTAAAAGCTGTAGCCGTTTCAGATTCTATTAACGCTATTGGCTTATTAATTGGAGGTTTATTAATTCCTGTTTTTGGATTATTATTGATTGGTGATGGAAGTTTATCAGATGGATTAAATATTTTAGTGACAGAAAATCCTGATAAATTTAATTCGATTGGTGGCGCTACAGATCCTGTTCCTTTTTATACCATTTTTACAGGAATGATGTTGGTACAGCTATTTTATTGGGGAACAAACCAACAAATTATACAAAGAGCATTGGGTGCAAAAGATTTAAAAGAAGGTCAAAAAGGATTATTATTAGCTTCATTCATTAAAATTTTAGGGCCTTTAATCGTTGTTTTACCAGGATTAATTGCCTACCATATTTTTGAAGGAAATTTAGAAACTGCAGACAGTGCATACCCAATGTTAGTTAAAAAAGTACTTCCTGCAGAATGGGTTGGTTTTTTTGCAGCAGTATTATTTGGAGCTATTTTAAGTTCTTTTAATAGTGTTTTAAACAGCTCTGTAACTTTATTTGGAATTGACGTTTACAAGCAACATATCAACAAAGAAGCAGATGAAAAAACAGTTGTAAAATACGGTAAAGCTTTTGGAGTCATCTTAGCAATAGCTGCCATGTGTATTGCTCCTTTAATTGCCAATGCTGGGAGTTTATTCGATTATTTACAAGAAATTAACGGTATTTACAGTATTCCAATTTTAACCATTATTGTTGTTGGTTTTACCACTAAAAAAGTGCCTGCTATTGCTGCTAAAATCGGTTTAGTGTCTGGTTGTTTATTATATATCATCAGTCAATTTTTTCTACAACCCTATTTTATCAATTCAGCATTAGAAAATGCTAAATTATCAGGAATCACAGAAGCATCAGAATTAGCTTTAATTGAATCTCAAGCATATCCGCATTTTTTAGATGTTATGGCAATACTATTTGTTTTAAACATACTAATTATGTTGATCATTGGGAAATTAAAACCAATGAAAACAGCTTTTAATCAAGAGTATACAAAACAGGTAGATATTTCTCCTTGGAAATACGTAAATCAGGTAAGTATTATTATTTGTGTAATTGTAATAGGTGTCTACATATATTTTGCATAATTAAGATACATAAAAATAAGAGCCTCAAAATATAATTTTGAGGCTCTATTTACTTTAAAATAATAAGGAATTATATACGTTTAAATTCCGTCTCCTAAACTTTTTAGTTTTTCAGTGTTTTCGGCTAGCATCAATTCATCAATTATTTTTTGAATATCGCCATTCATAATATTTGGCAAATCGTATAAAGACAACCCAATTCTATGATCTGTAACTCTACCTTGAGCATAATTGTAGGTTCTAATTTTTGCACTTCTATCTCCAGAAGAAACCATGGAACCACGTTTTAATGCATCTTCTGCATTTTTCTTCGCTAACTCCATATCATATAAACGAGAACGTAATACTTTAAAAGCTTTTTCTTTGTTTTTATGCTGACTTTTTTGATCTTGACATTGTGCAACCAAACCTGTTGGAATATGTGTTAAACGAACAGCAGAGTACGTTGTGTTTACTGATTGACCTCCTGGACCTGAGGAACAGAAAAAATCGATTCTTACATCTTTTGGATTAATCTCAACATCAAATTCTTCTGCTTCAGGAAAAACCATACACGTAGCTGCTGATGTATGCACTCTACCTTGTGTTTCAGTTTGTGGAACTCTTTGTACACGATGCACACCAGCTTCAAACTTTAAAATTCCATACACATCGTTTCCTGTAACTTCGAATTGTATTTCTTTAAAACCACCATTTGTCCCTTCAGAATAGTCTACTGTAGAAACTTTCCAGCCTTTACTTTCGCAATATTTAGAATACATTCTAAACAAATCTCCAGCAAAAATACTTGCTTCATCTCCACCTGTTCCTGCTCTTAATTCTACAACTGCATTTTTAGAATCTTCTGGATCTTTTGGTATTAATAAAACCTTAATTTCGTCTTCTAATTCAGGAATTCTAGTGTTGGCTTCTTCTAATTGCATTTTGGCCATTTCTGTCATTTCTGCATCAGAGCCATCTGCAATTATTTCTTTTGCTTCTTCTATATTGTTTGTTAATTCTCGGTATTCTTCTCCTTTTTTATTAACATCACCTAAATCTTTATATTCTTTCATCAATTGCGCATAACGCTTTTGATCCATGATAATTTCTGGCTGAATAATTAAATCCGAAACCTCATCATAACGTTGCTTAACAATTCTTAATTTATCTAACATCTTCTACTCTTTTCTTGTGGTGCGAATTTACAAATTTTATTCGTAATTATTTTTTATTTTCATTTAACTATATTTGGTATAAATTATTTTTAAAATGAAAAAATTGCTTCTATTTGGTTGTTTTATTTTGATGTTATCTTGTAACGAAAACAGTAACATTACACAAAAACCTACCTTTTTAATTGGTGAATGGAAGCGTCTTGATGATAAACCTGGCAACCAAACTTATGAAACGTGGAACTCCAATTTAGCAGGAATGGGTTATACTATAACAGATGCAAAAAAGTCTTTTCAAGAAACACTGGCTATAATTACGATTAAAGATACTTTATATTTAGAAGTTAGAGGTGTAAATGAAAAACCAACACTTTTTAAGTTTACGGAACAAACAGATTCTTCTTTTGTTTGTGAAAATCAGCAAAATGAATTCCCTAAAAAAATAACCTATTTTTTAGAAAATAAACAACTAAAAGCCATAGTTTCTAGTGATGATTTTAGAATTGATTTTGTTTTTGATAAAATTAAATAGGCACTTTCAGAAGTAGTTTAATTTTTTGAAAATTATTTTAAAAAAGTGATAGAAAATTATAATTTTCTATCACTTTTTTAATTTATATACCTTTTTTATGTTTCGCAGTAACCTTATTGCATAGTTATCCTGTGTTTTTAATTTTTATTTTAAAAATTTAGGCTACTTTTTGTAAAATTTGATTTTGCATTCTTCTGCCAATTTCAAGGCAATTTGCAGTATGAATACCAAAGAATATCCAAAGTATTTCTGTTGGTTTGGTTTTCGCTTTTATCTTTTTTAGATGATAATGTTCCTTTTCTTTACCAAAACCCCCCTCTAATCTAGAAGCTCTTTCTTTGGTAATCATTTTTTTGAGCTTTTTTTGCTCTTTATGATGCTTTGAAGGTCTTCCTTTAGGTTTGAAGTCTGTTTGTATATGGTTTGAAGTTGCAAAAACTCTGTTCTTATTCGTTGCATAAATAGCATCTGCACCAAGTATTTTAATTTTCCTATTGGTTAATCCTTGTGCCTTATAAACTGTATTTTTAAATTGTGTCCCTTCATTAAAGTTATCAAAACTTATTTTCTGTATAAAGTTAATTCCATCAATTTGAAGTTTGTTTACTTTTGCCCCAAATTCTACTTTTTTTATCTCTTTTCCTCTCACTATTGGACGTAAGTAATCTTTGCTTATGCTTACGATTCTATTCTTTGGTTTTTCTCCTTTCTCAAACAGTAAATACTGTTGTGAGAATATTTTTTTTACTGTATTTAGTGTTTTATAAAAACGATTTGGCATTGTAAAATAATGTTGTTTTTCAAGAGTTTTAATCTCCGCTAATAATTTGCGTAATAGTTTTAAAAAAGCTCTTGTTATGGAGGTTCTTTTCTTTGTTGTTTTTCTTCGCATTTTACTATAACCAACATATCTTTTTGACCATTTCAAGTATTTGGTTCTAGGAAGTTTTACACATAAAGATTTACAAATTATCTTCATTTGTTTATAGCACCAGTCAACAGATTCTTTCAATAGTTTTTGATCTGTTGGATAGCGAACTTCACTCTCATAACAAGTGGCATCTGTTGTTGCTTTTTCTTGTTCATCAATATATTTACTCCAATAATTAAATAGTATTTTTTCTGTTGAACTAATGTTTAAATCAGCAGCTAATTCGCAACGTATTTGACTCACTATTTTATAGTTTTCAAGGGTATCAAATCCTAAATAAATACCACAAAAAAACTGATAATTATAATTGGAATTCAACTGCTCAATCAAACGCTTATCAGAACAACAAGCATAATGTTTTAAAAACATTAAACCTAATTTTCCTTGAGGGCTAAAAATACAGTCTGGTCCTTTGATAGCTTCTGTAATTTTAAATGATTTGACTAAATTTTTCCAAGGAATTGCACTGTAAATTTTACCTAAATCAGACATTAAAAAACGTGCTTTGAATTTTTCTAATTCCTCTGTAGAGGATAAAAAAGAAAAAGAGTACTGGAAGTCAGAAATTCTTCGTATTTTCATATTTGTAAAAAAGAAAAACCCCGTTTTTTAGGCTTTTTGCCTATTTACGGGGTTTGGTTTATCTAAAATACAACTTATTTAACTGATAAACAAGTGTTTATTTAATTCTGAAAGTGCCTAAATAAGACACAAAAATTAAATTGTTAACCTATTTCTATTTCAAAATTGTAAAATAAAAAGTGCTTCCTTCCTCCTCTTTACTTTCAAGCCAAATTTCACCATTGTAAAAAGTTACAATCTTTTTAACGATAGATAATCCTATACCTGAAGAAGAACCTGTACTTTCTAATTTGGTAAATGCCTTAAAAATCTTAGAAAAATAAGCTGATTTAATACCAATACCATTATCTTTTACAAAGAACTGATAATGATTTTCTTTTTCAGTAAAACCAATTTCAATATGCTTCTCTTTTTTATTATTATATTTAATTGCATTTTGTATTAGATTCTGAAAAAGCTGGCTAAACTTCCAAATATTACCTTTTAAAATCGGAAAATTATCTTGAACCTTAATGGATGTGTTTACAGGAATTAAAATTAATTTTAACACATCTTGAATAAGTGAATTTAAGTTTATATTTTGATTTTCGGAGTTTTGATTATCTATTGTAGAGTAATCTAAAATACCCTTTACTAAAAAATCTAACCTTTCTACATTAAACAAAACTTCATTTAACGGCTCTATAGAACTCTTGTCTAAAATTGCCTCATTATCTTCTTTAAACCAAGTAATTAGTGTATGAATATTTATTAATGGTGCTTTTAAATCGTGAGAAACCATTTGAGCATAATCATTTAATTGCTCGTTTTGAAGAGATAAACTTTTTAATAATTCTTCTTTCTTTTCTTCTTGTTTTTTAATTAAATCTTCTTGCTCTTTTCTTTGAATAATATTTACAAGCATGTTTGCAAAAACGAAAAGAATATTTTTTTCGTTTTCTGTATATTTATGAATCTTTTTAACTGAGTCAAACCCAACAAAACCTATAAGATCGCCATTTTTAATTTTGGGAATTGCTATTAAACTTTTAATTCCTTGAGGCTCTAAAATATTATACAACCCTAATTCGTCTTCTTTTGGTAAAACACTAACATCTTCTACATAAAATGCTTCACCTTTTTTATGAGATGATAACCAAAAATCTAAATAATCTAGGGGTACTTCTTGAAGATTCTCTATTTCTGGTTCAATACCTTCATTACACCATTCGTAAGTGTTTTTCGTTGTATTTTTATCAAAATCGTAAGAAAAAATATAGCTTCTATCTGCACCCACAAATTCACCAATTTGCTTTAAAGATTTTTCTATGAGTTCATCAATTGTAGATAAATCAGCATTAATATAGTTCGTAGAAATACTAATTAATAAGTCTTGAAAGCGTAATTGATAATCGATTATTTTATCTTTTTCGCTTTTTTTAATGCTTACTTTACTCATATTTTTAAACTTTTCCTTTAAAATAATTATTTTTTATAAATTTTGAACCTTAAAAAAGTCCAGATATATTTTAGTGAATTTATTTTTTAAGGAATATAAAAATAAAACCATATGCTAAAGTAATTAAAGATCTTGAAAATTACTCCAAAGTCTTTTTAAAATCGATAATTAGTTTTTGAACTTTTTTATCATCTAAAACTGTCGGAAAAATTTCTTTTAATATTGTGTGGTATTCGTAGTCTAAATTTAATCCTATAATTAAATGATTAAAACCATATTTTTTTTTGTTTAAAGTAAAAAATAAACCTGCTAATCTATATTCAATTTCAGCAAAGTTTTTATAGGTTTTTTGGGCATCAATCAAAACAGTTATTGCGTCATTAAATTCGCCTAAAAAAGATAAAACGTCTACTAATGCAATATAAATTTCTATAGCATTATCACCAAGCATTAAACATTTTTCGAAGCCAGTAACTGCTTCTTCATAAAAATTAAGTTTCATTTTAATTTCTGCATAACGTCTCCAAAAAACAGCATTATCTTCATCAATCTTTAAAGCTTCTGCAGTATAATAAGCTGCTTTGTTGTAATTTTTATCATCATAATATATATTGGCTAATAAAAACCAACCTCTATCTAATAAAGGATCTTCATGAACTGCTTTTTTATAATAAGAAATTGCAGCATCGTATTTGTGCAACTTTTCATAACACTCCCCTACTCTAACAAAAGCAAAAGCTGTAGGATCATCTAAATTAAGCGTTACTAAATAATTATCTATCGCTTCTTGATATTTACCCAAAGCTTCTAAAGTTTTTGCTTTTTCTAAATAACCACCAATAAAATGTTCATCAATTAAAACAGCGTAATCAAAAGCAATTAAAGCCTGTTCAAAATCATCTAAAATAAAAAATTGTCTTCCTAATTGATGCCAAGCAACTTCACAATATGGATTTTTATTCAGATAATTATTTAAATAAGTAATGGCTTTTGTATGCTCTTTTTCCATATCAAAGCAATATATAATATTATAAAGTGCAGCATAATCTTCAAAATCTACATCTATACAATTTACAAAGTTTTTAAGCGCATTTTCAAAATCGTTTAAATACAAATATTCCATACCCATTAAGCTCCAAACGAGTGTCTTATAATTTGTAAAGGTTAAAGCTTTTTTTAGGTTGATTATTGCTTCTTCATGATTACCAGATTTAGAATATATAATTGCTCTTTGTGTAAAAACTTCGTAGTTTTCAGGATCTGATTCTTCTATCTTAGTTAAAATAAAAAAGGCTTTATCAACTTCATTATCAAAAAGATACAGCTCTACCTGAAAAAATTTTAAATCAATAGATTCTGGATGCTGTTCTAACCCTAGCTTTAAGGCTTTTTTGGCGAGCGCGTGTTTACCTTCATCTAAATAATGAATAATAATTTCCTCAAACTCATCTAAATCAAAAAAATAGATTTTGTTGGTTTTGAGCATCGATTCAAATTTTGTTAAAGACATATTTACTAGATTCGAATTATTAATCTAAGTTAACACAACTCTTTTAAAAGACATAAAGATGGCTTTTTTGTTGTCAACAATTTAATTAACAAGAAAACTACTTTGAGTTTTTAAAAATTTTATAGGGATAAAAGTTACTGAAAATTAATTAAGAAATTTAAAAAAATCTGTAATATTTTATAAAATTCGCATGTTCTTATATTTTGTGCATACGTTTATTTACCTTAATTTTGATTTTAACAACTATCCTCTTAAATTTGATAGCTTTCTTATGAGCAAAAAAACTTTATTAAACTCAAAAGATATTGAAATTATCCTTCATAGATTGGCTTGCCAGCTAATTGAAAATCATAACGACTTTTCGAATACTGTATTAATTGGCTTGCAACCTAGAGGAACTTTTTTGGCAAACAGATTAGCAAATTTGTTAAAGACTGCATACAATATTAAAGATTTAAAATTAGGCTTGCTAGATATTACGTTTTACAGAGACGATTTTAGAAGAAAAGACACACCTTTAGCTGCTGAAACTACGAAAATCGATTTTTTAATTGAAAATAAAAAAGTGGTTATTATTGATGATGTGTTGTTTTCTGGAAGAAGTATAAGAGCAGCTTTAACTGCAATTCAATCTTTTGGAAGACCAGATAACATTGAGTTATTAGTTTTGATTGACAGACGATTTAGCAGACATTTGCCAATTCAACCAAATTATAGAGGTAGGCAAGTAGATGCCATTAATGAAGAAAAAGTACTAGTTTCTTGGAAAGAAACACATAAAAAAGATGCTGTATATATTGAGCAAACATAAATATGGATACATTAAGCGTAGAACATTTATTAGGCATAAAATATCTGAATGAAAATGATATTAAGCTTATTTTTAGAACAGCTGATCATTTTAAAGAAGTAATTAACAGACCTATTAAAAAAGTACCTTCTTTAAGAGATATTACTATTGCCAATTTATTTTTCGAAAATAGTACAAGAACCAAACTTTCTTTTGAACTAGCAGAAAAAAGACTTTCTGCAGATGTTATTAATTTTTCTGCGGGGCAATCTTCTGTAAAAAAAGGAGAAACCTTAATTGATACTGTAAACAATATTTTAGCTATGAAAGTAGATATTGTTGTAATGCGTCATGGAAATGTGGGTGCTGGCGTTTTTTTATCAAACCATGTAAATGCAAAGATTATAAATGCTGGTGATGGTGCTCACGAACACCCAACGCAAGCTTTATTAGATTCGTATTCTATAAGAGAAAAATTAGGCTCTGTAAAAGGAAAAAAAATTGTAATTGTTGGTGATATTTTACACTCAAGAGTGGCATTATCTAACATATTTGCTTTGCAATTGCAAGGTGCTCAGGTTAAAGTTTGTGGCCCAACAACCTTAATACCTAAATATATTACAAGTTTGGGTGTAGAAGTAGAAACCAACCTTAAAAAAGCTTTAGAATGGTGTGATGTTGCCAATGTTTTACGTGTGCAACATGAAAGAATGGACATTAAATATTTTCCATCCACTAGAGAATACACACAACTTTTTGGTATCAATAAAGAAATTCTAGACAATCTTGGCAAGAAAATTGTTATAATGCATCCAGGACCTATTAATAGAGGTGTAGAAATTACAAGTGATGTTGCAGATTCTGATCAATCTATTATATTAAATCAGGTTGAAAACGGAGTTGCTATTAGAATGGCTGTAATTTATTTATTAGCACAGCAGATTAAAAGGTAGTTGGAATAAAAATTTAAAAGAATGAACATAGAAAATAAAGAATCTTATATACTTATTTCTTCGGATGAAAATACATTTTCAGAATTCTATGCATTATTTTTAGAAAAAGTTGCTGATTATAAAGAAAATCATATAATTGTTCAAATTTCTGACAAAACAAAAGCTACTAAAGAAGATTTTTTATTATTTTTAGATATTGCAAACCAAAAAAAGGAAGATAAAACATCTTTTATAATAATTGCTAATGCTTTTAATATGGACGATTTTCCTGAAAATTTTAACATTGTGCCGACTTTAATTGAGGCTGAAGATGTATTAGAAATGGAAAATATGGAAAGAGAGCTAGGCTTTTAAACCCCCAAAAATCATGATAAAAAAAATACTTTTTACTTTATTCTTATTTGTTTCTCTTCTTGGGTTTTCTCAAGAAAAAACAATTGATGATATTTCTACAGCACCAAACCCATTTAAAATCAGCACAAAAATTACATTCCAAACAACTAATAATTCTAAAATTACTTTAAAAGTAAAAAATGTTTTAGGTAAAACTGTTTTTAAAAAGGAATATGAAACTGAAATCGGTAAAAACACCATTACTTTTTACAAAAATGATTTAGCTGCTGGCATGTACATATACAGTATTCAAAACGAAGAAAGTATCACTTCTAAACGTTTTGTAATTCAATGAGTATAAGCCTTACTATTTTAGGTTGTCATTCAGCTACACCAAGAGCAAATGCTTTTCCTACTGCACAATATTTAGAAATTAATAATCGTCATTTTTTAATTGATTGTGGAGAAGGCACTCAGCGTCAAATGCGTAAATACAAAGTTGGTTTTACAAAAATTAACCACATTTTTATTTCTCATTTGCATGGAGATCATTTTTATGGTTTAGTCGGTTTATTATCAACTTATGGTATTTTAGGCAGAGAAAAAGAATTGCATATTTACGGTCCTAAAGGCATTAAAAAAGTAACACTTTTACAATTAAAAATTTCTGAAAGTCATGCAAAATATCCAATGATATTTCATGAATTATCATCCAAAGAAAGCGAACTTATTTTTGAAGATGATAAAATTTCTGTACATACAATTCCTTTAAAACACAGAGTGTATACCAATGGTTACTTGTTTACTGAAAAGGAAAAACCATTAAAACTACACATGGATAATATCAGCAATTATAATGAAATTGATAGAGCTGATTATAATAATATAAAAGCGGGTAAAGATGTTGTTTTATCCACAGGAGAAATTATACCAAATGCCGAATTAACGTTACCTCCAAAAAAAGCGTTGAGTTTTGCTTTTTGTAGTGATACAGTCTATAAACCAGACATTATTCCAATTATCAAAAATGCAGATTTGTTATATCATGAAGCTACTTTTTTAGCTGAAAAACAAGAATTGGCAAAAAAAACGAAACATTCTACCTCTAAAGAAGCTGCGCAAATTGCTAAAGATGCCACTGTTGGACAATTGGTTGTTGGGCATTATTCAGGTAGATATAAAGATATTTCCTTATTTAAAGAAGAAGCACAAGAAATTTTTAAGAATTCAGAATTAGCAGTTCCTGGAAAGGTTTTTAATATTCAATAAAAAAATTAATACTGATTCGTAGATAACAAAACCAACGTACACGCTATTTCTGATTCAATCTGATTATTTTTCAAAAGCTTTACAAACTCCATATTTTCTGTTCCTGGATTAAATATAACCCTTCTTGGTTGCAAACTAATAATGTAGTTGTAATATTCTTCCTGTCTTTTAGGATTTAAATATAAAGTAACAGTATCTATATTTTTATAATCCACTTTTTCGTTATCAATGGCAACATCTAAAACTTTTCCTTTTCTTAAACCCAAAGCTACTACTGCTATATTTTTGTCTAACAACCTTTTAATAGCAATATTTGAATATCTATTAGGATTTGTAGAAGCACCAATTACTAATGTTTTATTTTTCATAATTCTAAAATACGTTAAACAAAATTAAAATCATAATTTAAATTAAAATCAATTATAAAAATGGATGATTTTATTGTAAAAAAATTATTTATTCTTAAATAAAAAATGATATTTTTGTTAAAAAATTGTTAACTACGTTTACTTTTTAGCGTTGCTAAATTTATATATGGGAATAAAAAAGATTAGCTTCTTGATTTGTTTTGTAACTACAATCGCTGTATTTTCTCAAAATAATAAGAAAAATTTAGGCTCTTTATCTGGCATTATATTATCTGCTAAATCTAATAAAAGTCTTGCTTACGCAACAATAATTTGTAAAGACAAAAAGCATACTATTATAAATGGAAGTATTACAAACAAAAAAGGTGAGTTTAAAATAGCAAAACTTCCTCTAGATTCCATTATTATAAATGTACAATTTATTGGTTATAAAAATTTTTATAAAAAGGTTTTGCTAAGTACAAAAACGCCAAATTTAAATTTAAATAAAATTTACCTAGAAGAAGTAACAGACATTTTAGAGGAAGTAATTGTTGACTCAAAGGTTTCAGCTGTAGAACAAAAAATTGATCGAAAAATTTACAATGTTGGCGAAGATTTAAATGCAGCTGGCACAAACTCTTTAGAATTATTAGAGAACATTCCATCTGTACAAGTAGATTTTCAAAACGGAGCAATTAATTTAAGGGGCAATAGCAATGTTAGGGTTTTGGTTGATGGGAAACCTTCTAATTTATCATCTGCTCAATTGTTAAATCAAATTCCTGCATCTTCTGTAAAAAGTGTCGAAATTATTACAAATCCTTCAGCAAAATATAGCCCTGAAGGCATGAGTGGTATTATCAATATTATTCTTAAAAAAAATACTTTTATTGGCTTTAATGGAAGTGCAACTTTAGGCGTTGAGCAAAGTATCAATACAAGACCAAGTGGTTCTTTTGATTTTAATTATAGTGTTGATAAATTCAATTTTTATGGAAATTATGGATTAGATTTTGGAAAGTTTGAAACCAATTCTTTTTTAGAAAGATTGGATAAAGAATTAAAACAAGACATTCGTTTTTTAGATAATTCAGTAACAAATTATACTAAATTAGGTGTCGATTTTTACATCAACCCAAAAAATACACTTTCTTTTTACACGACCCAGAGCAATACAAATACAGACTTTTTTGTAGATACAAAAACAGTTTTTGAAACAAATTTAATTTTTGATTCAGAAAATTTGTCAATTTTTAAAAATAGAGAAACTGCTTATAATTTAGATTATAAAGTAGACCTAAAAGATGATGGTGAATATGTAGAATTGGAAATTAATTATATCAAAAGCAAAAACCCACAGGAAGATATTATTACCGAAAATTTAAATAGAAACAATAAAGAATTTAATTTTACAAATACTATTGCAAATGATAATTCCATTTTTTTAGCAAATTTAGATTATACGAAACCTGTAAAAAACGGTTTATTAGAATTGGGATTAGAAACAAGAATTCAAAATGTTTTTAATTCGATAGAAACAAATCAAGAAATTCAAACTAACACGAATCAATCCTTAATTCCCAAAGGAAATTCTGCACTAAATTATGATAGAGAAATATATTCAGGCTACATAAACTTATCTAAAGAATATACAAAAATTAGCTGGCAAGCTGGTATGCGTTTTGAACAATTTACGTTAAATGCCGAATTTTCCAACACACAACAAACCAGTTTAGAAGCTATAAAAGATGATATATTTAGCATTTATCCATCAACATTTGTAACCTATAATCCATCAGAAAAAAATCAATTTCAAATTGGATATAGCAGAAGAGTTGACAGACCTAGTATTGAGCAAGTTACGCCAATTCAAGAATGGAATTCACCATTATCAATTGCTGTTGGAAACAGAAATTTAGTACCACAATTTACCAATTCTTTCGAACTAAATTACACAAGAACTCTTGAAAAAGGTTCTATAAATTTAGGAGCTTTTTATAGAAAAACATCCAATATAATTGGTAGAGTTTTTAATAAAGACGCAACAAATGAAGATAGACAGATAATAACGTATGCTAATTTTGATAGTGCAGAAAGTTATGGCTTTGAGTTTTCATCAAACTTTAAGCCTTTTTCTT
Organism: Polaribacter sp. Hel_I_88; assembly: GCF_000687935.1. Taxonomy (NCBI): domain Bacteria; kingdom Pseudomonadati; phylum Bacteroidota; class Flavobacteriia; order Flavobacteriales; family Flavobacteriaceae; genus Polaribacter; species Polaribacter sp. Hel_I_88. The sequence continues at coordinate 2,531,496 of NZ_JHZZ01000001.1, read as the reverse complement.
GGTGGACTTTAAGACCTAGTGCAAATTTGTATTTTCAGGATAATCAAGGTTTTGTAAATAACAATTTAGAAATAGCCAACAACACATTGTTTACAGCAAGAATTAGTAATAACTTTAAAGCTACAAATAAACTTCGTTTTAGTTTGTCCACGTCTTATAGAGGAAATAACGAAACTGTTTTAGCTACAATTAATGATTATTTTTTAGTGAATATTGCTGCCAGATATTCAGTTTTAAAAGGTAATGGATCCATCAGTTTAAGAGGAACAGATATATTTAATGGTTATAAAATAGATTTTTTAACTACGAATCCGTTTCAACAAAATGGTCAATATACTTTAGAATATAGGAGTATCTATCTAGGCTTTAGTTATAGTTTTGGAAAAGGTAAAAATAGAGAAAGAGAAAGAAAATATAGAGAAGAAAACGAAACACAAGGAAGTGGAGGCGTTTTATAAATTATAGTTTTAAAATAGCTTACAAAACACCTCTTCCAACTACTGGTCTACCCTCTTCTACCCATTCTATTACTTCTCATTTCAACCATTTTTTCACGAACTGTAGCAGTATACTCTGTTTTGGTAATTTCTTTTCCTTTTTCTGGCGCTTCAATTTCTATATCAGGATCTTTACTCAATGCTATTTCAGTGCACAATAAAGTAGTATTGTTTACATTTACTTCTAAAATTAAACCAGGTAAGCCCCAATATTCTGCAGGCCCTTGTGTAACTGGAATTTGTGGAGTATACCAAGCCTCAACAACTGTTAAATTTTCTTGAGGTTTTCCCTCCTCCGTTTTTTCATCATTATTTGTTCTTAAATCGCTCCAAGAAAATTCATACCAACTTAATTCTTTAGATGGCACAAATGCTTTTGCTTTATAGCAAGTATATTGACCTATTTTTTTAGTTTCAGTTCCCATTTTCCATTCTATTTTATACAAATCGTCCTTTACTAAAAAACGTTTTCCATAAAACTCTTGACTTTGAACTAATTTTGCATCTTTTACATTTTTATAATGATCTCCTCTTGTAAAATAACCTCCCCAAGAATCTGTAGCACCAGAAATTGCATCAATTTTTTCTTCTTCTAAAAAACTAGATTCTTGATTGTTAAATTTTAAAACATACGTTTTCTCTAATCTATTTTTTAGACGTTCAGCAACTTGTTTTTTTTGAGCTTCACTCATTCTTGCTCCCCAATTACCAAGCTCCATTTTAGATTTGGAAATATAAGTTGCTTGACCACTAAATTTTTGAGCTACACTGTTTAAAGTAAAAAAAGCGAATGCAATAAATAATGTGCTTTTGATGAATATTGATTTCATAATGCTGTATGTTTTTGGTTTTGTTGAACGAAAGTAAACATTAAACAAACAAATAAATCTTAATACAGCAAATTTTAACAATACTTTACAAAAAATTAAACTAATAACTATCAGTTACTTAACAATGACATGAAAATGAAATAAAAATTTCATCAAAATATTTTGTTTAACAAAACATCAAAAATCATGAATTTCATCAAAAAATAAGTCACTCATAAAAATTATGAATGACTTATTATTTCTTCCTTTATATTTTGTTTGCTAGAACCTTACAGAAAATAGCTCAATAAAAATCAAAAGATTTATTAATGAAAATTATTTTTCGTTAGTAGCATCAAAAGAAGCTTTTAGAGCTAGGGAGATGTTTATTACACAAAAAAAGAAAATTAAAATCGGATTTATCTTCGAGCTTCCAAAAGGAATAAAATTTAGAAAGATATTCATCCCAATTACAATTAAGCCAATATTTGAGATTAATAAAAATACTTTATATTTTTTCTTCATCTTTTTAAATATCCGAAAAACTTACCAACGAATTACAACAGAACCCCAAGTAAAACCACTACCAAAAGCAGCTAAAACAACTAAATCGTTGTCTTTAATTTTACCCATTTCCCAAGCTTCAGTTAAAGCAATTATTACAGAAGCTGCTGTTGTATTTCCATATTTTTGAATGTTGTTGTGCACTTTATCATCACTCAAACCAAATTTCTTCTGGATAAATTGTGCAATTCTCAAATTCGCTTGATGAGGAATCAACATATCAATATCTTCTTTCTGCAAATTGTTGGCTTGTAAGCCTTCTACAATCGCTTCCGAAAAACGAACAACTGCATGTTTAAAGACAAATTGGCCATTCATATAAGGAAAATACGATTGATCTTCAGGATCATTTTCTGCAATAATTTCTGGAACCCATCTTCCTGTTGCTGGGCCATCTAACATTAATTCTCTTGCATGAGAACCTTCTGAATGTAAATGTGATGATAAAATTCCTTTTCCTTTTTCTTCACTTCTCGATAAAATTGCAGCTCCTGCTCCATCTCCAAAAATTACAGTAACTCCTCTTCCTCTTGTAGATCTTTCTAAACCTCCAGAATGATTTTCTGCACCAATTACCAAAATGTTTTTATACATGCCAGTTTTTATAAACTGGTCTGCCACAGACATTGCATAAATAAATCCAGAACATTGGTTTCTAACATCTAAAGCACCAATGGTTGGCATATCTAACATATCTTGCACGCGCACTCCACCTCCAGGAAAATACATATCTGGGCTTAATGTTGCAAACACGATAAAATCGATATCATCTTTTGTTAAACCTGCTCTTTCAATGGCAATTCTTGCAGCTTTTGCACCCATTGACGAAGTATTGTCATCGGTTTTTGGATCTATCCATCTTCTTTCTTTGATTCCTGTTCGTTCCTGAATCCATTCATCTGAAGTATCCATAAACTCTTTTAAGTCGTTGTTGGTTACAACATTTTCTGGAACATAATATCCTAAACCAGTGATTTTTGAATTATACATAATTTATTGCGCTGTATTTTATTATTTGTCTTTTTGTAGAGAGCTAAATTAGTGATAATTTAATATCTTCACAAAAAGAGCTATTTAAAAATCAAATTAAAATGAAAAAAGTAATTTCTTGTCTAATTCTACTACTTGTTTTGGTTTCTTGTAACAAACCAAATTTAAACGCACATTATCATTTAGATTGGGGAAATAGAAGTAGCTTCCAAACTTGGAATATCAAAAATAATAGAATGAGAATAAATGATTCTGTTTGTGATGATAGAGAAAAAAGATGTTATGGAATGCCAGTAAAGTTTAAGGGCGATTCTATTTTTGTGCCTTGGGTTGATTATATTCATAGATCAAAATATCAAATTGATAAAAACGGAACTATTTTAATGACTACTAATTATGATAACGATTACGATACTTTAAGGCTTTTTCCTAAAGAAAACTGTTTAACTTACGATGGTTATTTTAATCAAAAAACAAAGAATCGACTAAACAATTTTAATTTGCTATCTAACTCTATGATGTATGGTAAATCAGTTTTACCAAAAAATTATAAGAATGAGTTAATCATTGGAAAATCCGCAGAAAAAGTAGTTTATATTTTTAATGATAAAGTTCTTAATTTTAATTCAAAAACTGAAAGTTTCGATTTAAAAAAATCCAAAGATAAAAACGAATTATGGATTCATATTGATGAAAAAATAAAACTAAATGAAGTCACACCTATTTTAAAAGAAATTCACCAAAAAGGATATTCAATTTTCTTTACATCGAAAGAAAGATTAGAAAATAATGAACAAGTAAGAATTTTAGAAAAATCAATTGTAAATATTGATCAAAAAGATAATTCTTATGTACTTAATTCTTGCGAATATTGTGAAAAACATCCAATTCAAAAAATTGATTCTATTGTTAAATTTACTGTTTTTGATATGGATTCTTGTATAGTAAATGATAAAATGACAGATTTTTTTCAGTTAAGAAATCATACTGTTAGATTTCTAAAACAAAATAGAACTACAAGATTAAATTCTCAAATTCAATTAGAAATTAATTCAAAAATCCTTTTTAAAGATTATTTAGAATTGATGACTGAACTTGATTTTGTTAATAACGAACTTTTAGGAACAACTTACAGAGATTCTACAGATATAGATTATAAAAATATAAACGAAAAACAGTTTAGTTATAATAGAAAAGATTTAGAGTTTGAATTCCCATTAAGAATTAAAGAAATTATAAAACCTTTTTAGCCACTGTCATCTTGTCATTATATAATATTTGGTATTTTTTTTGACTACTTGTAATCACAAATAAAAAAAGTCAAATTAAATACTTATAAAATGGCAAAAGGAAATATTAATGTATCTGTAGAAAATATTTTTCCACTGATAAAAAAATTCTTGTATTCTGATCACGAAATCTTTTTACGTGAATTAATTTCTAACGGAACAGATGCAACTACAAAACTAAAACACTTAATTGCAATTGGCGAAGCTAAAACAGAATTAGGGGATGCAAAAATTGAAATTTCTATTGATGAAAAAGCAAAAACCTTAACAATTAAAGATCAAGGTTTAGGAATGACAATGGATGAAGTTGAAAAATACATCAACCAAATTGCATTTTCTGGTGCTGAAGAATTTTTAGAAAAATATAAAGATGATAAAAACGAAACTGGTGTTATCGGACATTTTGGTTTAGGTTTTTACTCAGCTTTTATGGTTGCTGAAAAAGTAGATATTTTTACAAAATCTTTCAAAGATGAACCTGCAGCTCACTGGTCTTGTGATGGTTCTCCTGAATACACATTAGTTGAACACGACAAATCTGACAGAGGAACAGAAATCGTTTTACATATTGCAGAAGATTCTACAGAGTTTTTAAAAGAAGCTAAAATTAAAGGATTATTAAATAAATACAATCGTTTTAACCAAGTGCCAATTAAATTTGGAACTAAAAAAGTAAACGATCCAGATTTTACACCTGCAACTACAAAAGATAAAGACGGAAAAGAAACGACTGAACCTCACAAACAAATTGAGGTTGATAATATCATCAACAATACTGAACCTGCTTGGACAAAAGCGCCAGCAGATTTAAATGAAGAAGATTACACGAATTTTTACAGAGAATTGTATCCAACACAATTTGAAGAGTCTTTATTCCACATTCATTTAAATGTTGATTATCCTTTTAACTTAACAGGAATTTTATTTTTCCCAAAGTTGAGTACTTCTATGGATATGCAAAAGGACAAAATCCAATTGTATCAAAATCAAGTGTATGTAACTGATAATGTAGAGGGAATTGTACCAGACTTTTTACAAATGTTAAAAGGTGTTATTGATTCTCCAGACATTCCTTTAAATGTTTCTCGTTCTTATCTACAAGCAGATGGTGCTGTAAAAAAGATTTCAGGATATATTACTAAAAAGGTTGCTGATAAATTATCTTCTTTATTCAAAAAAGACAGACCAGATTTTGAGAAAAAATGGAATGATATTAAAGTAATCATTGAGTATGGAATGTTGTCTGAAGATAAATTCTTTGACAAAGCAAAGAAGTTTGCACTATATCCAACAGTTGCAGATACGTATTTTACGTTTGATGAATTAATTGAAAAAACAAAAGATGCTCAAACTGATAAAGATGGGAATCATATAGTTTTATATACCTCAAATAAAGAAGCACAACACAGTTATATTGAAGCTGCCACTGCAAAAGGGTATGAAGTTTTAGTATTAGATTCGCCAATTATTGCGCATTTAATGCAGAAATTAGAAGGTGGAGATGCAAAAGTGAAGTTTACAAGAGTAGATTCAGATTTTATTGATAATTTAATAAAGAAAGAAGAAACTGCAATTTCTAAATTATCTGACGAAGAAAAAGAAACGTTAAAGCCAATTATTGAAGGTGGAATTGCTTCTGAAGCTTACACAGTTCAATTAGAGGCAATGGATTCTGACGCTTCTCCTTTCTTAATTACAGTTCCAGAATTTATGCGTAGAATGAAAGAAATGCAAGCTTCTGGTGGTGGTGGAATGATGGGAATGGGTAATTTTCCTGATATGTACAATTTAGTGGTAAATACTAACAGTCCATTAGTTGCAAACATCTTAAATGAAAAAGATGAAGCTGCTCAAAAACACTTAATTTCTCAAGCTTTTGATTTAGCAAAATTATCTCAAAACCTTTTACATGGTAAAGAGTTAACGAGTTTTATTAAACGTTCTTATGAGTTAATAAAATAGAAAATAAAAATTTGTCATGCTGAATTTATTTCAGCATCTCATAAATATTTTAAACCTCCTTGTGAAAACTCGGAGGTTTTTTAGTGTTTCAAAATTAATTTTGATAAAAGCGTAACTTAATAATTTATAACGTCGTTACGAGCGATAGCGAAGTAATCTGTTAGTACAAAATAACAATTCGAATTTAAAAAGCAGATTGCTTCGTACCTCGCAAAGACGAATAAATCAAAAAAAAACAGTAATTTAGTATCATACAAAATTCAACAAAAAAAATGATTATAGACGTACACACACACCTTAATAACTATCATGAAGATAAAGTAACCTCGATTACAGAAAGTTTAGATTTACTATCTAACACTATGAAAGATAACAATGTAGATTACGCGCTTATTTTATCATCTTACAAAGTAAATGAACACAGACCAAGCACAAAACAAGTGGTTGAAGCTGTAAAAGGTTATAAAAATCTGGGTGTTGTTGCAGGCATTAGTTATTTGCATTATAATTATAAAGACGTTATTGAAATCAGCAAATATTTAGCAGAAGGCCACATAAAAGCATTAAAATTTTATCCTGGTTATGAACCTTTTTATCCAAATGACATTCGTTTTAAACTGGTTTATGAAATGGCAATTGAGTATGATGTGCCAGTAATGTTTCATTCTGGAGATACCTATGCACCCAATGGAAAAGTAAAATATTCGCATCCTTTGCATATTGATGATTTGGCTGTAGATTATCCAGAATTAAAAATTGTAATTTGTCACGTTGGGAATCCTTGGATTAAAGATTGTATGGAAGTTGTGTATAAAAACAAAAACGTGTATGCAGATATTTCTGGGTTGGTTTTAGGCGATTTTTCTTACAAATTCGAACGCTACATGAAACAAGAAATTGAGGAAATGATTATTTATGCTGGAAACCCAAAATACTTATTATATGGAACAGATTGGCCCATTTCTAATATGAAATCCTATTTAAAATTTATGGATCAATTAGATTTACCTGATGATAAAAAAGAATTAATTCTCTGGAAAAATGCTGCTGAATTGTATAAGATTGATGTAAATGATTTGAAATAGTAAAAATATGCAACTAACAAACAAAACAGTTTTAATAACAGGTGGCGCTTCTGGAATTGGTAAAATAATGGTTCGTTTGTCTTTAGAACGAAAAGCAAAAGTGATTATTTGGGACATCAACCAAACAGGAATTGATAATACAATTGCCGAATTTAAAAATCTTGGAGAAATTTCTGGTTATAAAGTAGATGTTTCAAACCCAACACAAATAGAAGTAACTGCCAAAAAAGTAAAACAAGAAATTGGTTTTGTTGATGTAATTATCAATAACGCTGGAATTATCGTGGGTAAATATTTTTACGAGCATTCCAATGAAGAAATTGACAATACTATGGCAATCAATTCCTCTGCTCCAATGTACATTACCAAAGCTTTTTTAGGTGATATGTTGCAGAAAAACACCGGTCATATTTGTAATATTGCTTCCTCTGGAGGTTTAATTTCCAATCCAAAAATGGCAGTTTATGTGGCCAGTAAATGGTCTTTAATTGGTTTTTCTGATAGCTTACGCGTGGAAATGAAACAGCTTAAAAAGAACATAAACGTTACTACAATTATGCCTTATTACATCAATACAGGTATGTTTGATGGCGTAAAATCATCCAAAATAAAAATTTTAGAACCTGAAGCTGCTTCTTTAACCATTATAAAAGCGATTGAAAAAAACAAAAAAATGGTTACAATTCCTGGTTATTTATACAGATTTGTAAAAATCGGACAAGCAACAATGTCTATCAACTTTTTTGATTGGTTTGCAGGTTCTGCATTAGGAATTTACAAAACTATGGAAGCTTTTACAGGGCGAAAAAAGTAGTGAAATTTATAAAAAACGATTGTAGCAATTAAACTACCTTTGTAAAAAAAAAATCAATGCAGTTTACTGAGTTTCCTTTCCATACATCAATCTTAAAAGCAGTTGCTGAAGAGCGTTTTCACACACCAACTTTAGTACAAGAACAAGCAATTCCATTCGTTTTATCAAAAAAAAATGTAATTGTTTCTGCGCAAACTGGAACTGGAAAAACAGCTGCTTTTGCTTTGCCAATTATTCAATTATTGTTGGATAAACAAGTTGATGAAAATGAAACTAAAAAGATAAAATCTTTAATAGTTACACCAACTCGTGAGTTGGCAATTCAAATTTTAGAGAACTTTAAAAGTTATAGCAAATATACAGATTTAACAACTACTGCTGTTTTTGGAGGCGTTTCTTTAGAACCTCAAAAAGAAGAATTAGCAAAAGGAATTGATATTTTAGTAGCAACTCCAGGAAGATTAATTGATTTGCATTTGCAAGGTTATATCGATTTAAGCGAAGTTGAAATTTTTGTTTTAGATGAAGCAGATTTAATGCTAGACATGGGTTTTATCAATGATGTAAAAAGAATTGAAAAACTTACTCCAAGAAAAAAACAAACACTTTTATTTTCTGCAACCATTCCAGAAAAAATTGACGAATTAGCAAAATCTGTGATTAAAAACGCAGTTAAAATTGATATAAATCCTGAAGAAACGACTGCGAAAAATATTGGTCAGTTATTGTATTATCTACCAAAAAAGCACAAAACAGAATTGTGTTTAAATTTGTTACGCTATACAATTAACGGAAAAATCATCATTTTTAGACGCACCAAAATGGGTGTTGATAAATTGGAGCAAACACTTTTAAAAAACGATTACAAAGTAACAAGTATTCATGGTGATAAATCTCAAATTGTTAGAAATAAAGCCATTGTCGATTTCAAAAATAAAAAAGCCAATATTTTAATTGCTACAGATGTTGCAGCAAGAGGAATTGATATTACCAATGTAGATGCCATTATCAATTTTGATATTCCTAATGTGCCAGAAACCTACATTCATAGAATTGGTAGAACTGGTAGAGCTGGTAAATCTGGTATTGCATTTTCTTTCTGTTCACCAGATGAAAATGGATACATCAAATCTATAGAAGCTTTAATTGAAAAACCAATTAAGATTATTACAGATCATCCTTTTGTAATTAACAAACCAAAGAAAAAGAAATTACAACCCAATACCATCAGCGAAAATAAAAAAGGCCGAAAATCTGAAAATTCTAAGAAAAACAAAAAACGTTGGTATTAAAATATTTAAGATATTCTTTAAATTAATCGCATAAAAAAAAGTTTCATCATTTTAAAATGATGAAACTTTTTTACTTTTTACAAGTATTAATGAGTTTTTAGAACCTATTTTTTAGTTGTTTCCATAGTTACTTTAGTCGTCATTTCTTGTCCATTTATATTCATTAACATAGTAACTATTGAACTCATAGGAACCCCTGATACTGCATCAATTTGCATGTTTCCAGCTATTTTACCAGTAGCCATTCCAGAAACATCACCAGATATAACTAAATTTACATTGTCCTTATCAATAGATTTTACTGTATAAACAAAATCCATTTTCATGCCTTTTTCTTCTTTGGTCATTGTCCAACTATCACCTACTTTCACAGCCTCCTTTGGATAAACTACACTGCTAGATTGCTTAACAATATCTTCCATTCCCATAACATTTGGCTCAATTTTTATGTCTATAATTTCACCTAAATTATTTCCTTTAGCAAACATTAAAGCTTCCAACATTGGTTGCATCTGTGTTTTCATTTGTTTTCCAACTGCATCCAACTCTTCGTCACTTTTTGTAGAATCGAAACTCATTGCATTTCCTCCTTGCAACATATCCATTGTCAATTTGGTAAATTTCATTTCACTATCATACGTATCACCTTCTACATCTGTAATCTTCGATGTCATGTTAATATTCATTCCCATAGACATTATTGCACCCATTTCTTGAGAAACATTCATAGAAACATCATAAGCAGCACCTTTTTCATAATTTAATCGAAGTAAAGCAGTTTCTTGCGCTAAAGAAATATTTGCAGTAATAACGAATAGTAAAAGAATTAATTTTTTCATCTTTAAATTGTAGTTTAGAATTATTTTTTTTGCGAATATACTTTATTTATAAATGCTTTTTTAGATTGATGTAAAAATATCAAAAAAACTACATTTCTCATTTTCGAGTTCCCTAAATAAAAAGTAACTTTAACCTTTATAAACGAAGCAGTTACTCAATATCGTTTTAAAAAACATCTTTAAAACTATAAGTTTGAAATGAATTTAAAAACATACTATTATGAAAACATTTAAAACAATTTCAGTTAACAAATCGAAATTTACTTGTATCGCTTTTTGCATTTCCTTTTTCTTTTTCACGGCTACTTTACAAGCACAAGAAGTTCAAGTTTCAGGAACCGTAAAAGGAAAAACTTATGACAAAACAACACTTTTAGATGGTGTAAACATCCTTTTAAAAGGAACAAGAACTGGCACTACAACCAACAAAAAAGGAGCATTTACATTTCCCAAAAAATTAAAAGTTGGTGATATTTTAGTTTTTTCTTATTTGGGCTTAGCAACTCAAAATGTAAAAATCAAGGAAAATTCCTCTGTTTTAAACATCACTTTAATAGAAGATGATAGTCAAATTTTTGGCGCTTTAAATAGCAACAAACGTTATTCTTCTAAAAAAACTAAAAACAAATAAAAATATGCAAAAAGCTCTTTTTGTGTGTATTTTCTTTGTGAATATTTGTGTTGCTCAAATTGCTGATTTTAACCACATCAATTTTTCTAAAGCAGATGATATTGCAAAATCATATCGAAGCAAAAATTTATTAAACCTAAATGAAATTACTTTTAATATTACCAAAGATTTAGAAACGGACCTAGAAAAATTACGTGCTATATACGTTTGGATTTGTAATAATATTGCCAATGACTTTGGCTTATACACAAAGAATAAGCGAAAAAGAGAACGATTTCAAAAAGATTCCATTCGTTTACACGAATGGAATTCTGAATTTAAAACACTTTTATTTAAAAGATTACTAAAAAAGAAGAAAACCATCTGTACAGGCTATGCATATTTACTCAAAGAAATGTGTAAAATTGTGGGGATTGAGGCCAAAATAGTCAATGGTTTTGGCAGAACTAGTACTGTTGATTTTTCTACACTTACAGAAGCTAACCATTCTTGGAATATGGTAAAAATTGATGAAAAGTGGTATGTATGCGATCCTACTTGGGCAACAGGAATCTCTTTTCCTGAAGAAGGTAGATTTGATTTTCAATTTAATGAAGGCTATTTTTTAACAACACCTCAACTATTTTTTAAAAATCATTTTCCGATGGTAAAAGAATTTTCTTTGTTAAAAGGCAAAACCCCTACTCTACAGGAATTTATAGAAATGCCACTTTTGTATGGTGAAGCTTATAATTTTTTGGAAAGCCATATTTCTCCAAATAAAATGTATCAAGAAATCAAACAAAATGATGTTTTTACTTTTGAATATCAACTGAAAAAAAATATTATTATTAATGACTTAAAACTTATTAGTTCAACTGGAAATAATGATAGAACTCTAAAACCTGAAATAAATTTACAGAATAAAAAGTTGGCAATAACCTATCAATTTAAACATAAAGGTTTCTACGATGTGCATTTATATCATCAAAAAAAAATAATTGCGACTTATACTTTTAATGTTACTGATTAATGTTTCATAAATCAAAAAAGTTGTTTTTTTTCAAAAGCACTCTTAAAACTTATAAATAAAGAGTAATTTTATCACTCCAAAACACATAGATATGAAGTGGAGAAGTAATCGTAAAAGTAGCAATGTTGATGATAGAAGAGGCATGTCTTCAGGAAGATCTGGAAGTGGCAATTCTTCTGGTTTGATTAAACTTTTATTGCCTTTAATCCTAAAATTAGTTACTACAAAAAAAGGGTTAATTCTTATTGTTGCAATTGTTGGTATCATGTACTTTACAGGTTTTAATCCACTGCAATTTTTATCTGGAGGAACCTCAAATCAAATACAAAACACAAATTACAAAGGTTCTGCATCTGAAAATGAATTGGCAGAAATGAGCACATTAGTTTTAAAAAGTACAGAAGATGTTTGGAACAAAATTATTCCTAATTATAAAGAACCAACTTTAGTGCTTTTTACCAATTCGGTTTCTTCTGCTTGTGGTTCTGCATCAAGTGCAACTGGCCCTTTTTATTGTCCTGGAGATCAAAAATTATATATCGATTTAAGTTTTTTTGAAGAAATGGCAACCAGACTAAATGCGCCTGGAGATTTTGCACAAGCCTATGTAATTGCTCATGAAGTTGGGCATCACATTCAAAAATTAATGGGTACAACAGATAAAATGCAACAACTTCGTGGCAAAGTAAGCCAAAAAGAATACAATAGTTACTCTGTAAAATTAGAATTACAAGCCGACTTTTTAGCTGGAGTTTGGGCACACCATGCTCAAAATATGGACTTGATTTTAGAAACTGGCGATTTACAAGAAGCATTAGATGCAGCTTTTGCCATTGGTGATGATCGTTTGCAAAAACAATCTTCTGGAACTGTGGTGCCAGATTCTTTTACACATGGTACTTCTGTTCAAAGAATGCGTTGGTTTAAAAAAGGTTTTGAAACTGGCGATATTAACCAAGGTGATACTTTTAACGCAAATTCCTTATAAATTTAACAAATGATTGAAATTAAAAAAGCAACTGATAAAGATATAAAAACTTTATCGATAGTTAGCAGCAAAGCTTTTTATGTACCCCATAAAGATGTAATTCCTAAGGATATTATGGACAATTACATTCGTACTAATTTTAACGAAGAAAACTTACTAAAAGAAATTTCGAATCCTGAATTTCAATATTATTTACTTTATAAAAACGATGTTTTAGCAGGCTTTTCAAAAATAATTATCAACTCTAAAAATATACACATAAAAGAAGAAAACGTTACCAAAATGGAACGTTTATATCTCTTGGAAGAATTTTATGGAACTGGCTTAGGACAACAATTATTTGATTACATTTTAAAATTAGCAAAACAACAAAACCAAAAAGGAATTTGGTTATATGTTTGGATTAAGAATTATAGAGCCATTGATTTTTATAAAAAAGTTGGTTTTAAAAAAATTGCTGATTACTATTTTCCTATTTCTGAAACAGAAACAAGAATTAATGATGTTTTATATTTAGAATTCTGATTCCGTTAAAAGTTTATGGTTTTGCGTTAAAAAATTTTACAAAGTACAATTACTTTTGATGCTCAATCAACACAAAAAACAAATGAAAAAAACAGCTTTAATTACAGGTGCAAGTAGTGGTTTAGGAAAAGAATTTGCAAAAATTCATGCTAAAAAAGGGGGAGATTTAGTAATTGTAGCCAGAAGCAAAGACAAATTAGTTGCTTTAAAAGAAGAGTTAGAAAAAAAATATAAAGTGCATGTTAGTGTTATAGAAAAAGATTTAACCGAACCAAATGCAGCACTTGACGTTTATAATTTTGTAAAATTCAGTAAAATTGATGTTGATTACTTAATTAACAACGCTGGCTTTGGTGGTATTGGTAAATTTTATGAAAGACCTTGGGACAAAGATTTATCCATGATTCAACTAAATATTATTGGTTTAACCGATTTAACACGTAAATTTTTACCAGATTTTGTTACAAAAAATAGTGGAAAAATTTTGAATGTTTCCTCTACTGCAAGTTTAATGGCTGGCCCTATGCAAGCTGTATATTTTGCTACAAAAGCGTATGTAACTTCTTTTAGTAATGCTATTTCAGAAGAATTACATGACACAAATATTACAGTAACTGCTCTAATGCCAGGTGCAACAGAAACTGACTTTGGTAAAACTTCTGGAATGGATAAAACTGATTTATTTAAAAGCACAGCAGACCCTAAAAAAGTTGCAGAAGATGGTTATAATGCTATGATAAATGGCGATTTAGAAATTATTTCTGGTGTTTCTTTCGCACAAAAAATAATGATGAAAGCAATACCTGTTACACCTAAAAGTGTATTATTAAAACAAGTAAGAAAAATGCAAGAACCAAATAATAGTTAGAACGATTTTTGAAAACTTGTAGAAACCCTCTTTGCAGTTGCAAAGAGGGTTTTGTTTTTTGTTTAAAAAAAATAAAAGCACTTTAATTATAATATTTGTACTTTTATTAAATCTATATAAAAAGCCTCCAAATAGGAGGCTTATACATCTAAACTAATTTCTTAGCATTTGTAACTTTTTGCTTTGTAAGCGCAATTTCAATGACTTGTTTCATATCTGAAACGTAATGAAAAGTTAAGCCTTTTAAATAGCTTTCTTTTATTTCAAGAATGTCCTTTCTATTGTCTTCACACAAAATAATTTCTTTAATGTTTGCTCTTTTTGCAGCCAGAATTTTTTCTTTAATTCCACCAACTGGTAACACTTTTCCACGTAAGGTAATTTCACCAGTCATGGCTAGTTTGTTTTTTACTTTACGTTGTGTATAAGAAGAAACTAATGAAGTTAACATGGTAATACCTGCACTTGGTCCATCTTTTGGAGTTGCACCTTCAGGCACATGCACATGTACATTATATTTCTCAAGAATTTCTGGTTTTATACCAAATTCTTCTGCATTCGATTTTATGTATTGTAATGCTATTGTTGCAGACTCTTTCATTACATTTCCTAAGTTACCAGTAATGGAAAGTGCTCCTTTTCCTTTAGATAAAATAGATTCTATGAATAAAATATCACCACCAACTCTTGTCCAAGCCAAACCAGTAACAACACCTGCAACATCGTTATTTTCGAACTTATCTCTGTTTCTTGGTGTTCCTAAAATAGCTTCTACTTTTTCTGATGATAATGAAATATCATATTCCTCCTCTAAAGCAATACTTTTTGCTGCAAAACGTACCACTTTTGCGACTTGTTTTTCTAAACCACGAACACCAGATTCACGAGTATAACCTTCTACAATTTGCTCTATTTGTTTTTTACCTAACTTTAAATCTTTGGTTGTTAAACCATGTTCTTTTAATTGTTTTGGTAATAAATGTCTTTTAGCAATTTCCGTTTTTTCTTCAATTGTATAACCTGTAACATTAATAATTTCCATTCTATCTCTTAAAGCCCAAGGAATTTGACCTAAATTATTGGCTGTTGCAATAAAAAGTACTTTCGATAAATCGTAACCAACTTCTAAATAATTATCGTAAAAAGCTTCATTTTGTTCAGGATCTAACACCTCTAACATTGCAGAAGATGGATCTCCTTGATGACTTTGTCCTAATTTATCAATTTCATCTAACACAAAAACTGGATTTGAAGTACCTGCTTTTTTAAGGTTTTGGATTAATCTTCCTGGCATTGCACCAATATAAGTTTTTCTGTGACCTCTAATTTCTGCTTCATCTCGCAAACCACCTAAAGACATACGAACATATTTACGTCCTAAAGCTTCTGCAATCGATTTTCCTAACGAAGTTTTACCAACTCCTGGAGGCCCATATAAACAGATGATTGGCGATTTCATATCGTTTCTCAACTTTAAAACTGCCAAATGTTCTATAATTCTTTCTTTTACTTTTTCTAACCCAAAATGATCTCTATCTAAAACTTTGGTTGCATGCTTTAAATCGAATTTATCTTTAGAGAAAATTCCCCAAGGCAATTCTAATAGCAACTCTAAATAGCTTCTTTGCACACCATAATCAGCAGCTTGTGGATTCATTCTTTTTAAACGATTCAACTCTTTTTCAAAAGTTTTACCTACTTCTTTCGTCCACTTTTTAGTTTTGGCTTTTTTGCGCATTTCCTCCAATTCTTGATCGTTAGAAACACCTCCCAATTCTTCTTGAATGGTTTTTAATTGCTGATTTAAATAATATTCACGCTGTTGCTGATCTAAATCTTCACGAGTTTTAGACTGAATATCATTCTTCAACTTTAATTTTTGAAGCTCTTTGTTTAAATTTTTCAGCGTTAATAATGCACGTTCTTTTAAACTATCTTTTTCTAAAATAATTTGTTTTTGCATTACAGACAAATCCATATTGGAAGCAATAAAATTGACCAAAAACGAATTTGATTGAATATTTTTAATGGCAAAAGAAGCTTCACTTGGTAACATCGGGTTTTCCTTAATTACGGCTAAAGCTTGTTCTTTGATAGCATCTATAATAGCCTCAAATTCTTTTTTATTCTCAACTTTTTTATCTTCTACAGCTTCTTTTACAGTGGCTTTTAAATACGGTTCATCTTGAATTATTTCTTCAATTTCAAAACGTTTTTTTCCTTGGATGATTACTGTTGTATTACCATCAGGCATTTTTAAAACACGTAAAATTTGTGCTACAACTCCTGTTGTATTGATGTCCTTTAAAGTAGGATCTTCCTCATCTTCATTACGTTGCGCAACAACTCCAATTATTTTATCGCCTTTATTAGCATCTTTAATTAATTGAATCGATTTATCTCTACCAGCTGTAATAGGAATTACAACTCCTGGAAATAACACTGTATTTCTTAAAGGTAAAATTGGTAATGTTTTCGGAACGCTTTCTTTATTGATGATTTCCTCATCTTCTGGCGTCATTAAAGGAATTAATTCTGAATCTTCATTCATCATTTCCTGAAAAGACAAGTTGTCTATTTTTATAACTTTTGTTTTGCTCATGTGCTATATATCTGTCATTCTGACATTGATTTTCTTTAGATAGAAAAACAACATCGTTTTTATAAAACTAAAATACTGACAATTAATTATTTAAAATGCAAATAATGATTGTCTTTTATTAATAAGACAATTGTTATGCCAAAGGAATGTAAATATCTTCTTATACATGAAATGATTATCTTTATCACATTTTTTTAAATTAACAAATGGTATTTTCAGGTGTAACAGGGTACAAATTACGTACAACTTTAAAATTAACTCCAAAAATGACTTTTGTTAATTATTTACTTTTTTATTTCCCAAAAACTGTCACAACTCAAAAACAATTTTGTCTTTAGTATAGAAGTTTAATTTGAAAGCAAATCAACCACATATAACCAAACTTTTAGAACGCTGTAAATCGTCGGATAAAAACGCGCAGTTAGAAATTTATAATGGCTATTATAAAGCCATGTATAATGCTGCTTACCGAATTTTAAAAGACAGTTTTGAAGCTGAAGATATTATGCAAGAAGCTTTTTTAATAGCTTTTACAAAATTACATACGTATAAAGGTGAAGTTACTTTTGGAGCTTGGTTAAAACGAATTGTCATCAATAAAAGCTTAACACAACTAAAAAAGAATGGTCGTTATCAAGGAGTAAAAATGGACGTAGTTCCAACGAATGAAGTAGAAGTTGAAGTAATAGATTACAGAGGTTTGTGTCCAAAAAATGTTTTAAATTGTTTACAAAACTTAAAAGATAATTATAGAATTGTGTTGACTTTGAATTTAATTGAAGGTTTTGATTATGAAGAAATTGCACAAATATTAAACTATTCAAACGAAAATGTGAGAACCACAATTTCTAGAGCAAAGAAAAAATTAAAGCAAGTAATTCTTGCAGATAATACACACATACAAGAATATGGAAGATAACTTTAACAACTTCTTTTCTGAGACAGATTTCGATTTTCAAGAACCACAAGCTGGTCATAAAAATCGATTTGAACAAAAATTGAATCAATCTAAAAAAACAACTAAAGTTTCTTGGAAATGGCTTTCTGTTGCAGCTTCTGTTTTTTTAGTACTTGGGTTTTGGTTGGGAAATACGCATCAAAAAAAGCAGGTCAAATTAGCAGATACAACTCCTAAAATTGAGAAAGTTCAAGATTTTTTTGTGGCAACTATTAATCAAAAATTAAAAAAAGTTGAAGGTAATAGAAGTTTAGAAACAGAGATGATTATAGAACAAGCTTTGAATGAATTAGAAGATTTAGAAGAAAGCTATATTGTTTCTCTTACTGAATTAAATATAGAAGGTGAACAGACAAAATCATTATTATTAATGATTAAAAATTACCAACAACGTTTAGTAATTCTAGAAAGTTTATTAAAACAAATCGAACAAATTAAAAATCCTTCTTTCATAGAAGACAATACATTTATCTAACAAATAATCAATTAAGTAAAACAAATATTATGATTAAAAAAGCAACCCTTATTGTACTTTTTATAACTGCTAGTTTTGGCGCAAACGCACAGAATTGGTGGGGAAACAGTAAAAAAATTAAAGGAAATGGAAATGTGATTACCGTAAAAAGAACAACTTCTGATTACGATGGCATTGCTGTTGGTGGTTCTTTTGATGTTGTATTAATCAAAGGAAAAGAAGGCACCATTAGCATTGAAGGTGAAGAAAATATTATCCCTTTGATAGAAACTGAAGTTAATGGAAATACCCTACAAATAAAGTATCAGAAAAACACCAATATTAGCACCACTAAAAGATTAACAATTACTGTTACTTATAATGATCTTGAAAAAATATCGATAGGTGGTTCTGGAAATATTACTAGCGAAGATGTTATAAAAAGTAACGATTTATCGATTTCTTTAGGAGGTTCTGGAAACATAACATTAAAGGTAGATGCTGATGATTTAAGCGTAAACATTGGGGGTTCTGGAAACGTAAAATTAACGGGGAATTCTGATGATTTATCTTGCTCTATTGCTGGTTCTGGAAGTATTAAAGCCTACGATTTAAGTACAGATACTTTAAATGCCTCAATTGCTGGTTCTGGAAGTATTAAAATTACAGTTTCAACAAAAATAAAAGCGAAAGTTGTAGGTTCAGGTAGTATTTATTATAAAGGAAACCCAAGCAGTGTTGATTCAAAATCTGTGGGTTCTGGAGAAGTTGTTGATAAGAATTAAGAAAAGTAAAAAGCCAAAGACCCATCTAAATCTTCCCAATGGGAAGACTTGGAAATGTAAACGATGCTTTTAGTTTGTTTGCTGATAAAAAAAGCCTAAAATGAAAATTCATTTTAGGCTTTTTTTTCTCTTTTCTCCTGTTTCCTGATTCTTTTCTCTTGTTTCTTGTTTCTTGTTTCTAAAAAACCTAATAATTTCTATATTGAGCAGTTTCGTTAAAAACATGTTCTAAAATTCGTTGATCAACTTCACCAAAAACTATTTTTCTACGTTGCATAACAACAGTGGCAACTTCATAAACTTTATTGGTTTTATATTCTGTAAAACCAGCAGCTCCTCCCCAACTAAAAGACGGAATAAAATTTCGTGGAAATCCACTTCCAAAAATGTTTGCAGAAACTCCAACTACAGTTCCTGTATTAAACATAGTATTGATGCCACATTTTGAGTGATCGCCCATCATTAAACCACAAAACTGCAAACCTGTTTTTGCAAATCTGCCAGTTTCATAATCCCATAATTTTACTTCTGCATAATTATTTTTTAAGTTAGATGTGTTTGTATCTGCACCTAAATTACACCATTCGCCTAAAACTGAATTCCCTAAATAACCATCATGACCTTTGCTTGAATATCCCATTAAAACTGAGTTACCAACTTCGCCACCAACTTTACAGTAAGGGCCTAATGTTGTTCCTCCATAAATTTTTGCACCGATTTTTAATTCAGCATGCTCACACATTGCAAACGGACCTCTAACAGTAGTATTTTCCATAATAACTGCATCTTTACCAATATAAATTGGTCCTTCAGAAGCGTTTAAAGTTGCAAAAGTAATTTTAGCTCCCTCTTCAATAAAAATATTTTCTTTGTTAATATACCTTGTTCCTTCAGGAATTGATTGCGATGTTCTGTCTTCTGTAAGCAAGTCAAAATCTTGCTGAATGGCTTCGTAATTAAAGGAAAAAATATCCCAAGTATTTTTTATTTGGATAATTTCTTCGTCGAACTCAATATGTTTGTAATCCTCAAAATTTACTTCTTCTTGAGAGTCTGAAGTAAAAAAAGCAATGACATCATCACCTTTAAAAATAGCTTCGTTTTTAGATAAGTTTTTTACTTTTTTAACCAAGCTTTTTGTTGGACAAAAAGAGGCATTTATCAAAATATTTTCTTCCAACTCAACCATCGGATATTTTTCCTCCAAATACTCCTCTGTAATTGTTGTCGTTGTTATATTTAAATATTTTTCCCATTTTTCTCTAATGGTTAAAATACCTATTCTAATATCTGCAACTGGTCTTGTATATGTAAAAGGTAATAGCGATTTTCTAACATCGCCATCAAAAAGAATATAATTCATAAAAAAAGCTTTTTACAAATATAAATCTTTGCGAATTTTAAAAGGTATTTTTCTAAAAAAATCCAATTAAAAAACACAAAGATTTATGATAAGCTTTGTAAATAAAATACTAACTATTTTTAAAAGACGTTTTACTTATCTTTTCACAAAACGTTTTGTTATAGAATTTTCACCATTTAAAGAGGTAATTCTTACAACGTAAATTCCACTATTTAAATTTGAAACTATTATTGAAGCATCATTTTTAGATATTTGCTTCGTCAAAACTTCTTTACCCAATAAATTAAATATTTTAACATCTAATTTCTCGATATTTTGAATTTGAAAATCGAAATTAAGATTGGCTTCTGTTGGGTTTGGATACATAGAAATTGTACTTAAAGCATCAAAAGACTGCGTGCTTAAGGCGCCTTCTGCCACAACAGTTATTGTTCCAAACATAGAACCTAAATGAGGATCACATTGAAAACTGTTGACTCCTACTGATGTAAAAGTATAAGAAAACGAACCTCCAGTTGTCATAAACGTACTTTCAAAAGTTTCGTTTGAAGAATCTAAACTATTTACATTATGAGTTCCAGTTGCTGTCCAATTCCATGTAACAGTGTCACCAACCTCTATAGTTCTGATGGTATTTGCATTTCCACTTGCATTTGGGTTTGACCCAAAAGTCCAATCGATGGTAATTGTATTTGTTTGCGCTGACAAACTAATAGCAATTAACATACATAAAATAAAAGGTAATTTTTTAATCATAATTTTTAAATTTAAATGGTTATTACATTATAGTCGTAATTAAATTTATAAAATTTCAAAAAACACAAAATAAAAATTTCTACAAATGAAAGGTACTATGCATTTGATGACAATAAAATAATGGAGAAGTGTTAAAATAGCTCTTACATAAGAATATTTTTAGTTGAAAACACTACATTTTTAAATGATAAGAATATTTTCGGTAAAAAAGATTTGTATTTTTGACAAATGAAAAAAATTGTTGGAGTTTTAATTAGTACTGCAATTATTATTACAATTCTCTACTATCTTTTTATCTATTTTGTTACTTACAGTACAGGTGTTAGATCTGGAGAATTGATAAAAATAAGTAGAAAAGGAGTTATTGTAAAAACTTGGGAAGGAGAAATTAGCCAAGGAATTTCTGGTGCCCAAATTTTTACATTTTCTGTTGAGGATAAAAATGAACAAGTAATTGAAAATTTGCAAAAATATCAAGGTAGGTATGTAAAATTATCTTACAAGGAACGTTATACAACTTTCTTTTGGTTAGGTGATACAAAATACTTCATTACAAAAGTAGAACAAGAAAATTCACCACATTTTAGGGCTAAAAACGAAACAAATGATTAAAGATTTTAAACAAATTAGCGAATCTCAAGTTAGCATCACACAGCTAATGTTACCTTCACATTCTAACTTTAGTGGTAAAATTCATGGAGGACATATTTTAAATTTAATGGATCAAATTGCATTTGCTTGCGCCTCAAAACATTCAGGAAATTATTGTGTAACTGCCTCTGTAAATAAAGTAGATTTTTTAAACCCGATTGAAGTTGGTGAACTTGTTACTTTAAAAGCATCCATTAATTTTACAGGACGAACTTCTATGGTTGTAGGTTTACGAGTAGAATCTGAAAACATAAGAACAGGAACTAAAAAACATTGTAATTCCTCTTATTTTACAATGGTAGCCAAAGATGAACATGGAAAAAGCGCACCAATTCCTGGCATTATTTTAACGTCAAAACAAGAAATAAGACGTTTTGCAAGAAGTATTACAAGACAGCAAGAAGGTAAAAACAGAACCTCTCGTTTTCATAGTAAAACGTTTAAAGTAGATGATTATTTGCATCTTTTTGAAACTAGCAATTCTAAAATCGACTTAAAAGACAACTAAACTTAGTTATTTTTAAGGTTGAAGAATCATAAACAACTTTAAAATTTTATTCTCATTTATTTTTGGACGAACTAATCGATATTTTAACTCCTAAAGGAGAATTTACAGGAAAAACAGCTTTAAAATCTGAAGCTCATAAAAATGGTTGGTTTCATGCAACTGTGCATATTTGGCTTTTTACTTCGGATAAAAAAATATTGCTTCAAAAAAGAGCACTCACTAAAAAAGTGTTTCCTGGCTTGTGGGATATTTCTGTAGCAGGACATATTGGAGCTGGAGAAGCAATTTTAACCTCAGCAAAAAGAGAAGTTTTTGAAGAAATTGGTTTGGAATTAGAAGAAAAAGACCTCATCAAAATAGGAACAAGAATTCATCAAGTAAAACACAAAAACGGAATTCAAGACAATGAACATCATCATGTTTTTATTGCTGAATTAAAAGTTCCTATATCAACCTTAAAAATTCAAGTTGAAGAAGTTGATGCTATTAAACTCTTTGATCTATCAATTTTAAAAGACACAAAAAACCTTGAAAACGTTTTGCTTTCAAGGTTTAATGAATATTATGTTTCTGTGTATAATAAAATTATTGAATTATTAAATTTACAAAAGTTTTAAATTTTAGTTATTTTTTTAATCAGAATTCCTTTAGATGTCTCAATCTTAAGTAAGTATATACCAGCTTTAACATCAGCTAAACTAATATGTTTATAAACGCTCTTAAAAGATTTTACGAGCCTACCATTTATATCAAAAAGTAAAGTAGAATTTAATTCTATAGAGTTAGGAATTATGACGTTTAATTGATCTTTTGTTGGATTTGGGTATATTAAAACATCTTTTAAAAACTCATCATTTAAACTTAAAACCTCTTCTACATTTATTACAAATTCTTGATTGCTCTCTCCCCCATTCAATCCCTTGGCATTAAGAACTATATCATAACTTCCTATATTATCTACTGATGGTAAACCCTTTAAGATTATTTTTCTTTCTAATTTTTTTATAATTTTATTATCAATAAATAAAAAATCTCCTTTACTATTTAGAGTAAAGTCTCTAATAAAATCTGTAGAAAGACTATTTGTTAATGAACTTACAACCCCATCAGTTGTAATGGTTTTTATTTTTTGATTACCTGTATCAGCTACATATATAGTATTATCTGATGTTATAAATATAGATTTTGGAGAAGAGAAAGCAGCCTCTATACCTTTACCATCCTCGTCTCCAAAAGTACCTCTACCAGCAAAGACAGACACTTGACCATCAGCAGTAATTTTTAAAATTCTATCATTAAGTCTATCAATTGCATAGATTAAACCATTACTATCTACAGCTAAATCTTCTATATCAGTAATATTGCTTACCAATATCTCCTTAGAACCATCTAAATATATTTTAGTTATTTTATCAAACTCTGCAATATAAATTACACCATCATTCGCAATTGTAATTGCACCAGGCCTGTCTAAACCTTCCACAAAAGTTGTTACCTTACCCTCTAAAGAAATTTTCTTTAATTTACCTGTAAAAAAGTCTACACAATATAATATATTATCTACACCAAAACCAATATCTAATGGAAAAGAAAACGATGCTTCTATACCTATACCATCTTTATCTCCAAAAAGACCATCACCAACAAAAACATCTACTGTCTCGTTTGTATAAATTCTTCTAATATTCCTTGCATAAGTGTCCATAACATAAATAATTCCATTTTTATCTATTGCTATACCTGATGGTAAAATAAATGTAGCATTGGCTGAAGTACTATTTATTGAACCACTACTCCCTGCTTCTGCAATAGTTTGTGCTTTATAATTATTTTCTATTGACAACCAATCTGGTAAATTATTACTAGTAACACTTACTAAACCTTTTACTGGATGTTCTAGATCTACCTCATATAAATATTCTTCATCTACTAACGCACTTAATTTTGGTGTGGATATAAAAGTTGGACTTATTAAGGTTTGCGTCTTAAATTTCCAAACATCACTTTCAATACCAGGAAAAGAAATTTTACTTAAATTGGTAAACGTATTAGGGTCTATAGTGATAAAATACTCTGTATCTAACTTTAACTTATTTGTTAATTTTATATTCACAAACATTCCCGTTATTTTTACGTTAGCTGCACTTACTGCAATTTTCTCTACTTCAATATTTTTTGATTCCGTTATTTCAAACAAAGTTATGTTTCCATTTTGCTTTATAACATTTTCATTAAAACCTATAATTAATTCGTTAGTACTAATAACATTCTTATCATTAATAGTTGGAGACAAAAAT
This sequence comes from Polaribacter sp. Hel_I_88, assembly GCF_000687935.1. NCBI lineage: Bacteria > Pseudomonadati > Bacteroidota > Flavobacteriia > Flavobacteriales > Flavobacteriaceae > Polaribacter > Polaribacter sp. Hel_I_88. Next base: position 2,506,957 of record NZ_JHZZ01000001.1, on the reverse strand, counting down.
TCAACTAGCGGTTCAGTTTCATCTTTAATTACCTCAATAGAGAAATTCTGAGCAATTGATTCTCCTTTATAATCTGTTGCTAATAAAGTAATATTGTTGTTTAAGGAACTAGTACTGTCAGGAATTCCTTCTAAAAAATAATTTTCAGAAATACTACGAATAGTATGATTATTTGAATCTGCAACAAAAAAAGCACCATTAACTCCAATAGCTATACTCGAAGGATTAGACAAGTCTTCTTCTAAAAAAGTTATATTTAAAGACATGGTAGTTACGTTATTATTATTATTATTATCTATTTTTCTAATTTTATTATTACCACTATCTACAACGTAAACTTCATTATTTAAATTCACAATTAATGAGTTAGGTCTATTAAAACTAGCATTAATACCTTCATCATCTTTATATCCAGATTCTACAGAACCTGCAATAGTAATTACATTATTGTTTTTATCTATTTTTCTAATTTTATTGTTACCTGTATCTGCTACATAAATATTACCAAAAAAATCTATTGCTATTCCACCAGGAGAGTTAAACTCTGCATTAGTTCCTTCACCATCTATACTTCCAGAAGAACCAGATCCTGCGATAGTAATTACATTACCGTCTGTAGTTATTTTTTTTATACTATGATTTCCTGTATCTGAGACATAAACATTATTATCTGAATCAACAGCTATTCCTTTTGGAAAGTTAAAAATTGATTCATTTGGGTTGTTATTTTCTGTTAATGTAATTACTTTTTTATCTTTAGTTACTTTTCTAATAAGATGATTATTGGTGTCTGCAATATAAATTGAGCCATCTCTGCCAACTGTTATAGCTTGAGGAGAATTAAATTGTGCATCATTAGCATTACCATCTTTAAAACCTGGTGAATTTTTACCTGCATAAGTAGTTACATTAGCATTAGCATCAATTCTTCTTATTGAATTATTATTATCTACTACAAATATGTTACCATCTCTTGATATGGCAATAGATTTAGGAGATAAAAACTTTGCATTTGCACCTATGTCATTTTCAAAACCTGGAGCATAACCTGCAAGAGTTGTAAGATTAAAATCTTTTTCTAAAGACAACCATGTTGGTAGGGCTTCTGCTGAGACACCTACAAAATCAAAATCTTCATCATTTACTTTGATATTGTAAACATATTCTCTATTTTCTTCGATAGATATTAAAGGCTCAGAAACAAAGCTTGGTGCTATATTTAATTCTGTAGAAAAATTCCAATCAAACTCTTTTAATAAACCCTCAAAGTCTACATCATTTAAATCTTTAAAACTACCTCTATCTACTACCACGTAATAGTTTTTATTGTAATCTAATATTTTTTTAGGTTTAATATTTACAGATTTACCAAGTACACTAACATTAGAAGATAAAACATCTATTTCTTCTATTAAAAATTCATCCTTTGAATTAAATATAGAGATAAATCCGTCTCCTTTCTTTACTTCTTCATTAAAAAGAATGTTAAAGCTACTATTAGGCGCAACATCATTAGAAGATGATTCTGGTGAAATAGAAACAACAGTTGGTGGGTTTTGAAACTCTTCTAAGGTAAAATAGGTTTCGCTATCAAGAGTAACAGAAAATGAGACTTTATTATCAGATATATCTACTGCTTCATAACTAACTAAATCTATAGCAAAATTTGTATTTTCTTTATTAACCAAAAGTTTATAATCACTTAAAACTCCAGAATTATTTGGTATATTAAAACTTAGCTCTACATCTCCTACACTTCCAATCGTTTGTGTTTTCCATATTCTATCTAAAGTTTTGTAACTTAATTTAGAATTATTAGAAGAAAAAAATACTGGCTTATTATTATTACCTATCACCACAGCACTTTTATCATTTTTTATTTTAGAATAAGTTTCTAACGTTAAAATTGCGCTTGTATTTATACTTTTGGATTTAAATTGGTTAAAATTAGAAACAGTGTCTTTAGTAACGGCTAATATATCATTGTGATATTCTTTATTTAACTCATAATCCCAAATAACTTCATTATCACTATTTACATAATTACCCTCAACAATACTATTATTAGAATCTAGAATTTGCAATGTAATACCATATTTAATGGCTAAATAGGTTTCTATTTTTTGTTGTTCTTGAGCAGAAGGCTTTTGTGTATAAATAATTAATTCTGATAGAGTTCCATCAAAAAATTGTTCTAAAACATCCTCTTCCCTCTTAAAACCAATAGAAAAATCATTATTATTTCCTGTTTTAAAATTAGTAGAATTATCATTATTACTAAAAGCTATATAAAACCCATTTCTAGAAATACTTTTTCTAAATTTACTTGGTGTGTTTGTATTTGTTGTAGAAGAAATTGTCCATATAGAAGGCTCATTTATAGGTACAGAACCACTGTTACTAGCAATACTAGAATCGCTACCATAATTAAAGTTTATACTACCTTCGCTTGTAGGAAATTCTAAAAATAAGTTTTCATTTTCTAAAAGATTTTCATTAAATAAAGTCGCTGCTTTAATCGTTTTTGGATTCGCAACAGTGTAAATCCAAATATCTGAATAATTATTTGTTTTAAAAATACCCTCCAAAATTTCTACTGCATTATTAGTGTTTATGACCAATGACGGATTAAAGTTAACATCATTCTCTATGATTTTTGGAAGGCCAACTGGTGTTGCTTTGCTTTTATTTACAGATTTGTCTGACCAACTTAAAACTTCGTTATTAGAATTCTTATCTATACCATCATTTGCCTTTAACCAAAGTAGCAAGCCATTGTTATTACCAGATGGTGCAAAAATTTTACTGCTAAAACTCCAAAAATCAGATTCTAAAACACCTTGAAAGTTCTCGTTATTACTATCTATAAAAACGCCTTCATCTAAAAGTAAATAATAAGTCTTACTATATTCAAAATTTAAAACTGGGTTGATTACAACCTTATTTCCTTCTATTGTAATATTATTAGAGTTTACATTTATCTCTTCAAAAACGCTATCATCCTCTGAATTATAAATAGTTATATTCCCATTATTTTTAAACACGTTTTTACTAAATAAAATTTCTAAATTTTTTTCTAAAGAAACTTCTATTTTGTTATTACTAGGTAATAGCTCTAAAATATTTGGAGGATTTTGATATTCTCTTATCACAAAATAACCACTATTTGGCAACATTACGTTTGTAAATGATATTTCAGTTTCTGAAATACTAGAAGCTAAAATAGCTGTTTGATTTGATAAAGAAAATATAGGTTCATTACTATTAATGATCAACTCATAATCATTTAACAAACCAGAATTATCTAAAATATTAAAACTCAAATTAATTTCATTTACTATACCCTTTTTTTGAAATTTCCAAATTCTATCAGAAGTCTTATAGCCTTTTATAGAGTTTTCTCTAGTTAAAACTAAATCAAGACCATTACTGCCAATAGCTAAACTACTTTTATCTTGTTCTATATCTGTTGTGCTTTCTATAGTTAATACAGCATCTTTGTTTATACTTTTAGATTTATGTTGATATAATTCTGATGCATCATCTTTAGCAATAACTGTTATATCATTATGAAATTGACTGTTTTCTTCAGAGTTCCAAATCAAATTACCTTCACTGTCCAAATAGTTACCTTCAATATATTTTGAAGAATTATCTTTAGCATCTAATGTTAATCCATACTTTATGGCCAAGTAGCTTTGAATTTTTTGTTGTTCAATCGCAGTTGGTTTTACACCATATATTATTAGTTCTGCAATTTCTCCCCCAAAATAATTAGTAGTAAAATCCACCTCATTTTGAGCTCCTAGATAAAAATTTCCATTACTTCCGGTCTTAAAGTTAGAAGAAATATTAATATCATCATTAGCTATGCGTTCTCCATTTTTAGAAATCTCTCTTCTAAAACCAGAAGGTGTATCTTTAGAAGTACTTGTAGACAATGTCCACAAGGTAGGCTGGTTCAATTTTATCAATGTATCATTAGAAAAAATACCTCCTAACGCAGGTTTGGCAAAATCGAAATAAACTTTACCATCACTATGAGGCAGTTTGGAAGAAAACTGTTCATTTTCTTCCATCATTTCACTAAATAATGTATTAGATTCATCTTTATTATCATTTTTAACTAAAGCATAAACCCAAACATCAGAATATGTTTTTGTTCCTAATACACTTGCTCCTATTTTCAATACGGAAGATTCTCCATTAAACTTAACTGTAGGATTATTATTGATAGAATTTTCCATTTTTAGCGGTGGCACCAAAGCCTCTGCAAAAAAATTATTAAAAGATTGATCTTGCCAACTAATAACTGTGTTTTCGTTTGACAGGCTTAAACCTTTATCTGCTTTAAGCCATAGTTTTAAATCTGTTGAATTTCCAGAAGGAGATACCACTATAGTTGAAAAATTCCACATTGATAAGTTTGAGATTCCATCGTAACTTAACCCTTGTGCATCCTTAAAAGTATTTTCATCTATCGTTACAGAATAAGTTTTATTAAATTCGAAATTTTGTGAAGATTTAATAGTAACAATACCATTGGTAACACTCACATTATTTGAATTTACGTTTATAGTTTCAAAAACAGAGTTATTTTCGGTATCAGTTATTGTTATGTTTCCAGAATTCTTAAGTACAGTTTCATTAAATTTTAATTGCAGAGCTTGAGGCAGCAATACCTCTTTTTGATTATTCTTTGGAAAAAAATCAATTATCGTTGGTTTGATATTTTCTTCATTTTTAAGTATTGACAACCTACCTTCTTTTGATTTATCAGAAAATAATAAATAAAGTTCATTCTGTGGATTTAATCTAATCTTAGGAAAAAGGTCGATAGCATCCTCGGGTTCACTATTTGGTATACCAGAAAATACCTCAAATTTTGTCTTTTGAAGATTGGACTTAAAAATTATAGGTGAGAGGAATGCTCTAGACATACAAAAATACAAATCATTACTTTCATCAATTATTAAGTCAAAGTTTGAAGTTCTTCCTTTAGACGAAAAATTATTCTCAATTATTTTATTATCAGCAGTTTTACCTACATAAACATATCTTAAATGACCAAAACCAACCTCCGAAGGTGTGTGCTCAAAAGCTATATAACTTGATTGTGAATTAATGGTAACTAATGTTGGTTTCCTTTTAGAACCTTCTAAACCAAAGTCAAATTCTTGATACCTAAAAGCATTAAAAATTGAGTTATCAAAAGAATCTCCTACAGTCCTATAGAGAATTTTTTCGTTTTCAACTGTTACTACCAAAATACCAGTTGAAGTTTCAGCATATGAAATAAGTTTCATATCAACATCTATTCCTAAAGGCTGGCTATCCCTATTATAGATTGGACGCCCCACCAAAGTCCAAACATTATTATAATATCTGTAAACATTTAAACCTGTCAATAAATAAGGCACACCATATTTGGTAACCTCAAAATCATATTGAGAATTAGTATTAGTGTTTGAAAAATTTAGATTGTACCAATTTGTGCCGTCAAATTTTTCTACATTTATCTGTCCATTTAAAAAATAGGAAACATATAAATTACCATCGTTATCAGTTGCTATTTTAGGTCTAGATCCATTATTATTAAAACCATCTACATTCTCCCAAAACTCTCCATTAAATTTTTTAATAATAGTCTTACCAAACTCATTGTAAACAACATAGTTTGTTCCTGTTTTATCAATTACTAAATTTGGGTTAGCATAAGAGGAAAAAGGTGGTATTATACCTGTATTTAAATCACCAACAGATTGCCAATTTTGAGCGTTTAAACAAAGAATAGACAAAAATAAAATTAGAAATGTAATTATTTTTTTCATAATTGTAAATTTTAAAACCAAAAATAAGATAACTAAAAAGGATAAAACTGTAAATATGCGACAAATTAATTACTGCAATTTTACAGCCTTGTTATCTTAAACAAAGGTTTTATTAGTTAATTTATCCTCATCTACAATTTTAAAAAAAATAAAAATTAATTAATTTTGATTTAAAAAGCAAAATAAAAAAAACTGAAAATCGGAAAAGAAAATGGTAAAACGGAATTCAAGATAATGAACATCATCATGTTTTTATTGCAGAATTAAAAGTTGATGTTTCAACATTAAAAATTCAAGTTGAAGAAGTTGATGCTATTAAACTCTTTGATTTATCAATTTTAAAAGACACAAAAAACCTTGAAAACGTATTGCTTTCAAGGTTTCATGAATATTATGTTTCTGTATATAATAAAATTTTTGAGTATTTATCAAACTGGATAGAATAGAGAATTTAATACAAATTTGTAAAGTTAAAAAACCTTTCGACTGCGCTCAAGGAGACATGTGAAATTTTCAATTATAAATAGAAACTTCTGGACTGATTTACTGCAAAAAACTACCAACTTATTTTACCACAAACAAACTAACTGTTTTACTGCAACTGAAAACTGTCAACTTATTCACTAGGCTTTTCATAAAAAGAATCTGCTAATTTTGCTTGACTAATTAATGGCAACGTAAATTCGGTTGCAGGTCTTGCAGGTTCAGTTGGGTTTCCAGCATCGTCTTTTTTATACCAAGTAATTTCTTTTGGTAAAACTAATCCGTTTACGTTTTCCCACTTGTTGTATTTAATTAGATTGTAGTTTTCACTTGGCTCTTTTGAGTTAAAAGTAACAGTGTAGGCCAACCATTCCATTTGATAACTTTTTGGATTGTAATACACAATATAATTATCATCAGGAGAAGTCCCAACATTGGCTTGGTAAGATATTTTGTAACCAGGAAAATCTGTTCCTTCAAAAGAAATTGCGTTTACTTTTTCGTAAATAATTCCATCATCTGCCAATACAAAAGGCATTGCATAAAAGTAGAAATACAAGTTGTAATAAAACTCAGGATTTCCTTTAAAAACTCCTTTTTCGTCTTCACTTAACCAAATTACTTTGCCATCGAAACCTAAAGAATATTTTGGGTGATTTACGACTATTTTTCTTGATTTTAAATCTGTTGTGTGTACTTCTTCTCCTTTATTAAAAGATAAAACTTGTGCTTTTCTCCAAGCATTTATACCTCCATGAGCTTGAAAAACTTTTCCTAATTCTTTTGGAAAATTTTCTTTTTTTACTTCTTTGGTGTCTTTAACTTCTTCTTTGTTAGAAGATTTTTTTTTAGGATCGTTTTTACAAGAAACTATGGTAATTGTAATTACTAATAAGATGAATTTTTTCATTTTTTGGTTTAATTTGATTTTTATTTGATGACAAAGTCGGTTTTAGTCTATAAATATTACAAAAATAAAATGTGAATATTTATATTGAGTGATTGCGTTAGGGATTGAAGCATTTGTTTGAGCTCTTTTTTCTTTTTCAGAAAAAAAGCGAGTGCTGAAAGCCCGTTAAAACGCCCAAAAAAAATATTTATTTTTAGATTTTAGATTGATAGGTATACAAATCAAAATACCTGCCTTTTGCTTCGATTAGCTCATCATGCGTTCCTCTTTCTGCAATTTTACCAGCTTCAATTACCAAAATTTGATCTGCTTTTTTAATGGTACTTAACCTGTGAGCAATTACAATTGTAGTTCTATCTTTTACCAATTCTGATAAACTTTTTTGAATTAATGATTCACTTTCGGTATCTAAACTAGAAGTTGCTTCATCTAAAATAATAATTTTTGGATCTGCCAAAATTGCTCTTGCAATTGCCAAACGTTGTCTTTGTCCTCCAGATAATTTTACGCCTCTTTCACCAATTAACGTATCTAAACCTTTGTCAAATCTGTCTGTAAATTCGTTTACATAAGAAGCGTTTACTGCATTTTGTAATTCTTCTTCTGTAGCATTTGGTCTTGGGAACATAATATTTGCTCTAATTGTGCCTTCGAACAAAAACTCATCTTGTAAAACCACACCTAAATATTTACGATAACTAGACAGTTTTACTTTAGACATATCTTGATTGTCAATGGTAATTGTACCCGATTTCGGATTCAAAAAAGTGGCTGACAACCCTGCTATTGTAGATTTCCCAGAACCAGAACTCCCAACCAAAGCTGTTACAGAACCTGCAGGAACTTGAAAATTAATGTTGTGTAAAACTTCTTTATTTTCTTCGTATGCAAATGAAACATCATCAAAAATAATTTCTCCATCGATCTTATCTAACTCTATTGTTCTGTTTTCATTATCTTCTTCAGCAGTCATATTCATTAACTCTTCTGTTCTGTCCAAACCAGCTAAAGCTTCTGTAAGTTGACTTCCAATATTGCTCATTTGCACAATTGGAGCCACCATAAAAGCTAATAGAAATGTAAATTGAATAAAATCTCCGAAAGTTAAGGTGCCTTGCATCATATAATAACCACCAATTCCCATAACTCCAGTTGTTGCCAACCCAATCAGAAATGTTGATGAACTCGTCATTATTGCAGTTGCAGTCATGCTCTTTTTTACATTCTGATAAATATTTTCTACACCTTCTTCAAATATTTTAGTTTCTTGCTCTTCTGCATTAAAAGCTTTTATAACTCTAATTCCACCTAAAGTTTCTGTTAAACGTCCTTTAACTTCTGCATTTATTTTTCCTCTTGCTCTAAAAATTGGTCTTATATATTTAAATGATTTTAAAGCAATTAAACCAAAGATTGATAAAGGAACAAAGGTGAAAAGTGTCATCCAGACATTCATTCTTAATAAAATAACCAGCGTTAAAATTGCTGTGAACGAACCTCCAATTAATTGTACTAAACCTGTACCAATTAAGTTTCTTACACCTTCAACATCGCTCATAATTCTAGAAACTAATGCTCCAGATTTTGTGCTATCAAAAAAACTGATGGGTAAAGACAACACTTTCTTTTGCACTTGCGCTCTTAATTCTGATATTAAATATTGTGCTTGAATACTCAATACTTTTGTCAATAAAAATGATGTGATTGCTTGCACCAAAATTGCACCAATTACAATTAATATTAACGTATATAATTGATTAATATCGTTATTTGGCACAACTTCGTCTAACAAAACTTTACTTTGTAATGGAAGTACAAAACCAGCCAAACTTCTTATGATTATTAAAATTAACCCAACAAAAACAATACCTCTTCTTGGCCAAATAATGGTCTTAAAAGCCTGTTTTAAAGTTACTTTTGGTTTTGATTTATTTGATGTTGATTCTTTTAGATGTTGCATTTAAATTGTTTGTGTTTTGTATATATGGTAATGTCAATATACATGCCAATGAAAAGAAGTGTGACATATTAACAAAAGTAATCAAATGTAAAAGACCTGTCAGGTTTTAAATATCCAATTCATTTTAAATCCGTTTAAGATATGAAAAGGTTTTTTTAATGTCTAGTTGATTTTAAGCGAGCAAATACAAGACAGTAAAAACAATCAAAAAATAAGGGATTGAAAAGATTAGTTTATATAATCAGCAAATTAAATTAAATAGCATATTTTTATCTCTTAGTTTAAACATTTTGAATTCAGAACTTAATCAAAAGACTCAAAACTTAAAAAAAATTATAATTCTATTTTCTTGATTTTAGATATATTATTACAAAACTGGCACATTATCATTCTTTTTTTTACAGTTGCCATTTTATATTCTTCTGTTGGTTTTGGAGGTGGCTCAAGTTATTTAGCCATTTTAGCGCTAACAGGAATTGCTTTTACACAAATAAGAGCAACTTCTTTACTTTGTAATATTGTTGTGGTTACAGGAAATGTTCTGCTGTTTTACCAACAAAAAGAAATTGATTTTAAAAAAATAATCCCTTTAGTATTCTTAAGTATTCCTTTGGCTTTTTTAGGCGGCTATTTAAAAATAAGTCAGCAATTTTTCTTTATTCTTTTAGGTTTTACCCTTTTATTTGCTGCAATCACTATGTGGCTTTCCAAACGTATTATTTCTTCGGATGAAAAAAACATCAATATCAATCCTATAAAAAACGCAAGTTATGGAGGCATCATTGGCTTTATTTCTGGAATGGTTGGAATTGGTGGAGGCATTTTTTTAGCACCTCTTTTACATCTTGCTAATTGGGATACTCCTAAAAAAATTGCTGCAACTGCCAGTTTTTTTATTTTAGTAAATTCTATAGCAGGCCTTATTGGTCAATATTCAAATCCTGATTTTATAATAGATTGGAGCTTAACATCAACTTTATTAATTAGCGTATTAATTGGCGGACAAATAGGAAGTAGAATTAGTCATAAATTTTTAACTCCTATTCAACTAAAAAAAGCAACTGCTATTTTAATTGCTTTTGTAAGTATTCGCATTTTATGGAAAGTTCTTTTGTAAAACTGAAATGAGTTTAAATTTAGAGCAATAAAAATTGTTTACTAAAGAATGAAAAAATATCTTTGAACCTATCAACCAAAAAAATAAAATATGTTAGAAAATATTTTTACCTTATTAATGTTAGTGTTATTACAAGCCGTTCTTGGTTTCGATAACTTACTGTACATATCATTAGAGTCTAAAAAAGCACCAGAAATTGAGCAAAAAAGAGTTCGTAAAGTTGGTATTTTAGTTGCTATTGTTTTAAGAATCATTTTGTTATTCTTATTAGTTTCTATTATCGATTATTTTAAAGAACCTTTTTCCTTTTTAACGGGTGAAATTGAAAATGTTTTAAAATTTGCGTTTAATGGGCATAGCATTATTGTACTTTTAGGTGGTGGATTTATAATTTACACAGCCATTAAAGAAATTTGGCACATGATTGGAACGCCTGATTTAGAGAATTCAGAAATGGTAGACACAAGAAGTAAAAAGACAGCAAATGCAGCTATAGTAAGCATTATAATTATGAATTTAGTTTTTTCTTTCGATTCCATTTTAGCAGCTATTGGTTTAACAAGTGAAATTGAAAACGCTACAACCGCTTTTATAATTATGGCCATTGCTATTATTGTTAGTGGTTTATTGATGTTGTTTTTAGCAGATAGAGTATCATCATTTTTAGCAAAAAACAGAATGTATGAAGTGTTAGGATTGTTTATTCTTTTTATAGTGGGTATTATGTTAATTACGGAAGGTGGCCATTTAGCACACATTAAAATATTCGGAAATGAGATTGTACCAATGAGCAAAACTACATTCTACTTTGTAATTGTTATTTTAATAATTACGGATGTTGTACAAGGAAAATATCAGAAAAAATTATTAGCAAAAAAATAAAAATTTTACCTTTAAATGATAAACCACTTTTTTTGAAAAAGTGGTTTTTTTTTGATATAGATATAGATGTTTATTTTTTTTAACATTTTATTAAACAAATTATCCTTAAAACTCATTTAACTTTGTAGAGAATTTAAAAACTAATCGAAATGAAAATTAAAAAATTTATTACATTATTATTGATGGTATCATTAATAACTACTTATAGTTGTGTAGACTCTAAAGAGAAAAAAGAAGCAGAAGTTGAAACTGAAATGGAATCTCAAGATGAGGAAGAAATTGAAACAGTGGGTACTATCGTAGATGTTGCAGTTTCAAACGATAACTTTACAACATTAGTAGCAGCAGTAAAAGCAGCTGATTTAGTTGGTACTTTAAGTAGCGAAGGTCCTTTTACAGTCTTTGCACCAGTAAATGATGCATTTGGTAAATTACCAGAAGGAACTGTTGAAAGTTTATTAAAACCAGAAAACAAAGAAACGTTGACATCGATATTAACTTATCACGTTGTTTCTGGAAAATTTAATGCAGAAGCTGTTATAGGAGCAATTAACGATAACAATGGAAAGTTTGAAGTAAAAACTGTTCAAGGTGAAATGTTGACAGCATCATTAATGGATGGAAAAGTAATTTTAACAGATGCTAAAGGAAATACATCTACAGTTGTAATGACAGATGTTGAAGCTTCAAATGGAATTATACATGCTATTGACACAGTTGTAATGCCAGAATAAAAAAGCATAAATAAATATTATGTAATCAATAAATTAATCTTATTTAGTGTTTACTTATTTTAACATAATATTAAACAAATAATAATTATCTTTGTAATGAAGTTAGTTATTGTAAAATAAATAGTTTACTTCTCTAAAGTTTTTTTCGTAGTACATACGAAAACAATGAAAAGAAGTTTTTTGGTTGATTGATTGGAAACCACTACTTAACTGTAGTGGTTTCTTATATTTTAAAAACTATCTTGATATCTCTGAATGGTAATCTTTATAATTCTTCTATTCATTTCAGAAGCGTTTGTGTAATATTCTTTATATTCATCTACAGAAAAATGTCCAAGAATACTCCCTAAAACCATATTTCTAAATTGAATATCTTTTTCTAAAATAGATTTAATTTTTAGCTTCTTTTTTTCTTCGGAAATACTTGAAAAATCTATTTTTCTTTTTTTCAAATAACTATTTAAAAAAGCTAACAATAATTCATGTTGCATTTTAATAATCGGACGAATTGTTGTGTTCTGAAACAATTCAAAATCTGACATATTTTCTTTGATAATCTTCTTTATTACAGGTCTTTCTTTAGTCATTGTCTAAAATTGTATCAAGTTCTAATTGATAATCGTATTGCAAATCTTCATGCAATTTATCAATAGCATTTTTTGCCATTTTTATTTGTGTTGCAAATATATTTTGCAAACGATTACTCCTTTTAAAATAAGGATTGTAATTTTTTAGCTTTTTTGAAAAATGTAATAATATTTCAGCTTCCGTTTCTTTTTTCTTAGAAAAACGAATAAACTTTTTGCAAGAAGTTAAAATTTTTCTGATTTTTTTCCTAACATAATACCCATTTTTGGTATCAATATCATCAAATTCAGCATCTATATAAAGTTTAATATTAATTACATATTGCTCTTCATCATGTGCTTCAAACAACAAATAAGTGAGTAACTCTTTATTTTCAACTTTAAATCTTGCCAATTGTAAGCATAATTCTTTTAACTCATTGGCAGTTTTATGAGTTAATTCGTCTTTAAGCTGTTTAATTGTTGATGCTTTCAAATTTTTATATTCAAAAAAATTAAAAACCTGCAAGGTCTCTTTTTTAACCTTGTAGGTTTTAATATAAATTATGTATTGATATTAAAAATACCTACAAGGTTTTGGAAACCTTGCAGGAAAATTGAAACTTATTTTTCGCTAGGTATTTTAACAACCTCATTTACATCAGCATCATAATCTACGCCAGGAACTTTAAACCCAAATAGGTTAAAAAACTCATCACTATAGCCTTCTAAATCTCCTATTTCTGGTAAATTTTCTGTGGTAGCTTTTTTCCAAAGTTCAGCAACTTCTGCTTGCACATCATCATACATTTCCCAGTCATCAACTCTAATTCTTCCTTTATCATCCAAAGCTAAATCGCCACCAAACAAACGTTGACTATACAATCGTTGAATTTGCTCAATACAACCTTCGTGAATTTCCTTCTCTTTCATCACTTTAAAAAGTAATGAAATATATAATGGAATTACAGGAATTGCAGAACTAGCTTGTGTTACCAAAGCTTTATTAACGGAAACATAGGCTTTTCCTCCAATTGATTTTAAATCGTCTGTAATTTTAAAAGCAGTTGCTTCTAAATGATCTTTTGCTGCGCCAATTGTTCCATTTCTGTACACAGGTTTTGTAACATCTGGCCCAATGTAAGAATAGGCAACTGTTGTTGCTCCTTCTGCAAGTAAATTTTCGGCTTGTAAAGCGTCTATCCACATTTTCCAATCTTCACCTCCCATTACTGTAACTGTATTTTCTATATCATCTCCTTCAGCAGGATTTATAGATATTTCTGACACAACTCCTGTATGGAAATCGACAGTTTTATTAGTAAAAACTTCGCCAATAGGTTTTAAAACTGATTTGTAACGTTTTCCTGTTTCTGGATGTGTTCTAACAGGTGATGCTAAACTGTAAATTACCAAATCAATTTGTCCTAAATCTTCTTTAATTAGATTTACAACCTCTTGTTTTATTTCGTTTGAAAAAGCATCTCCATTGATACTTTTTGCATATAAGCCTGCTGCATGAGCCTGCTTTTCAAAAGCTGCTGTATTGTAATAACCTGGAGAACCTGGTCTTCCTTCTGTTGGTGCTTTATCGAAAAAAACACCAATGGTTGCAGCATCAGAGCCAAAAGCACTTGTAATTCTTGATGCCAAGCCAAAACCTGTTGATGCTCCTAAAACTAATACTTTTTTTGCACCTTCAATTTTTCCTTTAGATTTTACATACTCTATTTGGTTGATAACATTTTGCTCACAACCTATAGGATGTGATGTTAAACAAATAAAGCCTCTTGTTCTTGGTTCTATGATCATTGTTGTTTGTTTTATTTTTTAAAAATTATTTATTTAAAACTCTATTAGATATTATATCAAAACCAAATAATCCTATTTGAGTTTCAATTGTAACTGTTTTAAACTCATTTATATCATTTAGGTATTTATGTGGGTATACTAATTCTTTTTTTTCATTTAGATAATTTATAACAAAAACAGGTTTTCTTTCACTTCTTCTATATTTACTTCCTGTCATTGTGAAAGTATCTATAATTTTGAAATTATTTTTACTAATTGATGATTTTGGAAAATAAAAATTTAAACTCAAAAAAAACAGTCCTAATAAACCACCCCAAGAAGCGAGGTTTTGCATAAATAAAAAAACATAATCTAACCAACCTTCTAATCCGAAAGTGTAGTCATATTTTTTTCGATCTAAAAAAGCTACTAATATTCCAAAAAGTAAAATTATTGATAACAAATAATATATATCTATTATAGTTTTTCTATAAAAATAGACTTGAATAGCAAAAGCAAACAAACCTAAGATAAAAAATATCTTATAAAAGAGCTTATTTTTTTTTCTTGCTTTTTTCTTTTCTTTTTTAGCCTGTTTTTTAGAATTCATTTATCCATTTAAGAAATTAATTACATTCTTTTCAATTCTTTCTAACACATTTTCTGTGGATGCTTTTACAAAAGTTTCTCCAGTAATTTGTTCGTACAACTCTATATACCTGTTAGAAATTTCAATGATTTTCTCATCGTTCATTGTTGGTATTTGCTGATTTTCTTTTCCTTGAAATCCGTTTTCAATTAACCATTGACGTACAAATTCTTTTGATAATTGTTTTTGATGCTCTCCTTTATCTTGTCTTTCTTGGTAACCATCAGCATAAAAATAACGAGAAGAATCTGGCGTGTGAATTTCATCAATCAATACAATTTTACCTTCTTTCGTTTTACCAAATTCGTATTTTGTATCTACCAAAATTAAACCTCTTTGTGCAGCGATTTCTGTACCTCTTTGAAACAGTTTTCTGGTATAATCTTCTAAAATTAAATAATCCTCTTTACTTACAATTCCTTGTGATAAAATTGCTTCTCTAGATATATCTTCATCATGCTCACCATTTGCTGCTTTAGTAGATGGTGTAATTATTGGATTGGGAAATTTATCATTTTCCTTTAAACCTTCAGGCATTTCAACACCACATAAAACTCTTTTTCCTAATTTATATTCACGAGCAGCATGCCCTGAAACATAACCACGAATTACCATTTCTACTTTAAAAGGTTCACATAACTGACCAACAGCCACATTTTCATCAGGATTTGCAATTAACCAATTGGGAACAATATCAGCTGTATCATTCATCATTTTTGTGGCAATCTGATTCAAAATTTGTCCTTTAAACGGAATTTGTCTTGGCAAAACAACATCAAAAGCAGATAATCTGTCTGTTGCAATCATTACCAAAAGGTCATCATTTATATTGTAAACTTCTCTTACTTTTCCTTTGTAAACAGATTTCTGATTAGGAAACTTAAAATTTGTTTCGTTAATTGTATTCATTATTTTATGGTTGTGTTGTTGTGAGTGCAAAAATAAACTATCCAAATTTATTTCTTTTCTTTTTCAAGCACTTTTATCTGCTTTAAATTATCTGCAATGGGTGTTGCTGTAATTACTTTTTCACCAGGAATAAAATAGAAAAAATAAGCAGAGTTTTGTCCTACTTTCCTAACATCTAACTTTGAATTATCTTTAAAAACTAAGGTATAATTAGGTATAATTTCTTTACTATTATATTTTTGTTTCATACCAATTCCCATTCCTGTTCTCATGGATATAAATAATAAGAAAAAGATAAACATCATACCTGGAATGATAGTTTTTTTCTTAGCTAACTCTTCATATTTCTTATCCCATTTTTCGATATTATACATTTTTTGATACCATTTTTTTACTCTAAAAAAAGCGTATACTTTAAACATCCATCTTGTAAAATATAAATACATTATAAAAAACATCAATCCTAAAAATAGCGATATTTTCCAGTTATTAATTAGCAAACTAATTGGCGATATTAATGCATCTAAAATTGTGGTATAATTTAAATAAGAAACTCCAAAAATTCCATAAAAAATGGCATCACTTACAATTCCTAAAATAATTAGGTATAAATACCCAATATAAAAAACGTCTTGTAAGTCTAATTTTTTCTGTTTAATTTTCATTATACTGTTTCTATACGTTTATACGCTGTAATTATTTTTCTCACCAATCTGTGTCTAACTACATCTTTATCATCTAAATAAACTTGCGCAATTCCGCTAATATCTTTTAACGCTAACAAAGATTCCTTTAAACCAGAAACTTGTTTTCTTGGTAAATCTATTTGACCAGGATCACCAGTAATAATAAATTTTGCATGCATCCCCATTCTTGTCAAAAACATTTTCATTTGATTATGAGTTGTATTTTGAGCTTCATCTAAAATTACAAAAGCATTGTCTAAAGTTCTACCTCTCATAAATGCCAAAGGTGCAATTTGTATGATCCCTTTTTCTAAGTGAGATTCTAACCTTTCATGAGGAATCATATCTCTTAAAGCATCATATAAAGGTTGCATATAAGGATCTAATTTTTCCTTTAAATCGCCAGGTAAAAAACCTAAATTTTCACCAGATTCTACTGCTGGCCTTGTTAAAATAATTCGCCTAACTTCTTTTTCTTTTAATGCTTTTACAGCTAAAGCCACTGCTGTATATGTTTTACCAGTTCCTGCAGGCCCAACAGCAAAAAGCATATCATTCTTAGCCATTTCTGTTACCATTTTACGCTGATTTTCAGTTTGTGGCTTGATCATTTTTCCATTCACACCATGTACCAAAATATCTTTTGCATTTTTTTTGGATATGGATTTTTCTTCATTTCCATTAGATGTTAAAATACGTTCAATACTATTTTCATCTAATTTATTATAACGATCAAAATACTTTACCAA
The DNA here is from genome assembly GCF_000687935.1 of Polaribacter sp. Hel_I_88. Lineage (NCBI taxonomy): Bacteria > Pseudomonadati > Bacteroidota > Flavobacteriia > Flavobacteriales > Flavobacteriaceae > Polaribacter > Polaribacter sp. Hel_I_88. The sequence continues at coordinate 2,489,690 of NZ_JHZZ01000001.1, read as the reverse complement.
ACGTTCAAAACGGATTACAAATTCATCTAAAAGAGCTGCTTCTCCATAAATTTTTAATTTAGATCCGCGAGCAACAATTTTTATTTTTGGAAAATATCTTTTTAATTGCTCTATTGTACTGTTTTGTGTGCCAAAGAAATCTTTTGGGTTTATTTCCGTTAATTCTATAATGCGTTCGTTCAAATTATTAGGTTTATTAAAATATTAGTTTGAATTATTAAAATAAAAATAGGCATAAAAATTTCTAAAATGATTAGATTTGCTTAAAATAATCAACAACTTTTACACAACTAATTAACAGCCAAAAAATTAATGTCTTTTATCACTTTAACATCAGATTTCGGGACTAAAGACCATTTTGTTGGAGCTGTAAAAGGAGCAATTTATTCTGAATTAGCGGATGCTAAAATTGTAGATATTACACATGAAATATCACCTTTTAACATTACTGAAACTGCTTATATTTTAAAAAATTCTTACAAAAGTTTTCCAAAAGGAACGATCCACATTGTAGGTGTAGATTCAGAATTAAGTTCAGATAATAAACACATTGCAATCTCTTTAGATGATCATTTTTTTGTATGTCCAGATAATGGCTTAATCTCTATGATTGCTTCAGAAATTCAACCAACAAAAATTGTTGAAATTAATATTCATGACAGAGTAGAAAGTAGTTTTCCTGTATTAGATGTTTTTGTAAAAGTTGCGTGTTTTATTGCACGTGGTGGAAATTTAACAGTGATAGGCAAAGAAATAAAAGAATATAAAAAGCTTATTGAAATTCAGCCAAAAGTAAATCAAGCTAAAAATCAATTAATTGGCGGTGTTTTATACATTGATAATTATGGAAACGTAATAACCAACATCAGCAAAAAAATGTTTAACGATATTGGCAAAGGACGCACTTATAAAATAAATGCTTCACGTTATACTTTTACAAAAATATATAATAAATACAACGAAATTACAGGAAACAATTCCACAGATACGTTGCAATTTGATGGTAGTAAACTAGCTATTTTTAATTCTGCTGGTTTTTTAGAAATTGCTGTATATAGAAGCAATTTAAAAACTGTTGGTGGTGCATCTACATTATTAGGAATGGAATATAGAGATCCTGTAATTGTTGAGTTTTTTATGGAATCGAAACCAGAATATACTTCTTTAAATTAAACTATGTTTGTTAGAATCGTAAAAATGAGTTTTCACTCAAAACATATTGCAGCATTTCAAAAAATGTTTGAAGGAAAAAAACAATTAATTCGCAATGCTGATGGAAATAAATTATTAGAATTATATCAAGATAAAAATAACCCTGAAATATTTTTCACCTATTCTTATTGGGAACAAGAAAGTGATTTAGAAAACTACAGAAACTCTAAATTATTTATAGAAACTTGGAAACAAACCAAAACTTATTTTAATGACAAACCACAAGCTTGGAGTGTTGACAAAAAAGTAAGTTTAACATAAGCAGTAAGCAAAATTAAATACGATAAATGGATTACAATTTTACACCCTTCCCTGTTTTAGAAACAGAACGATTAACCTTAAGAGCATTAACTTTAGACGATGCAAAAGCTATTTTTGGTTTAAGAACCAATAAAGAAGTAAATGAATATATTGATAGAAAAGTACCAAGAAACCTTTCTGAAGCTAGAGCTTTTATTGATAGAATTTCAACTTTAGCAGAACATGGTAAAGGTATTTTTTGGGTTATCGCATCAAAAGGTACCAACGAATTAATGGGTACAATAGGCTTGCGTAATTTTGAAGATGAAGACGATTATGCAGAAATTGGGTATGAAATAAATCCTGATTATCAAGAAAGAGGTTATATGAGCGAAGCTTTTGAACCAGTTTTAAATTATGGTTTTCAAAATCTTGAATTAAAAACGATAGAAGCTTTTACGCACAAAAATAATACAGCTTCAATTGCGTTATTAGAAAAACTTAACTTTGTTTTTGATCCTGAAAGAGAAGACGAAGGTTTTGAAAATAATATTAGTTATATATTAAGGAGTTAGGAGTTAGGAGTTAGGAGTTAGGAGTTAGGAGTTAGGAAAAATAAATTTTTTAGGCTTTAAACTATTGATAAACTAATAATAATTTCAAAATAAACTTCGGAAAATTATTAATTTTATGAGAAAGTCTTCGACAAGCTCAGACTGACTTTCGTTTGCTGAATTGGGTTTTAGTTTTATTTTGATAAAAATTAGAAAGATTTATACAATAACTAAAAACATTGAAAATCAAAAATGTCACACTGAGCTTGTCGAAGTGAAAAATCAACAAATAATATTTTGATAACAATTAAACACTTCAACAGTTAAACAATTACACATAAATTGAAAGCAATCTTAAAAAAAGAATTCAACTCGTTTTTTGCAAGTCCAATTGCGTATTTAGTAATTGGAGTTTTCTTGCTGATTAATGGATTGTTCTTATTTATTTTTGATGACGATTTTAATATTTTAAACGCTGGTTTTGCTGATGTTACTCCGTTTTTTTATCTAGCTCCTTGGGTTTTTCTTTTTTTGATTCCTGCAATTACCATGAAAAGTTTTGCTGATGAATTCAACACAGGAACCATTGAGCTTTTAAAAACAAAACCAATTTCTGATTGGCAAATTGTTTTAGGCAAATTCTGGGCTTCACTCCTATTGGTTTGTGTTGCCATAATTCCGACTTTTATTTACGTGTATTCAGTGTATCAATTAGGTAATCCTGTTGGTAATATAGATTTTGGCAGCACAATTGGTTCTTATATTGGTTTACTTTTTTTAGCTTCAACCTATACATCTGTTGGTTTATTTACCTCAACTTTATCAAAAAACCAAATTGTTGCTTTTATTTTAGCCGTTTTTATAACGTTTTTCTTATTCTATGGATTTGATGCTATTGCAACTTCTTTTGGCGATAGCAGTTTCACCATTCAACAATTAGGTATTAACGAACATTTTAAAAGTATATCTAGAGGTGTTATTGACACAAGAGATATTATTTATTTTTTAAGTGTTACTTTTTTCTTTTTATTCATGACTAAAACACGTTTAGAAAATGAATAAAAACATCAGAAATATTGGTTTATTATTGATTGGGTTATTCGTTTTGAATATTATAAATCAATCTTTTTACAAACGTTTCGATTTAACTGCGGATAAAAGATACACTCTTTCTAAAACCACAAAATCGATTTTATCAACCTTAAAAAAACCACTTTTTATTACGGTTTATTTGGAGGGCGATTTTCCATCAGAATTTAAAAGATTGCAAATTGAAACGCAACAATATTTAGAGGAACTTGCTGCAGAAAACTCCAACATTAAAATACATTTTGAAAACCCAGATAATCAACGTGAAGAATTGATTAAAAGAGGTATGATGCCAAGTCAATTAACAGTAGAAGAAAATGGTAAATTATCGGAAGCTATTATTTTTCCTTGGGCAGAAATTGTGTTTGAAGAAAAAACAATCAACGTTTCATTATTGCCAAATGCCATTGTTGCAAGTCAAGAAGAGCAACTACAAAAAGCCATTGAAAACTTAGAATATAGTTTTAGTAACGCCATAAATTCCATCACTCAAAAACAACAAAAATCTGTTGCTATTATTACTGGAAATGGCGAATTGCAAGATATTTATCAATATAGTTTTTTAAGTGAAGTTGCTAAAAAACATAAATTAGCAAAATTCACGCTGGATTCTGTTGCAACAAACCCACAACAAACATTGCAAGATATTACCAATTTCGATTTGGCAATTATTGCAAAACCCACTGAAAAATTCACATCCGAAGAAAAATTTACACTCGACCAATTCATAACAAATGGAGGTAAAACTTTGTGGATGTTAGACAATGTGCAAGCAGATCAAGACAGTTTATTATCCACAGGAAAAATGTTGGCTTATCCAAGAGATTTAAACTTGACAGATTTGTTATTTTCTTACGGAATTAGAATCAACACAACATTAATCAAGGATTTATATTCCGCAAAAATTCCTTTGGCAACAGGTACCATTGGCAATCAAACACAGTTTCAAAATTTAGATTGGTTTTATCATCCTTTGGTTTCTGGAAATCCAAATCATGCTATTACTAAAAATGTAAGTCAAGTAAGATTACAGTTTGCAAATCAGATTGATACACTTACAAACAACATTAAAAAAACACCTTTATTAATCAGTTCTCCTTTGTCTCAAAAAGTAGGAACTCCGACAATTATCGAACTACAATCTATTGCTGAGGAACCTGAAGAGAAAAACTATATTTCAGGAAATCAATTATTTGCTGTTTTGTTAGAGGGTGATTTTAATTCTGGTTATAAAAATCGAATAAAACCTTTTGAAACTGCCATTTATAAGGGAAATGCAACCAAAAATAAAATGATTGTAATTGCTGATGGTGATGTTGGTAAAAATCAAATTTTAAAAGGACAACCTACAGATTTAGCTTTTGACAAATGGACAAACGAACAGTTTGGCAATAAAGATTTTCTTTTAAATGCTGTAGATTATTTGTTAGACGATGCTGGCTTAATGGAGTTAAGAAACAAGACTTTAAAAATCAACATTCTAGACAAACAAAAAGCGTTTAGAGAACGTACTTTTTGGCAGTTTTTAAATGTTGTATTTCCACTAATTTTATTGTTTAGTTTTGGATTTGTTTTTAATTATCTCAGAAAAAAGAAATATAGTTAATGTTGTTTTGAGTTTTTTAATTCAATTCCCCATTTTCTTTTAAAAATCCGAATATTATTTTATCAACTTCAGATACGATTTCCAAATCCTTATAATTGAGCCACTTAATTTCCTCAATTTCACTTGAAGCCTTTAAAATACCTACATATTCTGCTTTGTAGCAAGTCATTTTAACTAAAACACCTTCTTTTGCTCCATCTGATTGTGCTTTAAAAGTTCCAACATATTCTATTGTATTTGTCTTTATTTTTACACTCAATTCTTCCAATATTTCTCTCACAAGCGTTTGCTCGTCAATTTCTCCAAATTCCCTTTTTCCACCAGGAATATAATATTTCGATTTTCCTTTAGACTTTGTGCTTAAAATTTGTCCGTTTTTTATCTTGATAAATGCTATTTTATCAACCTCTTTCATTCTGTAGTTCTTTTAATAAATTACAAATACTCTTTTTTGTATTGCTAAATTTCATCAACAAAATCATTAAAAACCAACAGCTGCATCATCTCCTCTTTTGTCTGCACCAGCTTCTAATTTTCCATTTGGCAAGACTAAAATAGCATCTACTCTACCAATAATTAAAGAATTTCTTTCGAGGATTTTGTAGCCTAAAGATTCTAATTTATTTTTAGAAACTTCATCAAAACCATTAGGTTCCATTCTAATTACATCTGGCAACCATTGATGATGAAAACGTGGCTGATTCACAGATTCTTGCATTCCCATATCATATTCTACAACATTTAAAATATTTTGCAAAACAGAAGTGATAATTGTTGAACCTCCAGGAGTTCCCACAACCATTTTTAACTTGCCACCTTCCTCTACAATAGTTGGTGTCATAGAACTTAGCATTCTTTTTTCTGATGCAATTGCATTGGCTTCAGAACCTACTAAACCATACACATTTGGCACACCAGCTTTGCTAGAAAAATCGTCCATTTCGTTATTTAAAATAAAACCTGCGCCTTTTACAACTACTTTAGATCCATACCCTGTATTTAAAGTTGTTGTGACTGCAACTGCATTGCCAAATTGATCTACAATAGAATAATGTGTGGTTTCGTCACTTTCATACCCCAGAATTTTTCCATGAGAAACTTCAGATGAAGGTGTTGCTTTGTCCCAAGAAAAAGAACGCATTCTCTTGTTTATATAATTTGCATCTGTTAAACTATCAATGGGTACGTTTACAAAATCAATATCACCCAAATAATGAGCTCTATCTGCATAACTCCTTTTGGAAGCTTCTGCAATTAATTGAATATATTCTGTTGAATTATGATCAATTTTTGACAAATCAAAAGGCTCTATCGATTTTAAAATTTGCGCCAAACAAATACCACCACTTGCAGGCAAAGTCATAGAAGTTATGTTGTAATCTTTGTAAGAAAATTCGATTGGTTTACGCCAAACAGCCTCGTATTTTTCTAAATCTTCGTGTGTTATGATGCCTCCTAATTCTGACACGTAATTCACTAATAAATCTGCTGTTTTGCCTTTATAAAATCCGTCTTTTCCAAAATCACGAATACGCTCTAAAGTTTGTGCTAATTCTTCTTGCTTTAAAACATCTCCTGCTTTCCAATTATTTTCGAAAACAGTTTTATAATTGTTTACGATTTTAAACCTTTCTGTAGCATTGTTTAAATCATTAGCTTGCTTTTCGGTGACTACAATTCCATTTCTAGCCAAATCAATTGCTGGCTGAATCAACTCTTTAATTGGTAAAGTTCCGAATTTTTGATGCACTTCAAAAACACCTGCAACAGAACCAGGAATACCAACTGCAAAAGCACCTAAAACACTTTTATTTTTAATTACGTTTCCAAGCGAATCTAAATACATGTCCTTATGAGCAGTAATTGGTGCTTTTTCTCTAAAATCTAAAGCACCTTTTGTGCCATCTTTATCTCTGTATACCATAAAACCTCCACCAGCAATATTGCCAGCTACAGGATATACAACTGCCAACGCAAAATGTGTGGCAACCATTGCATCATAAGCATTTCCTCCTTTTTGTAAAATAGCCGAACCAATTTTAGAGGCTTCAACCCTTGCAGAAACTACCATTGCCTTTTCTGTAATTAAACCAACTGTTTTTTCTTTTTTACAGGCATTTAAGATTGATAAAAAAGTAAGCAGAAAAAGGATTTTATATATTTTCATAAATAATTTTTGTTTGAATTTATTTTGATAAGGTTTCAATTAGTAAACACTAGTAACTGTATTTATAAGGTTATAAAGGCGTTAAAACTTTCAATTTCTGATTTGTAAAATCTAACAAATCTTGAAAGAAACTTGTAAAATCTTCTTGTAATTCTGCTTCTAAAAGTGATAAATCTTCGATGGCTAAATTCATTTGCGACTTGCCTTTTGTTCTATGATTCATTCCGTTTAAAACTTTGGCAATGCCTTCTTTATACTGATAATTGAATAGAATATCATACTCAATCATATACTTTATAAATTGTTGCGATTTTGCTGGTAATTCTGATGAAATTTTATCAAATAATTGATAAACAGATTTTGTATAAACATCCAAAGGAATTGCAGAATAAGTTGCCCAGTTTTTGGCTAAAAAATAATCGTAAAAAATATCGATGATGACTCCATCATAATGTCTGTAACGTTTGTGCAAACGTCGTTTACTTTTCCTAACAATTTTATGAGCGTCTGTAAACGTATCTATTTCTCTGTGTAAAAATATGCCTTGCTGAATTTCTTTTGAAAAGCCTTCGTAATTATTCCCACGAATATGATCTGCAATAAAATTGCCAATCATAATATTAGTGTTGTTTTGTGAAAGATATAAATGTGCTAAGAAATTCATTGAAGTAAATGTAACAAAAAACCACAACTAAAAAGATGTGGTTTTAAACTATTAAGAATCAAAAATAATTTTTGTTCGGTTACATTTCGCTCCTATGGAGCTTTGATTTTATTTTATATTTTATTTTGCTTTTAATGTTACGCTCCTATTGGAGCTAAAAAATCCAAGAGGGATGAAATGTTAATAGCAAGTATTTTGAAAATTTTTTAAGCCCTAGAAGGGCGAAATATTAATATGGTTTGTGATTTTTTTATCGAAAACTAATTTAAAATATCAATTGAAATTTTAAACCCAAGTTTTAAGCATTTTTTGAGCTTCTTCAATAGTAAAAGTTCTTCCTGCCTTTATATCTTCTTCACCTTCTTCAATCATTTTATCTAATTGTTTTTGGTGCTTATAGTTTTTTATAATTTTATATAAATTTTGCAATGAAGATTCATCTTCATTTTTTATAAATTCTAATATTTCGTTGCGAATTTCTGAAGTACTCGTAACTTTTTATTTTAGTAAAGATAAGAAATTTGTGTTAAAATTGCCAATCATAATATTGGTGTTGTTTTGTGAAAGATATAAATGTGCTAGGAAATTCATAAATAAAATTGTTCTAAAGGTATAAAAATATTTAATTCTGAATCACAATTTATAGTATATTAAAAACTGGAGATAAATTCTCTAATCAATTATTAAGAGGTTTTCATTTTTAGTATATTTGAGAAAATCAATTAATCATGAAAAAGCTACTTTTATTATTTCTTTTAGTGAGTTCAACTATTGTTTGTCAAACAAATACTGCAATTTATGTTTTTGATATTGAGCAGCATAATGAAACGTATCAATTAACAAATCAAAAAAAAATTTCGAATTCTCAAGGGTATAACAGTCAGCCTTTTTTTTATGATGATGAACAGATAACTTTTGCATCAACCCATTATAATTTTACAGATATTGTTCTTTATAATTTGCAAAATGACTCAAAACGTTTTATTTCTAACACTGAAAATGGTGGCGAATACTCGCCTCAAAGAATTCCAAATTCTAACACTATTTCTGCTGTAAGATTAGATGCTGATGGTTTACAACGTTTTTATGAATACGATTTTACTTCTGGAAAAGACAAAGAAATTATTGCAGATTTAAAAGTTGCATATCCTAATTGGTTTGATAAAAACACATTGTTAGCAGTTTCCATTGTAAATGATTCTTTAGAACTGTTTATTTCTGATATAAAAAAGAAAACAAGCGTTTCAATGACTAAAAATGTTGGACGTTCTGTGCATAGAATTCCGAATTCAGATTTGATGAGTTTTATCAGCAAAGAAAATAAAAGTTCTTGGGTTTTAAAATCTATTAATCCAAAAACACAAGAAATAAAAACGATTACTGGTCTTGGAAAATCTGAAGATATTACTTGGTTGCCAAATGGAACATTGCTAATTTCTAATGAAAATTCTATTTATAAATTTAATCCAAAGAAAGACAAAAATCCAAGTTTATTTTTTAGGTTTATGGATGAAAACATCAATAATATTTCTAGAATGGCTGTAAATGATGATGGTTCTAAAATAGCCATTGTTGCAGAAGTTTCTCCAGAATACTTGGCAAAAGAGCAATTAGCTGGTTATAACAATAGAGATATTGAGGCTTTTTTAAAACCTTTTGCCAAAGGTGTAAAAGTGTATCGTTTTCCAAACACATTAAGGTATGAAGGTTTGGAAAACATGAGAAAAAATTACACTTCTTTTTTTGAAAACACGCCAGATTTACACTGTAAAATTTTAAAAAGAATTGTTTTTAAAGACAAAGTAATCGATCATGAATTGGTGACTGCCAATGGCAATACTTTTAAAGCAGTTGCTGTATACGAAATTAAAAATGGCAAAATAGTTAGTGTAACTTTTATGTGAAATTAATATACCCTTTTATCAAAATGTTTCTTTAAAAATACAATTTGCGCAAAAAATAACAAACCAAAAAACAACACTGCATATAGAGTAATATTTGAAATTGATAAGGATTCAAATAAATTGGTGAATTGTAATGTATCAACAAAATCAAATTCTATTTTTGGCAGATTAAAAACACTTTCTTCTGTTATAAAAAATGATGAAAATATTAATGCTATCATTGAGGCTGCAATTAGCATCCATCCTTTTTTAGCTATTAACGGTTTTGCTTTAAATACTTCTGAATTATTTTCAAGAGCAATTTTCTTCATTAAAGAAGTTGTAAAATCTAGAGATAATTTCTGTGAAGGAATTTCTTTTACATACTTTTTTGCAAAAGCATCTAACTCTTTTATGTGTTTATTTTCTCCCATAATTTTCTATCAGTTCTGGTGATACATTTTCTTTTACAATCGTCAATAATTTTTTTCTAGCTCTGTGTAATTTAACTTTTAAATTCGCCTCAGACAAAGAGGTTATCTCCATAATTTCTTTTAAAGATAATTCATCATAATAAAACATCCAAATAATAATACGTTCTTCATCTGGTAATTTATGCAAACAAATTTCCATGATTTTTGCACGTTCTTTTCTTTCAATTCCGTCTAAAATAGTTTCAGTTGCTTTAATTTGATTAAAGGTAATTTCATTAATTTCAAATGTGTTGTTATTGTTTTTATTCTTCTTGATAGCATCCAAACTTGTATGATATGCAATTCGATACAACCAAGTAGAAAATTTTGAATCGCCTTTAAATTTAGGTAAATTTTTATAGGCTTTTATAAATGCATCTTGACTAATCTCCTCTGCTTCTTCCCTATTTTTTGTCATTTTAAAAGCCAAACTAAACACCATATTTTTATACATATCAACAAGAGATGCAAACGCATTTGTATCTCCATTGATAACTTTTGCAATATAAAACTGTTCGGTTTGGTTGGTCATTTTAAGTTTGACTCCTTTTGTTATATATAGGTTACACTTTTTGTTGATTTTTTTTAGCAAAAATTAATTTATAAAAAAAATCGTTTTTGTTGTAACCTCAACTTACAATAAATCGTCAAAGCTACAAACAAAATAAAATTAATCATTTAAACCTAAAACATTAATATGGGACCTACATTAGTATTCAGTATTTTAATAACCGCAATTTTTGGAGTATTTTATTTATATTTTTCAACTAGAAATAAAGAAAGAATGGCATTGATAGAAAAAGGCGCAGATGCATCAATTTTTATATCTTCACAAAAAAAACAAGCAGCTCCTTTTTGGAAAATTTTAATCTTAAATTTAGGTTTATTAGCCATGGGCATTGGTGTTGGTATTTTATTAGGGTCTCTTTTAAGCTATAATTTTGGTTATAGTGGCAGTTACCAAAACAGACCAACTAATTATATAAGTTCAGAAACTTTATATGCAGCATCTATCTTTTTATGTGCAGGAGCTTCTTTGTTAATTGGTTTTAAAGTCACCAAAAGTTTAGATAAAGAATAAATATCATCAACCAAAAACTAAAAAACCATTTCATTTTTTTATGAACTGGTTTTTTTCTGTTTTATAAAGTTACTATCTTTATTCGAAATATGTGTTTTACATGAAAAATGAATATACAGATAGTAAGTTTAAAAAACTTTTAGACAAACTACAACAAGAAAGCTGGCAATTAGAATTGCTAATTTCTGGTTTTGCTATTTTTGGTTTGGTATCTTCATTAGGGTTTGTAAAAAACTTATGGAACGAAGCTATAGCTATTGAAAGCTATAGTAAATTTTTATATCCAATTATTTATATAGCCTGCTGGGTACTAATTATCAACTTAATTATACACGTTATTTTAAGAGGATTATGGATTGGTGCCATTGGTTTGCGATATGTTTCTGGTGAAATCGATTATGATTCTTTAAAATATAAAAAGCGGTTTACAATTTATTTAAAGAAAAAAGTAGGTTCTTTTGACAAATTTATTGGTGCTTTAGAAAATTATTGTAGCATTTTATTTGCACTTACATTTTTATATTTATTTTATATAATTTCCTTTTTTACAGTTATTTTAATTGTAGTTTTAGCAGGAGCTTTCTTTGTAAAATCTGGACTATTTCCTGATTTTTTAGGTTATACATTACTAGGTTTTTTTGGTATTTTCTTTTTATTAATCGCCTTTATTGTCTTTGTCGATTTTATTACACAAGGTTATTTAAAAAAAGTAGAATGGACATCTTTCTTATATTTTCCTATTTATAAGATATTTAGCGTAATTACACTTTCTTTTTTATACAGACCTTTAGTTTATAATATTTTAGATGATAAATTTAGCAGAAGACTCACTTTTATTTTAACACCAATTTATATTGTAACGTTTTTCTTAACAACATTTCAAACAGTAAGATCTAATTACGTTTCTGTAAATAGATACTCATCAACGTATTACACAAATCAAAATAATTATTTAAATTCGCTCATAAAAAACGAGTACATTAGAGGCGCAGCAATACATTCTAAAATTGTAAATGATAATTACGTCCATATTTTTATCCCTTTTAGAGAAAATATTGAAGATTTAATTTTTGAACAGCATAAAAATTTAAAACCTTTAGAAGACAAAAGAGGCTATAGAAGCGATTTGTTTTCTTCAAAAACATCTTATAAAGAACAAGATAGTCTTAGAGCTATTTACTTAAAAGCTTTTCAAAAAGTGTATATTTTTAAGATTGATGAAACAAAAATTGAACCTGAATTTAACATTACACAAATAAATAATCAATTGGGTTTTGAATCTTTTATTACGTTAGATACATTTACAAAAGGAAAACATATTATTAATATTAATAGATTTATTACATCAAAAGAAACAAAAGAATTAGAAAAGGAATATATTATAGACATTCCTTTTTGGTATTTTAAACAATAAATAATTATTACAAATGAAAAAAATCACTCTCTTATTTTTACTAGTCTCATCGATTACGTTTGCACAAACAGATCAAAAAATTTACGATATTATTGATGCTGTTTCTGCTGATAACATAAAAAGCTACGTAAAAACATTAACGGAATTTGGCACAAGAAACACTTTTTCTGACACTATTTCAGAAACACGTGGAATAGGTGCAGCAAGAAGATGGATAAAAGGCGAATTCGACAATATTTCTAACAACTGTAACAATTGTTTAAACGTATTTTATCAAAAAGATTTGGTTACTAAAGAAGGGAATAGAAGAGTACCAAAAGATGCCTATGTTGTAAATGTTGTTGCTATTCAAAAAGGCACAAAATACCCAAACAAATACATTATAATGAGTGGTGATATAGATTCGAGAGCAAGTGATACTATGGATTTTACAACAGATGCTCCAGGTGCAAACGATAATGCATCAGGAATGGCTGGTACAATTGAGGCTGCTAGAGTTTTATCAAAATACCAATTTGAAAGTAGTATTATTTATGTAGGTTTATCTGGAGAAGAACAAGGACTTTTTGGTGGTGCAGGTTTGGCAAAATATGCAAAAGATAAAGATTGGGAAATTATCGGGATTTTAAATAACGATATGATTGGAAACATCACTGGAGTTGATGGCGTAATTGATAATAGAGCCTTTAGAATTTTCTCTGAACCTGTACCTGCAAACGAAACTGATAGACAAAGAAATGCAAGACGCTTTTATGGTGGTGAAGTTGATGGAATCTCTAGACAATTGGCAAGATATGTGCACAAAACTACAAAAACCTATATGCCAGAAATGAACCCAATGATGATTTATAGATTAGATAGATTTGGACGAGGAGGACATCATAGACCTTTTAACGATTTAGGGTTTGCAGGAATTAGAATTATGGAAGCTCATGAAAATTACACCCAACAACATCAAGATATTAGAACCGAAAATGATATAAAATATGGTGATACTTTTGAACATGTTAATTTTCCTTATGCTAAAAAATTAACAGCTGTAAACGCTATAAATTTAGCTAGTTTAGCTTGGGCTCCAGAAGCTCCAAAAGAAGTTGCTATTGGTGGAATTGTTGAACCATCTGCAAAATTAAAATGGAGTAAAGTTGATGGTGCAAAAGGCTATAAAATTTACTGGAGAGATACAACATCGCCAACTTGGGACAATTCAAGATATGTAGAAAGTACAGAATTTACTTTAGAGGGTATTGTAATTGATAATTTCTTTTTTGGAGTTGCTGCTGTTGGCGAAAATGGACATGAAAGTGTGGTTGTTTTTCCAAATAAAATTTTGAGATAATATTGATTTGAAATATTTAATACTAATCCTTTTCTTTGTTTCGTGTTCAAAAGCACAAGAAAAACCGAGTTATATTTCTTTTAAATTAGAGAATGATTCTATATATGTTTTTGCCAAAAACCCTGTTTTAGGAAAAACATTTTTAAAAATTGTTGATCAAAAAACGAAAGTTGAACAGTATATCGATTTTAAAAAACCAGATACTTTAAAAATTCTTCAATTTGAACAATCTAAAATTGATACAAGTAAAATAATTGAGAAGTTTCAATTTTCACTGTTTTATGGAACATCGGATTTTAAAAAATATGACACGTTATATAACTATGGTTTGCCTTTTTTAAAAGGTAAACGCTATAAAATTCTTCAAGGACAAAACACAAATTTCACACACAAGGGTAGCTTTTCTAAATATGCTATCGATTTTAAAATGAACGTTGGACAAAAAGTTTGTGCTATTAGAGGTGGTTTAGTGATTAAAACAAAAGAAGACTCGAATATTGGAGGAAGAGATAAAAAGTACAGAGACAAAGCAAACTTGATTATTATTGCACATTCAGATGGCACTTTTGCACAATATGTGCATTTAAAAAAAGATGGTGTTTTAGTAAATAAAAGTCAAATTGTAAAAAAAGGGCAAGTAATTGGTTATTCTGGTAATACAGGAATGAGTACTGAACCTCATCTTCATTTTGCTGTTTATAAACCTACAAAAAATGGATTTATTTCTATTCCCTATATTTTAGACTCTATTCCCACAAAAAGATATAAAAAAGGAAAGTTTGCAAGAAATAAGTAAGTTACTCTATTTTTAAAACTTCAACTAACTATTAATCTAATTTGCCTTTTTTTCAAAGAAAAACCTTCAAAATTTGTCTTGGTTGAAACATCTCACATAAAAATGGATTTTCTTTTTTTTTGATCACTCAAACTTTATAAGCTTTATGTAGGATTTCTACAGAAATGACTAGTTGGGTGGGAATTATAGTGTTTTTTTTGATAAAATTATTTAATCATAGTTTATTAAATACATTTAACACACAGTTTGTCTTGCTGTAAGCATCTCACACAAAATGGCTCTTTTTTGATCATTCAGACTTTATAAGCTTTATGTGGGATTTCTACGAAATGACAAATTGGGTGGAAAAAGATTGTATAAATTATGCTCCATTCATAAAATTTAAAATCTCTTTACCAGAAATTATTGGATTTGCACCTTCTTTTTGTGCTACTAAAGCACCTACTGCACAAGCTTTATCAACTGCTTTTTGTGGATTTTCTTTCTTTAATAAGTTACTAATTAAAGTTGCTAAAAAAGAATCTCCAGAACCAACAGTATCTGCAACTTTTATTTGATAACCACTATTGTAAAATAAATTATCATCATATAATAAAACTGCTCCATGTTCGCCTTTTGTTACACAAATATGTTTTGTATTGGTTTCTTTTGATAAAAAATGAATATTCTGCTCTAAGTTTTTATAAGGAGAATTTAAATAAGCAGCAATTTCATAAATTTCTTCATCATTAAATTTTATGAAATCTGCTTTCTGCATCAAATCCATTAAAACATTTTTCTCGAAAAAAGGTTTCCGAAGATTTACATCAAAAATTTTATAGTTTGCAATTTCTAAAAATTGATACAATGTATTTTTTGAAACTTCATCTCTGGTAATTAAACTTCCGAACACAAATGCATCTGCTTGTCTTACCAATGTTGCTGCCTTTTCTGTAAATTGAATTTTATCCCAAGCTTTTGGATGCACAATTTTGTAACTCGCAGCTCCTTTATCATTTAATGTAACTGTAACTTCTCCTGTTTCAAAATCATCTAAAACTTGAATTTCTGATGAATTTATATGGTGTTCTTCTAAATATTCTAAAATCAATTTTCCTAAATCATCATTCCCAATGGCACTAATCATAGTAACATCATTTTTAAAAGATTGCAAACGTGTTGCAACATTTAAAGGTGCTCCTCCAATCTTTTTATGATTTGGGAAAACATCCCATAAAACTTCTCCAAAACAAACAATTTTAGACATAAATTAAGTATTTGATAAATTGTAAAGACTAAAGATGAGAGAAAAAAGACGTTAGACTTTAGATGACAGACGTTGGACGTTAGAAAAGTCATAAGTTTCAAAGCATATTTTTTTTCTTTTCTCTCTTCTCTCCTTTCCTCTTCTCTTTTTCTATTCTCTCTTTTCTATTCTCTCTCTCTTCTTGATTTTTAATAAATATTAGTTTCTGATGTTCTTTGATTTATAGAACTCGCAAAAATGGCTAACATACGTTTTGCTATTCCTGTCCAACCAAAGTTTCTACGTGCAAAACGTGCACCTTCAACAGACATTTCGTTTCTTAAATTTGGGTATAAGAGAGGCATTGCCATCATTGCTCCAAATTCTTTTGGTCTGTGTGGATCTGCAAAAAGGGCTTGATTTCCAAAATCAATCAAATCGCACAAACCACCATGAACTGTTATTACACTTGGTGTTCCACAAGCCATAGCTTCAATGGCTACCATTCCAAAAGGTTCATATCTGGAGGGCATTGCAAAAATACTTGCAGATCTATATACGTTTGCCAAATCTTCATCAGCAATATAACTTTTCCATTTTATTTTATCCATAACACCAATTTCTGATGCTACTTTTTTCAACTTTTCAATACCTTCTTTATCTTGTTTAGAATCGCCACCAATTGCTGCAACTAAACCAGCTTCTGGACATAATTCAAATAAAGTTGGTAATGAATTTATCAATAAATCGTACCCTTTATTATGAGCCATTCTTCCTAAGGCTAGCACATCAGTAGGACTTATATCGTATTTCTGGCGAATTTTATCATTTTCTTTAGATGGAACAGGGAAAAACTTATTTTCATCAATTCCTGGAGGAATCATGCTACAGTTTTTTGATAACACATCATATTGTTGAATTAACAAATCTACCTGAGGTAAAGTAGTTGCAATTACAAAGTTACACATTTGGTATACAAAATATTCCTTTCTAATTCGTTCTTTAAATCGATAGGTTTTTTCCATTTCCTTTTCATCCATATCACTTCCCATAGAATGTTGTTTCCACCAACCTAAAGAATGTGGTGTGTGAACGTGACAAATACCTAATTCTTCTGCAATTTTTTGACCTGCCCAACCTGCATCCCAATAATGAGAATACACAACATCATACTTTTTATTTTCTTTTTTTATAGCTGCTAAAGTATTTGTAACAAACGCTTTAAGATGATCGTGCATATCTTCTTTACGGATGAATTTTTTACCACCAAATGGAATTCTCCAAACGCTGTAATTTTCATTTACATCATCATATTCTGGTTGATCTTCAAACTGGCGAGTCACTAAATCTACTCGTTTACCAAGTCTACTAAAACGTTCTGCTAGTTCTAAAACATACACAACTTGTCCTCCAGTATCTGGTTTTCCTAATTCTGCATTGGCTCCAACATAACCATGTAAAGAGATCATTAATATTGATTTCATAGTTTTTATTTTTTAGTATTAATTTTTGTTAATTTTAAATCGTGACAAGCTGCAATATATTGGGCTGCAGACCAAGCTTGATAGGCTTTTCCCATTGGTTTTCCAGTAATTCCATGTGCCCATTCTGTAAACTCCCATTCGTTATTGATTCCTTCTTTATTAATTAGGGCAAGTTTGTGCAATTCTGCAATAGCAATATCTCTAAACCCTAATTTATTTATATATTTTACCCAAAAACCACCTACAAAAGGCCAAATACCTCCATTATGATAATGGTTTGGCAAATTCAATAAATTAACGGTATAATAAGGACGCCAATCTGGATCTCCAGGACTTACAACAGGATACACATTTGCAACAGGAAAAGGATCATTTACACCAACACCTAACATAAATTTAAAGGTTTGATGCGCTTTTTCAGAATCGATTGTTCCATGTAAAAAAGCTAAAACATTTCCTAAAATATCACATCTCCAAGAAAAATCGAAAGGTGTGGTTTGTGCAATTAAGTAAGAAGTATCTCCCAAAGTAAATTGCTTTTCAGCAAAAGAAACAGAAGAAAATAATTGTTGTTGTGTTGATGGCCAAAAATTCTGAACAATTTCTTTTTTTATCACCTGAGACCAACGAATATACTCACCTGCTTCTTCGTGATTTCCTAACATTTCTAGCAATCTACCAAAACAGACATTAGATCTGTACCAGAGAATTTCATCATATAAAATATTATAACTTCTACCAAAAAGATCGGTCCAATCTCCAGCTTCAGGAATTTCTAAAAGTGCGTCATTATTACTATCATGTGCTCCCAACCAACGCATTGTTTCTTTAATATCGTCAATATATTTTCTAGCAAATTCTATATCATTGGCTACTTTTACGTATTCATAGAATGCAATAACCACCCAAATTCCACTATCAATAGAACAAATACCACCAACACCAGAATAATCTGGTTCATTATCTTTTAAACGTACATTTGATGGAATCTGACCATTTCTAGAAATATGCCCTAACAGAGTCTCTAAAGTTTGACGTTGGCATTGATGAATTTCTTCATCATTTATTAAAGAAAGTGAACCAATTACTGTGATTGCTCCATCTCTTGCCCAAACTGAATGATAGTTTTCATCTGTTCCATTAGGAATATTATCTGGAATAGAACAAGCAGAAAATCCTAAAGGTGTAATATTTTTTCGTAAAGCTTCAATGGCTTTTTCATAGCCTTCTTGAATTAAAGCTATTTTTTCATTGTCATCTTCATCAGCAATATTGTCTAATTCTTTTTTGATAAAAAAGTCTTCTGAATGGTCTATATTGGAAATTTCTGAAGCTTCTTTTGGTAGAATTCCATAATAAATTAACCCCTCTATAATTCCATCTCCTTTTGCTTTTTCTGTGTGATAAACTTTTTTGTATTTTGTGTATTTATACAATTCTTCGTGTGCATTTGCAACCACAATTCCAGAAACATCTTTTAAATCGAACATGGCTGAATCGTTTCCACTATCTCCAGCTACTAACACTTGATTTGTTTCTATAGATAATCTTTTTAACAACCACTGCAAAGCGTTTCCTTTATTCGCCCATTTTGGCAAAACGTCTAAAAATTTATCTCCTGAATAAATTACATTCACATCCATATTTGCCTTGGCAAAATCTTGGGCTACGCTTTCTACTAATTCATCTGTTGCATCATGAAAAAAATAACTTCTTTTATAAGAATGTTGAAATTTGCTTGGCTGCTCGCTTATTGGATGATTTATTTTAACAATAATATCTTCTACGGCTTTTAAATTCCAACCATCATCTAAAACATCATTAAACTCCTTTTCTACTTTTTCTTCTTTAAAATTATAAATATGTGTTCCAACCCCAGAAATTATATAATCTGGTTTTGGCAAAACACCTTTCGCTATCAAATTTAAAACATCATCAATTAATCTGCCTGTATTGTAGGTGATAATAATGTCTAAATCTTTAGCGTATTTAACCCAAGTTTTGGTAAAATTACTTTTGTAAGTATGAAAATCAATTAATGTATTATCTATATCAAAAGACAATAATTTAATTGGATTCTCTTTCTTCAAATTCTTATTTTTCATCTAAAATTATTTTATTAATTAGCACTAATTTTCCTAAAATAAGAAATTAATGACTTGTAGATGAACGCATTTGCTATTAATATGTGTTTAGAATTTAACTTTTATCATACTCGTAATTTTTGTATGAAATAAATAATATAATGAGATTTTAAGCTGCTATAATTGAAAAATATTAAATTTTAAGATTTTGAAATTTATGTAAGCAATGTTAAATATTTATTAAAAAAAACATTTAAATTTCACAAATAAAAGTAATACTATTATATTTACATATAAAACTATTAGTCATGAAAAATTTACTTACCTTATGTTTTGTATGTATTATTAGCTTGACATTTGCTCAAGAAAACTCAACTAGCTTATTAACTATTTTTAATAATGAAGAAAATAAAAAATCTTTAATTACTATTAATAATGATGCCAATATTTTACAATTTCGAGAGATAGTTCCTGTAGATTTTGAGCATAAAAAAATAATTAATGAAGCTAAGTTTTCATTAAATGACTTAAATGACAAAAACTTAAATGCACTTTTATTGGAACTAGATAAAATGGATAAAACTGAATTTTTTATTGTAGAAAAAGTTTTAACTGATGCTAGTAATTCATCCACCAAAAAAAGTTTTATAATTACAACTAATAAAAAATTTATAGACAATTTAATTACCACTAAAATTGTACAAGAAGGTTTATTAAATGAGGTGATTAATTATGGTGATAGAGATTTAGAAACGTTCAGAAACTATTTAACACCAAAAGACATTTTAAATGTTACTTATAAAATTACGTCAAGTACACAATTACAAATTGGTAATAATGTAATTCCTTTTATTAAGAAACCTTTTAAAACTGAAATCGACAAAACATTGCTGAATAGCCTAAACCTATTAGCATTTAACTTTTAGTATATTATTTGAATTAGTATTGCTAACCTGAATTGACTCTCTTTGTATTTTATGAAATACATTGAGAGTCATTATTTTAAAGTAATATTTTTTATAAATAAAAAACATATTTTCTTTTCAAAATCTAATTTATTTAAAATTTTTTCATTTTTCTATTTTAAGTTAATAACTGTAAAAATTATATATTTTTACAAATAAATTGATAAAGACATACTGAAAACAATCTAAAATGAAGAGTGAAAAATTCAAAATCACCCACATAAATCTTTATAATATTTTTATTCCAAAAGAAATTTATGCTCCTTTTGCTGATAAAAACATGAGTCGTGTAAAAGTAAAAATATTTTGTAATGATAAAATTCTAGAATTTTATGCAGCTGTAAAAAGAGATAAAAGTTCTGGTGACTTTAAAATGATGTTTAGCAAAGCCAAACAAAAAGAACTCAATTTAAAATTAGGTGATACATTTAAAATGCAACTTTTTGAAGATACTTCTAAATATGGTGTAGATGTTCCTGAGGAATTAGAAGAAGTGTTTCTAACAGACTATGAAGCATATACTATTTTTGAAACTCTTACCAAAGGAAAACAAAGGAGTATTATTTATGGTATAAAACGATTTAAGGGAAGTCAAAATAAAATTGATAAAGCTTTAGTACTCTGCGAAAATTTAAAAAGAAGAAATTTTGAACCCATTAAGATGTTTAAGTTAGAGTAATTTTTCACTGTGCAAAACATAAATCTCTCCACATATATCAAATTTGGTTGATTTAGGAATTGATTCCTCTAAATTAAATTCTTCTAAAATTAGAATGTTTTTAATTATTTTGTTTTCAAAATTTATTGTAATTTTTTCAATAAAAATTCTAGCATCATCAAAATATTGTACTTTAAAAGCTATAATCTTTTCATTTAATATGGACTTCCATCTTTCAGTAGCATCCCAAGATTTTATTTCAGAATCTTGATAATTTTTGTTTTTTAAATATTTCCCTTTTCCAAATTCGAAAAACTCATCATCTTTCCAAGATAAATGCCACCAAATATTATTTTGCATTTGAATATTTATGCTTGTATCAAATGTATCAAAATCATCAAAATAAAATTTTCCTTTGGGATGATTTAACTCGGTGTAAATAACTTTCTGTATTTTTTCTCCAATTATATTTTCGAAATTCTTTTTGATAAAAATAAAAAAAAGACCTGACAGGTTTTAAAAACCTGTCAGGTCTAAATAAGCTAAACATTTAAATTCTATAATCCACTCATAAAGTTTCCATAAGGATCTCTAAATTGTGTGCCTTCTGCAAAACGATGTTTGCTTAATTTCTTAAATTCAACTAAAGCCCAAAGAATAAATTCTTTTACGAAATAAGCATCAGGTGTATTCATATTTGGCTGATGTTTTTCTAAAAAGGCATTTAATGGAGTAATTTTATCCAACTCGTTTTTATACTCTTGTTCAGTATGTTCATCTAGCAATTCGAAATCTTCCTCAACATTAAAAAACCAAGAAATAATATCGTCATAAGGTGTTTCCACACTTTGTTTTTCTAACTTTTTTATCTCTGGAAAATAGGTTGGAAACAATGTTTTAATTGCATTTTTAATCAACTTTTCTGCAACTACCTGTGCTCCTTCTTGTTCACCTTCGTAAACCAATTCTACTTTCCCTGTAATTGCAGGAATAATTCCATCAAAATCGTTTAAACGAATCATGGTTTCAGCATCACCAGACAATAAAGCTCTTCTTTCTGCTGTACTTAATAAATTTTCAAAAGCAGTGATACTTAAACGTGCACTTACACCACTTTTTGCGTCAATAAACTCGCTTTCTCTTGCTTCAAAAACAATTTGCTCTAACAAATCTCTTGCCAACTCTGGCACTTTTATAAACTCTTTTTGAGCATTTGCTTTATCGGTTTCTTGTTGTGTAATTGTTTTTGCAGTTTCAATATCCTCTGGATAATGTGTTAAAATTTGCGAACCAATTCTGTCTTTTAGAGGTGTTACAATACTTCCTCTGTTTGTATAATCTTCAGGGTTTGCAGTAAATACAAACTGCATATCTAAAGGTAATCGCAACTTAAAACCACGAATTTGAATATCACCTTCTTGTAAAATGTTAAACAAGGCAACTTGAATTCTTGCTTGTAAATCTGGCAATTCATTAATCACAAAAATACACCTGTTTGCTCTAGGAATCATTCCATAATGAATTACTCGATCATCAGCATAACTCAGTTTTAAATTGGCTGCTTTTATAGGATCTACATCACCAATAATATCGGCTACTGTAACATCTGGAGTTGCTAATTTTTCTGCAAAACGTTCATTTCTATGCAACCAAAAAATTGGGGTTTCATCACCTTTTTCGTTGATAATTTCTTTTGCAAATCTCGAAATTGGGTTTAAAGGATCATCATTTATTTCTGAACCTTCCACAACTGGAATATATTCATCTAACAAATCGACCATCAACCTTGCCAAACGTGTTTTTGCTTGTCCTCTTAATCCTAATAAATTGATATTATGTCTACTTAAAATTGCTCTTTCCAATTCTGGAATAACTGTATTTTCATAACCGTGAATTCCTTTAAAGACAGTTTCTTTACTCATCATTTTACTGATTAAGTTTTCTCTTAACTCGTCTTTTATAGATTTTGATTTGTATCCTGAATCTTTTAATTGTCCTAATGTTCTTATGTTTTCTATATTCATTTAGTACTTTTATCCTATCCCTAGCCCTTTCCAAAGGAAAGGGAACTTGGATAGTTATTATTAAATTATATTATTCTATTATTAAAACTTATTCCCAATTTAGCTCAAACTTAATCAACTCTTCCCTTTGGGAAGATGCCTAAAAGGCAGATGGGATTTCACACAAACTTGCTAAAAACCTTCCCTTTGGGAAGGTTTGGATGGGCTATCTAATTCTCTTCTTTCGATTCGTTTCATAATCCTCAAAAATCATTTCTCCCAAACCTTTTAACCCTGTGTAAAATGCTTTTCCTTGGTTTGCTTGTGTAAATGCTTTTACAAACTGCATTAAATAAGGGTCTTGAGCAATCATAAAAGTGGTAATTGGTATGTGTAATTTTCGGGCTTGTTGTGCCATTCCATAACATTTATCAACAATATAGCTATCCAAACCATTGCTATTTTTATAATATTGTCCATCAGGTAAACGCAAACAACTTGGTTTTCCATCAGTAATCATAAAAATTTGTTTGTTGGTATTTCGTTTTCTACGCAATAAATCCATTGCTAATTGTAAACCAGCCACTGTATTTGTGTGGTAAGGCCCTACTTGCAAATAGGGTAAATCTTTGATTTTTATTGGCCAAGAATCATTTCCGAAAACAATAATATCTAACGTGTCTTTTGGATAACGAGTTGTAATTAATTCAGCCAAAGCCATCGCTACTTTTTTGGCAGGTGTAATTCTGTCTTCACCATACAAAATCATAGAGTGACTAATATCTATCATTAAAACTGTGCTCATTTGGCTTTTGTGCATGGTTTCTTCGACCACCAAATCGTTTTCAGTTAAATTAAAATTATCAATTCCGTTGTTGATTTGTGCGTTTCTAATACTTTCAGTCATAGAAACTTTATCTAAAGCATCCCCAAATTGATAGGCTCTAAAATCTCCTGTATGTTCATCTCCTATTCCTGGAGATTTACTTTTATGGTTTCCTGCACCACTTCTTTTTATCTTACCAAAAATTTGATTTAAAGCCTGCTGACGAATTGCACGTTCTGTTTTAGAAGTAATTTTTGTGCCTCCAGTTCCATCTCCTTTAATCTCTTCTTTTATGTAACCTTTCTTTTTTAGATCCTCAATAAAATCATCAATTGTATAATTTTCATCTGTAAGATTATATTCTTTATCCAAAGAACGCAACCAATCTATAGCTTCATCAAAATCTCCAGAAGTGTGAGTTATTAATTCTTTAAAAATGTCAAATAGTTTCTCAAAAGGCGATTGTTTAGCTGCCTCATAAGTTGTAAAGACAAAACCGTTTCTTTTATTTTTGTTTTTCATTAGGTTAAAAATACGTCATTAATTTATGGTTTTTAAAAGATTAACATTGCTTTAATATATGTATTTATATAAAAAATTTATTCGCTTAAATTTTCAAAATTGATAAACCAATTTTTTATCATCAAATAATATTTGAAGTGTAATAAGTGAGATGGTTTTATTTTAAAAAAATAATGCTTATTGATTTTGATTACAAAAAAAAATCACAATCCAATTTTAGGTTGCGATTTTTTATTATTGTATTCATATTGTAGTCAAATAATTACATCAAAATATTTTTATCATTAGATATGTTTTCTTTAGGAATTGTATTAAAAAACTCAGCAACTTCAGTATCTGCAGCAGAACCATAAGAAGCTAAAAAAGTTCCTTTAGTATTTCCCATTTTTATTACATATAAAATTGACATATCAGAAGGATTGCTCATTCCTTCAAACCTATGTTCTGCAACCACTTTAATATCTTTTGCTTCAAATTTCTTTTTTGTGGTATTATCTATCAACCTATTATCTACAACTCTAAAATTGTGCGAATATCCTTTAGCTTGATATTTTTTAATTAATTCTAACTCATTTTTTGCGTTTTCCATAATGTAGTTTTATTTTAGTTCTCTTCAAAGAACACTAAAAATATTTATAATTATTGTTGCAAACAATTTTTATTTTAACTCAAATATTATTTCAACAAACCATATTTCTTTAAGAAAATATCTTTTTCTTAAATGAATTACAATTTCACGTAATTGAGATACTTTAAAAGTTGATAAACGTGCATCTTTGTATAAAACCAACAACTATGGCTATTTTAGGAAATATTATTAAAGGCGTAATCAGCTTAACAGATACATTTTCATTTGAATCTAACCCAATTGAAAATCAAGAAAAAGTATTAAAAGATTTATTAGAAACTGCAAAAAACACCAAATTCGGAGAAAAATATCATTTCAAAACCATTTTATTGAGTGACGATTTACAAGAGTCTTTTGCAGAAGAAGTACCCTATTTTGATTATAACAAAATCAACAAAAAATGGTGGAGTAAATTACACAAAGGCAAAACTGATGTTACTTGGCCAGGAACACCTTCCTATTTTGCACTAAGTTCTGGAACTACAGGTAAAACAAGTAAAAGAATTCCTGTAACCGATGAAATGATTGATGCCATAAAAAGTTCTGGCATTAAGCAAGTAACCTCGTTGAGTAATTTTGATTTGCCAGCAGATTTTTTTGAAAAAGAAATTATGATGTTAGGTAGTTCTACAGATTTACAAGAAAATAACGATCATTTAGAAGGCGAAATTAGCGGAATTAGTGCAAGTAATATTCCTTTTTGGTTTAAAGGATATTACAAACCTGGAGAAGATATTGCTAAAATTGATGATTGGGACGAACGTGTTTCAAACATCGCAGAAAATGCAAAAACTTGGGATATTGGTGCCTTAAGTGGCATTCCTGCTTGGATTGAGTTGATGATGAAAGAAGTAATCAAATATCACAAAGTAGATAACATTCATGAAGTTTGGCCAAACTTGCAAGTATATACTTCTGGTGGAGTTGCTTTTAGTCCTTATGAAAAAAGTTTTAATGCACTTTTAGGAAAACCAGTTACAGTAATTGATACATATTTAGCTTCTGAAGGATATATTGCTACCCAAATAAGGCCAGATGCAAATGCAATGCAATTAAATACCGATAATGGAATTTATTTTGAGTTTGTACCCATGAATCCTGATTATATAAAAGAGGATGGTTCTTTAAAGAAAAGCGCGCCTGCAATTTCTATTAAAGATGTAGAATTAGATCAAGATTATATTTTAATTATAAGTACAGTTTCTGGAGCTTGGCGTTATTTAATTGGAGATACAATTGCTTTTACCGATATTGAAAAAGCAGAAATTAAAATTACAGGACGCACAAAATTCTTTTTAAACACTGTTGGTTCGCAATTATCTGTTAATAAGATGGATGATGCCATGAAGCATTTAGAAGAAAAATACAATACAGAAATTACAGAATATACAATTTGTGCAAAGCGTTTTGAGGATGGCGAATTTTATCATTCTTGGTATTTAGGTACCGATTTAAATGCTGATGAAAAAGAAGTTGCAGACACTTTAGATACTTTTTTAAAAGATGCCAACAAAAACTATAAAGTTGCCAGAAGTAAAGCTTTAAAAGGAGTGAAAGTAAAAATAATTTCCCAAGAAAAGTTTTATGAATGGAGTGATAAAAATAAGAAAAAAGGTGGTCAAGTAAAAATGGAACGCGTTATGAAAGAAGATAAATTTAAAGAGTGGGAAGATTTTGTAAATTAAAATTTCTATAAAAATACAAAAATCCTCAGGAGTTAATTTCTTGAGGATTTTTTTATTTCAAAAGTTTAATCAATTCTTTTTTGTTCGCGGATCATTTTTCTTAAACTTTTCAATTTGATCTTCGGCCGCTTTTAAATCTTGTTTAGTTACCTGTGTTGGTTCTTGCTCAAAGGCTTTTTCAGGTTCAAAACTAAACTCTGTATATAAAGGGTAATGATCGGAATTTATATCTTTTCTCACTTCCATTTTTTTAACTCTAAATTCTTTCGATATAAAAATATGGTCTAAAGGCCATTTCAAAATATAACTATCAGCAGAATAGGTATTATACAAACCTCTTCCTATTCTTGGGTCTAATAATTCACTAACACTTTTAAATAATTGAGAAGTTTCGGACCATGCAACATCATTAAAATCTCCTAAAACAATTACAGGAAAATCGGCTTCTAAACTCATTTTTGCAGTCATCATCATTTCTGTATCTCTATTGGTTGACATCGCATTTTCTTGAGGCATTGGAGGTGTTGGGTGTATTGCATACAACTGTAATGTATCTCCTTCTTTCAAAATAACTTTTGCTTCAATAGATGGAATACTGTCGCTTACCAAATAATTAGTTTGGGGATTTATCAATTCTAAATTTGAATACAAAGCCATTCCATAAGCATTATCTAAAGGAATTTCTTGCTTGTATTTATACGTATTTGTAGCCTTTTCTTCCAGTTCAGTTATCCATCTTTTATTTACTTCCGTTAATAAAATAATGTCTGGTTTTAACACATTAATCTCGTTTATAATTTTTTCCGATTTTTTATTTTTCTGTAAAACATTAGCCGTTATAATCTTAATAGAATTATCTTCATTTTTAGACGCATTTAAAACATCAAAATTTGCAAAAGTGGTATAAGGATAAATTTTTGAAAACTGAAAAACACAACAACCAATAAGTATAGTTAGAAATAGATAATCTTTTTTACTTTTAAAATTAAACTTTATAAAATAGGTTGTAATTGCTAAAACCGTTAAAAAAGTAAGTTGCAAATGTGGAAAATCAAAAGCTCTTACCCACCAATAATCTACAGCAATAAAAGGTGTAATTGTTAGCAATATTGCTAAAACACCAAAGCCAATCAAAAATTTTTTAAACATTTTTATATCTAATTATGCGTTATAAACAAGTTATACTGTAAACTTAAAAAAAAAAAAATCAACGTATTTATGAATCTATTATTTGTGGTAAAAATTAAACTAAATGAGCACATGTTTTTTTATGCTATAAATTTGATTCAGTAATTTATAGTTATTTTAAAAATAAAAAGTTTTGAAAGCATTATTTAATCAAAAAAACATGAATGTTATTTTTCTAAATTAATAAATACTTTAGACAAAAAGAATATTGTTTAAGAAAATAAACAAAAAAACATTAACCTCATTTTGTGCAAATAAATCATCCAAAAGAGAATAAAAATTTATTTTTTACGATTCGTTTTTATTAATTATACAAAGAAATTTATCAATAATTTTCTTTAAATTGTACGTTCAAATCAAACTTCACAAACACTCTTAAAAAAGAAAACAACACACTAAATAACAAATACTTATGTCTTTTGAACGCACTTTAGAAAAACTGAAAATTTTAGCAGATGCTGCTAAATATGATGTTTCTTGTTCTTCAAGTGGAAGCAAAAGAACAAACACAAATAAAGGTTTGGGCGATTCTACAGGTATGGGAATTTGCCATTCGTATACAGAAGATGGCAGATGTGTTTCTTTGCTAAAAATCCTATTAACAAATCACTGTATTTTTGATTGTGCTTATTGCGTAACTAGAAAAAGTAACGATGTAAAACGTGCTGCTTTTAAAGTGCAAGAGGTTGTAGATTTAACCATCAATTTTTATAGAAGAAATTATATTGAAGGCTTATTTTTGAGTTCTGGTATTTTTAAAAGTGCAGATTATACCATGGAACGTTTGGTGGCTGTTGCCAAAAAATTACGTTTAGAAGAAAATTTTAATGGATATATTCATTTAAAATCAATTCCTGGTGCTTCAGATGAGTTAATGCGTGAAGCTGGTTTGTATGCAGATCGATTAAGTGTAAATATAGAAATACCAACCAAATCTGGTTTAAAATTATTGGCTCCTGATAAAAATTTCGAAGATTTTATAAAACCTATGGAAAAGGTGAAGAATGAAATTATTCAATATAAATCAGAGAAAAAAATTATTAGAAGTACTCCCAAATATGCGCCTGCAGGTCAAAGCACACAAATGATTGTAGGTGCAAGTGGTGAAAATGATTTTCAGATTTTAAAAACAGCTGAACATTATTACAAAAACTTTAATTTAAAACGCGTTTATTATTCTGGTTATGTACCCATTTCTTATGACAATCGTTTGCCTAATATTGGTAGTGAAGTACCCATGTTACGTGAAAACAGGTTATATCAATCAGATTGGTTAACTCGTTTTTATGGTTTTCAAACCAACGAAATCGTGAACATACATCATCAAAATTTAGATTTAGATATCGATCCAAAACTAAGTTGGGCTTTAAGAAATATGCACGAATTTCCTGTGGATGTAAATAGAGCTGATAAAAGAATGTTAGCACGAATTCCTGGAGTTGGTATGAAATCTGTTGCTAAGATTTTAATGGCAAGAAAATACAGACGTTTAAATTGGGATCATTTAAAGAAAATTGGAATTGCTTTTAACAGAGCTCAATATTTTTTAGTGTGTGATAGCCATCAATTTGAAAAAAGAGATTTAACTGCGGATAAAATAAAAGCATTTATCTTAAAAAATTCTACGAGTAAATATGACAAAATTTTGAGTCCTCAATTAAATTTATTTGAGTGATGCAAAACAAAACCTTACTTTACGATGGCACTTTCGAAGGTTTTTTAAGCTGTGTTTTTTACGTTTTTGAATATAAACTTACGCACGTAACTATTCAAAATGAATATGTTTTGCAAAATGCCTTATTTTCTGAAAATGAAACAATACTTACAGATAAAAAAAAATCAGATCGAGTTTGGAAAGGTTTAAAACAAAGAACATCTACAATTTCATCAACCAAAATATATTATGCTTTTTTGAGTGAACAACCGAATATAGAAAATGTTTTGCTAGATTATATGCAATATATTTTTAAACACAAAGAGAAAGTTGATACTGATTTTACACAATCAAGTGTTTTAAAAACATCGCAAATTGCAAAAAACGTAAGTAGAGAAAAGCACAGAATGGAAGCTTTTGTACGTTTTAGATTGACAAAAGACGAAATTTATTTTGCAAATATCGAACCCGATTTTAATGTGTTGCCTTTAATTTCTAAGCATTTTAAAAGTAGATATGCAGATCAAAAATGGGTAATTTACGACATCAAAAGAAATTATGGGTTGTATTATGATTTACTGACGTTAGATTTTATCAATATGGATTTTCCCAAAAATTTCGATTTTTCAAAAACTTCCACAGATTTTTTTGCTGATGAAGAATTCGATTTTCAAAAACTATGGAAAGATTATTTTGATAGTACAAATATCAAAGAACGTAAAAACATGAAATTACATATTAGGCATGTTCCAAAACGTTATTGGAAATATTTAAGTGAAAAGCAACCTTAAAATATCCGCATAAAAAAAACCTCAATATTATAATTGAGGTTTTACGTTTTTTGTACAGGTTTGCTTATTTCAAACTCTTCATATCAATTACAAATCTGTATTTTACATCACTATCTTCAACTCTTTGAAAAGCAGTATTTATGTCTTGCATATCAATCATTTCTACATCAGAAACAATGTTATGTTCTCCACAAAAATCTAACATTTCTTGTGTTTCTTTAATTCCGCCAATTAAAGAACCTGCAATTCTTTTTCTTCCCATAATTAAATTTGCACCATTCATTGGTTCTAAAGGTTCAATTGCACCAACCATAACCATGGTAGAATCTCGTTTTAATAATTGTAAATACGGATTCGTGTCATGTTTTACAGGTACTGTATTTAATAGAAAATCGAAAGTTCCAAAATGTTTTTTCATTTCCTCATCATTTTTGGAAATAATTACAGCATCTGCTCCCAATTTTTTGGCATCATCTGCTTTTTCTTTAGAAGTGGTAATCATAATTGTTTCTGCACCCATACTGCTTGCAAATTTAATTCCCATATGTCCTAAACCACCAAGACCAATAATCCCAACTTTGTCTCCTTTTTTAATTTTCCAATGATTTAATGGCGAAAATGTTGTGATTCCTGCACATAATAGAGGCGCAACAGCTTTAATATCTAAATTTTCTGGAACTTTTAAAACAAATTTTTCACGAACTACAATTGAGGTCGAATATCCTCCAAAGGTTCTGTTTCCTGAATGTTTGTCTTTTCCATTATAGGTACCCACCATTCCTTTGTCACAAAATTGTTCTAAATCCTCTTTACAAGCGCCACATTCTTGGCAAGAATCTACCATACATCCTACTCCAACTAAATCGCCTTTTTTGTATTTTGTAACGTCATTTCCTACCTCCAATACTTTACCAACAATTTCATGTCCTGGCACAATTGGGAATTTTGTATTTCCCCAGTCATTATGTGCTGCATGAATATCACTATGACAAACTCCACAATATAGAATATCAATTTTTACATCATTATCTAAAATTGATCTTCTTTCAATTTCCATTTCTTTTAAATCTGCATCTTTTGCATCTGTACCAAATGCTTTTATCTTATCTGACATCTTTTTATTTTTTAATTGACTCAAAGTTAACCTTTATAACAAATTTGATTTCCTCTTTCAAATGGATTATTACCTCATTTAAAAAAATTACTACTCAGCGTAAAAACCTTTTAAAATTAACAGATATTTAGGGGTTTTCATTCACTAAAACCAGTCAAAAAATGGTAATTTATCGACTAAAATAAGACAATGAAAAAAGCGATATGTATAAACCCAGCAACTGAAAAAGAAATTGCAAGTTATAATCGAATAACTCCAGAAATTGCAAGAGAAAAAATAGCAAAAGCAAACGAAACATATCAATCTTGGAAAAAAACAAGTTTTGCAGAACGCTCTAAATTGATGCAAAAACTTGCTGATATTTTTGAAGAAAATAAAGAAGAATACGCACAATTAGCAACGCAAGAAATGGGTAAAACCATCAAACAATCGCGCAGCGAAATAGAGAAATGCGCCAAAATTTGTAGATATTATGCTGATAATATTAAAGACTTATTGGCAGATAAAATTATAAAAACAGAAGCTAAAAAAAGCTATGTTACTTATCAACCTTTGGGCGTTGTTTTAGCTGTAATGCCTTGGAATTTTCCTTTTTATCAAGTAATTCGTTTTGCTGTTCCAGCAATTATGTCTGGTAATGTTGGGGTTTTAAAACATGCCTCAAATGTACAAGGTTGTGCTTTTGCTTTAGAAGATGCGTTTGAAAAAGCAGGTTTCCAAAAAGGAATTTTCACCAACTTAAATGTAGAAACTGATGCTATTAAAACCATCATCGAAGATAAAAATATTATTGGTGTAACACTTACAGGAAGTGAACCTGCAGGACGTTCTGTTGCAAAAATTGCTGGCGAAAATTTAAAGAAAACTGTTTTAGAACTTGGTGGAAGTGATGCCTATATTGTGTTAGAAGATGTTGATTTAGAAAAAGCAACAGATTTAGCAACCCATGGAAGATTACAAAATAATGGACAAACCTGCATTGCTGCAAAACGTTTTATTGTTTTAGAAGAAATTTATGACGATTTTCTGAAAATGTTTACTCAAAAAATGGAAGCCGCTAAAATGGGTGAACCTACAAATGAAGATACTTATTATGGACCTTTAGCAAGAGTTGATTTGCGTGACGAACTTCATGACCAAGTAGAAAAAACCATAAAACAAGGAGGAAAACTAATTTTAGGAGGTAAAATACCAAGTCAAAAAGGAGCTTATTATCCTGCAACCATTTTAGCGGATTTAAAACCTGGAATGACTGCTTTTGATGAAGAACTTTTTGGGCCAGTTGCTTCTGTAATTAAAGCCAAAGATGAAAACGAGGCAATTGCATTAGCAAACAATTCAACTTTTGGTTTGGGTTCTGGAGTACTAACAGGAAATTCTGAAAGAGGAGAAAAAGTTGCTTTACAACTAGAAGCTGGAAATAGTTTTGTAAATAAATTAGTGGCATCAGATCCAAGATTGCCTTTTGGAGGTATCAAAAACAGTGGCTATGGAAGAGAGTTATCAGATTTTGGTGTTAAAGAATTTGTAAACACAAAAACAATTTGGGTTGATTAATTCATTAAATTTCAATTGTCTCCTTGAGCGCAGTCGAAAGGTCTTACCAAAAATCTAATTTTGATAAGTTCTAGACTGCACTCAAACAGGTGTATCCAATAATTGAATTAATTTTAAATTTTATGTAGCAACATTCTCTAAATTCTCTACCAATTGATCTCTATCTTTTACCAAAACCATAATTTCTTCTGGAGATAAATAATATCTTTTCATCCTATTTTTATATACTTCAGGAATTTCTGCATGGTTCAAAATAAAATTCTTAGTCTTTAAAATGTAATCTTCCATTTTGTGTTTTACTGCAAAACCATCTGCAGCTCTTTCAGCTTCTACAATATGGGTTTCTGAAAACAAATATTTTAATCCAAACCAAATAAGGTTTAATTTGCTTCTATTTTGATAATCCATAATATGGCCTAATTCATGACCAATCCATCCAATAAAAATATCATCAGGAATATCTAACGTAGAGAATTCTTTGTCAGAAATTTTAAACTTTTTACTAATTAAAATTAAAAACTTTCTTTCTTTTTTAGATTTAAAAAAACTATCAAAAGTAGGTCTTGCCTGCATTGTAGATTTTTTTATGTTTTTTTTGATTTTAAACTCTATATGAATATTTTTTAGTTGGGGAAAATATCCCAAAGCAACTTCTACTCTTTTTTTTATATTTTTTGGTATTATATGTTTATCTGACATAAATTTTATCATAATTTTTAACAATTCTTAACAGAGAAATATAACTGAAACTGACTTACTTTTTGTGCTTTTATCCTTAAATTTGTAACTCTTTTAAAAAGCATAAATTTCGGATGAAAAATTTTTTTAATTTCCTCTATTCTACACGTTTAATGGCAGTTTTATTTATCCTTTTTGCGGTTGCAATGGGGATTGCTACTTTTATAGAAAATGACTTTGGCACTCAAACTTCTAAAGCACTAGTTTACAATGCATGGTGGTTTGAACTTATTATGATTTTCTTTGTAATCAATTTTTTTGGTAACATTTTTAGGTACAAATTATACAAAAAAGAAAAATGGGCAACTTTTATGTTTCATGCAGCATTTTTACTTATTATAGTTGGTGCAGCAGTTACAAGATACATTGGTTATGAAGGCATTATGTTAATTGACGAAGGCGAAACTACCAGTCAATTTTTATCTGAAACTACCTATATAAATGTTATTGTTGATAATAACAAGGAACAAAAAAAATTACATGAACCTATTTTATTATCTGCTTGGGGCACTAATAATTGGTCTTTTTCCGATAATTTTAGAGAACAAGATTATGAAATTGATTTAGTTGATTACATTCCTTGGGCTGAAAAGAAATTTATTGAGGACGAAAATGGTGTTGAACATCTATTTTTGGTTGAATCATCAGAAGGAAATAGACATGAACATTATGTAAAATCTGGAACTGTTCAAAATATTCATAATATTTTGGTGGGTTATAATTCTCCAGATAATAATGCGTCTATCAATATATTTAAACGAAACGATTCTTTAAAAATTGAAACCAAATCTGATGGAGCTTATCAAGTGATGGCGACTATGGATAAAGGAACTGTGCAAAAAGATAGTGTGCAAGACTTTAAATTAAGATCGCTTTATAATGTTGCTGGTTTGCCTTTTGTGGTACCTCAACCACCATCAAAAGGAACTATGCAAACAGTTTCTGGACCAAAAGATGATCAAAAATTAGATGTTGTTGTACTAGATGTAACTGCAAATGATGAAACTAAAAGAGTTGAACTTACTGGAGGTAAATTTAATAATGATAATTTTAAGGAATTTACGCTAAACTCTTTAAACTTTAGAATGTGGTATGGAGCAAGAATATTAGAAGCTCCTTTTCAAGTTAAATTAAACGATTTTCAGTTAGAGAAATATCCTGGCTCAGAAAGTGCAGCTTCTTATGCCAGTGAAGTTACTGTAATTGATGGCGAAGAAAAGTTTGATTATAGAATTTTTATGAATCATATTTTAGATCATAAAGGCTATAAATTGTTTCAAGCGAGTTATGATTTATCAGGAGAAAAAGAACAAACACACTTATCTGTAAATCATGATTGGTGGGGAACTTTTATTACTTATTTAGGCTACTCATTTTTATATACAGGCATGATTTGTATCTTCTTTGCAAAACATACACGTTTTGATAGTTTGAAGAATTCCTTGAAAAAAATTAGAAATAAAAAATTAACAATGACAGTACTTTTAGCTGTTTTTGTATCTTCTTTTAATTTTGCACAACAAGCAGATCATGATCATAGTGATCCAAATCATACACATGAAGCTCCTCAAAAAGCAGCAGTAAATCAAGAGCATGATCATAGTGATCCAAATCACACGCATGATGCTCCTCAAACTACAACACAAACGCAACCAGCAAGCCATTCAGCTAGGTTAGTTACAGACCAACAAATAGATTCTATTTTAAAAGCAAACTTGGTTTCTTTAGAACATGCAGAAAGTTTTAACAAACTAATTATTCAAGATGCAGGAGGTAGAATGAAACCTGCACATACTTTTGCCTCTGAATTAGTTCGAAAAGTTAGCCAATCTGAAACTTTAAATGGCATGGAACCAAGTCAGGTTTTGTTATCAATTATAGAAAATTCTAGACTTTGGTATGAAGTACCTATTATTTACTTAGAAAAACAAAATTTAAAAATTAGAGAACAATTAGGTTTAGCAGATACTGTTAAATATGCAAGATTATCTGATTTTTTTACAGATAGAGGTGAGTATATTATTAGAGATCAAGTTGCTGAAGCTCAAAAAACAAACGTAAAAGATTATTTCGAAAAAGATTTAATTAAGATTGATAGACGTTTAGGATTGTTATACAATGCAATTGGTGGTGGAATTTTAAAGATTTATCCTATTCCAGGTGATGAAAATAACAAATGGGTTTCTCAACCTGAGACATCTACCACAAAAGGTTTTAAACCAGCAGATACCGTTTTTGTTCAAAAATCTTTACCACTTTATGTGCAATTATTACAAACTGCTAAAAAAACTGGCGATTATTCAAAAGCAGATCAAGTTTTAGAGGGTATAAAAAAATATCAAAAGAAATATGGTGCAGCAATATATCCTTCTGATGATAAAATTGAATTAGAAATTGCTTACAATAAATACAACGTTTTCACCAAGTTAGTTCGCTATTATGGTTTTGCAAGTTTGTTATTAATCTTTTTTGTAATTGCACAAATATTTACCAACAAAAAATGGATTAACTATGTTGTAAAAGGTTTAATTGGCCTTGTTGCTGCGTTGTTCATTTTACATACTTTAGGCTTGCTTAGTAGATGGTATATTAGTGGAAATGCACCTTGGAGTAATGCTTATGAGTCTATAATATTCGTAGCTTGGTCTACCATGTTATTTGGTTTTTTCTTAGGAAGAAACTCTGCTCTAACAATTACAGCAACAACTTTTGTAACAGCAGTTACTTTGTTTTTTGCCAGTCAAAACTGGTTAGATCCAGAAATTGCAAACTTACAACCCGTATTAAATTCTTGGTGGCTATTGGTACACGTTTCTATCATTGTTGCTAGTTACGGACCTTTAACGCTAGGAATGATTTTAGGAATTTTCGCCTTATTTTTTATCATTTTTACTACTAAAAATAATAAAAAGAAAATGGATATTCATATTAAAGAGATTACCATAATTAACGAAATGGCTGTGACTGTTGGTTTGGTAATGCTTACTATTGGTAACTTTTTAGGTGGAATGTGGGCTAATGAAAGTTGGGGACGTTATTGGGGTTGGGATCCAAAGGAAACTTGGGCTTTAATTTCTATTATGGTGTATGCCTTTGTATTACACATGCGTTTAATTCCTGGTTTAAGAGGAAGATATACCTTTAACCTTTGGACTATAATTGCTTATTTTTCTATAATGATGACTTATTTTGGTGTAAACTTTTACTTATCTGGATTGCATTCTTATGCAAGTGGAGATAGAGTTATTACACCAAGTACTGTTTATTATTCTATAGGGTTTGTAGCAATTTTAGGAACTTTTGCATGGTTTCAATATAGAAAACATTATAAAAAATAAGTTCTCAAAACAAAAAATCTCAAAAAGAATTTCATTAAAACTCACAATATCTTTTGATAAGAAAATGTATTTTTGCTTTTCAAATTTTTTAATCATAAAAATAAATCATGTTTCATAAAAACATAAAATTAATATTAGCAGGTTTAATTACAGTTTGGTCTGTATATCAATTTAGTCAAGGAAATATCATGAACGGAATTTCCATATTATTGTTAGCTGGAATTTTCATCTTATTCTATTTTAAAAACGAATTTATATTACTTGCTTTTTTGCAATTACGTAAACAAAACTTTGAGGGCGCTAAAAAATGGTTAGGCTATATTAAAAATCCTGAAAAAGCCCTGATTGTTAAACAACAAGGATATTATAACTATTTACATGGTATAATGTTAAGCCAAACAAATATTACACAAGCTGAAAAATTCTTAAGAAAAGCTGTAAGATTAGGCCTATCTATGAATCATGATTTAGCAATGGCAAAATTACAATTAGCAGGAATTGCTATGACTAAAAGACGTAAACGTGAAGCTACAAACTTAATAGCAGAAGCTAAAAAACTAGATAAAAACGGCATGCTAAAAGAACAAATTCAACAAATGAAACAGCAGATGAAGAAAATTTAATTTCCAGTCTTAGTTGTTTATCAAAACATAAAAAAATCCGCTAGTAGCGGATTTTTTTGTGCGATAAATATTCTCTTAAAAAACTAGAGAATTTCTTCGATAAAATTTATTTCAATCTTGTTAAAGATAAGTCTTTATTGTATTGTACAATAAATAAACCTCTGTTTTCAGAAGTAAACTTGCTATTTCTGTAATCGAATTTTGTTTCTACTCTCGCAGACATTCCTTCGTTCAAGGTAGATTTTAAATCGTTTCCAGAAGCTAATCTTATTAAAATATCATATGTAATATCAAAACCTTTTGTTGCGTAAAAAGAAGGCAATGCATTGTTTTTGTTAAGATATTGCTTTCTAAAAACTCTAGAAGCTAAAGAATTTTCATCTACAAAATCGTCACTAACATAAGTAAAACCAACTTTAGCTAACTTTCTATTATCAATATTATTATATACATCTCCTTTATCAAAAGTGAACAATTTTACAGTAGTTTCTTCAGGTAAACTAATCAAACTATTTACAACATCAGAAACAATCACCATATCATCAGTAGCCATAATAATCCAATTTTTAGTATTTGGTTTTAAAACATTTAAAAATTTACTTTTTGCAATGTAGCCATCACTTGATGTTAGTGTGTAAATGTTTTTTTCAATTGTATCAACTTCCTGTAAAGAATATCTCATATTTTTTACAGCTTGTGTAGCTTCAAGTTTACCATCACTTACCATTATTATGTTTCCTCCAGTAAAATTTTCTTTAATATAATTCTCTAACTCTTCTCTAAATACATTTTTATCTGGTGACGTTTTAATAATATTAGAAGAATTAAAATCGGATTGATTTTTAGAATACACAGGAAAAATAACTGGAATATTAACGCTAGAGGCAACTGTTTGCACTTCCTCAGAATATAAGGGACCAATAATTACATCATTATTATTTAAGTTTTTGCTTGCAATAATTCTGTTAATTTCATTTGTTCTTCTTTCTCCTGTATCAAAAACATTAAAGTCTATTTTAACACCTTTATTTCTTAAAGAATCAACAGCAATTTCTGCCCCTAAATAAAAATCTGTAGCAATGTTTACTAGTGTAGAATTATTTGCAAATATTTCTTTTAAACGAATTGTGTCATTAGAATATCTTGCAGCTCTAAAAGGTAATAATAAGGCTACTTTTAAATCTTTATTTCTATTTATATAATCGTCATAAAAAACTTCATCTACGCTTACTTCTATAGGAATTTCTCTTATTTTTAACATCATTCCTAATTTCAATCCTTCTTTTAATTCGGGATTTAAAAGTAATAGCTCTCCTCTTGTTACATCAAAAGTTTTCCCTAAGTTATAAAAAGTATCTCCTTTTTTAACTTCGTAAAATACATATTTGCTTCTTAACTCCTCAGTTAAATCGAGTTCTGTATTTAAACCATCCAAATCATTGATGGAGTCTATTGCTACTTGGCTTAAGTTTTCTCTTTTCGCTCTAATTTTTTCATTAAAAAGATCTAACTTTTTTTGTGGAACTACTATGTAAGAATTTGCTTTTGGCAAACTATCCATTCCAGGATTTAAACGAATTAAATCTCTGGTAGACATGTCTAGATTTTGGGCAATTTTACTAGCAGTATCTCCCTTTTTAACTTTATACTGAATGTATTTGTTTTGTTGCCCACAAGAAACTGTGAACGATAAAATACACAGAAAAACAAAAAATTTTAAATGCTTCATATATTCTATTCCCATTCTATAGTTGCAGGTGGTTTTGAGCTAATATCATACACTACTCTGTTAACACCTTTTACTTGATTTATAATTTTGTTTGATGTTTTTTGCAAAAATTTATACGGTAAATCTACCCAATCAGCAGTCATTCCATCTGTACTTTCTACAGCTCTTAAAGCCACAACTTTTTCATAGGTTCTTTCATCACCCATAACTCCAACAGAATTTACGGGTAATAACATTGCTCCTGCTTGCCAAACTTTATCATACAAACCATCTTCTTTTAAACCGTTGATAAAAATGGCATCTACTTCTTGTAAAATTCTAACTTTTTCTGGAGTTACATCGCCTAAAATTCTAATTGCCAGACCTGGCCCAGGAAAAGGATGACGTCCTAGTAATTCTTTATCAATTCCTAAAGATGCACCTACTCTTCTTACTTCATCTTTAAAAATCATTCTTAAAGGTTCCACGATTTTCAGTTTCATAAAATCTGGCAAACCACCTACATTATGATGACTTTTAATCGTTGCAGAAGGACCACCATTTACAGAAACAGATTCAATTACGTCTGGATAAATAGTACCTTGAGCCAACCATTTTACATCTTTAATTTGATGTGCTTCATCATCAAAAACCTCTATAAACGAATTTCCAATTGCCTTTCTTTTCAATTCTGGATCGCTTACATCTTTTAAAGCTGATAAAAAACGCTCTGAAGCATCTACACCTTTAACGTTTAATCCCATGCCTTGGTATTGATTCAATACACTTTCGAACTCATTTTTACGCAACAAACCGTTATTTACAAAAATACAATATAGGTTTTTGCCAATAGCTTTATGCAATAAAACTGCTGCAACAGAAGAATCTACACCTCCTGAAAGTCCTAAAACAACTTTATCATTCCCAACTTTTTCTTGAATTGCTGCAACTGTGCTTTCCACAAAAGAGTCTGGAGTCCAAGTTTGTTCCACTTTTGCAATATCAACCAAAAAGTTTGCCAATAATTGTTTTCCATCTGTAGAATGATATACTTCTGGGTGAAACTGAATTCCGAAAGTATCTTCTCCTTCAATTTTATAAGCAGCATTTTCCACATCTACAGTGCTTGCCAATAAAACAGCATTGGTTGGTAATTCTTTTATAGTATCTGAATGGCTCATCCAAACTTGGCTGCCTTCCACTATATTTCTAAAGAAATTTTCGTTGGTTTTAATATATGATAAATTTGCTCTACCATATTCTCTTGTGTTAGATTCTGCTACTTTTCCACCAGAAAAATGCGCCAAATATTGTGCTCCATAGCAAACAGATAATAATGGTTTTTTGCCTCTAATTGCAGATAAATTTGGATGTAAGACTTGTTCTCCTCTGACAGAATTTGGGCTTCCTGATAAAATAACAGCTTTAAAATTCTCTAAACTTTCTGGAATTTTATTGTAAGGATGAATTTCACAATAAATGTTAAGTTCTCTAACTCTTCTTGCAATTAGTTGCGTGTATTGAGAACCAAAATCTAAAATAAGTACGTTGTGTTGTTGCATGCGCAAAAATAGTATTTCAGATTAAATTTTTAACACTGAAATTTATATTTTTTTCACAAATTAGTATTCGTTGCAAATAATGAGAATTCGTCTGTATAATTTTGAAATAAATTTAACAAACCATGAGATAAAAGAAAGAGATTCTGATACAATTTAGTAATAAATATTACGAATAAATTTGTGATGAAAATAAAAGCCACGAATTCGCGAATTATAATTATTGTCGAAAAAATTATACTAACAGTGAGAAAATCTAAAGGATTTTAAAATTTGTGTAAATAAGTAAAAAGATACCATTTGCTTCTTTTAAAAATTCGTGCATTCGTGGCAAAAATTTAATACGTTTATTACTGATAAAAAATTAAAGTTAGATACACTACAAATAAAATGATTTAAAAATAGTACGAGGTAAATTCAAGACAACAAAAAACTCCAACAAATACATGTTGGAGTTATAAATATCTTGAAAATTGTAAAAAGATTAATCTTTTTTGAATTTTGCGTATTTGTTTTTAAATTTATCAATACGTCCTGCAGCATCAATAAGTTTAGATTTACCAGTGTAAAATGGGTGAGAAGTTCTTGAAATCTCTAATTTTACTAAAGGATACTCAACACCATCCACTTCTAAAGTTTCTTTAGTGTCTACTGTAGATCTTGTTAAAAAAACATCTTCATTAGACATATCTTTAAAAGCTACCATTCTGTAATTTTCTGGATGAATTCCTTTTTTCATTTTATAATATTTTAAATCTTTAATGTTATGTTTGCAAAGTAAAGTTGGTAAAGCCTTACTAAATTCTTTAAATAGCTTTATATTACTATTTTGAGGATGCAAATTTAACGATATTTTTTAATTTACAAATAAATAAGTTGCTTTTATTTGTAGTTCTTTGAATATCTTACGTGAATCGCTCTATTTTGACACCTAAAATTACATGAAGGTCTCATTTTTAAAGTACTAAATTAAAATAATAATGAAGAAAATTGCTTTTTTTACATCAATCTTAACCTTTTTTTTATTGGCAAGTTGTAGTGATGCTTATAAATTCACACTTAATGTTCCCAAAAAAACGACTTTAAATGAAGAAATCACCATCACTTTAAAAGAGGAAAATGATAAAGCTTTAGATAATGTTCAGTTTTATGTAAATGGAAAAGAAATTGATGCCACTGGTAATTCTATCACCATTAATACAAATGATTTTGGTGTAGGGAAACATCAAGTATCTTCTTTGGCTTTTTATCCTGGCAAAACAAAAAAAATCAACAATTCTTTTGAGGTTTTTCCAAGCGAAAAATACCAGGCGTATTCGTATGAAATTATAAACACATATCCTCATGATACCAAAGCTTACACTCAAGGTTTGGAATATCACAATGGTTTTTTATATGAAACTACTGGTAGAAGAGGACAATCAACCTTAAGAAAAGTGGAATTAGAAACTGGTAAAGTTCTTCAAAAAATTGATTTAGATAATGAATATTTTGGAGAAGGAATGACCATTTTGAACAACAAAATATATTGGTTAACTTGGGAAGCTAATAAAGGTTTTGTCTATAATTTAGAAACGTTTGAAAGAGAAAAAGAATTCTCTTATAACCAAAGTAAACAAGGTTGGG
Organism: Polaribacter sp. Hel_I_88; assembly: GCF_000687935.1. Classification (NCBI taxonomy): domain Bacteria; kingdom Pseudomonadati; phylum Bacteroidota; class Flavobacteriia; order Flavobacteriales; family Flavobacteriaceae; genus Polaribacter; species Polaribacter sp. Hel_I_88. The sequence continues at coordinate 2,447,196 of NZ_JHZZ01000001.1, read as the reverse complement.
GTTTAACGAATAATGGTAAAGAACTCATAAAATCTGATGGATCTCATCAAATTTGGTTTTTAAATCCTGAAACACAAAAAGAATTACGATACATTCAAGCGTATAATTACAAGCAAAAAATACCAAAACTAAACGAATTAGAATATTACCAAGGTAAAATTTATGCGAACTATTATTTAAAACCTTTAATTTCTATCATTGATGCAAAAACAGGAGCAGTAGAAGGTATTGCAAATTTATCTGGTTTAGTTGAAGAAATGGAAAAAACCCAAAAATTAGTAAAAGATGATGAAGTTTTAAACGGAATTGCTTTCGATAAAGAAACTGGTCGTCTTTTTGTGACTGGAAAAAACTGGGGAAAACTTTTTGAAATCAAATTGATCAAAGAATAATAATCAGCTTATTTTAAAGTTCTATTTTTATACAAATTAGATTTATGCGTTATTTCTTTACTTTTATTATTTGTGCTGTTTTAATTTCGATGAGCTCTTGTAGAAAAGATTTTTCTACAATTCCTAATTTTGGAAGTTTAGAATTCTCCAAAGACACCGTTTTTTTAGATACTGTTTTCACAAATATTGGTTCTGCAACCTATAATTTAAAAGTTTATAATCGAGGAAATAAAGCGATTACAATTCCTAAAATTGTCTTAGAAAACGGAACAAACTCTAACTACAGATTAAATGTTGATGGCATTCCTGGTAAAGATTTTAATGATATTGATATTCTTGGTAAAGACAGTATTTTTATTTTTGTTGAAACCACTATTGATGTTGCTAATATTACTGATCCTTTATACACAGACAGAATTTTGTTTGATACTGGAAGCAACCAACAAGATGTAGATTTGGTTACCTTGGTTCAAGATGCCAATTTTATTTTTCCTGATAGAAACCCAATTTCTATGAAGATTGATAGTTTAACTTTTGATGGACAACCAACCACTATAAAAGGTAGATTTTTAACAGATACAGAACTTACAATTACCAATTCAAAACCTACTGTTATTTATGGTTATGCAGCTGTGCCTTCCAATAAAACATTAACTATTGAAGCTGGTTCAAAAATATATTTTCACAGCAATTCTGGTATCATTGTAGATGATAAAGCAACCTTAAAAGTAAACGGAACTTTAGCTGAAAAAGTAACTTTTGAAGGAGATAGATTAGAGAATAGATTTAGCCAAACTCCAGGTCAATGGGGCACTATTTGGATGCGTGCAGGAAGTAAGGATAATGAAGTGCATCATGCACAAATTAGAAACGGAATTATTGGTATTTTAATTGATAGTATTGGGTCTGCTTCTACTCCAACTTTAAAATTACAAAACACAGAAATTTACAATCATTCAAACTTTGGTATTTTAGCAAGAGAAACTAATATTGAAGGACATAATGTTGTAATTGGTTCTGCTGGCCAAGCTTCTTTAGCTGCCACAATTGGTGGAACGTATAATTTTACACATAGTACATTTGCTAATTTTTGGAATAATGGCATTCGCCAATTACCAGCTGTTTTGGTTAATAATTTCTTTGTGTATAATGATGCAAATGGTCAAGAAATTACAGAAACAAGACCTTTAAATGCTGCTAACTTTACCAACTGTATTTTTGATGGTAATAATAACATTGAATTTATTTTAGACAAAGTTGAAGGTTCTTTATTCAATTACAGTATTAGCAACTGTATAATTGCTTTCACAGATTCCAACAATTCCTTTGCTGGTAATGTAGAAATGGATATTGTAAACAACAACAATTATCAAAATATTATTATAAATGGCTTTGCTGATTTCAGAAACTCCAGAAATAGTGATTTTATAATTGGGCAAAATTCTGATGCCATAAATAACGCTAAATCAACCTTATTTAATGTAGATATTTTAGGCGTTGACAGATCTACAAATCCTGATATTGGCGCTTATCAAAATATTATTTTTGATTAAAAGACATAAAAAAACCTCAAAGGTTTTGAAAACCTTTGAGGTTTAAAATTCATTTATTGTTTATAAACAACACCATCTTTCATTACAAAAACAACATTTTCCATAGTTGCAATATTTTTTGTTGGATCTTCATTTACAGCAATAATATCCGCTAAAAAGCCTTTTTTAATTTGCCCAACTTCATCATTCATTTTTAACAACATTGCATTGGTAATAGTTGCAGATTGCAAAGCTTCCATTGCTGGCATTCCAGCTTCTACCATAAAAGCAAACTCTTTGCCATTATTACCATGTGCAAAAACACCTGCATCTGTTCCAAAAGCAATTCCTACTCCTTTTTTATAAGCTTTTGCAAAAGTTCCTTGAATTTGTGGTCCAACAGCTAATGCTTTTGGTACAACTATATCAGGATAAAATCCTTCAATTTTCGCTTTCTCTTCTACTTCTTTTCCAGCAGTAATTGTTGGCACTAAATAGGCATCGTGCTTTATCATCAATTCCATGGTTTCATCACTCATATAAGTACCATGTTCTATGGTTTTTACACCACCAATAATAGCTCTTTGCATACCTTCATCTCCATGTGCATGAGCAGCAACATGCATTCCATAATCTTTTGCAGTATCGCAAATTGCTTTTACTTCTTCTATTGTAAATTGTGGATTATCACCAGACTTGGCAACACTTAAGACACCACCTGTTGCCGTAATTTTTATACAATCTGCGCCATTTTTATAACGTTGTCTCACAGCTTTTTTTGCATCCTCCACAGAATTTACAACCCCTTCTTTTGGTCCAGGATCTCCAATTAATTCTCTACTACTTCCGTTTGTTGGGTCTGCATGACCACCAGTTGTTGCTAAAGATTTACCTGCCGTAAAAACTCTTGGTCCAGGAATTTTACCTGCATTAATAGCATTTCTAATAGATATATTTACGCCTGTTCCTCCTAAATCCCTAACAGTTGTAAAGCCATTTAGCAGGGTAGTTTTGGCAAAACCAACTGAATTAAAAGCAACATCTGCTTCATTTAAAATATAACTTTCTATTCTTGTTCTTGCAGAAAATTCCTGCTCAATATGTACATGAAAATCGATTAAACCAGGCAATACAACCTTATCTCTCAAATCGATTAAAGTGCCACCTTTTGGCATAATATAGCCATCTTTTACATCAATAATCTTGTTTTCTTTAACTAAAATTGTTTTTTCTGTGCTGATTTTCCCTGACTTTGTATCAATTAATTTTCCACATAAAATATACGTGGTTTGTGCTGCAACATTCTGAAGACAAAAAATTGCTAATAAAAGTAGAATTGTTTTTTTCATTTGTATGGTTTTAATTCTTAAATGTATGAAAATTTAAGTAATTTGGTACTTCAAAAATTTTAAATTAAATGAAAAACGTTGTTATTACAGGAACTAGTAGAGGAATTGGTTTTGAACTGGCAAAATTATTTGCAGATAATGGACATCAAGTTTTGGCTATTTCTAGAAAAATAGCTCCTTTAAAGGCTGTAAATCATCAAAATATAACATTACTTTCTGTTGATCTTTCTATAAATACTGATGTAAAAAAAGTATCAGATTTCATCAAAGATAATTGGAAAAAAGTTGATATTTTAATCAATAATGCTGGAAAACTCATCAACAAACCCTTTACAGAATTAACTTCGGATGATTTTTTAGAGGTGTATAAAGTGAATGTTTTTGGAGTTGCAGAATTAACAAAAAATTTAATTCCGTTTTTACAAAAAGGAAGTCATGTTGTAACCATAAGTTCTATGGGTGGCATTCAAGGAAGTATGAAATTTCCTGGTTTGGCAGCCTATTCATCAGCAAAAGGAGCTGTAATTACACTATCAGAATTATTGGCAGAAGAATATAAAGAACAACAGATTGCTTTTAATGTGTTGGCTTTAGGAGCTGTGCAAACAGAAATGTTAGCAGAAGCTTTCCCTGATTATAAAGCACCTTTATCAGCAGAAGAAATGGCACAATATATTTTTGATTTCGCTACAACTGGAAACAAGTTTTATAATGGGAAAGTTTTGGAGGTTTCAAGTTCAACACCATAAAGGCCCCTTTTAATTTCCCCAAAGGGGAAAAACTCATGCTCTTTAAAGTTGCTTCTAAAAAATAAATAAAAACTTAACATTATTTCAAACGATAAAAATAATAAGGATAACAGTGAGAATCCCCTCCCTTTGGGAGGGTTAGGGTGGGCCTCTTTCATTCCACCAAAAGCAATTCCATTTGTTCAATTTTTAATTGATGCACATTCATTTGATTTATTAATTGTGAATCAACGTCAAACAAAACATGGCGATTTTAGAAAGATGCCCAATGGAAAATACCAAATAACGGTTAATAATAACCTCAACAAACATCAATTTTTATTGACATTGGTGCATGAAATTGCACATCATGTTACGCATCAAAAATTCGGAAGAGTGCAACCTCATGGACAAGAATGGAAAAAAGTTTTTCAGCACTTAATGCTGCCTTTTTTAAGGCTAGAAATTTATCCGAAAGAGATGATTGGACATTTAGCAAACTATTTGAAAAATCCTAAGGCAAGTACAGATTCTGATGTAAGACTTTCGCTTGCCTTAAGAGGAAACATCGCTGAAGAAGGTAAGAATTTTATTTTCTCACTCCCTTTTGGAACTTTATTTATTTTTAAAAATGCGGTTTACAAAAAAGGAAATATGAGAAGAACAAGAATTGAATGTTTAGAAATGAAAACTAAAAAAGTATATCTATTCAATCAAAATGTGGAAGTAAAATTATACGAATAGTGTCTACCTCCTCATACATCATCAATCTAAAAAAAGTTATTTTTCTCTTTTGATAAATAACGTATCTAACTTCATTTCTGCTTGTAACCAGGTTCTTAATTCTCTTTCTTTAGGTGCAATAATACTATCTGCCATCCTTGCACGCCATTTTACAGTAGCAACAGGAATGGTATCAATTTTAATAAAATCTTTAGAGAACAACATTTTTGCAAACCCTATTTGCTGAATATCTGTATACCTAATTTTGGCATCTTTTGCAATGGTACTAAAGGCAATTACTTTTTGATTGTTATAGGATTCGTCTTGCTCAATTCTTTGGTTTAAGCTCGTTATTGTTTCCTGTAAAGCTGTAATTTGTTTTTGTAAACCAGCAATGATATTTTTACTTTCTTGCAATTCTTCTCTATTTTCTTTATAAGCTGTAGTAATTACCTCAAAACTCTTGGTATCACTATCTCTTACCTTTAAAGTTATTTCCTTTAAATACTCATACCTTGGATCTGTTAACAAACTGTTTTTCAAAGAATTTTCTTCGGCATCACTTACTTCATTAAAAAACTTTAACTGTAGTGTTTTTGTTTTTTCGTCATAATCAGGCTGCTCCATTAAAATATAATAGTCGTTATTTTTGATTTCATTTTTTGTAAATGCCTCTATTTGAGTTTTAATTTGATTTTCTTGAAATACATTTACAAAAGTAAAAATAGCAGGAATCATTACAGCAATACCCACTAAAGTAGCGATGGTAGAAGAGCGTTTTCTTTTGGCAGCATTTGCATATTTGTGCATTGGAAAACGCAGAAATTTTAAAACCAAAAATGATGCTAAAGCAATAAATATCGTATTAATTGTAAACAAATACATCGCCCCTAAAAAATAGTAGAAATTACCTTTTGCCAAACCATAACCAGCAGTACACAAAGGAGGCATTAAAGCTGTAGCAATAGCAACTCCAAAAATAACAGAAGCAATAGTTCCTTTTTTAGTTCTAGCGACCATTAACGCCAAACCACCAAAAAAAGCAATTAAAACATCTCTAATATCGGGTTTTACTCTTCCTAATAATTCTGAGGTATCTTCACTTAATGGAAAAAAATAAAAGAACATAAAAGAGGCGAATAAACTTAAGCCAATCATTACGCCTAAATTCTTTAAAGATTTTTTAAAGGTTCCTATATCATTTAAAGCAAAAGACATTCCTAAACCTAAAATTGGTCCCATTAATGGAGATATTAACATGGCTCCAATTACAACTGCAGTAGAATCTGCATTTAAGCCAATAGATGCCACAAAAACAGCAAAAATTAAAATCCAAGCTGTTGCACCTTTAAAAGGAATATCTGCCTTAATGGCATCTATAGTTGCTGCATGATCTGTATCTTCTCTGAAATCGAAAAGTTCTACGACAAATTTCTTAAGATTTTCAAAAAGACCTTTGGCGTCTTTTTTAATATTTTCGGAAGCATCTTGCTCCTCTTTAGGAGGATGAGGCTTTATGTTTTTTTCGATATCTTCTTCCATGCTATTATAGTATCAATTTTGAAAGATACAAAAAAGTATTGCTTTGTTAAATGGTTTTATTCGAGATAAATTTTACTTATTTCTAATTGAAAAGTCTCCTCTTTTTTATTTCCAAAAAGTAGTGTAATTTCCTCAATTTCGTTTGATGAAAAATTATTCATGTCTAACTTTCTACCTCTAAAAGCAGGATACATTTCAGATAAGTTGATTTCTACAAGCTCCCATTCTTTTGTAGTTTCAAAAGTTTGTACGTAAGAATAATAATTTTGAGAATTATCTTTTACTCTAAACTGATATTTTTTTCCATCGCCTTTAATCTTTAAAATAACTTTAGAAAATTTTTCAACATTAATTTTATCAAATCGATATCTTAAAGAAGAAAATCCACCATTATTGTCTAAAGAAATTTCGCCTGTATATAATCCATTTCCTTTTTCGTTAATTTCGAAATTCCCAGAAGAAAGCCCTCCCATAACACCATCATCTACAACTCTCCAAGATGCTATATTAGATTGTTTTGAAAACTCAAAAATTGTATACGTTGAATTATTCATAAATAAAAAAATTAAGATGATATAAGAGTATTTGTTCATTTTTAAAAGACTTAAAACAAAAATAAAATTTTAAAAGCGTTAAGCGAGTTAAAAAAAACCAAATAAATTTTTAACTTAAAAAGTTCTATAAACTAAAAAAAGTTTGCAGAAAAACTGCAAACTTTTTTATTTCTTGTGACCGGGCTGGGGCTCGAACCCAGGACCCTCTCCTTAAAAGGGAGATGCTCTACCAACTGAGCTACCAGGTCAATCTTTTCCTTTAAGCGGGTGCAAATATAGAACTTATTTTCAGTAAAACAAACATTTTTTTAATTTGTTTCTTTTAAATATGCCTCTCGAACTTTCTTAAATAAATTAGAAGAATACACAAAACCGACAACAGCTTCATTATCAGTTTTAAACATCTCATCACTGCTTCCTTCCCACTCTTTTTTACCATCCTTTAAAAAAAGAATATTTTCGCCAATTTCCATTACAGAATTCATATCATGGGTATTAATTACGGTTGTAATTTTATATTCGTCTGTAATTTCTTGAATTAAATTATCGATTACAGTTGCAGTTTGTGGATCTAAACCAGAATTTGGTTCATCACAAAACAAGTATTTTGGATTCATAACTATGGCTCTTGCAATGGCAACTCTTTTTTGCATACCTCCAGATAATTCTGCAGGTAATTTATCATTAGAATTTTCAAGATTCACTCTATCTAACACAAAGTTTACTCTTTCTAACATTTCTTTTTGAGACTGTTTTGTAAACATTTTTAAAGGAAACATTACATTTTCTTCAACTGTTTGTGAATCAAATAAAGCACCTCCTTGAAAAACCATACCTATTTCTTGTCTCCATTGCATTTTCTCTTCAATACTAAAATTTGTATTGATTCTTCCATCAAAAGAAATAGTGCCACTTTCTGGAATATGCAAACCAATTAGAGATTTTAAGAAAACTGTTTTTCCTGCACCACTTTGCCCAATAATTAAACTTGTTTTTCCTGGGTGAAAAGTTGTTGTAATTCCTTTTAATACTTCAACATCACCAAAACCTTTGCGTAAATCTTTTACTTCTATCATTTAAGTTAGTAACATTTGAGTTAATAAATAATTCATAATTACAATTAATATGGTAGTCCAAACTACAGATTGCGTACTTGCTTTACCTACTGCAAGAGAACCGCCTTTTACATAATAACCATGATAAGATGGAACTGTAGCTATTAAAAAGGCAAAAACAAGTGTTTTTATAAGTGCATAGACAATTAAAAAAGGCTTAAAATCTGATTGCAATCCTTCAATATAATCTACACCTGAAAATAAACCCGATAAAACACCAGCCAACCAGCCACCGAAAATACCTAAAGCCATTCCTAAAATTATTAGAAATGGATAAAAGAATACAGTTGCAATTACTTTTGGTAACACTAAATGATTTAAGGAATTGATTCCCATAACATCTAACGCGTCAATTTGTTCTGTAACCCTCATAGTACCAATACTAGAAGTTATATAAGAACCTACTTTACCAGCTAAAATAATAGAACAAAAAGTTGGTGCAAACTCTAAAATTATAGATCTTTTTGCAGCAAAACCAATTAAAGATTTTGGAATAAAAGGCGTATCTAAATTTAAGGCAGTTTGTAATGCAATTACACCTCCAATAAAAAAGGAAATAAACATAATAATACCCAAAGACTTTAAACCAAGTTCTTCTATTTCCTTGAATAAAGCTTCGCGAAAAATTCTACCTTTAAGCGGTTTTTTAAAAACCTGCCCTAGCATAATAAAGTATTTACCAATATGCTCTATGTAATTCATAGATTAAATTTTTGTGCTAAATTAATAAATAACATTTACACAATATATAATTAGTGCTATCAAAATAAAATTTAATTACTTTTGATGTTATATTAAAGTAACAACCTTATGAAAAACAGTATAATTTATCTATTTGCAATCGTAATTTTATTCTCTGGATTTAAAAGCGATTCTAAAAACCCAGAAAAACCAAAGCTTGTTGTTGGTATTGTTATAGATCAAATGAGATACGATTATTTGACAAGATTCTATAACAGGTATGGAGAAAACGGATTTAAAAGACTTTTAAATAATGGGTTTTCTCTAGAAAATGCTCAATATAATTATATACCAACTTACACAGCAGTTGGTCATACCTCAATTTACACAGGTACCACTCCAGATAATCATGGAATAATATCTAACAATTGGTATGACAAATTTTTAAAGGAATCAATTTATTGTGTAGATGATGATACATACACAACTGTTGGAAATGATACTAATGAAGGAAAAAAATCTCCTTTTAGAATGCAAACAACTACAATAACTGATCAGTTGCGTTTAGCGCAAAATATGCAAAACAAAACGATAAGTGTTAGTATAAAAGATAGGTCTGCAATTTTACCTGCAGGACATACAGCAAATGGCGCCTATTGGTTTGATGGTGGTTCAAGAGGTCAATTTATTTCTTCTTCTTTTTATATGGATGCATTACCAAATTGGGTAACAGATTTTAATAATTCTGGCAAAGCAGCTACTTACTTAGAACAGCCTTGGGAAACACTTTACGATATCAATACGTATAAAAATAGTATTGTTGATGAAAATGTGTATGAAGGCAAATTTAAGGGCGAAACTAGCAGTACATTTCCTCATAATATTCCTGCTTTAAAAGAGGATAATGGAAACTATAGTATAATTAAAGGAATTCCTGCTGGGAATTCTTTTACAGCAGATTTTGCAAAAGCAGCTATTATTGGTGAAAATTTAGGAAAAAGTGAATTTACAGATTTTTTAGCAGTAAGCTTTTCTTCTACAGATTATGTTGGACATCAATTTGGACCAACATCTGTAGAAATTGAAGACACCTATTTGCGTTTGGATAATGATTTGGCAGATTTACTTTCTTTTTTAGACAAAGAAATCGGAAAAGACAAATACACCGTTTTTTTAACTGCAGATCATGCTGCTGTAGATGTACCTGCCTATTTGCAATCTTTAAAAATACCTGCACATTATTTTAGCAACAGAAAATTTAAAGAAGAAGTTTTAAAAATCACTCAAAAATATTTTAATTCCACAGAATTGATTGAAAACATTTCTAATTATCAAATATTTTTAGATAAAGATAAGATTGAATCTTTAGGACTTACAAAAAGTATTGTAGCAGATAAATTGGTAGAAGAAATTATTAATCTTGATGGAATTTACAAAGTTGTATCAGCAAAAACATTACAAACTGCAAGTTTCCCTCATGGAATTATGAATTCTTTACAAAATGGCTATAATCAAAAATATTCTGGAGATGTTTTGATGATTCCTTATCCAGCAACTTTAACTGGAGGAAAAACTGGAACTTCTCATGGTTCTGGCTATTCTTATGACACGCATATTCCTATTATTTTTTACGGAAATGGCATTCAGCAAGGAAGCTCTAAAAAACGTCATGAAATTATAGATATTGCTCCAACAATTGCTAATTTATTGCAAATTGAAGCTCCAAATTCATCAACAGGACAAATTATTGGGGAAGCTTTAAAATAGTTTTTTGATTTCATATGAATAAAAAAAATCAATTCGACTTTAACTTTAAGATCGAATTGATTTTTTTTTGAAGCAAACTTTAGGTTGGTTATGAGTTATTTTTGGGTAAAAATATTTCTGCCATCATACAACGCGCACTTCCACCTCCACAAGTTTCAATTGTTTCTAAAGAACTCGATATAATTTTACAATGATTGTTTATTTTAGCAATTTGACTTTGTGTTAAACAATCATGAGCAGTTTGGCTCATAATTAAAAACAACTCATCATTCTCGCCTTTTAATTGCAGCATATTCCCTGCAAAATTGTTCATTTGATCTTCTGTAATTTCTATAATTTGTTTGCCATCTTCTTTTAAATGTTTTACAACATTTTTTCGTTCGGCTTTATCATCAATAGTATCTAAACAAATTACAGCAAATGTTGTAGCAACACACATCATCACATTGGTATGATAAATAGCTACTCTTTTATTATTTACAGTTTGATTCGCTATAAAAACTACAGGTGTATATTCAAAATCTTCGCAAAACTCTATAAAAAGTTCTTCATCTGCTCTTGCTGATAAAGCACAATATGCTTTTCTGTTAACGCGATCTAAAATAATACTTCCTGTTCCTTCTAAAAACAAGCTTTCTTCTTCTGCAGCAGTATAATCTACTGTGTTTTCTATTAAAAAACCATTTTTTTCTAATTCAACTAAAATATCTTCTCTTCTTTCTAATCGTCTGTTTTCTGCAAACATTGGATAGATTCCAACAGTACCATCAGCATGAAAAGAAATCCAGTTATTAGGAAAAATAGAATCTGGTGTATCATGTTCATCTGTATCAGAAATTACAGTTACATGAATCCCAAAGCTTTTTAATTTAAATACGAAAGCATCAAATTCTTCTTGTGCTTTTTTATTTATTTCTGCATTTTTTAAATCAATATCTTCTTGAAAATAGTTGTTTACAGCAGTTTGTTCGTTCATCCTAAAGTTTATAGGACGAATCATTAAAATAGAATTAGTTGTTTGTTGCATATAAATTTTATGAACAGCAAAATTATAATTTTTTACGCTCTTAGTTCTTATTTCGTAAAATAAAATTCAACAAATGCGGAATACATTTTATGTTTTTTAAACTATGTTCTATACTTCTATTTGCAGTTTTTCTGAAGAAATTAAATGTACTTGTTTTAACTAAAATATTTAAAATTTACCTTAAATAATTTAGTTTATATACCTTTGAGGAAAAATAAACCAAATATTTAAAAATATATTTAACTATCTAATTAGTATAGTTTTATTTTTTTGTACACATCCCTTTTGATGAAAAAAAAAATTACGATTATTGGTGGTGGAATGTCAGCTTTTTTACTAGCATCAACTTTAAATGCTGAAAAGTTTACAATTACCATTTATGAAAAAAATAAAACTACAGGCCGTAAATTTTTAGTAGCTGGTAAAGGTGGTTTTAACTTGACGCATTCAGAACTACTTGAAACCTTTATTAAAAAGTATACACCAACTGATTTTTTGGAAAAATCTTTAGAAAATTTCACAAATAAAGATTTTAGAAATTGGCTTGATAAAATCGGAATTCCCACTTATATAGGAAGTAGCAAAAGAGTCTACCCAAAAGAAGGCATAAAACCCATTGAAGTTTTAAATGCCATTTTAAAGCACCTGAAAGAAAAAGGTGTTGCCATAAATTACGAGCATACTTTTTCTGATTGGGATAAAAACAACAAACCAATAATTAACGGTAAATCTATTCAATCAGATTATACTATTTTTTGTTTGGGTGGAGCAAGTTGGAAAATTACAGGTTCTGATGGAGTTTGGAGAAAAATATTTTCTGAAGAAGATATTAAAACTGTTCCTTTTCAGGCTTCCAATTGTGGATTTGAAATTGATTGGAAACCGAACTTCATTGATAAACACGAAGGAACTCCTTTAAAAAATATCACTATTTCTTGTGATGTAAAAATGCAAAAAGGGGAAACTGTTATTACTGAATTTGGTTTAGAAGGAAATGCCATTTATGGATTAAGTCCACAAATTAGAGCACAACTTCATCAGCATAAAAAAGCAACAATTTTTGTCGATTTAAAACCCTCTTTAACTTTAGAGAATGTGTATTCAAAAATAATAGCATCAACCTATAAAAACACCACACAAATTTTAAAAAAAGAGCTCAAATTGAGTTTAGCTCAAATCGATTTGTTAAAAATATACCTTTCTAAAGAATCATATTTAGACGTAAAATCTTTATCAGAAAACATTAAAAAATTTCCTTTAGAAATCACCAACACTGCGAAAATTGACGAAGCTATTTCTACAGTTGGTGGAATCGATTTAAACGCAGTTTCTAGTAATTTCGAACTCAAAAAAATACCAAATCAATTTTGTATTGGTGAAATGTTAGATTGGGATACTCCAACAGGTGGTTATCTTTTGCAAGGTTGTGCAAGTATGGGTTTTTCTTTAGGGGAATATTTGAATGAAAAAAATTAAAATAAAACCCAAAATATAAATCAACAAAAAACCTACCTCCTCTTTTTAGGAGCTCTACTCACTTTCTTTTTCCTTCTATTAAAAGGTATTGCATCATCAAAAGTATGTTGTGCAGTTTTGTGCTTTGTTTTGTTCTTTTTCCAGGAATTATTTTCTGGCAATAAAACTTGTAACAAATCAGATCGCCCAACTTTAGTTAACGTGTTTTTAATCCAATCTTTATTTTCTTTTTTGTACCAAAAGAAAAATCTATGTTGGTCTTCACGTTCCTTTTTTGTCTTTGGAGTTCTTGTTGGTTTTAAAGTATAAGGATGATAACCAGAATAATAAATAACAGTAGCAACTGTCATTGGAGTTGGTGTAAAACCCTGAACTTGCTCCAGCTGAAAGCCCATATTTTTAGTTTCAGCAGCCAAATTTGCCATATCTTCCACTTCACTTGCTGGGTGACTTGATATAAAATAAGGAATCAATTGTAAGTTCAATTTCTTCTTAATATTTATCTTATCAAAACGCTCTTTAAATTTATGAAAATACGTAAAAGAAGGTTTACGCATCAACTTTAAAACAGGATCAGAAGTATGTTCTGGAGCCACTTTTAATCGCCCAGAAACATGATTCGTCATCACTTCTTCTGTATACTCATCTAATTCTTTTGGATCTGCATTTTTGTTAAATTCAGGCACTAACATGTCATGTCGAATTCCACTACCAATAAAAGATTTTTTAATCTTTGGGTGTTTATCAACTGCTTGATATAATTCCGTTAATGGCTTGTGAGACGTATCTAAATTAGAACAAATTACAGGCGAAATACAACTTGGTGCAACACATTTGTCGCAAATAGATTGTACTTTTCCTTTCATCTGATACATATTAGCAGAAGGTCCACCAATATCAGATAAATAGCCTTTAAAGTCTGGCATATTAGCCACTTTATCAACCTCTCTTAAAACAGATTCTTTACTTCTACTCGCAATAAATTTTCCTTGATGTGCAGAAATTGTACAGAAACTACAACCTCCAAAACATCCTCTGTGAATATTTATTGAGAATTTTATCATTTCAAAAGCAGGAATTGGTCCACGCTTATCATATTTTGGATGTGGCAAGCGTGTAAAAGGCAAATCGAAAGAACCATCAATTTCTTTTTCTGTCATGGTTGGAAAAGGAGGATTGATCACCAAAGTTTTTCCTTCCACTTCCTGTAAAATTCGTCTTGCTTTTAATTTATTTGATTCTTGCTCAATCACTTTAAAGTTAGAAGCAAACGTTTTTTTATCATTTAAACAAGCTGTATGAGAGTTGATAGTTACATCCTCCCAATCATTTACAACTGGTAATTTTTCTTGTTTTTGATCGATTAAAACAGCAGTTTGTTTGATGTTTTTCAAGCTCGAAAATGGAACCCCTTTTTGCAACAATGTTACAATTTCACGCAAAGGTTGCTCACCCATTCCATACACCAACATATCTGCTTTAGAGGTTTCCAAAATTGTTGGCAACAACTTGTCAGACCAGTAATCATAATGCGTAACACGTCTTAAAGAAGCTTCAATTCCGCCAATTAAAACAGGCACATCAGGAAATTTTTCCTTTAATATTTTAGAATATACAGACGTTGCATAGTCAGGTCTAAAACCTTTATCTCCATTAGGAGTATACGCATCTTTATCACGTCTTTTTTTGCTTGCTGTGTAATTAGAAACCATAGGATCCATACAACCTCCAGTTGCTCCAAAAAACAATCTTGGTTTTCCTAATTTCTCAAAATCTTGTAGATTATCGTTTACGTTTGGTTGAGGCACAATCGCGACTCTTAAACCGTAACTTTCTAAAATTCGTCCAATTACAGCTGGTCCAAAAGATGGATGATCCACATACGCATCTCCACTAAATAAAATCACGTCTAATTCTTCCCAACCACGAATTTTTACTTCTCTGTTCGTTGTTGGTAACCAGTCAGTTAATTGATGTTTTGTAGTTTCTTGCATAGTTTGCAAATTTACATAGAAAATTTGTTAAGAAAAACTTATTTTACGATGTCTTTTTTAGAATTATTTGAAGCTATTTCCTGCTTTCACTACTCGCTTTTTTTATGCTGATTTTATTTAAACATCCGTAATTATTTATAAGTAATTTCACCTTTTATAAATGGTATTAAAAATTTAACAAAGCATAAAAAAGAGCTCAAACAGGTCGTTCAATCAGGGCTAGACTTGTTTGCTGTCTAAAAGCTAAACTTAAACTAATTTATTTTTAAAAAATCAAAAAGAAATATAAGTAGCGTCTTTGCGAGATTTACTTTTTCGTAAATCGAAGCAATCTCTTGTTTAAAATTCAATTACACTTATTCTTTATAAAACTTTTTTGAAGCGTAAACCAAAAATTCTGACTCATTACTAAACAAATTAACCAGCATATTTTCTTCGAGAAAAGAGATTGCTTCGTAAAAATTCGCAAAGACGAATTTTTAGTTGTTTCTTGTTTTAAAACAAGTTTTATTTTAATTTAAAAATTCCTCTGTGAATCTCTTTTTTCGTACTACAACTTCCCTCTGCGAATCTCTGTGTTAAATTTTAATCTTCATCATCCAAAAATGGATTATCAAAAGGCAATTCATCATCAATATCAAAATCGTCATAATTTACACCTGGAGGATTAAACAAACCCCATCTGTCAATAATATAATTCCATTCATCAAAAGTTTTTACCCATTCTGCAAACAAAATCCTGAATTCCTCAATTTCATTTCTTATCAACTCTAAATAATCGATATCCTTAAAACCTAACATTTTCATTCCAGAAGTATTTGCTAAAATAGATCGTGCTTCTTTTCTAATAATGGTGGCATTTTGCATTTTTAAATCATACAACATATTTTCATCAAAAGCACCCGCAATTTTTGCAGGAATTATCAAAGCACTTTCGTACATATAATCTTTGTAACCTTGTAGCATCTGTTTTTCAGCATCAGCATCTTCATCGTATTTTTCAACTAAATCTGCTACTTTTCTAACCAATTCGTAAATTTCGTTAGCTTTTATAAAAAGTGGGAATTTTTTAAGTCTTTCATCCATAGATTTTTTTTTATGATATAGTTTAGTAATTAAAGAGTAATTGTTGGGTCTGTTTTTTTTAATTTGGTTATTTCATTAATGAAAGAGATTGCTTCGTAAAAACTCGCAAAGACGAGTTTTTATTTACTATGAGGCTCTCTCTGTGAATCTCTTTTTTAATACTACAATTTCCCTCTTCGAATCTCTGTGTAAAAAAACCACTAACAAAATAATAAACCTACAAAACCTGCTCAACAATTTTCACAGCTTCCACAGCTTCTTTTACATCATGCACTCGTAAAATATTTGCGCCATTTAACAGCGCAATTGTATTGGCTGAAGTTGTCGCATTTAAAGCTTCTTTTGCAGAAATATCTAAGGTTTTATACAACATCGATTTTCTTGAAACACCAGCTAAAATAGGCGTATCTAAATTTTTGAAAAGTGACAAATTCTTCAAAATATCAAAATTATGAGCTACGGTTTTTCCAAATCCGAAACCAACATCAATAATAACATCGTTTAATTTTAGTTGATGTAATTTAAAAATTTGTGCTGCAAAAAAGGAAATAATTTCTTCAACAACATCTTTATAAACAGGGTTTTTCTGCATATTTTGTGGAGTTCCTAACATGTGCATTAAAACATAAGGCACTTGCAAATTGGCAACAGTTTCAAACATGTTGGCATCCATTTTTCCTCCAGAAATATCATTGATGATTGCTGCTCCAGCATTTACAGTTTCTATAGCAACTTTACTTCTAAAAGTATCTACAGAAAGTATAATTTCAGGAAAGTTTTTTATCAATAAATCAATTACAGGAAGTATTCTTTGTAATTCTTCTACTTCAGCAATATGTTTTGCTCCTGGTCTTGAAGAATACGCACCAACATCAATAAAAGTGGCACCTTCAAAAAGCATTTTTTCAACTTGAGTTAAAATAGCACTTTCGTCTTTGTATTTTCCTCCATCATAAAAAGAATCTGGAGTAATATTTAAAATTCCCATCACTTTTGGTGATGATAAATCCACTAAGGTTCCTTTACAATTTATCGTCATTTTAACTAACTACTTTATTGATTACGTGACTAATTTCTGGAGCAATATATTTGTTCATTTTGTCTAAAAGTTTTTCAACTGAATCTTCAACAATCAATAACTTTTTATTTTCTGGTCTTACATATCCTTCTTCTACCATTTTATCAATCTGCATTAAAACTCCATCAAAAAAACCGTTTATATTTAAAAGTCCTACAGGTTTTTGCTCAATATGCAATTGATTTAAGGTCAATGCTTCAAACAATTCATCTAACGTGCCAAAACCTCCAGGAAGTGTAATATAACCATCCACTAATTTGCTCATAATTACTTTACGTTCGCTCATATTTTTGCAAATAATCATTTCTTCAACTCCTGCATGTAGCACCTCTTCTTTTTCTAATAATTTAGGAATTACGCCAATAACTTCACCTTTTTGAGATAGAATTGTATCTGACAAAGCTCCCATCATTCCTATTTTTCCTCCTCCATAAACCAACCCAATAGTATTGTTTACAAAATAGTTTCCAAGTTCTATGGCAGCTTCTTTATAAACTGGTTTAAACCCCAAACTTGACCCACAAAAAACAACAATTCTATTCATTATTTTAAAAATTTTCGGTTGATAAATTTCGAGTAAAAATAAACGAATTGCGTGTAAGTTTTACTATTTTTACGCAAATACTTTTACGAAAAAATGCAAGATACATCTAAACAATATGATGCTGTAATTGAAGGTTGCAGAAGTTTATTCATCAAAAAAATGGCTGATTATGGTGCTGCTTGGCGAATTTTACGTTTGCCATCGTTAACAGATCAAATATTTATTAAAGCACAAAGAATAAGACAGTTGCAAGAAAATGTAGTCCAAAAAGTAGCTGAAGGAGAAAAATCGGAATTTATTGGTATTATCAACTACTCAATAATGGCTCTTATTCAGCTAGAAAAAGGCGTGGTAGAAACTCCTGATTTAAATACTAAGGAAGCAACAATTTTGTACGATAAACATTTAAAAGCAACCAAAGAATTAATGATGAATAAAAATCATGATTATGGAGAAGTTTGGAGAGAAATGCGTGTTTCTAGTTTAACAGATTTAATTTTACAAAAATTATTACGTGTAAAACAAATTGAAGATAACAAAGGAAAAACATTGGTTTCTGAAGGCATTGATGCCAATTACCAAGACATGATAAATTATGCTGTTTTTGCGATGATTCATTTGGGATAAAAAGTTCAAAGTTTAAGATTTAAGGTTCAAAATTGGGAGTTTCTTATTTATAAACAATTAAGAAAGCATTTTATAAATTTTGACATACAGTTTTGTAATTTCGACCTAAGGGAAAAATCACATAAAGTAACTCAATTTTCTAAATCACTGTTATGGGATTTCTCCTAAAATCGAAATGACAAATCATACTAATATTTAAATATTATTTGATGCAAAAACTAATTTACTTTTTATCAATCTTACTTTTTATCAATTGTGATAAAAAAGAAAATTTGACTTACAAAGAAATGAAAGCAGATAAATTACTTTCTGAATCTTTTACTGATAATGAATTAAAAGATTTAGCAAGAATTGTTGATTTTTTTGAAAGTCAAATTTGCTCAGATAAAAACTTACCTAAAGAAGAATGTTACTTAAATTTTAATCAAGAAAAAATTAATATAGCATTTAAAAATTACGAAACTAAAAATAATGAATTTATTACAATTCCTATAAACTATAAGCTACAAGAAAAGCTTTATAAAAAAATTGATTCAAACTTTTTTAAAGAAATTTGGATACATCCAGTTACTGGAGATGATATAACAGGTAAATCTAAAAAAAGAGATTGGTATGTTATTAATTTATTTGGTGAGTATTCAAAATTCATGAAAAAAACGGGAGATGTAAATAATGATATATTCTTTAAAAATATTTACGAAAACTTTAATTTATCAAATGAATTGTCTTCTTCACTAAATATAATAGAAACACAAAAACTTTCTATAAATGATTACAAGGATATTAAAAAGAAACTTTATTTCTCTATTTATTATTTAAATTTAAAAGAGAAAGAAGTAAAATATAAATATCCAAATAAATAAATATGAAATTACTAGTCCAAATTGCAAGAATAATAGTAGGAACCTTATTTATATTTTCGGGTTTTGTAAAATTGGTAGATCCAATTGGTTCTCAATACAAATTCGAAGAATATTTTTCTGAAGGTGTTTTAAATTTGGAGTTTCTAATTCCTTATGCATTGCCTTTTGCTATCTTTTTAATTATTGCAGAAATTGTTTTAGGAGTTGCTTTATTAGTGGGTTGGAAAGCTAAATTTACAGTGAATTCCTTAAAATTAATAATTCTTTTCTTTCTATTCTTAACCTGGTATTCTGCCTATTATAACAAAGTTACAGATTGTGGTTGTTTTGGAGATGCCATCAAATTAACTCCTTGGGAAACCTTCACAAAAGATGTTATTTTAACCATTTTAATTTTCTTTATTGGTGCAAAAATTAGATTTATAAAACCTGTTTTACCCAAAGCAAATCCTGGTTTGATAGTAATTGCATCACTTATAATTTCTAGTTTTATTACTTATCATGTTTTAACTCATTTACCAATTATCGATTTTAGAGCCTATGCTATTGGCAAAAATATTCCTGAAGGAATGGAATATAAAAATGATGGAAAAATACCTCCTGTTCACGATTTTATGTTAGAAGATTCTCAAAATGATTTAGCGCCACAAATCTTAAAAATGGAGAAAGTAATGTTGGTGATCATGTCTAGTTTAGATAAATCTGATTATGAAGCTTTTCCTGAAATTAAAACAAAAGCAGAGGAAGCGTTGCAAGAAGGATATAAAGTATATGGAGTTTCTGCTTCTTTTTCTGATATTATTCAACTAACAAAAAACAAATATCAACTTCCTTTTGAAATTTTATTTTGTGATGAAACTACGCTAAAAACAATGATTAGATCTAATCCTGGAATTATGATTTTAAACAATGGAACTATTGTTGAAAAGAAAAACTGGAGAGATCTTGATGACATAAAACTATAATGAAAAATTTAATTCTGGTTTTTATTGGTGGTGGTTTTGGTAGTGTTTTACGTTATGTAATTAGCAAATGGCTAAATAATTCTGAAAATGGAATTCCTTATGGAACTTTTGCAGCAAACATTTTAGGAAGCCTTTTAATAGGTCTTATTCTAGGTTATGCAGCCAAAAGCGACGCGATTTCTCAAAATCAAACGTTGTTATTAGCCACTGGTTTTTGTGGTGGTTTTACAACATTCTCTACATTTGCTTACGAAAATCATCTATTTTTAAAATCTGGAGACTTTACCTCTTTTGCAATCTACACTATCATAAGTTTTGTCATTGGTTTTTTAGCAGTTTTTGCAGGATTGTATTTAGTGAAGTTTCTATAAATTTTAAACATGAGTTTTATTGATTGGATTGGTTTTGTGGGTGTTTTTCAAATTCTATTAGCATACATTCTAACAGTTATAAAAACAATAAAACCTAACAACTTAATTTTTATTTCACTAAATTTAAGTGGTTCAATTATGGCATGTATTGCCTCAATATTAATAAACTATATACCTTTTGTAATTTTAGAGGGTGCTTGGGCTTTAGTCTCATTGTATTCTTTATTTACTTATAAAAATGAAATTAAAAAACATCATAAATGAACGAATTTGTAACCTATCAATCTGAAGAAAATTACGCAATTATTACTATTAATAATGGAAAAGCAAATGCAATTTCGCACGAAGTTGTTGCTGGTTTAAATTATAGTTTAGACAAAGCTGAGCAAGAAGATAAAGTTGTAATTTTAACAGGAACTCAAGGAATTTTTTCTGGTGGTTTCGATTTAAAAGTGATGACAAAATCGCCTGAAACTGCTTTAGAATTGGTTACAAAAGGATCTCAATTATCTCATAGAATGTTGTCTTTTCCTAAACCAATTATTCTGGCTTGTAATGGTCATGCCATTGCAAAAGGTGCATTTTTATTATTATCTGTAGATTACAGAATTGGTGTTGAAGGCGATTTTAAAATTGGCTTAAATGAAGTGATGATTGGTATGACCATGCACAATGCAGGAATTGCCATCGCAAATGCTCGTTTGTCTGAAGTGTATTTGAATAGAAGTGTAAATAATGCAGAAATATTCAGTTCTAAAGATGCTGTAAAAGCTGGTTTTTTAGATATCATTGTTCCTGAAGACCACTTAATGCCAACAGCTATTAAAGTTGCACAAATGTTTACAAAACTAAACAAAAAAGCACATGCTGAAACAAAGTTAAAAGTTAGAAAACAGCATTTAGAAACGTTAGCAAATGCTATTGAATTGGATTCAAAAAGCAGTATTTCTATAGACGCCTAATATCATAAATAAGAGTAATCTTAAGTTTTATTCTTAAAATACCATTAAATTAGGTTTTACTTTTCTTAAAAACGAATAGCTTGCAAACAAGTTTAGCCCTGATTGAAATGGCATCCTTTTTTATGCTGAACTAGATTCAGTATCTGTTAAAAGTAATCAAATTAGTTCTTAAAAATAGACAGATGCTGAAATAAATTCAGCATAAAAAAGATATAATGAAAAGCAGGAAATAGCTCCAAAAAAATCTACTTTTTAAAGTTTTTTACTCCAGCTTTAATCTCCATATCTAAATGATTTTTTCTTGGAGTTAATGGACAAGAAAACTTTTCGTTATAAGCACAATAAGGATTGTAGGAATTATTGAAGTTTAAGAGAAAAGTTCCATCGTTGTTGATGTCTGTAGTTTTTAGATTTATATAACGACCTGCTCCATAGGTTTCATTTCCAGAAGTTTTATCTGTAAAAGGTAAAAATAAATCGTCTTTAAATTTTTCATCTAAAGTTTCATCTTGATCTTGATACAAAGTAAGTTGAAAATCCTCTCCTTTAATGGTAAAATTCAAAACACCATATTCTTTATAAAAAGGTTCTCTGCCAGTATTGGTTGGCATTTTAAAAATTGGAGAATTTTCGATTTTTGTGAATTTTGATACCACAATAAAAGTAGAATCTACAGGAAAAAAATCGAGTCCTTTAAAATTTTTTAAATCTTTCTTTTTTAAAGGTGATGTTGTTGCGTCTTTAAAATTTGCATTTAAGTGTTGCTGATATTCAGTTTCGCCCATTATTGGACGTTTATCATTTGAATTGCAAGAAATAATGAGTGATAAAATAAATATGAATGCAATATTTCTCATAACGAAGTTGTGTTAAATAACTGAAAACCTATGCTTTTTTTACAGCGTTTTATAAATAAAGAAACCATAACCAATGAGTAAAATAATTCCGTGTTTCCAATTTAAATTGAACCTTTTAGGAATAAAAACCATGGGTAACAAAATAAATGAAATGCCTAACATCCAATAAATATCACTTGTTAATAGCCTTTCATCAGATAGAGAAATTGGTGTAATGATAGAGGTAATACCAATAACAGCCAAAATATTAAATATGTTTGAACCTATTAAATTCCCTAAAGAAATTGCTTTTTCTTTTTTGATAATGGCAATGATGGAAGCTGCCAATTCTGGCACACTTGTTCCAATAGACACCACTGTTACTCCAATTACACGTTCTGTAACTCCAAATTCTAACGCTAAAGAAGTTGCCCCTTTAATTAGCAACTCAGAACCTCCATAAAGCCCAATACCTCCGATAATTAAATAAAAGACCGTTTTATAATTTGGTAATAAAATTTCTTCTTCTAAAATTTCATCAACATCTATATTTTTTTGAGTTCGTAAAAGATAAATTAAAAAAATAATTAAAAAGGCAAATAGAAAAATACCCTCATAAAGTTCGATAACATTATTGTTTGCTAAAAAAAAGAAAAGCAAACCAGAAGCAATCATCATTACTGGCCAATCTGTTCTGAAAAAACCTTTTTGAACTGTCATAGATCCTAAAAGCAAGGTAATACCTAAAACCAAGCCTAAATTTGCGATGTTAGAACCAATTACGTTTCCTAAAGCTAGATCTGATGAGCCATTTAAAGCTGCATTAATACTTACAATAAGTTCTGGAGCAGATGTTGCAAAAGATACAACTGTCATACCAATAACAACTTTAGAAATATTTAATTTTAAAGATAAAGCAACTGCTGATTTTAACAACCAGTTTCCGCCTAAAATCAACAATATTAAACCACCAATAATTAGTAAAAAGTTCATATAATTTCTTTTATGCGAAGATACATTTTTATCACTTTATAGTGAAGTCAAAAAAATGAAAAAGCTATATTTTACGTTAAAAATGATCATTTTCCCTTTAGTATTTAAAAACAAATACAAAACACCCTTTACTTTGTAATACTATAAAACAACATCTTATAATTTATATTACATATCATAATTATAAACAAGTAATAGTAGTATCATATTAAAACAATAACAAACTTTTTAGTTATAAACATAAAACCAAATTAAAAAATTATATTAAAAGTTTTTGGTTGTTAGGTTTTGATAGCATTATATTCGAAAAACAGTTGCGCAATTAACTAAAATTTACTAACTTAAAAATTGAAACTATTATGGTTGTTATCGCTTTAAAAATTATCAAAACTATTTCGGATGTTATTATACTTGTTGTTTTCTAAGCTTTTAAAGAGTACAACTTTACTTAAAAATGAATTGTTATTTTTTAGTAAATTTGACGTTTAATTAAACCAAAATGAAGAAGAAAGTATTTAAAACCTTGGCAAAAATTAACAAAGCAATATTACCTTCTTTTACCAAAAAAGAATTGGATATTTCTAAAGCCTCTAAACTACAATTGGCAATTATTGGTTGGAGAGCTTATGTAACTATGAATGCATTAGATTAACATTTAAAACTAAAATTATGAAAAATGAACATGTAAAAATATTCTCAGGATCTTCTATTATAATTAATAGGCTAAAATCTTTATTGGAAGAAGAAAATATCACTTCCATCGTTAAAGATAACATTAATATGAGCAAAGTTAGTGGATTTGGACCATTAGGACAATCTATAGATTTATTCATTTTAAATTCCGATGTAGAAAAAGCGCAACCAATTATAAATAAATACAAAGAGCAAATTAATTCGTAAAAAAACGTTTTAGATTTCTTAATTTAAAAAAATGCTACTATATTTGCACCCGCAAAAAGGCCACGTGGCGCAACTGAATAGCGCACTTGATTACGGCTCAAGAGGTTATAGGTTTGAATCCTATCGTGGTCACTTCTAAAATCAGCACTTTCCTAATAAATAGGAATTTGCTGATTTTTTTTCCTTACAATTTGCTGAATTTTATCGATTTAAGGATTTCCATAAAGTAAAATTTTTATTTTTCTTCTAAATAATTTTTGAAAATTACAGAAATTTACTTCAAAAGAATAGAAAAAGCCCTTAACATCATTAAGGACTTTTTCACTAACCAAACTTAGTATAAAACTAACTACTACTATTTTTACAATTTTTCAAAATATTACATAATAATATTTATTCATATTTATGTTTCTTTTTTTTAGAAACAATTTTCTTTAAAAAGTCACATTTTAGTTATTAACATAAAAAAACCGAGAAATTTCTCGGTTTTAGTTTAAATATTGTTTGATTGCAATTCTATGTTCAGGAATACTTTTGTCGTAGTTTTCTACGAGTAGTTCTAGTATTTCTGGTGGCTTTACACCAATTTCTTTGCTATTTTTAAATTTTGAAACATATAAATTGTACGTTTCTTGATTTTTTTCAAAAATTAAAAAATGTGTCTTATTTAATTCTGTATAAGAAATTTCATTACCAGAAAAAGAATCCGATTTATCTTTTATAAAATCAGAGAATTCATAATACTTTAAAACATTTTCCATACTTATATCAATTCTGCTGATAAACCTAATTGTAATAACTTAGAGCATCTTGGTTCTAAATCTTTAAATTCACCAGACTTTACAGTGCATTTTCCTTTGTAATGCACTAAAGTTGCACATTGTTCTGCTTGTTCTAAAGTATGATCACAGACATCTATTAAAGAATCAATTACGTGATCAAAGGTGTTTACATCATCATTGTGTAAAACAATTTCATGCTGAAATACTTCTTGCTCTAAGACATCAACATCTTCCTGAATTTTTTCTTTTGTACTCATATTTGTAAAATTACAACTTATTGTATTTTAATGCAACCCAATTATTTCTTTCTATAAAAGTATCTAATTTTAAATTATATCGAGAAACTTCTGCATCAATTATAGGAATATCTTCTTGATAAAATCCACTTAGTAAAAGCACGCCTTTATCATTTAAACAGTTTGCATACACTTTTATATCCATTAATAAAATATTTCTGTTGATGTTAGCAATAATCACATCGTATTTTTTATTGGCTAAAAGTGCTGAATCTCCTTCATAAACAGCAATATTGCTACAGTTATTACGTTCCACATTTTCTATGGAGTTCTCATAACACCAAGTATCAATATCGATAGCATCTATTGGTTTTGCTCCTTTCATTTCAGCAAAAATTGCTAAAATTCCAGTTCCACAACCCATATCTAGCGTTTTCTTATTCTCTAAATCCATTTGCAATAAATGCTGCACCATCATGTGTGTAGTTTCATGATGCCCAGTTCCAAAACTCATTTTTGGTTCTATGACAATATCATATTTTAAATCAGGATTTTCATGAAAAGGAGCTCTAATACTCACCAAATCATCAACTTGAATTGGTGTAAAATTCTTTTCCCATTCTGCATTCCAGTTGGTTTGCTCCACTTCTTTTTGATTGTATTCAATTGAAAATTCATCAGAATTTATCACAAAAATATCCTCTAAAATAGTTTCTGTCCATTCACTTTTTTGAATATATGCTGTTACTCCGTTTTCATTTTCAACAAAACTCTCAAAACCAACATTGCCCAATTCTGCTATTAAAATTTCTGTTGCAGGTTCTTTTGGCGAAACTGTAAAATTGTATTCTATATAAATATTATCCATCATAAAAAATGCGTCAAGATTTAAATCTTGACGCAAATTTATTAGTTTTTAGAAGAAGTTTCGTTAATAAACTCCTATAAAATTATTTTTATATCGCTTTTATAATCGCAGTAAAGTCTTCAGCTTTTAAAGAGGCACCACCAATTAAACCTCCATCAACATCTGGTTTAGAGAAAATTTCTTCTGCATTTGCAGGTTTTACACTTCCTCCATATAAAATTGATACATTCTCAGCAACTTCTTTTCCGAACTTTTTGCTGATGGTTTCTCTTATGAAAGCATGCATATCTTGTGCTTGTTCTGGACTTGCAGTTTCTCCTGTTCCAATTGCCCAAACTGGTTCGTAAGCCAAAACAATATTTTTAAAGTTTGCAGCTTCTAAATGAAATAACGCGTTTTTTAACTGACTTTCAACAACCTTAAAATGATTTTCGCTTTTTCTTTCTTCTAACTTCTCACCAAAACAGAAAATAGCTTCTAAGCCATTTGCTAAAACAGCGTCCATTTTTTCTGCTAAAAGTGCATCAGTTTCATTAAAATATTCTCTTCTTTCAGAATGCCCAATAATAACCGTTTTAACATTTATAGATTTTAGCATATCCGCAGAAACCTCACCTGTATAAGCGCCACTTTTTGCTTGGTGCATATTTTGTGCAGCAACTTCTATTTTAGAATTATCAGCTCTTTTAATGGCAGTAGATAAATTAACATAAGAAGGACTGATGATTACTCTCGTGTTTTTTAAAGCTAATTTTTTAATCGCTTTTTTAATTCCTTTAATAAGTGCTTTCGTTTCAGCTTTATCAGCATTCATTTTCCAATTTCCAGCTACTATTTTTTGTCTCATGATTTTATACTTTTTTATATGATGTAAATTTAACAAAATGAAAAATAATTATCGTTCTTTAAGATAAATACTTACTAAAACGATTTATTTAGTTTTTTTTAATGCTTTTATAATTTTTTTATCTAATGGATCTATAGCTCTAAAAACTTCTATTTTTCCTTTTTCATCAATAACCATATACCTAGAAATCCAATTTAAGTTTACAAAATCAACAAAATCACCTTCTTCCATTCCTTTTGGTAAATTATAATGTTCGCCCACTAAATTGTATTTTTCGATGGCTCTATTCCAGGAAGGATTGCTAATATCTACTGATAAAAACAAAAAAGCAACCTCAGGAAATTCCGCTTGTAATTCCTTTACTTTTGGGAAACCAATAACGCAATCTTTGCACCAAGAAGCCCAAACATCAATAAATATTTTTTTCCCTTTTTGTTGATATAAAACTTCTCTCAGCGTAATTTTAGAATCGTCTAAACCAATTAACATTTCTAAATTAGCTTCTTCAGAAAATTCTTTAGGATCGTCTGAACACCCTACAAAAACAATAAATAATAAGAGAAATATTTTTTTCATAATGAAATATGTCAATTAAAAATGAATAACTAACGAATCTTAAAAGTTAAAAATAGTATTTTTGTAAAACTTTAAGTAAAAGTAATGACAACACAACAATTAGTATCACAAATAAATCAAAAAAAATCGTTTTTATGCATTGGTTTAGATGTAGATTTAGATAAAATTCCAACACATTTATTGGCTTTAGAGGATCCTATTTTTGAGTTTAATAAAGCCATTATAGATGCTACTCATCATTTATGTGTGGCTTACAAACCTAACACAGCTTTTTATGAAGCTTATGGAATTAAAGGTTGGCAGTCTTTAGAAAAAACCATAAAATACATCAATAAAAATCATCCAGAAATTTTTACAATTGCTGATGCAAAACGTGGTGATATTGGCAATACTTCAACTATGTATGCCAAAGCTTTTTTTAACGATTTAGCCTTCGATTCTGTGACTGTTGCACCTTATATGGGTAAAGATTCTGTAGAGCCTTTTTTAGCTTTTAAAGACAAACACACTATTCTATTAGCGTTAACCTCTAATGAAGGTGCTTTTGATTATCAAACTAAAAAAATTGACGAGGAAGAATTGTATAAACATATTTTAGAAACCTCTAAAACCTATAAAAATTCTGAAAACCTAATGTATGTTGTTGGTGCAACCAAAGCTGATTATTTTAAGGAAATCAGAAAAATTGTACCAAATTCCTTTTTACTAGTGCCTGGAGTTGGTGCTCAAGGTGGCAATTTGCAAGATGTATGTAAATATGGTTTATCAGAAAATGTAGGCTTATTAATCAACTCTTCTCGAGGAATTATTTACGCTTCGAATAATGAAGATTTTGCAGAAGTTGCTGCTCAGAATGCCAAAGAGTTACAATCTGAAATGGCAATAATCTTAAACCAGTTTTATGGTGATCACTCTTTTTAGTTACATTAATAATAGTTTAAAAGCTTTATAATTAATAATTCTAATAAAAAATCTAAAGAGAACTAAAACTTTTTTTGTCTTTTATTAATTTTTATTTGATT
This sequence comes from Polaribacter sp. Hel_I_88, assembly GCF_000687935.1. Taxonomy (NCBI): domain Bacteria; kingdom Pseudomonadati; phylum Bacteroidota; class Flavobacteriia; order Flavobacteriales; family Flavobacteriaceae; genus Polaribacter; species Polaribacter sp. Hel_I_88. The sequence goes on along the minus strand of NZ_JHZZ01000001.1, from coordinate 2,418,760 downwards.
TAAGGAGTTTAATTACAAATCTTAAATTACATACTATTTTTTTGGCAACATTAGCTATTAAACCAAATTTATATACATAAAAAAACCAGAGAAATAATTTCTCTGGTTTAATATATATTTTAAAAAATTATTCTTAATTAATATCTGGATTTCCATCAAGTTCTCTTTGAGGAATTTCAAAAATCATTTTAGGATCTAATGCAGGTATTACAAGATCAGCTCCTGGCTGAACTAGGTTTTCCCTTCCATCTCTTCTGTTTAGTCCAACCCCATTTCTTGCCATATCAAAAGAAGCTAATCCATCTCCCCATAATTCAATTCTACGATATAATAAAATCATCTATTAAGGACTGACCTGTTTTTGTAGATTTCACGTAAGAATCATCTCTGGTTGTATTTAAATCAAATAATACTTGCTGAGCTTCTGCTTCTTTACCTTGTTTAGCTAAAGCTTCTGCTTTAGTTAAGTAAAACTCTGCATTTCTTAAATAAATATAATCTCCAATAAATACACCTGGTCCTGGTTGTGCAATAAACTTTAAACTTGTGTATTTAGGAGTAATATTGTAGTGTGTCCATGTACCTGGAACTATTATTACCCCAGAAGGATACTGTTGGTCTGCAAACCATTGTTTTCTTCTATCTGTATCTGGTATCATATTGTATAAATTAGAATTTACAGTTTTAAAATGATTCCAACCACTATATCCATCATTTATTTGACTTATATGAGAAAAGAAAGTTTGGTAAACTTCAGAAGTAGTTGCAGTTACTTCTGCACCCCATATTGTTTCTGATAAAGAAATCTCATCAAAACCATGCATTACATCTGTACTTAAAGACCCAACTTTCATTGCAATGTCTGCAAATTTTTCTGCTTCTGACCAGTTTTCGTACGTTAAGTGATATCTTGCTAAATAAGCAGCTGCTACATTTGCATCTACGATCTCTACACTTGGTCTGCTGTAATTGCTTAACCCTTCATAAGCTAGTGTTAAGTCATCAAGTATTTGTTTTTTAACATCACCAACAGGCATCTTTGGAGAACCAAGCTCTGCACCATTATTAAATGGAATAGACAATTCTGAATCTGATGCTCTTGTGTGTTGATACATTCTTAACAAGTAAAAATAAGCAATTCCTCTGTATGCATATGCTTTGTGTTTAAAAGCAATTACATTTTGATCTGTAGCAGTATCAGGAATTAAATTAATTACTTCATTAGCATCTTTAATAATTCTATAAAAAAATGTCCAAATAAAATCATTATCCCCAGATGTTAATATAGTATTATCATACCTATTCCAAGCACCAAACCAAGTGCTTCTACTCATATCTATATCATTACTTCTTAAATCCATTCCAAGATCAATTGCCTTCATTCCAAACTCAATTTCTCCTCCTTCTCCATCTCTAAAGTAAGATAGGATAGCGCCATCTATAGCCTCTATACCAACTGTACCACCAGCTGCTGAAATTTCATTGAAGTGAGTAGTAGTTAGATATCTTTCGTCTTCAAAACTTTGATCTAAATCTGCACATGAAATACCAAATACTGCAATAAAAATCAATGCGAAGTATTTTATATTTTTTACTTTAAAAAATTTATTTCGTTTCATAATATTATGTTTAATTAAGTTTTATATTTAATCCCATTGATAGAGTTCTATTGGCACCAAATTCTGCTGATGAAGAACCTACTGTATTTAATCTTGGGTCATAACCCTGTCTTGCACTATACAGTAAGAAGCCATTATTTACTGTACCATATAATCTAATGCTATCTATGTTATATTTTTTTATAGTCTCGTTTTGGAATAGATAACCAAAATTAATATTACTAATACTTAGATAACTTTGATCTACTAAATACATATCTGTTAATCTATATTGATCTGGTTCTAGTGGATCTACTCTTGGTAAACTAGCTGTTGGGTTATCTACTGTCCAGGTTTTGTCATAGTCTGCAAAATTAGTAACATTTGTAGTTGCTCCTAACAATCCAAAATACTCATTATCTATACCATAACCTCCTAATTGATATGCAAATTGAACAGCCAATGAAAAATTACCTACTTGAACATTCGTACCAAAACCACCTGTAATAGCTGGTATTGCTTTTTTATCTAAGAAATATCTATCTGCTTCAGAAAATACTTCTGTAATTACATCTTCGCCTGTAGCAGGATCTACTTTATACCATCTAGCGTTTCCATTTGCTGGATTTACTGGTGCAGATTTTCTCAAGAAATAGTCAAAAATACTTCTACCTTCTACTCTTCGGAAATTTCCACTTTGAATGGAATCTCTTCCAACTGGAAGTTTTGTAATTTCATTATGTAATGTAGAAAGGTTTGCATTAATATTTATATTTAATTTTTCCTTCTTTACCACATCTGCAGCAACTTCAACTTCAATACCACTATTTACCATTGACCCAATGTTTTCTGGTATTGATGGGTTTCCAGAAGAAACACGAAGTGGTGTATTAAATAAAAGATCATTTGACACTTTTCTATAATATCCTAAAGATAAATTAACCCTATTTAATAAACTCATTTCTAAAGCAATATCAAAACTAGCTGCTCTTTCCCAAGTTAATTGGTCATTTCCTAAGTACAATAATTGTGCAGTTAATTCCTCATTATTTTCATCTACTAAATACTGATTTTCATAAGCTACTAAATTTCTTCCTCCATCTGGATAAAAAATTCTATCGTTTCCTGTAGTACCATAATTCGCTGCCAATTTTGCATAGGTAACAGTATTAGAAATATCTTTCATAAAGTCTTCATTACTTATAACCCAAGATGCACCTGCAGACCAAAAAGCCCCCCAACGAACATTAGGATCAAACACAGAAGAAGCATCATATCTACCTGTTAAGTTAAGATAGTAACTATCATCTAATCCATAAATAAATCTAGAGAAATATCCCTCAGTAGTATATTTTGTATTATAGTTACTTGCACTAATATATTTAGAAGTATTATCTAATATTGGGCTAAAACCTCCAACAATATTATATTTAGTAAGACCTAAAGTAGTAAATTTTTCTTCATAAGTTTCATGTCCTAAAAGAACATCATAACTATGACGACCAAAGTCTTTTTTCCAAGTTAAAAGTTGTTGGTTTGTAAATGCAGAGAAATTATTTCTATTGTTTGTTAACAATCCATTTTGAGAGGCTGCAAAAGCACCAGCACCAGGTCGTGTAAAATCGATACCTTGATCTATTTCTGTTAGAAGATTTGCTACATATTCAAATTTAATATCTAAAGGCAAGTCAATCTTTGCTCTAAAACCTATATTAAAATTATCTTTTTCATTTGTTACTGTTGAATTTTCTATAACTGCAAGTGGGTGTTCTCCTGGAGCATAATTTCTAGGACCTCTTATATTTCCTCCCCCAAAGTCTTGAGGAACTCCAAAATCATATGCTCTACCTCCTGGATTATTTGGATTTAAAATTGGGTTCCAATTTGCATCATATTGATAAACTGGAAAAACAGGAGCAATTCTTCTTGTCCAAAAGAATGCATTAGAAAAGGTATTTCCACCATCACCAGGAACAAATTGACTGTAAGACTTTGCATAAGAAACATCTCCAGTTAAAGTTATAACTTTAGCAATATTACTTGCACTAACTTTAAATCGTGCAGTGTGTCTTTTAAAATTACTTCTTACTGTATAACCATTATTATTTTCTGTCCCTAGAGAAAAGTAATATGTCGTGTTTTCTGAACCTCCAGAAATATTTGCATTTGTAGAGTTAAATGTTGCTCGATCTCTAAACAGAGCATCTTCCCAACTATCGTTTACTAATAGATTTGCAGAAGGATTTAATCTACCAGTTAAAGGATCAATTAAGGTTTCATCGGAAACATCATATAAGTTATACCCTAAAGCACCTATTAAGTTATTAGAAGCTGTTTGTCTTGCCTGAGCAATGGTAACAGGAGTTCCAGCTTGCCCTTGAGCATAAAATTCAGAATTTGCAAGTACACTATGATAAGACTCATAAAATTCTCCAGGACCTTGAATTACGTCGTATTCTTTTGCTCCTCTTTGAGTAATACCTATTCTAGTGTCTACACTAACTAATGTTCTATTTTTACTTCCTTTTTTGGTTGTGATTAATAAAACACCATTCGATGCTTTATTACCATACAGTGAAGTTGAGGACGCATCTTTTAAAACACTTGTAGATGCAATGTCTTGTGGATTTATACTATTTAAACTTCCAGTATAAGGTACTCCATCCAAAACAATAAGCGGAGCACTATCTGCGTTTATAGATCCAAAACCACGAATCCTAATAATAGGATCAGAACCAGGTTGCCCATCAGCTTGAATAACTCTCAAACCAGAAACTAAACCTTCTAAACTTTTTACTGGATTTGAGAAAGTTGTTGCTTCTATTTGTTTTGCATCAATAACACTAACAGAACCGGTTATAGAAGCTCTAGATTGTGTACCATAAGCTACAATAACAACTTCATCTAAAGCGCTGGAATCTTCCTCTAGTGATACATTAATAACGTTAGAATTTGCTATTTTTTTCTCAACAGTCTTGTACCCTAAATATCTAAAGACTAATACATCTCCAGATTTTGTTTTAATAGTATATTTACCATTAAAATCAGTTTCTGTTCCAGTTCCTGTTCCTTTTACAGAAACACTTACTCCAGGCAAAGGTCCAGAAGCTTCAGACACAATTCCTGTTACTGTTTTTTCTTGTGCTAAAGTAACTTGCACAACTAAAGCTAAGAGTAGCGTTAGAAATCCTTTAAACTTTGTTTTCATCATTGGTTTGTTTGAATTAATTTTGCCAAATCTCTTAAAATTTTCTTAAAATAAAAAATTATCCCTACAAAATTTTTAATAAACACTAACAAAAAACAGATATCTTTATATTATTATCAAAATATTATGAAATTCATTAAATATTAATAAAAAACATAAATAAATAAATTTTAACATTTCTTATAAAAAAAGCACTTAATCTAACCAAAAATTGTAATTTTAAAATATTAAAATAAATAATTGTACAGTTTTCTTGATTAAGAAACCAATATGAAGTTTTTAAAGAGTAGTAATAATTAGTAATAGTTTAAGAAAATTGAAAATATTTCCTTTAAACATAAAAAAAATTAATTTTACTTTAATATTATATTAGTTTGTAAAATTATATGATTCAGAAAACTAAATTTAAAAAATTATAATTTTTGAAAAACATCAAGAAAATTGTACCAAATTCCTTTTTACTAGTGCCTGGAGTTGGTGCTCAAGGAGGCAATTTGCAAGATCTATGTAAATATGGTTTATCAGAAAATGTAGGCTTATTAATTAACTATTCTAGAGGAATTATTTACGCTTCAAATAATGAAGATTTTGCAGTAGTTGCTGCTCAGAAAGCCAAAGAGCTACAATGTGAAATGGAAATAATCTTAAATTAATTATATGAAATTCAAAGACCAAATAAATACCGTTTTTGAATTAAAGAATACTCCCCAAAGAATTATATGTTTAGTACCCAGCATTACAGAATTGCTGGTAGATTTAGGCTTGCAAAATAGCATTGTTGGTATTACTAAATTTTGTGTACACCCCAGTTTTTTAATAGAAGAAAAAATGATTGTTGGTGGCACAAAAAATATTAAAGTTGATAAAATAAAAGCACTTCAACCCGATATTATTCTTTGTAATAAAGAAGAAAACACCAAAGAAATTGTAGAAAGTTGCAGAGAAATTGCAATAACACATGTTTCTGATATTTATACAATTGCAGATACTTTAGCACTAATTCATCAATATGGAAAAATATTTAATTGTGAAGCAAAATCAAAACATATTATTTTAGAAATTCTCAAAAAACACAATAATTTTTTAAACTTTATTGAAAATAAAAGTATTAAAAAAGTCGCTTACTTTATTTGGAGAAAACCTTGGATGGTGGCTGCAAGTAATACGTTTATAAACTATTTATTAGATACAAATAAGTTCGAAAATATTTTCAAAAATCAAGAGAGATATCCAGAAATCGACTTGAAAGAACTCCAAAATTTAGAAAGAATAGACTATATTTTTTTATCATCTGAACCTTATCCTTTTAAAACAAACCATATTACTGAACTTCAAAAAAAATTCCCATCCACAAAAATAATTTTAGTGAATGGAGAATATTTTTCTTGGTATGGTTCTAGATTACTAAAAGCTTTTAAATACTTTAAAGAACTACACAATCAACTTTAAGTTAATTGATATAGGTAACTTCTTGATCTAAATAACCAACTTGACTTAATTTTTTTGAAAGCTTCATGGCTTTAAAAGCTGCTAAATCACTTATAGATTCATCTAAGAATCGATAATTATCAGATTTTTCAATTAAACTTAAATAGCTTTCTTGTAAGTGCTTTTTGTACTTTTCTAATTGTAGTATACGTGACATATTTATAAGGGGGATTAAAAAATAAATATACATATATTTTCTTAATCACCTAATAAATAACTTCTTAAAAAATTAGTTTTTTATAATTTTATGTGATGAATTTCCTTTATCTGATGCTAATCTTAAAAAATAAACACCTTTTGACAAGTTAGAAACATCTACTTTTTTGGCACTGTTTTCTAGGTAAAATTCTTGCACTTTTTGCCCAGTTATGGAATAAATAGTTCCTTTTGTATTTCCTAAATCTGATGAAAAACGGATATTTAAATCGTTATTTACCGGGTTTGGAAAAAGCGAAACATCTAGTAAATTATCATTTTCAGATACAGAAGCTGTAGACTCTTGATATACTCTTACATAATCAACTTCCATAGCACTTTCTGTAAAACCAGCTGTTATATTTGGTAAAATCGCTACGTTAAATAATAAATATTGGGGTGCATTATAAGGCCAATTTTGTATGTTTTTTATTGATGGATTATAGGTATAATGAACTTTTCCATCTACGCTAAAAATCATTTTATCTTCATTCCACTCTAAAGTATAAACATGAAACTCTGTAGATGCATTCGTAATTCTTTGACCTCCTTTATTTACAGTTCCACCAAAACTAGACCTGTTATGAAGCGCACTTTGCACAAAGTCTTGATTGTCTCCCCAATGTTCTATAATATCTACTTCTCCACAATCTGGCCAAGGAGTAGTTCCATGACTTGTTGCCCAATAACCACCTGTTTCTGTAATATTTTGTCCTAACATCCAAAGTGCAGGAAAAGTACCCACACCAAAAGGCATTTTTGCTCTAATTTCTACTTTTCCATAGGTGAAAGCATATTTAGAATTCAATCTTGCAGATGTGTAGTTTTTAGTAACATTATTATTATTTGTATAGGTTTCTTTTTTTGCCAATATTTTTAGAGTTCCATTACTGATGTAGGAATTATCCATCCTATCAGTATAATGCTGAATCTCTCCATTTGCCCAAGACTGTCCACCTTGAATTGGATAGGTTTGTTTAAACCATTTTGAGTCATCTAAATCTACAGTAACTCCAGGTTGCCCATCAAATTCATCTGACCAAACTAACCTATCAAATACAGGATCTTGGTTTATGTAAGTAGATTCGTAATAAGAAACGTCATCAATATAAGCCGTTACAAGATCTTTATTATTTTCTCCATTTACTTGAATTAAAACCCTGTTAAAATCAGTTCTAGAAACTGGTGTAGCTGAACCCGCATTTAAGTTGATATACCCATCATTTTTAAAATCAAACTCTACAGTTTGCCATGTGTTTAAAACAATTGGTTTTATAATTTCGGTTTGTGTAGACCAAGGTTCTGCTAAAGTGTTATTTTGCAATTTAAGCGAAACTTTATTTTCTTGATTTCCTGTAATGTCTGATGACGAAACATAAATCTTTATAGAGAAAGTATTTTTTATAGATAAGTCTAAGTTTGATGATGTGTCAAATCGAATATTAGCATACGAACCTCCAGTGTCATCATATTGTAAAACTGTTGAAGATGTATTAATTCCTATTTTAAATGGGTTTGCATAATTAGTATTTAAATCACAATCATCGCCTGCCCAAGTGGTAATTGTTCCATTACCTTCAAAATCATCTTGAATGATTTGTTGAGCAAATACATTTATGCTTAAAAATAGAAATACTAAAATATAAAAATTCTTCATGCTTGTAGATTAAGTAACAAAAATACAAACAGTAATACAAAATAAATGTTAAGGTTACCCATACATAAACAATACATAGAGGATTAAGTAGTTATAAAACACTAATAATTAAAAAAGTAATAATTATAGAACAAAAAAAAGCCAAAACTTTAAAAGTTTTGGCTTTAATACTATTTACTGATGCTAATTAAATATATATAATATTAATTTTGATCAGCAGGAGTAATATTTGGATTTGCATCAATTTCAGCTTGAGGAATTTTGAAAATCCAATCATCATTTACAGATGGTTTAGCTTGTTTAAATGCATTTTGATATAATGTTAAAGATGCTCCAGAACCACCATTTACTTCGTGGTCAATTGCTTCATCCCATCTAATTTTATCAGTGTAACCAAAACCTTCTCCCCATAATTCTACACGTCTTTGGAATTTAATTTCTGCCATTAAACTTGCTTGAGTATTAAAAGAAGTTACATCGTAAGCGCTATTTCTTTGACGACCTAATGGACCTAAAGCAGCTTGTGCACCTGGAACATCAGATAACATTGCTTTAGCTTCAGCCTCAATTAAGTACATTTCAGATGAACGCATAATTATAACATCATCTGGATCGATACTTCCTGGATTCTTTTGCTTTAATTTAAAGTGCATGTATGGGTGTAAATTATGTCCACTTACTAAACCATATTGACTTTTGATTGCTGCAACTCTTGCATTATAGACAGCTCTATCAGTATAATTAGGGTCATTTGCAAAACCTCCTTGTCCATTTGCTGCAGAAGTATTTGTATTTGGTGCATCTTTTATAAATACGTCACCTCTATAATCTGTTGCAGGAATTGCATCAATTAATCTTCTATCTGCAATCTTAGGATTATTTCTAATTTGACTACCATTAAAGGTATTACTAGCAAGGTAAAAATAAGCACGGAAAAAAGTAGTTTCTGCACCAATAACATTACTTCCCCAAATTACTTCAGATAAGTTATTTGTGTTAAATCCAGATTTCCAATCAGCTTCATCCATTAAAGGGAAACCTTGTCTTGCAGCAACAGCTGAAGAAGCTGCTGTTTGCCAGTCTCCTTTAGATAATGCCCAACGTGCTTTTAAACCATGTGCAACATTAATATTTAATTGCGATTTATCTCTTGCATCTCCAGTTGCTCTTGGAGCTGCATTAGTAAAAGCAGCTATTGAAGCGTCAAGATCTAAACCAATTTGATTATAAACCTCTTCTACAGTTGCTCTAGGTCCAGTTGTTTGTGGTTCTAAAATAATTGGCACACCTTTATCTGTTGCTGGGTTTCCAACTAAATAACCTTTTGCATAATGCTGTACTAAAGAAAGCAAAGCGTACGCTCTATAAGCATAAGCTTGTCCTTCAATTGCACGTAAACGTGGAGTTACAGGTAAATCTCCAGAACTAATTTTCTCAATTAACAAGTTAGCATGTAAAATGGTATTATAACGATGATACCATAATATTTCTACAACTCCAGATGTTTCTTGTGTATGAGCATTCCATTGCATTGCAGTTCTCCAACCTAAGTTGTTTGCATCAGCAGAATGTATTAATTCTCCAGCTAAATTATCTCCAAGAGGTATCCAAAATTGATTACCAGCTTGAGTATTTCCTGCTCCTGTAATTGTACCCGCTAATTGTGAGTACAAAGTACTATGAACTCCATTTAAAACTTTTTCCATATCCTCAACTGTTCCCAATGCAATTGCAGGAGTAACAGCATCTGTTGGTGTAGTTTCCAAAAAATCATCTTCACAGGATACAAAAAACGCAGCGAAGACTACAAGTATTGATATTTTTATTTTATGTAACATAATTATTATTTTAATTTATTAAAATGATACGTTTAAGCCTAAAGAAAATATTCTTGCAGGGTTAAAATTATTTCCGGCTGCAGTACCAGCTAAGCCAAATTGAGGATTTAATCCTTTTCTAGCACTTTTAAAGTACAAGTTTTCTCCTGTAAGAGAAACTCTTAAAGCATCTATTCCTAAATTATCTAAAACTTTGTCATCAAAAGCATAGCCTAAGTTAACGTTTCTTAAGGACCAGAATGATGCATCTGTTATAAATCTGTCAGATTGAGTTCTTACTAAGTCTACGTTTCCATTTTCTAATCTTGGAACATCTGTAATATCTCCTGGATTTTTCCAAGCATTTAAAGCATCTGGATGAACAGAATCTCCATAACGTCCACTATGCATCATAGAAGAATATCCATTATCTAATACACTACCACCAATTCCGTAAGTAATCAAGAAATTTAATGAAATACCTTTATAACTAAAATCATTAGAAATAGAACCTAAAATATCTGGAATAGATGAATCACCTGTATAAGCTCTTTCTGTATCTTCCCAATCATTTGTTGTTTCGATATTTCCATTTGCATCTAAAACAGGAACACTGTCTCCATCTGCATTTACTTCATACTTCAAAAATAATTGATCTCCAGTTGCAGGATCTACACCAGCAGTTCTTAATAAGAAAAAGTCAAATCTTGATCTACCAATTTCCCATCTTTTAGAACCATTTACAAAAGGATCTGGAAGGAATGTAATTTCATTTTTAAGTGTAGAAGCCTGTAAAGTCATATCCCATTTAAAATCTTGATTCTTTAATAAATGAGCAGTTAAAGATAATTCTACACCTGAGTTAAACATATCACCAATATTACTTGGTTGTACATTGATACCTACACTTGGTGAAATTGGCAAGTCATATAATAAATCTGTTGAATTTCTTTTATAGTATTCAATAGAACCATCTAAGAAATTATCAAACATAGTAAACTCTAAAGCTACATCAAAGTTTTCGATAGTTTCCCATTGTAAATCATTGTTTCCTAAATCAGAAATAGCAAATGCTCCTAATGCTGCATTTGAAGTAATTCCAAATCTAGCTTGGTATAAAAAGAAATCTCCTAAATTATCATTTCCTACTTCACCCCAAGAAGCTCTTAGTTTTAATCTATCTACAAAAGATACATTTTCCATAAACTTTTCTTTATCAATACTCCAAGAACCACCTATAGAGTAAAAGTTACCCCATCTAGATTCTTGACTAAATACTGAAGAAGCATCACGTCTGAAAGAAGCGCTTAAGAAATATTTATTATCATAATTATAATTTAATCTCGATAAATATCCTTCAACAGATTTTCTACTAGAAGAACCTCCTAAACTTACGATATTTGAAAAGTTTACAAATTCGAAAATACCTGCAGTAGATTGAACAGTAGCTAAACCATTATTCCCAGAAAATAATCTGTTAAAACTTTCATGACCTAATGTTAAATCGAAGTTGTGATCTTTAAAGCTCTTGTTATATTTTAAAACTTGAGTAAAGTTCTGAACCTCTCTTCTACCTCTTGTTTCACTATACCTTCCATCAGGTTGAGCATCTCCAATAATGTTATTTTCATACTCTTTTTCAAGAAGGTCTTGAATATCTCTACCATAATTTAAACTAAAAGTTAAACCTTCTATAATCTCGTAATCTGCAGAAAATCTAAAACCATATGCATTGTCTCTATCTCTTTCGTCATTTAACAATAATTCTTGTAATGCATGACGTCCTTGGCTATAAGGTCTTGAGCCTATGTTAAATTGGCTATATCCTTCTCCATTATCGAATATAGGATTACCAATTTCATCTAAAGCTAAGTTACCATTTAAATCATTTACAAATACTGGATATACAGAACCAATACCTTGAGCAAAACCAAATGGATTTACAATACTTCCTGTACCAGCAGAACTAGGTCCTGAAGTTTCAGATAAAGTAATATTTGCACTAGCAGAGATTTTTAATTTATCATTAACATCAAAATCTGCATTTAAACGAGTTGTTAATCTATCAAAATTAGTAGACTTTACATACCCTTCTTCCTCTAAATAAGAAGTTGAGAAAAATACTCTATGATTTTCTCCTCCACCAGAAACATTTACGTTATAATTTTGTCTGATACCAGTTTGTTCCATAAAATCAAACCAATCTAAGCTTTTATAAATAACTTGTGCATTTGGATTTAATTTACCATCTACTCCAACAATTTGATCATTTGGTACATTAAAAGGATTATATCCTAATTGGTTATAAATATTAGCACTTGCAAAAGCTGGATCACCATTACCTGCAGGAGAATTTTTTAACGCTTCCCACATTACTTCATAATATTGACCTGGAGAAACTTCATCATAAAAGAACTGGTCTGAACGAGTAACTAAACCACCTTGCATAGAAGCACTAACTTTTATAGTACCATCTTTTTTACCGCTTTTAGTTGTAATAATTACAACACCATTAGCTGCTCTTGCTCCATAAAGAGAGGTTGAAGCTGCATCCTTTAAAACTGTAAGAGAAGCAATATCTTCTTGGTTAATAGTATTTAAACCACCTTCAAACTGAATACCATCTACAATAAATAATGGATCTGTACTACCATTTAAAGTACCAACACCACGAATTACAATTCCTGGAGTTGAACCTGGTTGCCCATTTGTAGAAGTAAACTGTACACCTGTAACTTTACCTTCTATAGCTGCAATTGGTGAAGTTAAATTTCTAGTTTCTAAATCCTTAGCACCAACAACACCAACAGAACCTGTTAAAGCTTCTTTAGTTGTTGTTCCGTAAGCAACAACAACTACCTCTTCTAGTACACTGTTATCTTCTAACATTGTAACATCGATAGTTCTTGAGTTGCCTACAACCTTCTCAATTCTTTTGTAACCTAAATACCTATAAACTAACGTATTTCCTACTTCAGCATTTATAGTATATTTTCCATTAAAATCTGTCTCTGTACCCTTGCTTGTACCTTTAATTGAGACACTTACACCAGGAAGTGCTCCTGATGAATCATTTACAGTTCCTGAAATGGACACTGACTGTGCATTAGTTATTAGTATAGCTCCTAAAAAGAGAAATAAAAATAAACCTTTCTTGTAAGTTTGTTTCATAAAATTTAAGTTGAATTTGTTTTATAGTAACAAACATAAATATTTTGTTAAAACTTACACTATAAAAAACCAATTTTAACACAAAAAAATAACAAAAAGTTTTGAAAAAATTGTGCAGGATAAGAAACAACACAACTACCTAAATAACAACAACTTAACTTGTTGTGAATTAATTAATATATGGTAAAATAGTTTTTTTGAGTTTTAAAATTTATGGCACAAAAACCAACTTACTCAAAATACTTAAATTACGTAGTATTTTTTATTTATTATCCTGCAAAGCAAACACTTGTTTTAATAATGTTGTAGATCTTAAACCAACTTTTTCTCTGATTCCTTTTTCTTCTATTTCAATCATTGTAAAAACCCCTTTTAACGCTTGTTCAGTAACATAAGCAGTTAAATCTGGGTTGACACTTTTTACAAAAGGAATCGAATTATATCTTGTAATTAAATTACTCCATATTTTATCTGCACCAACTTTAGCAAAAGAATCGTTTATTACAGGACTAAAACTATTGTATAAGCTTTGGTTTGTTTTGGCTTGTAAAAAAGAAGTTGCAGCGTTATTATCACCTAACAAAATATTTTTTGCATCGTTAAAAGTGATTTCTTTTACAGCATTTACAAAAATAGGCGTTGCCTTTTTTACTGCATCTTCTGCTGCTCTGTTTAATACCTTGATACCTTCATCTGCTAAATTACCCAAACCTATTTGGCGTAAACCTTTATCTACAGCTTGTAATTCTTCTGGTAGTAATATTTTTACCAATTCGTTTCTGTAAAAACCATCAGTAGAAGTTAGTTTCGTTACTTGATTATTGATACCTTGATCTAATGCTTGTCTTAAACCATTCCCTATTTGATCTTGAGTTAACCCTCCTCCATTTGGTAATTGACTTGCTATTTTTTGCAATTCTGCACAACCTGCAAACTGAATTGCAAATACTAAAACTATAATCCTTTTTATCATTTTCTATATTTTGAATATCTACTTATTTGATACATATCTTTCGTAAAAGTCACTATTACTTAAATGTATCTGTTTTTTTATCATATCCATAAGGACAATGTCTGCAACCACTTTTGCAGCAATACCCTCTTTTTTTATGATATTTTTCAGTAAAAACCTTGTAGCCTTCAGGTGTTAGATAAAAGTCGTCTTCCTCTAGCTCTTTTCTTGATGTAAACATTTTGCAAAAATACGCGAAATAAAGCTTATTTAAAGAGCAATCTTTTATCTTTTATAGAATTTAATCTTAAAACTTTATAATCTAAAATGTAGTTTTGATACAATCTCCAAGGAAATTTATCGCCTTGTTTTGGTAAAATATCTTTAGCCCTGTGAATATATCCAGAATCTAAATTTATAAGTGGTAATTCCCCTAAACTTTCTTCAATAACAGTAGCATTCACAGCTTTAAAGTTATTTTTATCTAAATATTTTAGCATCCTAGAAATATACTCGCTGGTTAAATCGCTTTTTAAAGTCCAAGATGCATTTGTATAGCCAGCAAAAACAAAGAAGTTTGGCAGTTCACTTAACATTAATCCTTTATAAATATATTGTTTGGTAATATCAAAAGACTTGTTATTTAAAGAAATTTTAGCCCCTCCAAAAGGCAGCAACTTTAAACCTGTTGCACTTATTATAATATCTGCTTCTAGAATTTTACCTGACTTTAAAAGAATTCCATTTTCAACAAACGTGTCAATAATTTCTGTTTCTACAGAGGCTTTCCCTTTTTTTATGGCTTTAAAAAAATCGCCATCAGGAACCAAACAAAAACGTTGATCCCAAGGTTTATAATCTGGAGTAAAATGTGGTTCTAGAGGAAAATCTCCAAGCTCTTTTTGGATACCTTTTAAAACAACATTTTTCATTGTTTTTGGAAATTTTCTACAAAGATTATAAAAAAGCATATCTGCTAAAATATTTTTACCTCTTACCAAAGTGTGTGCAACTTTACTTGGGAATAAAAATTTTATAAATTTTGCTACTTTATCTTTATTGGGCAAAGCTGCAATATATGTTGGAGATCTTTGCAACATGGTTACTTTTGTAACTTCATCAGCAATTTTAGGCACTATAGTAACTGCTGTTGCTCCACTACCAATAACGACTACTTTTTTATTTTTATAATCTAAATTTGTATCCCATTTTTGTGGATGGATAAATTGACCCTTAAAGTTTTCAAATCCTTTAAATTCTGGAGTATAACCATGATCGTAGTTGTAATAACCACTTGCATTAAAAATAAACTGAGAAGTATAAAAGTGCTCTTCTTTTGTTTTTGGATTGATGGTTTTAACTGTCCATAAATTTTTAGAAGTATCAAAATTATACGAAATAACTTTTTGGTTGAAGGTGATTTTTTCTTTTACATGATATTCTTCTGTGGCTTCATGTAAATATTTTAAAATGGATGGAGCATCAGCAAAAGATTTATCATCATCCCAAGTTTTAAAGGAATAGCCAAAGGTATACATATCAGAATCTGAACGAATTCCTGGATATTTAAATAAGCTCCATGTTCCTCCTATTTCTGTTCTAGCTTCAAGAATTTTGTAGGTTTTATTTTTGTTTTTTCTTTCTAAATGACAAGCTGCTCCAATTCCTGATAAACCTGCACCAATAATTATAATATCAACATCCATTCTATCAGCTTAGTATTTATTTAAAATTTAATCCTCTTTAAATTCATGGCTTTGATCATCCAATTTGGTAAAGGTTTCTTCGGGTTTCTATTTTTTAGGTTGATGTTTAAACCTATTTTTTTTATCAAAGGAACTTTATTGGTTTCAATAAATTCTATAAGCGTTCCGTCAAAATCTTCTATATATCCCCAATGACCATTAGCATCTCCCATATCAAAAGATTCCCCACTAATTACTTGAAAAGGAACTTTTATATCTGAACATTCTTTAGCTAATTGTTTGATATTTTTAACATCAAAACATAAATGAATATACCCTAAGTCTCCCCAAAATCTGTTTTCAAAAATTTTATCGGGCTCGTTTTCAATGGCTTGAATTAATTCAATTTGACTTTCGCCAAACAATTTAGCAAAACCTCCACTTCTTTTTTCTGAGTGAGAAAGTAGAATTCTTCTAAATTTTTTATTCCCGTTTTTCAAGGATGATAAATCTTCAAAAACATCAGTTTTATCATAAATAACAGTTTCATAACCTAATGTATCAGCATACAATTTTAAAGACTCATCAATATTAGAAACACCAATGACAGCAGAAAAAATACCACCAACATCATTTTTTTGATCGGCGTAAAAATTAGAAAATTCCTTAACTTTTAAAATATTATCAAAAGGATCTTTTAAATAAAATGATTTTTTATCATCTGGATCTAAAACAATTTCTGATAAAATATTTTCATTTGAAGCTTTTAGTCGCTCAAAAGTTGCTGTTATATTTCTTGACTTAATTACAGGAAAATGAATTCCCAAATCGCCAATTTTGAATTCATTTTTAGGTTTAGCTGGTTTTCTTTCTTTGTATTGCCAAATTTCATAACCTCCTCCACCTTGCATATTCAAAGCTAATAAAGCGCGTTTTTTTCTTGCTTTACCACCCATATATTTTGCCATATAAGTAGCTTCGTTACTATCATCAAAAATTAAAGCATCTGCACCTAAAGTTTGGGCATACCATTTAAAAGCTGCATCTGCATTTTCAACGCCAATACCAATTTGTTGAATACCATAAATTAATTTTTCAGTCATAAATAAATGGCTAATTTTTGCGTTTTAGTTCGTTTCTTCTCATTGGCATTCCATCAATAATTGTAAATAATTTTTCGGGTGATAAAATTGAATTTTGCTCTAATTTTACACCTCCATCTAACCCTAGCAACATCACTTTAAAACGCTCGTTATCTTTTACGTATTTTTTAAATAAAGAGTTTGAAGCAGACCAAACTTCGTTAAAATTCTTTGTAAACTCATTTTTTGTAAATTGATAAACCACCAATTTTCTTTCTTCTAAACCTTTTTTATGTTCTGATAATATTGTTATTTGATGTTTAAAAGCATCCGCATTTTTATCATCCGTAAAAATTAGTAAAACTCTATTTTCCCATTGATGTTTGGATAAATCTTGACTAAATGGGCTAAGTGTAGAAAGCATTAAAAAGAAAGTTAGTTTTTTCATCAAAATTAATTACTCTACTGATTTTTTAAAAGCAGCTTCTCCTCCAACAACAGGAATTGTAATTTTTGTACCTGCTAAATCTACCGTTAATTCTGTGCCTGGTTTTGGTAATAATGTATATTCACTATCACTAGAAAAAATCATCAAACCAATTTGTTGTCCTTTTTTAATGATTTGATCATCTGGTTGTAACTCAAAAGTCATTTCGTAAAACTTACCAACTTTTAAAGGAGCACTTTTTGTAAGCGACTGATAGTTCTGCAAATCTGCCCAACCACGTGTTATAATATTGTCGGTGATTTTAGCTCTTCTGCCCTCATTCCAAGGTAAAGAAACCAAATACACAGATAAATTTACAGCAACTTTAGAACTTGCAGCTTTAATAGTAATTGTTGATATTCCTGAAATATGCACATCTTCTTTTAAAATTGGAGTTACATATAATAAACGATGATTTGTATAATCCGCTTTTGCTAAAGATTCTGCAGAAAATGAGTAATTATCCACAAATGTTTCTTTGCCTTTAGCTGTATTTTTATCGGTTGATAAAATCCCTGCTTGTGGAGCATTTCCACTTAAATAAAAAGTAACATCTTTTGCTTCAGGATTTGGATATGCTTTGTAGGCAGTTGGCTCGTCCATTTTATCATCTTCTCTAACAATCCAAGCTTTAGCATCCTCTTGAACATTATTTTCAACACCATGTAAATAATATGTAAACCAACGATTCATCATTTTTATTGGTGGTGGACCTCCATGCCCATTTTGATGATAAAAAATTTGCGTTGGCAAACCCATTTCTGTGGCTTTTTTGTAAATTCTGTAACTATGTTCTGGCATTACATTCCAATCATTAAAACCATGAGACATCAATAAAGCTGCTTTCATGGGTTGCATTTGATTTAAATAATCTCTTCCAGCCCAAAAATCGTTATAATCTCCAGAAATACGATCCATACCATTTGCCATTTCTGTATCTCTAATCAGCTTGTTATTTCTTGCTCTATTTTCTTCTTTTCCACTGTGGATAAAATCATACAAAACATCTATATCCTCCCCTAAATAACCTCCAGGAGAACGTACTAAACCATTTGAACGATAATAGTGATAATAAGACGTATTTGGAGCAACTGGAATAATTGCTTCCAAACCATCTACACCAGTTGTTGCAGCTGCTAAAGGAATGGTTCCATTATAAGAAGTTCCTGTCATACCAACTTTTCCAGTGGACCAAAAAGCTTTTACTTCTTCATTTCCCTCTCTTTCTTTATAACCTTTTGCACGTCCATTTAACCAATCTATGACTGCTTTAGGCGCTAAAGATTCGTTTTTACCACCAACTGTTGGTGCTCCATCAGACAAACCAGTTCCTGGAGATGAAGAATGCACAACAATATAACCTCTTGGCACCCAAGTTGAAATTTGTGAATTCGAAATAATAGGTCTTTCTCCTCTTCTTTGCACTTCTACATGTACAGGATTTGGAACTTTTTCTCCTAATTCATGTTTTACATTCCAAAATAATTCTGATCCACCACTGGCAACTCCTGCATAATAAGGACTAGATTCGTAAACAATTGGTAATTTTAAACCATCTGTTTCTGTTTGCGCTGGTCTTGTAACATCTACATGAACTCTATCCATTCGTCCATCTCCATCTGAATCAAAAGTAGTTTCTACCCATAAATCATGACGAATCCATTTACTCTTATCGTTAAAAGCTTCTACAATTTGTGCTTCTCCATCTTTAAAAACGGGTACCGCTTTTTCTTGTGCTTGTAAAGAAATTGTAAATGCTAAGATTGCTAGAAATTGAATTTTCAATATGTTTTTCATGTTCATTAATTTTTTATTTATTTTTTTCTCCTGGATGATAGGTAGATTTTGCTCTTTTTAAAACGTCTTCTCTGTAAAAAGCGACATCTTTAAATTGTTTGTCTGCATAACGTTGAGATTGATCTGAAAAATGAGGCGAATTCACATCTCCACTTTGCCCACCAGCCAACATAGATTTTGCTTTTACTTTATCACCAAACTCTACAACAGCAACAAAGCTATTTCCTGAAGTTCCATATTGTCTTTTCGTGTCTTTTCCAAAACGTGTTCCAAAAGAAGCTAAAGCACCCCAAGAACTTGAAGCCATTCCTACTGGTATGCTTGGTTTTGCATCATCAAAATCTTGTTCAATTTCTCCATCATTTCTTTGATAGCGATTGAATTCGCCCCAAGCAGTTTTCCAAGAACCGAAATCCTCTTTAAGTTGCTCTAAACTTTGCTGAAAAATAGCCAATCTTTCTGTTGGAGAAGCTGTTTTACTCATATATTCAAACCTACCTAATCTACTAATTCTTTTATTCCCAACCATATTTGGAATTTTTCCAGAACGATAATAGGTGTTGATATAAAATTGCGCTAATGTCATACCAACTGAACTTTCTGAGACTTTAAAGTCCCATTTTTTCAACAATTCAATGGCTTCTTTAGCAACATTTGTTTCTACAGGTGCTACTTTTGCTGCCTCTAACAATCCCGTAATTAAAACTTCTGCTCCAGGTAAATATGGGTCATATGCTAAATCAATCAAGGAATCTAAGGTTAAATCGGTTGCTTCTGTAAGTAAAGGAATTGCGTGAATTCCTCTATAATTCTCTGGAAAAGAGTGCATATATGCTGGATACTCTTCTTTCTTTGGACTGTATTCTAAAGCACTTGTAAAAGGTGTTGAATTACAATTCTGAATCCATCCATTTGGTGGATTTAAAACCAGAATATTATCTTCTAAAGCATGTAACCCTTGCCAATCTGTTTTTGGATTACTCCCATCAACAGGTTTTGTATAATCAAAAGCTACATCTCTTTTTGGAATAAAATTTCCATGATAATAAGCTATAGTTCCATCTGCATCTGCATACACAGTGTTGTTTGATGAATTTGTTCTAATATCCATCATTTCATAAAACTCTTTGTGATTTGATTTTTTTGTACGTGTAAACGATTGCTCCAAAGCTTTTACTGGACTCCACATCAATGCAGTTGTTACCCATTTATCTCCATTTGCATGGGTTATGGGTCCATGATGTGTTCTGTACGTCATAAAAGATTTCTCTTTAAAATCGTCACCAGATTTATATTTTAAACTTACTTCTATAGAATCCATTGGGCGAATTTCATCACCATATTTATAGGACGTTTTAGAGCCATCTTTAACAATAGTTTCTTCAAACTCATCAATAATATCTGTTCCTGTTGATGTATGCATCCAACCCGTTTTTTCATTAAAACCTTGGTATACAAAAAATTGACCCCAAGTTACAGCACCATAAGCATTTAAACCTTCTTCACTAACCATATGAACTTCTCCTCGAAAGAAAAAAGACGTATGTGGATTGATTAACAACATCGCGTTTCCTGATTTTGTTTTTGAACCTGCAATAGCAAATCCATTTGAACCTCTTGGTTCATTATCACTAGTTCTAATTAAACCCTGTGAAACAGCTAATTGATTATTAGGCTCATAAAAATCTTTTATTTTTCTGGTTGAAACTCTTTCAATATCTCCACCAATAGAGCCTTCGCTAAAATACATGGTCATCCAAGGTTCAAAATGTGTAATTAATTTTGGTTTTACCTCTGGATGTGTTTCTAAGTAATAATTTAATCCATCAGCAAAAGCCACGCATAATTTTTGTAACCATTCAGGACTTTTTTCAAAATTTTCTTTAGCTTCATCTTCTGTCATATATAAACGAGCACGCAAATCACTGTACAAAGATTTTTCACCTTCTACTTCTGCCAACCTTCCAATTGCCCATATGTAATTTCTTTCAACACGATTAAAATCGTCTTCAGCTTGTGCGTATAACAATCCAAAAACTGCATCTGCATCTGTTTTTCCATAAATGTGAGGCACTCCAAAATCATCTCTAATAATTTCTGTGTTCTCTGCATGTTTTTCCCAACGTTCTTGTTCCGTTAATTCTTTAGGCGAACAACTTGCCAAAACAAGTAATGAGAGTATAAATAGTTTTTTCATTTTTTTTTAATTTTTAAGCACATAAAATTCGATTGAAGAATCTGTAAAAACGGTATGTGTTTGTGTTTTAAAATCGGATTCATCTGCTTTGTAAATATTATCTACATAAGTTTGCGGATTCAAATCGATTAAAGGAAACCAAGTACTTTGCACCTGAACTTGTAATTTATGTCCTTTTTTAAATGTATGAAAAACATCTTGTAATTTAATATTTACATCTGTTTTCTTGTTTGGCGTAAAAGGTTCTGGAAACTCAAAACTATTTCTAAAACGTCCACGTAAAACTTCGCTTCTTACCATTAAGTGATAATTGCTCATTTTTAAATGATCTTGTAAACCTTCATTATCTTCATCAATATCAGAAGGATGCACATCAATTACTTTTACGATCCAATCTGCTGCAGTTCCTGTTGTAGCAACTTTTAGTTTCGCTAAAATATCGCCAGCTAATGTGTAATCTTCCGTTAAAACATCTGTTTCAAAAACCAAAACATCAGGTCTTCTTGCTGCAAAACGTTGATCGTCTGTCATGTATTTTCTTGGTGTAAAAACCGTTTTTATATCTTCTGAATAAGGTACAGGACGTTTGATGTCGCTTATAAAATTAATTTTTTCTGTTGATTTTTTATCGGAAGTTAACTCTTGGTTTTCTGATAAAAACCAATCTTCTTTTACCACATTTTTTGGTGGCCAAGCATCGTAACTTTTCCATTCTTTTCTCCCTGAATCAAAAACATACGCTTCTGGTAAACCTGAATTTTTATTACCTTTTCCTTTTAAGAAATGATTGAAGAATTTTGTTTCTATGTCTGATTGAAATTTTAATGAAATAGAATCGCCAAAATAGTAATTCCCAACTGTATTTTTAACGGTATTTCTTGACCATTTTCCATGATCCCAAGGACCAAAAACTAGTGTATTGTAATTATCTTTTCCATATTTTTCAATACCTTTATAGGTTTCTAAAGGTCCATATAAATCTTCTGCATCAAACCAACCACCAACAACCATAGTTGCTACAGTACTTGGTACTTTATCCATATGTTGAATAATACCTTTGCTTTGCCAAACTGAATCGTAATTTGGGTGTTCTGTAATTTCTTTCCAGAAAAAATCATCAATTTTATCTTTTGATGCAGTTGCATTCACATCTAATTTATCATATTGAAAATACTCATTTAAGTTTTTTAAAGGTCCTTTGTCTAAGAAAAATTGATATTGATCTTGACTATTCATTTTTGGAAAAGAATACCAAGCTGAATCTGTAGGTGTATCTTTATAGGTTCCAAATAATGAAATTGCTCTAAAATAACTTAGTAAAAAGGCTCCATTATGATGAAAATCATCAAAGAAAAAATCGCCAATACTTGCTTGTGGAGAAGCTGCTTTTAAAGCAGGATGTGCATCAATTGTAGAAACTGTTGCATAATGACCTGGATACGAAATTCCCCAAGTTCCAACGTTTCCGTTATTATTTTCTACATTTTTCACCAACCAATCAATGGTATCATAGGTGTCTGAAACTTCATCAGATTGATTTGCTGTTTTATTAGGAATGTAAGCTCGCATATTATCGTAAACTCCTTCACTCATCCATCTTCCACGAACATCTTGGTATACCACAATATTGCCTTCTTTCATCAAATGAATATTTGGACTTATTTTGGTTTTCATTTTTCCTTCTCCATAAGGTGCAGAACTGTAAGGAGTTCTCTGCATTAAAATAGGATATTCTTTTGATGTATCTTTAGGAGAGTAAATAGTAGTGTGTAGTTTAACACCATCTCTCATGGTTATAGCTACCTCTTTTTTTGTGTAATTATCTACTACATACGTGTCTTTTTGTTGTTCATTTTCTTTGGATGGATTGCACCCTAAAAAAAGAAAAACGCTAAAAATTGAAAGGAAAAAGTATTTTTTCATTATAAAGTTGGTTTTAATTGCTAAAGCTACAAAACAAATGAGAATAATTTAAAAATCATTTGTTAAAATGAAATTTTGCAAGTTTATATTTACTAAACTCAATTCTATTAAAATTTGGCTTTGCTACTAATGATAAATTAAACACATTAAATATCATATTTAAAAAAATAATTTTTGATAAATTAATTTAATTTTTATTTGGAACAATCGTTCTGTTATACGTACATTTGTATTTGGAACAATCATTCCATAATAAATAACTAATTAAATTTTTAAAATAATGAATACATTACATCAAAAAATAGCTGTTGTTACAGGAGGTAATAGTGGTATTGGTTTTGCAACTGCCAAAGAATTAAAAAGTAAAGGAGCAACCGTAATTATTACAGGTAGAAATAAAGAGAGAGTTGAAAAAGCTGCCCAAGAATTGTCTGTTACAGGAATTGTTGCTGATGTTAAAAATATTTCGGCTATAGAAAATCTGGCTGAACAAGTTAAAAAAGATTTCGGAAATATTGATATTCTTTTTGTGAACGCTGGTATTTTTCAACCTGCTCCAATTGGTCAAATAAGTGAAGAAATGTTTGATCATCAAATGAATATAAATTTTAAAGGAGCTGTTTTTACAACTGAAAAATTTCTTCCTATTTTAAATAATGGAGCGTCAATTATAAACTTATCATCTGTAAATGCCTATACAGGAATGCCAAATACAGCCATTTATGCTGCATCAAAAGCAGCTTTAAATTCTTACACAAGAACAGCTGCAACAGAACTGGCACCAAGAAAAATTAGAATTAACGCTGTAAATCCTGGACCAATTTCTACACCAATTTTCGGAAAAACAGGAATGGAAGAGGAACAACTAAATGGGTTTGCAGAAGCAATGCAAAATCGTATTCCTTTAAAAAGATTTGGCCAACCAGAGGATGTTGCAAAACTTGTTGCTTTTTTAGCTTCTGATGATGCTTCATTTATTACAGGTAGTGAATATAATATTGATGGAGGAATTAATATAAATCCGCTTTTGGGCTAAAATTTTTATTGATATTTGGAATGAAAGTTCCAAAATAGTACATTTGTGGAAGCACTAATCGCTTCCACATTTTTTTTATGCCAAGAGTTAAATTATTTGATGAAAAATTAGTTTTAGAAAAAGCTATGAACTTGTTCTGGCAACAAGGTTATGCAGCTACATCTATCAATGATTTAGTAAGTAACTTAGGAATTAACAGAGCAAGTATTTATGATACTTTTGGAGATAAAGAAAAACTTTTCAAAAAGTCTTTTGAACTTTATAGAAAAACAAATATTGAAGGTTTAAATGATTTTTTTAAAAATCGTACAAATGTAAAAAACGGGTTTTTAGAACTTTTTGAAAATGCCATTAATGAAACCCTAAATGATACAAACCATAAAGGTTGCTTTGTTGTAAATACTACTACAGAACTTATTCCTAATGATGAAAGTTTAAAAAATATTATAGCAAAAAACAAAAATGATGTTGAAAACATTTTTTACAATTACCTTAAAAAAGGGAGAGAAAAAGGGCAATTACAAAATAATCAAAATTTAAAAGCATTAGCATCTTTACTTTTTATGTTATATGCAGGCATCAAAGTTGTTTCTAAAGTAAATCCTCAAGAAAAAGAAATGAAAGATTCTATTGCTTTAGCCATGTCTTTATTAAACTAAACTACTTAATAAAATAGTTTATTTCACCCATCTCCTATTTTTGGCATCTTTTTTGTTAAATAAATGTTAACGCCAAAAACTCAACCTACTCAAACTTTAAAAGCTTTTTGAAAAACTTCAAGAAGGAAAAACCAATTTTAATCACTTTAAATTTTAGAAATTATGAGTAGAAAAAAATCACCTGAAATTAATGCTGGCTCAATGGCTGACATTGCCTTTTTATTATTGATCTTCTTTTTAGTAACTACAACAATGAATGTAGATGCTGGAATTAGCAAAAAAATTCCTGAAAAACCAATTCACGATATTCCATTTAATATTAAAGAAAAAAATGTTTTAGAAGTGAACATCAACTTTAATAATGAATTATTTGTGGATGGAAAAATTATTGAATTGAAAGAGTTAAAACAAATAGCCATTCAATTTATTGATAATGGCGCTGGTTTTGAT
The DNA here is from genome assembly GCF_000687935.1 of Polaribacter sp. Hel_I_88. Lineage (NCBI taxonomy): Bacteria > Pseudomonadati > Bacteroidota > Flavobacteriia > Flavobacteriales > Flavobacteriaceae > Polaribacter > Polaribacter sp. Hel_I_88. The sequence goes on along the minus strand of NZ_JHZZ01000001.1, from coordinate 2,393,358 downwards.
AACAACCAACAACCTTGTAATTGGTGTGAAGGAGAAAGGCTAGAAACTTCTTCAGACCACCCTTCAAAAGCTATCATCTCCATAGAAACAGACAGAAATACTAAATACGAAACCTATATTGCTACTTTAGATAAATTGAATTCAAGTTATGCTTTTTTAAGAAATAAATTAGCCATAAAACTGTATAATACCAATTATGAAAGCCTGATAGATGCTTATAAAAAATCGAACTATTCAAATGAATCTATTGGAAATAAAATTAAAGTGATTAAAGATAAATATCCTGTTTTAATTTCTGATGTAGAAATAAATAACTGATATTGCACTTACAAATTTTATGAGTACTTTTACCTAAAACCAGTTAATTTACATGTTAGATTTTGTACCTTTTTCTTTTTTAGATGTGCTAGACATTTTGCTAGTTGCAATACTACTTTATTACATTTACAAACTTTTAAAAGGTACAGTTGCTATTAACATTTTTATTGGAATTGCGCTTATTTTTTTAATTTGGAAAATTACGCAAGCCTTAAAAATGGAAATGTTAAGTGGCATTTTAGGCTATTTACTTTCTGGTGGAGTTATTGCATTAATTATTGTTTTTCAGCAAGAAATTCGTAAATTTTTATTGATGATTGGTACTACTAATTTTGCCAATAAAAGAAGTTTTTTTAAACAACTAAGGTTTCTAAAAAGAGAAATAGGCTCTGAAATTGAAGCTGAAAAAATAATTAATGCTTGCAGTATCATGTCTAAAACTAAAACTGGTGCTTTAATTGTTATAGAACGCACCAATTCTTTAGATTTTTTAATTAATACTGGAGACCCAATGAAAGCGCTTGTAAATGAAGTTATTTTAGAAAGTATTTTCTTTAAAAACAGCCCTTTACATGATGGAGCTACTATTATTAGAGATAATAATGTGGTTGCTACAAGAGTTGTTTTGCCTATTTCTGATAGCGCAAAAATACCTGCAAGATTTGGCTTAAGACACAGAGCTGCAATTGGCGTTAGCGAAAAAACAGATGCTGTATGTTTGCTAGTTTCAGAAGAAACTGGCGAAATTTCATATATCAAAGATGGTGAATTTGTACTCTATACAACTTTAGAAGAATTGACAGAAAAACTTAAAAAGGATACTATTTAAAACAAAAAAAAACGCTCAGAAATGAGCGTTTTTAAATTGTATACGAAAAGATTAATCTTCTAAATCATTTTCAATTTCTTGAGCTTTTGCATCAATCTTTGCCATGGTTTCTTTAAAAGCAACCTTTGCTTCTGCACCTAAATTTTCCATATAGATTTCACTTTCTTTAGCAAATTCTTTTGTTTTTTGAGTAAATTCAGAATTTTTAATATTTTCTGCGCCTTTATCCATTTGCATTTTTACATATGCTGCATAATTTTTTAAATGCGCTTCAGCTTTTTCGTCATCAAATTCTGGTATCCTAATATCATCAAAAGCAGAAGCTACACTATTTTTTGCATCACTATAGCCTTCTTCAATATCATTCCCTAAATCATTTAAACCTTCTTTTGCATCATCTAAACCCTCTTCAATATCGTTACCAATCTCTGTGGTTTCTTTATCAATATCCTTTTTTGTGCTTTCTTTACATCCTGTAAAAATCATAGATGCAGCTACCATAATTGTTAAAACTATTTTTTTCATAATTGTTGTTTTTTAGTTAATTAAAAAATAAATATTTCTATTCATAAATTCATTACAAAAATAATAGTGTAGTTATAAACTGTTTAGCTCAATAAAAATGTTTTTTAACGCAAATAAAAGAGATCACTTTCAAAAATAAAAAGAAAATTTAAGAAGCTACATCCAAACTAAACTGCTTGTCATATAAGTTCTTATAGTAACCATTCTCTTTTTCTAACAATTCTAAATGAGAACCTTCTTCAACAATTAAACCTTTGTCCATCACAATAATTTTATCCGCCTTTTTAATGGTTGCCAATCTGTGGGCAATTACAATCGATGTTCTATCTTTTGTAATTGTTTCTGTTGCATATTGAATCATTTGCTCTGCATTTGCATCTACAGAAGAAGTGGCTTCATCTAAAATTAAAATGCTTGGTTTGCTTACATATGCTCGTAAAAAAGCAATTAATTGTCTTTGCCCAGAAGATAACATTGCTCCTCTTTCTTTTACGTTATAATGATATCCTCCAGGAAGTGTCATAATAAAATCATGAATTCCAATTTGTTTTGCGGCTTTTTCTACATCAGCTAAAGAAATATCTTTATTTTTTAAAGTGATGTTATGCAAAATTGAATCTGAAAACAAAAACACATCTTGCAGTACAATAGCAACTTGATTTCGCAAACTTTCTAAGGTATATTCATCTACAGGAATCCCATCAATAGCAATGGTTCCAGAATCAATTTCGTAAAAACGATTTATCAAATTGATAATAGTAGATTTCCCTGCTCCTGTTGCACCAACAATAGCAATAGTTTGTCCAGATGTTACTTCTAAAGAAATGCCTTTTAAAACTTCCTCATCTTTTACATAACTAAATCTTACATCTTTAAAATTGATGTTACCTTGTAAGTTATCTGCTTTAATTGTACCGTTTTTTGCGATGCTACTATCAGTATCTATCACTTTAAAAACACGTTCTCCAGCAACAATACCCATTTGTAATTGATTAAATTTATCGGCAATTTGTCTCAAAGGTCTAAACAACATTTGTGCAAATTGAATAAAACCCATAATCATACCAATGGTAATTCCTGAATCTTGAATTACTTGTCCACCTCCAAACCAAACAATAAGTCCTATACCTATTGATGACAAAATTTCTGCAATTGGAAAGAAAATAGAGAAATACCAAATGGTTTTTATATTCGCTTTTTTGTGTTTGTGATTTATTTCTTTAAAATTCTGATATTCTATTTTTTCACGATTAAAAAGTTGCACAATTTTCATTCCTGTAACTCTTTCTTGTACAAAACTATTTAAGTTAGAAACCTGATTTCTTACCTCTTGAAAAGTAGCTTTAATGGCTACTTGAAACAATTTTGTAGCATAAATTAGGATTGGTAAAATAGACAATGTAATTAAGGCCAATTTCCAATTTAGAATCAACATAATCACTGTTACAGCAAGCATTTTAAGAATATCACTTAAAATTGTAAAAACACCATTACTAAAAAAAGCTGCAATAGTTTCAATATCAGAAACCACTCTTGTAACTAATTTTCCGACAGAGTTTTTATCAAAATAAGACATTTTAAACTGTAAAATATGTCTGAATATTTTTGCTCTAATATCTCTAATAATATGTTGCCCAACCCAATTTGCAAAATAAATAAATGTGAATTGCAACAAAACTTCCACCAATAAAATACCCAGCATTAATAAAGAGTAATTTAAAAGCCCAACTTTGTCTTTCGTTAAAATGTAATCATCAACAGTATTGATTAAAATATAAGGTGATAAAACCGAAAATAACGCTAAAAGTATGGTAGATGAAGATGCTATAAAAAAATATAAACGATAGCGTTTTGCAAAAGACATTAGTCTTTTAAATATTTTCATATCAAATGCATTTCCTGTATTTGTTGCCAAAATTTAATATTTTATGTTCGTTAAAAATAATCCTTTTGCAGGTACTGATAAACCTGCATTACCTCTGTTTTTACTCTCTATAATTGCTCTAAACTCTTCTACCGATATTTTACCCAAACCAACATCAAGCAAAGTGCCAACAATAGCTCTCACCATATTTCTTAAAAAACGATTCGCAGAAATATGGAATGTTAATTCGTTTTCTTTTTGCACCCAATACGCTTCAGTAACATCACAATTAAAAGTATACACCTCTGTTTTAACTTTCGAAAAAGTTTGAAAATCTGTGTATTCCAACAATAATTTTGAAGCTTCATTCATCAAATTTAAATCAGGTCTTTGGGAATGAATTTGCCAAGAAAAATCTAACAAAAACGGATTTCTACCCAACCAAATTTTATATTCATAACTTCTGGAAGTCGCATCAAATCGAACATGTTTTTCATCATCAACCAAAAAAACGTTATAAACAGCAATATCATTTGGTAAAATTGAATTCAATTTAAAAACAACATCGCTTTTTAGTTCCTTTTCAATATCAAAATGGGCAAACATTTGGGTTGCATGCACACCTGCATCTGTTCTTCCTGCTCCAACAACCTCTATCTTTTCTTGAAAAATAGTACTAATTGCATTATTCAATTTTTCTTGCACCGACATTGCATCTGGTTGAATTTGCCAACCATGATAATTTTGTCCATTATAAGAAAGTTCTATAAAATATCTCAAGAAATTATATTTTTTTGAAGCCCTCAAAATTACGGAATTTATTTAGGTTTTCTTACTTTTGATCTTCTTTGAAGCGTTAAACTTTTCTTACTGTTTTTTAATGACAAAAATTTTACTATTATCTGACACGCACAGTTATATTGATGACCAAATTTTAAAGTTCGTAAAACAAGCTGATGAAGTTTGGCATGCAGGAGATATTGGAAACTTAAAGGTTACTGATACTTTAAAAAGTCTAAAACCTTTGCGTGCTGTTTATGGCAATATTGATGACAATGACGCTAGAGCAGAATTTCCTTTAGATAACAAATTTTCTTTGGAAGGCGTTTCTGTTTGGATCACGCATATTGGTGGATATCCAAATAAATACAATCAAAGAATTAGAGAAGAAATTAAAATAAACTCACCCAAAATTTTTATTTCAGGACATTCTCATATTTTAAAAGTACAATATGATAAAAAACTGAATTTATTACATTTAAATCCTGGTGCAGCAGGCAATCATGGTTTTCATAAAATTAGAACCATGTTACGTTTTGAATTACAAAAAGGAGAAATTAAAAACCTAGAAATTATAGAATTAGCTACACGTGGCTAAATGCTTCTTTTTCTACAATTGGTAAAATTACAGTTATTTTTGTACCTTCATTTAAAGAAGATTCTATATTGAATTCGCCTTTCATCATTTGAATTCTGGCATCTATTTGGTTGATTCCTAAACCATCTTTAATATTTATTGAATTTTTATCAAAACCCACACCATCATCAGAAATAGTAATATATAATGCTTCGTTTTTTTCCTTTAATGCTATAAGTGCATTTGTTGCGTTACTATGTTTTAAAATATTATTCGCAAATTCTTGAGTAATGTTGTAAACCTTAATTTCAAAACCCTGCTCATATCTCCTTACCTTTTTTATATTGGTTTCTATCTTTAAAACTGAATTAGAATATTTTTCTGCAATATCTTTAATGGCAAAATTAAGCCCAAATTTTAGCAATACTGAGGAGACTAATGTATGAGACAAATCTCTAATTTTATGAGACGCTTCTAATATAATTTCTTGCGTTTTGTCTATTTCTACAGGTGTGCTGCCATTAAACTGTTTTCTTGTAGCTTGTAAGTGAAGGGTAGCAGAAGATAATAGAGCACTTACACTATCATGTAAAGTTTCTGCAATTTGCTTTCTTTCAGACTCTTTACCATCTAAAGTTGCATTTAAAATACGGATTTGAGCTTCCGATTTTATTTTTTCTATTTTTTGATTTTGGAGTAATTCTACTTGTGTTAATTCTAAAGCTAAATTGTTTTGTTTTAAAGTTTTTACCTTAATTTTATATGCTAATGATAAAATAATTATCAAGGCTATAATACCGATAATTAAAAAAACTCTCTGATCTTTTAATCTTTTATTTTCTTGCTCTTGTAAAAGAACTTGTTTTTTTACATCAAAATTATATTTTTCAGTAATTTCCTCAACAGCTTTATCAACCTCTCTTTGTCTTATATTACCTTCTATTTCATAAGATTTTTCTTGGAAATCGTACGCTTCATATTCTTTTAAATTTCTCATAGCCCAAGCTAAGTTACTGTACAAACTTGCTTTGGTTATAATTGCTCTAGGATTATCATCATTTTTAATTAAGACTAAAGCCTGATTATATACCTCTTTTGACTTTTGATATTCTCCTTGTGATAAAAAAATATTCCCTAAATTATTTAACGAATTGGCTGCGCTTAAATTGTTATTGTTTTTTTTATGAATAGATAAAGCCTTTCTTACATAAATTTCTGCTTTGACAAAAGAAGAATCTTGCTCATAAATAGCTGACAAATTAGTAAAAGTAATAGTTTTTAAGGATTCTATTTCACTATTTAAAAGAGATAAATTTTCTATTTTTTCATAGTACACTTTTGCACTATCCAAGTAGGCATACTTTTTATTGTGTAATTTAATGCTATCTAAATAAGTAAGCTTATCAGACACATTAATAGATACAAATAATTTATGATAAGTAGAACCTAATTTAAAAATTGAGTTTGCATAATCAACATTATTAAATTGCTTATCAAAATTATCGAAGGTATTTAATTTAGACTTTTGGTAAGATTTTTTAAAATATTCTAAAGATTTTTCATATTTATTAGTTTTATTATAAATATCTCCAATTAGGTAACTTAGCTTGTATGACCAATAGAGATTTTTATTTTTTTTACTATTATCTAAAAGTATTAAAGCACCTTCTAAAGCTTGACCATATTGTCCTTTTTTATAAATAGATAAAACTTTATCATAACTTATTTTAAATAAAGAATCATTTAAAATGGAAATAACAGAAGAAGTCTTTGATAAATAGACTTCTTCTGTGGTTTTTTTATTTTCTAAAGAAAATAAGTTATAAAAATTACAACAAATAAATAAAAGTAAAATTATTTTTTTCAATAAATAAATTTTAAATTATTAACTAGGGTCATTTCCATCTTCAATAATAACTCTTGGCTTTCTTCTGATAAGAGATTCTTCAGAAGATTTAGCATTCGTGTTCTTTAAATGATTTACAAAATCAAGTCTTAAAGTTTTACCATCTTCACTTTCTAAAGTTCTAGAAAAATTAGTTGTAGTGCTTACACCATCTTCTAGGTGAACTTCGTATGTGCTAATCTCTTCATTGTAAACAAAAGATACAGCTACATTATCTTCCACATTAAAAACCAAATTATAAGTACCATCTTGGTTTCCTTGAATGCTATAATCTGCTAGTTTCTTAGAATCATCATTTTTACTAAGCAAAGTAATATTATCATCTGCAATAGTAACAAATTGTTTATCGTTAGTGCTAGCATCAATAAAACCAACTTTTAATTTATTGTTATCTATTAATAATTCTTGAGATGAATTCTTATTAGATTGAGAATTACCATTTGAAAGAAAAAATAATTTTGTATTATCTACTTCTGTCAAAACTCTATCTATTTGTGTATTATCTATAGAGTGAACTGAATATGCTCCAGTAGCATCTCTCTTTAATTTAAATGTTTTTGATAAGTTTGTATTTTGAGCTTCAGAAGGTAAAGACTCTTCATTAGAACAAGAAGTAAATACTAATGTAACGATTGCTGCTAGTGTTAAAAATTTAATTTTTTTCATGGAGGTAAATTTTAAGTTTGATTTATATTATTTAATTAGTTAAAATAGGTTTTGTAACGCAAACAATAAATTATAGAAATTGGGGGATTTTTTTAATTTATTGGGGGACTTTTTTATTGAATTGGGGGATTCATATTATTTTATGTTTCATTGCATACATTACTAAACCTACTACATTTTTTACTTTTAACTTTTTTAATAAACTTTTTCTATATGTTTTTACAGTACTAGTTGCTAAATTAAGCTTGTCTGCTATTTCTGTTGTATTATATTCTTTTGATATTAATCTTAATACTTTTAACTCTCTTTCAGTTAACTCTTCTAATAACTTTTCTTCTGGCATTTCGCCTTCTTCTATTACCTTATGACCAGATAAAATATTTATTAAATCTTTATGAAGGTCGCTACTAAAATATTGTTCTCCTCTATGAACTGCTTTTATACCTTCTATAATATGTTCGCCAGCATTATTCTTTGTAATGTAACCACTACAACCAAGAGACAACATTTCTTGAACAATTTTAACATCATCATAACTAGATAAAATAATAACCTTCTGTTTTATATTTCTTTGTTGGAAATACGTTAAAACTTCAATTCCATCTAAAACAGGCATTGTAATATCTAATATTAAAACATCTGCTTTGTTATCTTTGTTATTAATCCAATCTATTACTTCTTTACCTGTTAAGGAGTAACCAATTGTTTCTATATTTTCGTCAGTATTTATAACAGCTATGATTCCTTCTATTAATATTTTATGATCATCAGCTACATGAACGTATATCTTTTCTTTCATTCTTACATTACAAATTTAAACTACTTATTAATGTTACACAATCCCCCTAAAGGGGGAAATATCGTCTCCCCCTTTAGGGGGAGGCGCCTCCCCCTAAAGGGGGAGATTTTTTTCTCAATTAACTAATTATCAGTACATTAAAAAAATACTATTTTCTCTCGTTTTTTTATTTTAAAAATTGATAACAACAAAATATTCTTAAAATGCAAAAAACCGAGAAAATTTCTCGGTTTTTTTCGCACTAAATATACTACTGTTAGTTTTATCGCAATCTGTCTACAGATTTTATAAGATCTTCATCCTTTTTAATAGCTTTATTTGCCAAAACAACAAGCAAAATAGCCAAAATTGGTAAGAACATCCCAATACCTTTCTCAGAAACTGATGTTTCTCCAGATAAATTTAGAGACAAATAAATCAACAAACCTAGTAAAATAAGATTTATCAAAATTATAATACGTCCAATTACAAATTGTAACTTTCTATTTTTAAATAAAAAAATTGTTACTAATGATAAAATTGCGGACATAATGAACATAAAAGGAATTACTTTTAAAGTAAATACCTCTCTTGAAAACAAATCTACAACAAATATTTTTTCTTTAATTGTATTCCATAAATTAAATACGAAAATTAAACCTCCAGAAACCATAGAAGCTAAAAGTAAATATATTGTTTGTATTCTTTGAATCATATAAAAAAATTATAGCACAAAAATAGAATTTCTTTTTTAAAAAAAGAAAACTAAAAAGTAAAAAAAAAAGTATATATTTGTGGCACAGTACTCACACAAAATATTGTATAGCACTATATACAGTAAATTAAAAAATCAAATAAACAATTTTTTTAATATCTTACTTTAAGATTTATTATAACTTAACAACTATATAAATGTTCGAAATTTCTGAACTGAAAGCAAAAACTCTTGCTGATTTGCAAGTAATTGCAAAAACTATTGGACTTACTAAAACTAGCCAATTAAAAAAATTAGATTTAGTATATCAAATTTTAGATCGACAAGCAGCCAATCCTTCTTCTACAAAACAAGTTACTTCATCCGAAGAAAAAACAACAACAGAAAAACCTAAAAGAAAACGTGTTGTAAAAAATACTCAGAATGAACCTAAAACAGAAGTTGAAGCTAAAAATGATGCTAATACTGATGTGAATTCATCACAAGAAAAAAAGCGCCCTGTAAGAAAGATTGTAAAAAAAGTAGCTAAAAAAGAGGACAATCAAGAAGTTGATCAAAATAAAAGTGAAAACGCTACTAAAAGCAATAGCTCTGATGTTAAGAAAAGTAAACCAAGACCAGTAAAAACTGATTCTAAAGATTCTAAAGATCAGAAACCTGTTCATAAAAATCAGGCAAGAAATAATTCGCCTAGAAATCCTAATCAACAGAAGACAAAAAACACAAATCAGCAAAATAAAACCAACAATAGTAGAAGTAATGGAAATAAATCTAGCAATAGATATAGAGATCCAGATTTTGAATTTGATGGCATTATAGAAAGCGAAGGTGTTTTAGAAATGATGCCTGATGGTTATGGTTTTTTACGTTCTTCTGATTATAACTATTTATCATCTCCAGATGATATTTACGTTTCTCAATCTCAAATTAAATTATTTGGCTTAAAAACAGGTGATACTGTAAGAGGAAACGTAAGACCACCTAAAGAAGGTGAAAAATATTTCCCATTAATTAGAGTTTCTAAAATTAATGGTTTAAACCCAAATATTGTTAGAGATCGTGTTTCTTTTGAGCATTTAACACCTTTATTTCCTCAAGAAAAATTTAATTTAGCAGAAAAAGGAAGTTCTTTATCAACCAGAATTATCGATTTATTTTCTCCTATTGGAAAAGGACAAAGAGGAATGATTGTTGCCCAACCAAAAACGGGTAAAACAATGTTGTTAAAAGATATTGCGAAAGCAATTGCACATAATCACCCTGAGGTTTATCAAATTGTATTACTAATTGATGAACGTCCTGAAGAAGTTACAGACATGCAGAGAAGTGTTCGTGGAGAAGTTGTGGCATCTACTTTTGATGAACCAGCAGATAAACACGTTCGTGTAGCAAATATTGTTTTAGAAAAAGCAAAACGTTTGGTAGAATGTGGTCATGATGTAGTTATTCTTTTAGATTCAATTACACGTTTGGCAAGAGCTTACAATACTGTTGCTCCTGCTTCTGGAAAAATACTTTCTGGTGGTATAGATGCAAATGCATTACACAAACCAAAACGTTTCTTTGGTGCTGCCAGAAATATAGAAAATGGTGGTTCTTTAACCATTATTGCAACTGCACTTACTGAAACAGGTTCTAAAATGGATGAAGTTATCTTTGAAGAATTTAAAGGTACAGGAAACATGGAGTTACAGTTAGATAGAAATATTTCTAACAGACGTATTTATCCTGCAATCGATTTAATTAAATCTTCTACAAGAAGAGATGATTTATTATTAAATGAAAAAACAGTGCAAAGAATGTGGATATTAAGAAAATATCTAGCAGATATGAATCCTATTGAAGCGATGGAATTTATTAATGATAAAATAAAATTCTCTAAAAATAATGAGGAATTTTTAGTTTCTATGAAAGGATAATAATTTTTCTTAAATTAGAAATTACTACTTTATAAAACCTTTTTGAGCAATCAAAAAGGTTTTTTTTATTTGTTTATTTTTTTATCATACTTAGCTAATAAAATCATTTATTAAAAATACGTTTGTAAACTTAATAAGCAATTAATAAGTTCTTTTAGGTTTCAGTTGAAAGCTACTCATATAAGAAATAGGAATATAACTTGATGCTTTAATAGTGTTAATGATAGTTCATTATTTTTTACTGAGTTATTATTATAAATGAAATACTTTTATATTCTTCAAAGTTAGTTCAGTTTAAGTTTTTGTAGCTCAAAATAATTTTAAGAAATAATTCTTTAATACATACATAATAGTAAGTTTATAATAATGCTGATCTGACTATATCCATTTTAAGTCCTAAAAAAATAAACTCTTAAAATAAGAAACAAAAAAAAATCCGTTCAAAAAATGAACGGATTTTATAAAATATAAGAAGTTAAAAAAGTTTAATTCGTGTACATTAAAGCTCTATTATCTTCTATTTCTGATGAATTTTTTATAGCCTCATACATTTTAAAGGTAGAACTTTTTCTTGTTTCCGCTATTCTTTTTCTGCTTGCATCATAATTTGGTAAAGCTGTTGGCATTTCTTTATTTGTTACTTTAAATGCATAAACTCCTCTGTTACCTTCTATTGAATTGTATAATTTATTGATTTCTGCATTGTACATAGCACCAACTATTTTAGGCTCTACCCCAACTCCTGAAAGTGTTGGACTTTTTAAAGTTACATTATTTGCAGTTCTTATACTCTCATTATTAGCTTTTGCAATTGATTCTAAATCTGCACCTTTTAATTTATCCTTAAGCATTGCTGCTTTCTTTTCGTTAGTTAAAATAGGTCTTACAGTACTTGTTGCTTTTTCAACAGACATTAAACCTTTTTCTTCAGAACCTGTAACAAAAGCTACTACATAACTACCTTCTAAATCAAAACGTTTAAAATCGCTCACATTAGTATCGCTACTAAATGCCCAGCTAACTATTTGTCTTTGGTTTCCAAGTCCAGGAACGTTTTCATCTAAAGATTTTAAACCTACAACTGGTCTTGCTATGTAATTTTTCTCGTTTGTTACCTCAAAGTATTTATTTTCTTTAGAAACAGCTAATGCAAACTCTTCTGCTTTTCTAAACATTTCATTTTCTGTAGCTTCAGATGGAACAATTTCAGCACTAAAAGTAGCTAATTTCATCACTTTTTGATTGTTCTTTTGATCATCAATCTTAATAACATGAAAACCAAATGGTGTCTTTACAACATCCATATCTCCTTTTTTACCTGTAAAAGTGTAATCTCTAAAAGCAGGAGTCATTCTGTTATAATTAAACCAATCTAAGTCTCCTTCTTTTTCTCCAGAACCTGTGTCCGATGAAAATTCTTTAGCTAAATCTCCGAACTTATTAGTGTTTCTTTTTACAACACTCAATAAACTATCTGCTAATTTCTTTGCTTCTTCTTCTGTTCTAGTTACATCTGGTGCAACTCTTTGAGCTCCAACAAAAGGTATTAATATATGACTTGCTCTTACAGAATCTGGCATTTGAGTAACTTCTAAAACTTTAGAAATTTTAAAAGCATTTTTATCTTTATAAGGTCCAACCACATCACCTTCATTCCCTTCAAATAATTGATTTGCAATTTCTTGGTTTACGCCACTCTTAAACTGAAAATTAGGATTCAAATTAGAATCTGAATTATTTTCTGATAAAAATATTGCGTCGTTTTCTGTTGCTTTAAAATCTTCAACTAAAGAAACCATATTGTCTTTTATAGCTTGCTCGTCTTCTGCTGATGGAGTAATATTAAATTGAACATAAGATATATCTCTAGAAGCTTCAACTTTAAATTGATCTGCATTTTCTTTGATATATGCTTCTACTTCAGATTTTTTAATTTTTACTAAACTATCTGCAATTGAAGTATAAGGCACATACACATATTGGGCATTTAACTTTACATTATCAATCATGTAAGCAATTTCACCTTCTTTTAAGGAAGCACCTAAACCAGCAGTTACTAAGTTATTGTAAGTATTTCTTTCTGAATTATCTCTAATTTGGTTCATATAAGAAGACCATTGAGACCATAAAGCTGTATTGTTTTCTTTTTCTGTTGCTAAAAATTGTTTGAATTTAGCTTCATCAAATAAACCTGCTTCATTTTGGTATTCTGGACTGCTTTGTACAAATTGAGCATTGATAACTTCGTTCCAAATATCTGCTTCACCAATTGTTATACCAGCTTCTTCTAATTGATTTTTGTATATTTTTTTTCTTACAATGTTATCCCAAACTGTTTTTGCAGCTTGCATTTCAGATATTCTTCCTCCTGATTGTTGTTTGTAAGCTTCTAATTCGTTTGCAAATTCTTGTCTAGAAATAGCTTCGCCATTTATTTCACCAATTTCATTTACTTTACTTGAGTCGAAAAAATCACCAAGTGTTGATGGATCTAATACAAACGCAAAAAGTGCTAATCCAATAATTATAATTAAGAACATTGAGCGTTCTCTAATTTTTGATAAAACTGCCATACTAATTTTAATTTAATTTCAGTTGGCGAATATACGGTTTTTGGTTTTAATATTGCAACGCATTTTTCACTTATTAGAAGCGAGTTACGTACATTTTTTTCAATTAAAAAAAAAGGAAAGTTATTTAGTCTGTTTGGTTGGATATTTTTAGAGACACTTCATCAATTTTTGCCCCACTCATCTTTAAGATTTTAATTTCAAAAGTTTCTAAATCTATCAACTCTTTTTCTTCTGGAATATTTTCTGTATGTTCTATAATAAAACCCCCTAAAGTTTCGTAAGCTTCTGATTTTGGTATATTTAAATCGTATTCTTCGTTTAAATAATCAATCTCTAACCTTGCAGAAAAATTAAATTTAGATTCACTTACTTTCTCTTCTAAAAATTCTTGAGAATCGTGCTCATCTTCTATTTCTCCAAACAATTCTTCTACAATATCTTCTACTGTAATCATGCCAGAAGTTCCTCCATATTCATCGATAACAACTGCAACACTTTTGCGTTTTTTCATCAACGAATTTAAAATATCGTTAATCATCATAGATTCTGGAACAAACTCTAAAGGCAATAAAATTGATTTTATAGTTTTTGGTTTTTTAAACAATTCAAAAGCATTTACATAGCCAACAACATCATCTAAAGATGTTTTGTACACCAAAATTTTTGACAAACCAGTATTGATAAATGTGTTTTTTAAATTGGTAACAGTTTCGTGCATTTCTACAGATACAATTTCTGTTCTTGGCACCATTACTTCCCTCGCTTTTACATTTTGAAACTCTAAAGCATTCTGAAATATTTGGATTTCGGAATCCATTTCATCATCATCATTACCAGAATCTAATTGTTCATTAATATAAATACCTAATTCCTCTTTACTAAATTCCGTTTGTTGTTCATCTGCATTGGTCTTAAAAAAAACACGCAGAAAGAAATCGGAAATCATGGTAATAAATTCAGAGAAAAAATGAAATATATAATAGAATATATAAGCAGGTACAGCAAAAAGTTTTAAAACTTCGTTTGCATAAATTCTAAAAATTGCTTTGGGTAAAAATTCTGCTGTTACCAGTATTATTATTGTAGAAATTATAGTTTGAATTAAGAGTATAGAAAAGTCATTAAACGTTTCAATTGGCAGAAATCTAATGAGCAATTCCCCCATATAATAACTATAAATTACCAAAGAAATATTATTACCAACCAACATTGTTGTAATAAATTTCGATGATTTTTGGGTAATTATTGTTAAGATTTTAGGTATAAAACCTTCTCTTTTTTTTTCTAGCTCAATATGCATTTTATTGGCAGAAACAAACGCAATTTCCATACCTGAAAAAAATGCAGATAGTAAAATTGATATGACAACAATAATGAGTTCAACCTCCATTATATATTTTGGTTATTTTTTGTTTTGCTTGTTTTCATTGTTTCTTTTTTCTACTTTTTTTCTAAAATGTCTTTTAAAGAAAAATACTAATGTAATTAAAACTCCAAAAATAAGGAAGAAATAGGCTCTGTTTCTATCTACATTCCATTGTACAAAAGTTTCTACTAAACAAATAAAAGCAATCATTAAATATCCGTACTGAAAAAATTTCCAAATTCTATTCATAATTTAATCTTCTTTAGTTTCTAATTTTCCTGTTGTTTTTTTTGCGAGATGTTTTGATAAATCATCTTTAGACTCAAATCCAATACCAAAAATAGTGTCATTTTCTTTTGTTAACTTAAATGCTTTTTCCGAGACAAAATATTTTGTTTTTTCGTCCCAAAATAATTGCTCTGTTTCTAATCTTGATTTATCTGCATGATTGATAACAATAACGTTCCCTTTTATTTCTGAGATGGATGTTTTTGCATAAGAAATTGCATAATTACCAGTAATGGTTATGGAATCTTTTCCTTTATTCTCAAAATTAATAATTTTTATTCCAAAAGGAAACTCATTATAAGGATGTTTTTCTCTATTACTAAAGTCTAACATTTTAGGAGTTATTAATTTAGAGGTAATTCTACCAGAATCTTTGTATACATGATACGCATCTTTAGAAATACCTACTGGTAAATTTTTATCAGCCAAAAAGTCTCTAGCTTTTTGCGTATTATTTGTACATGCAAAAAGCATTGCTGTTACAAATAGAACAGCAATGCTTTTTGTTATTATAGAGTATGTTTTGTTATAATTAATCACTAGATGCTATTGTTACAGTTTCACCAATCCAACATTTAATTGTATGAGATTGACCAATTGTTTTACTTGCTGTAAAAATAACCTTTTTAGTTGGTAAACTTCCTTTATAAGATGCAATATATCTTGATGCTAAAGCATAAATACTTGGATCTACAGAGGCTGCTTTTTGCGCTTGTCTTAGTGCTGCTGCATATACCATTCTTTTTTCAAATTCGTCATCTCCACAACTATTTGCGCTAGATGCATACAATCTACCAATTAATAAATAAGCTTTACCAGAGTTAGGATTATATCTTAAAGCCTCTCTTGCCAAGCTTCTTGCACTAGATAATTGACCTCTAGATTGCGCTGCTTGCGCAAATTTTAATTTATAATTTGCTTTTTTAAGAGGATCTGTTTCTAAATCAAAAGACTTTTGTCTCATTTCTGTAGCTCCTTTAGAGTCTCCACTATTTTCTAAAACATTTGCTAAAAACGCATACGCCTCAGGTGATGGAGATGCCTCTGCATACGCTTTTGCTAATTCAGCATATAAAGGATCATCTTGACATTCTTTGTAAAACATTCTAGATACCGCTCTTTTTAACCAAGTTACGTTACCTCTATTTTCATCGAAATCTCTTCTATATAAAGGAATTAAACGTTCACATGTTGCTAATTCAGAAATCATTCTATCCAAACCACCTTCAATTTGACCTAGTGCTTTTGAATTTATAGTGTATGCTTTTAAATTATTTTTTTCTCTTGTATCCAAAACTCTTGTAGAATCTGACAATTCTAAAATTTTCTTTGCATATCCATCTAATTTTTCTCCAACAGATTCTACAACATCATCATAGGTATCAAAAACTAATTGAGGGTTTGTATCTTTATTTCTATCAGTTACTCCCTGAAAATAAATATATAAATTTTTTACACCCATTCTTGTTGGATCTAACTTATATGCTTTATCTAAAAGATTAAAAACCTCATCATCCGTTCCTAGTTTATTTGCTAATAAATATTCTGCATAATCACTATGTACTTTTGCTGGATCTACATCAGGAAAATATTGTAATCTCTGCTCAAAAACTCTTTTTGCTAAAGCTGGATCTTTTTTAATATCTTCTGCAAGCTTAGAACCATATTGATAAATACTTACAGATAAATCTTTACAATTATCCATTAAGTAAATCCAATTGGTGTAGGCATCATCATATTTTTTTGATTGATAATCCCCTTTAAATAAATTGTATTTTACAATACAATCTCTGTTTGCATCATCTTGTGCATTGGTCTTTGCAGATACAAAAAATATAGTAGCTGCTAATAAAAACGTTATTTTCTTCATTTTGATAGTTTTTGTTAATCTATTTTTCTTTTTATGAACCAATTTGTATCTGTAAGAGATAAACTTAATCTAAAATTAAAGTAATTTTCTTGAATTAAATTATTTTCTGTGGTTCCTCTTTTACCAAATTCAAATCCCATATTTACTGTGGATAATCTCTTTAGTGGTAAACCTAAACCAAAAGATATGCCAAAGTCATTTATTTTTGTAAAATTCGAGTTATTTCCAGTTCCATCAACTAATAAACCTGTGTTTTCATAACGTACACCAGCCCTATAAGTTACTCTCTCCCAATAACTTGATATAGAATTAACTTTAGGTAAATAAAAACCTCCTAAAGATATCCTATCTGATTTTCCATATCTATAAGCTCCTGTTGTATTTGTTAACAAATTATTAGAACCTATTGCATTTTGAGTTTCATACTCTACACCTGCATACCATTTGTCTAATTTTCCAAGACCAACACCAAAATTAGATTTTAGTGGTAAATTAAACTCACCATCAATTAAAGTAGAAGATAGCGTATCTTTAGGACTTTCTGCCCCAGAATTTGCAAATCTAAAAGAATATAAATAATCATTTCCTTCTACATTTAAACTATTTCCAAGTTTTACAGTAGCACCTGCAGTAACCGTTAATGAGTTTTCTAATTCTTTTTGATATTGTGCTCCAAATTTTACCGAAGTTCCTCTTAAATTAAGCACTTCATTATATTTAGTAGCTAAAGAAACATTAGCCCTTTGATTTATAATACTATTTTCTATATCTCCAAAACTAAAATCAGCTTCTACACCTAAAGTAAAACCTTTATAAACTTTAATTCCAAAACTACCATAAAATCTATTTACACCACCATTACCCGAATACGCAGTTACTTCTGAAACAGATCCGTTTACTAAAATTGTATTTGATAAAGAATAACCAACTGCAGAAACTGGTTGCATACCAAAAGAAACACCTGCATTTTTACCTACAGGAAAAGCCAAGGCTATATAAGACAAGCTTGTTGAAGTACTATTTTGTTCTGCAGATCCACTTTTAACGGTTAAATCGCTATTTAATAAACCAATAGTGTAAGATGTGGCTCTTAAATCTGCATATGCTGCAGGGTTTGTAAAGTTTAAATACTTATAATGGCTAAATGCTACACCTATACCACCCATAGCGTTTTGCTCAACTGTTCTTGGACTAAATTGATCTCCAATTCCAAAATAAGAATAAGGGGAAGAACTTGTTCTTTGTGCTATAAAATTTACAGAATTTAATAGTAAAAGAATTACTACGATACTTCTAATCATTTGCTTTTGTTAAAAATCAATATTTCATTTAATCCTTCTAGGAGAAAATTTTGATTGGCAAATATGCTACTTTTTAATTGTTTTGACAAGAAATTTGTATCACCTCCTGTTAAAACAACTGTTAAATCTAAATATTTTTTTTTGTATTGATTTATTACCCCGTCAATTTCTTCAATTACACCATTTACAACTCCAGAGTTTATGCTTTCTTTTGTACTATTACCAATAAAATTTTCGGGTTTATTAATCGTTAATAATGGAAGTTTCGATGTAAATTGATGAAGTGATTTGTATCTCATTTCTACTCCTGGAGATATTGCGCCTCCTAAATATTTACCTTTTTTTGTTAAAAAATCGAAAGTAATACATGTTCCAGCATCAATAACTAAGACATTTTTCTTAGGATACTTTATAAAAGCACCAAATACTAGCGCAATTCTATCCACACCTAACGTTGTTGGAGTTGCATATAAGTTCTGAAATGGGATTTTAAGATTCGAAGAAACAAACATAATTTCAACCAAACTTTTTAGCTTTTCTATCTTTTGAGCTGACAAAAGTGCCACACTTGATGCAATTGCAGCAGTAATTTTATATTTTTTTAATATTTTTTTTATTTCTGATATAATTTTCATTTTATCAAAAACAACCAAATCAACAATTGTATCCTCCTCAAAAACAGCAACTTTTACTCTTGTATTACCAACGTCTATTATTAAATTCATTTTCTTTTTTTAGGAAATTCAAAAATACAATCAAATTTTTATTAATTTTATTTAGGAGATGTCAAAAAACATATTATATTTGCATCCGCTAAGGCAATGGTACCTTAGCTCAGTTGGTAGAGCAAAGGACTGAAAATCCTTGTGTCCCTGGTTCGATTCCTGGAGGTACCACTTAAAACCCGAACAATTTGTTCGGGTTTTTTTGTGTTTTTTATTTTAAAATATCTTTAATTATTTTTAAGTGATGATTGGTATGCATTCCCAAAAACTTAATAGTTTGCTTTTTATTTAAATGATCAAAAAAAGGATGGTCAAAAAATTGATTTTCTTCTAATTCATTCATATATTTTAATTTGCTTTTTACTTCTTCTAGTTGATTTTCAATTACCTCTGTTTCTATAATCTCTGGAGGTAACACTCTTTTTGGTGCTTTTACCTTACCTCTTGGAAACTTTCCTAAAGTAAATGTTATAAAACGTACACTATTAAATTTTTTCTTGTAAAGATTTGGATCAGATTCTTTGATTGCCAACAAAACACTATTCAAAACTTTTAAAGAATGATCTAAATGCCAACCAACAGTTGCTTTCGACACTATTAAATTTTTTAGCTCCTTAAACTGAATGGAATCTTCTATAAATTTTAATTCTTTTTCTAACATCTCTTAATTGTATCTATTATTATTTAAAATATTTCCGATAAGTTAATCTCAAAAATATACTATTTATAGACAAACACCATCAATAGGCTTGTTAACTTTAAGGTTTTCACTTTTATTTTACAAAAACCAAAACAATTAGCATAAAAATTACTTATGAATTACATAATTAATATAAATAAAAATACAATGAAATTTAATTCAATATTTGCAACGACAAAATAATAACAAACCAAAACTATTAAAATGAATCTTGAAAACAATCAAAATTTGAATTTAAAAACTTCGGATGGAATTGCTAAAAACCCAACTATCTCTTTGATAGTTGTTGCTTTATTATGGCTTCTTTTTGCAGGAAACCTAATCTATTTAATTTTAAACTTCTTTAAAATGCCAAATTGGAGTTATGGTGATTTTTTAAAAATTAATGGTTTCACAATTTTAATATGGACTACAGTTACCTTTTTTAGTGCTATTGTAAGTACTTATGCAAAAACATATTTAACAGGATTTAAATATTATGCTAAATTCATGTTGCTTTGTTTGGCATTTACAGCATCAGTAATGCTTTTAGTAATGTCCAATCACATTGTTATACTTCTTTTTAGTTGGCTAATAATGGGCGTTTTTATGTCGCAATTAATAGGAATTGATAAAAAATGGGGAGAAGCAAGAGAAGCAGCTAAATTTACGCTAAAATATTTTTTAACAGGAACTTTTTTCTTAACTATTGGATTATTGTTGATTGCTTTTAAAAGTGATGAATTTACAATTACAGGTTTGGCAGTTTCTGTTATAGATTTACCTCCCTACATAACAATGATTGCTGCTTTTTGTGTTATTGCAGCAGCCATTGTACAATCTGCAATTTATCCTTTTCATAGATGGTTATTATCTGCAATGACTTCTCCAACTCCAGCATCAGCCTTAATGCACGCAGGTTTTGTTAATGGTGCAGGAATTTTATTAGCGCTTTTTGCAACCTTATTATTTACATCAGATACACTTACAATCTTATTTGCAATTGGTGGTTTTACAGCAATTATTGCGCAGTTTACTAAACTTTTACAAGTAAATGTAAAACAAAAACTAGCGTGTTCTACAATAGCACAAATGGGTTTTATGATTATGCAATGTGGTTTAGGTTTTTTTAATGCAGCTGTTGCTCATTTAATTTTACACGGATTCTACAAAGCCTATTTATTTTTATCTTCGGGAGAAGAAATTGCCCAAACCACTCCAGAAAAAAATGAATTACTAAAAATAAAACCATTACAAGCTTTAGTAGTTTTAATTTTTGGAACTTTAGGAGCTTACTTATTTATCATTTGGACTGGCAAAGAGCTAGCAATGAACAGCAGTGTATTTTTAACTTTGGTAGTAGCGATTACTGTTGGGCAGGCAACTTATAATATTGTAAAAGAACAAAGTTTATCTGCCATTCAAAAAATTGTAATCCCAGCAATATTATTTGTTGTAGGTATTGGAATTTACGCACTTATGTATAATGGAGTTACCATATTAATGGCAGATATGCCAATGACAAATCAACCTATGCCATTATCTTGGGTGCAAATTATCTTCGGTTTTATTTTCTTAATTGGCTTTTTTGTGATGAAATTAAGAGTATATAAAAAAATTCCTTGGTTGTATGTAAAACTTTTAAATCTATCACAGCCAGCAAAAAAATCAGTCTTAATGTTTAAATCTAAATAATGATGAAACAGCAAATTATAAATAGTATTGATACAGCATCAAAAGTAATTGGTAAAACGTGGCCTTTATATACATTTGTTGCCTCAAATCCTTTATCTGGTTATGAAAATTCAACTTTTTTAGAAGCTGTAAATTCGGCTGAAGAAAATTTTGGAGCAAACGCTTTTCCGTCAGCAAAACTTTACAAACAAGCTTGGCAAAAAGGAGATATTAACAAAGATGTTTTAACATCACTTTTAAAAGAAAGCAACTTAACAGAATCTCCAGAATTTTATTTAAATCTATTAACTTCAGCAAATAAAAAAGAAATTATCAACGAAAATCATTCGTTAGACATTGTCATGGCTAAATGGCTTTCTTCTTTTATGGATGAAGGTTTGGCTGAATGGGAAATGCCCTATAAATCTGAAGGTTTTTATACAGCTTGGAGACTTTTGGTTGTTTATGATGCTGAAACAACAGGCAGAACATCTTTAAAAGAAATTCCGAAAACAAGTTTAGAAACTTTAGAGCAAATTTTAAAAGGTTATTCTGAATCTGACTGTGTAAAAATTTTTACACATCATTTAGCTGCTTTGCCTGGTTGGACAGGTTATATAAACCATAGAACGCAATCAAATTCAGATTGGCACCAACAGTACCCAATTGATGCTATTGATTATTTAGCTGTAAGACTTTGGTCTGCACAAAAATTAAAGAGTTCACTTTTACCAAAAGAGGCATCAGAAAACAAAAACACACTTGTTAAAAAAGTACAATACATTTTCTTAAAAGCTTGGGAACAAAGCTGGCAAAATCAATTGGTAAAAACGTTGGAACATGAATCCATCAAAACACCTTCAGTAGAAAAGAATATTCCTGATGCTCAATTGGTTTTTTGTATTGATACGCGTTCTGAATTGATTAGAAGACATGTGGAATCGAAAGGAAATTATGAAACTTTTGGCTATGCTGGTTTCTTTGGAATTGCGATGGATTATAAAAGTTTAGATGATGGAATTACGCGCAAATCTTGTCCGCCAATTGTGGGCTCTGCGTATGTAGTTTCTGAAGCTCCACAAATAAATAAAGACGTCCAATTTGATGCTTATAATAAGAAAAATGATGTTGCATCTTTTAAAAAATATATTTTAAGAAGAATGAAAAACATGATTCCTTCTGCATTTGGCTATGTAGAAGGTTCTGGTTTATTTTATGGAATTTCTTTAATTGGCAGAACTTTACTACCAAGAAAAATGTATCAAATGGAAGACAAAAAAGCTTCTAAAATAGAGGGTATTTGTCAGCCAGACATGAACAAAGCTATCATTGAAAATAACGATAATACAATTACTTTAGATCAAAAAGTTGGGATTGTAAAATCTGCTTTCGATTTAATGGGTTGGAAACAATTTGCACCTTTGGTAGTTTTTGCAGGTCATGGAAGTCATTCTGCAAACAACCCTTTTAGCTCTAGTTTAGATTGTGGTGCTTGTGCTGCAAGTCCTGGAAGACACAATGCCAGAATGTTGGCAAAATTGGCAAATTTACCAGAAGTTAGAAAATCTTTAGCTGAAAATCACCAAATACACATTCCACAAAACACCTTATTTTTAGGAGCTGAACACAACACAACTACTGATGATATTATTTTGTTTGATGCAGAAGCCCCTGATTATCACAAACAATTAATTAAAGATTTGAAATTAGGCTTATTAAAAGCTCAAAAAACTGCTACTGAAGACAGATTAGGAAACAAAGGAAATAGTGTTTCATCAGCAGAAAAAAAAGCAAATAATTGGGGAGAAACAAGACCTGAATGGGGTTTAGCTAAAAATGCAGGTTTTATTGTTGGTCCAAGAGAATTAACTAAACATACCAATTTAGACAGCCGTTGTTTTTTACATTCTTATGAATGGGAATTAGACACAGAAGGAAAAGCTTTAGAAGGAATTATGCAAGGTCCTATGACTGTAACACAATGGATTAATAATCACTATTATTTTTCTACTGTTGATAATAATTTATATGGTGGAGGAACAAAAATAACGCATAATATTACAGGAAAATTTGGAGTTGTTCAAGGAAATGGAGGCGATTTAAAAATGGGATTACCTCTACAATCTTTGTTTGGTTCAGATGAAAATATGTATCATCAACCTTTGCGATTGTCAGTAGTTATAAAAGCACCAATTGCAAGAGTATCAGAAATTATTGCAAGAAATGCTGGCACAAAAACATTGTTAGATAACGAATGGATTTATTTAATGGTTATGGATCCAACAAGTAAAAACGAAGTTTTTAAATACAAAAAAGCCATTCAATGGGAATTGGTTTCTACTAAAAATTAATCATAATCTTTTTTAATCATCAACAAAAAACTCCAGCATAAAGTTGGAGTTTTTTTTTTAGCTCTGTAAGAGCATAATATGAATATCAAAATATTGATTAGGGAGATTATGAAAGCTTCATATATTTAGAAACCAATGATTATTAATAAAATATTTAATGTTGATGAAAATAACCATACAATTGATGTGCACATAAAACCAAACCAATCAAAATTAAATAGGTGTTTGCAGCTTTATAAAAAGCTTGATAACTGTTTTTCTTTTGCCATTTTGTAATGATAAAAACTATAGGAATCAATGCTAAAACTTGCCCTACTTCTACTCCCAAATTAAAGCTTAAAATCTTCAATAAAAATTGCTCTGTGCCAATTGCAAAAGATTGTAATCTTGTTGCCAAACCAAAACCGTGAATTAAACCAAACAGAAAAACCATTAACAATAAATTAGGCGATTTTACTTTTAATTTCTTAAAACCTCCTAAATTTTCAAAACCTTTGTAAAAAACACTTAAAGCAATTACAGCATCCACTAAATGCTCATTTGCAGTAATGCCTAAATAACTTGCGCCAGTTAAAGTGATGCAATGTCCGATTGTAAAAACAGTGATAAATTTTACGATGTCTTTAAAACGTTTCAAATAAAAAACAACACCTGCTAAAAACAATAAGTGGTCATAACCTGTTAACATGTGTTTTGCTCCCACAAAAACGTAAGACAACAGACCTCCATTATTCAAAATTTCTTGGTCTCCAGAACTAACATCGTGTGCGAAAATTGTTCCTGAAAACAGCAAAAATATAAATACCAAAAATCCTTTAAAAGTTGATTTCATACTATTTTTTTCGATTGAACCAAAAGAATAGAATAGCTATAACTATAATACTAAAAATCCAGAAAAAATACGAAGGAATTCCTTCATCTTCATGAACATGTGCTGCAACTTCTGAATCAGCATGACTGTGTTTTGTTTCAAAAGTTAAGGTTGCCCAATTAGATTCGTGTGTTAAATTATCTTCTTCCGAATTTACCAAATGAATTGTTCTAAGAAACCAAATTCCGTCATTCGTCAAATTTACATCAACAATTCCCTGAGAATTTGTTCTTAATTTTTGACCAGTTGTATGTGTGTGGTTTTCATCTGCATCTTTATGAGCGTGCTCTTTATCTACTGAATGAGAATGTGTTTCATCAGTTTTAGCATGTTGATGAGCTTCATTTTCATGAGTAAGTTCTTTTTCATTGGCATGAGAATGACTTTCTCCATTTGCATGAGAATGCTCCTTTTCTGAACTATGAGAATGAGATTCATCACTTAAATCATGAGAATGTTCAGCAGTATTATTATGAGAATGTCCGTTTTTTTGTGCCTTAAAATCCGCATATACTAATTGGTTTACTAAAGGCTGCCCATCTCTTAGTAATTTAACTTGTAGTTTATCTCCTGTATGCAAATCATATGGGTTTTGCATAGGCACAAATTCTATTGGATATCCTAAAACTGTATTCCAATCGTCACTTTTTTGCTCACCAACTTGAAAAATTGCTTTTACATGTTTGGAATATCGCTCAACTGCATCTTGCTCTAAAGTATTGTTTGCTTTTCTTTGCGCTAACATGTCTAAAACTCCATCATGTTCTAAATATGCGTTGAATTTATCTGCAGTCATTTTAAAATCTCTAGACTTTGTAGAAACACCAGCAACCCAAGTACCTTCATTACCTGTTTTAAAAGTAAGCAAGGTAATACTATCTTTTTCCGACCATTGATTCTCATCAAATTTAGTTAGTTTTCCATTACCAACCAAACTAACATCGATCATTCTATCTCTATCAATTATATTTTCACTTTTATCAAAAGTGCCATTAAATAATTGAATTTTACTTTTTTCATTTGGCTTCAAAAAATAGGTATCCATTTTCAAATACATATCATGGCTACAAAAAACTGCAATACATAAAAGTGCAAAGATTTTTTTTCTCATCATTAAAAAGAATTTCATAAAAAATTGTGGGCAAAATTAAGTAAAAAATTAAAAAATAAGGTTTTAAAAAAGGAATTAGAACGTTAAAAAAAGTCTATAATTGGTATTTAACAAAAGATTATTGTTTACTAATTATCAATAAAACTTAAACAATTTGTATCTTTGTTTACATCAGCTAAAATAAAAACATGCAATTTTTTAATCAACAAGACATTCATAACCTCGATAAAATTTATCGAATTAATTTAATAAACAGTTGTTCAGGCTTTAAGTCTGCCAATTTATTAGGGACAATTTCAACAGAAGGTATTACCAATGTTGCCGTTTTTAGTTCAGTAACACATTTGGGTTCTAATCCACCAACCTTAGGTTTTATTTTAAGACCAACCACAGTTCCAAGAAATACGCATAAAAACTTAAAAGATTTAGGCTATTTTACCATCAATCATATTTGGGAAGAAGTTATTGAAGACGCACACCACACTTCTGCAAAATATCCAGAGGATGTTTCTGAATTTGATATGACCGATTTTGAAGCTGAATTTAAAGGAAATTTTAAAGCTCCTTTCGTAAAAAATGCACCAGTACAAATGAGCATGAAATTTATTGAGGAAATTTATGTACCTTCAAACGATGTACTATTAGTAGTAGCTCAAATTGAGGAATTATATATAAAAGACGAATTGCTAGAAAATGATGGATTAATAAATTTATCTAAAGGAAATGTTGCCACCATTAATGGTTTAGATACGTATGCAATTCCTAAATTCAAACAACAATTAACCTATCAAAGACCAAAAGCAACAAAAAAATAAATATGAAAATTCTTGTAACAGGAGCAACAGGTTATATTGGCAAAAGGCTAATTCCGTTATTAATTAATGATGGTCATGTAGTTGTTTGTCCTGTTAGAGATGTAAAAAGAGCAGAAAGTTACTTTAAAGAAGAACAAAATATTATTTTAGTTGAAGCTGATTTTTTGAAAGCTGACTCTTTAAAAAATATTCCAAATGATGTAGAAGCTGCCTATTATTTAATTCATTCCATGTCTAATTCTGCAAAAGAATTTCATGTTTTAGAAGAAAAATGTGCATTCAACTTTAAAAGATATGCAGAAAACACCTCCTTAAAACAAGTTATTTATTTAAGTGGAATTACCAATGACACAAAGCTATCTAAACATTTATTATCAAGAAAAAATGTTGAAAAAGCATTGAGTTCTAATCAATATGCTTTAACAACTTTTAAAGCTGGAATTATTGTAGGTTCAGGAAGTTCATCCTTTGAAATTATTAGAGATATTGTAGAAAAATTACCCTTTATGATTGCTCCTAAATGGTTAAATACAAAAACACAACCTTTAGGAATTAGAGATGTTTTAGCCTTTTTACATAAAGCTTTGTTTAAAAAAGAATTGTTCAATACTTCTTACGATATTTTTGGGCCAGAAATTATGACCTACAAAGAAATGTTGCTGCAATTTGCAGAGTTCAGAAAATTAAAAAGAACCATTATAACTGTGCCTGTAATGACGCCAAAACTGTCTTCTTACTGGTTATACTTTGTAACTTCTACTTCTTATAAATTAGCTTCTTCTTTGGTAAATTCAATGGGAGTTGAAGTGATAGGAAACAAAAGCAACATCAACCAAATACTTGATATTGAGCCAATGTCTTACAAAAAAGCATTGGAATTGGCGTTTAAAAAAATAGAACAAAATAGTATTATTTCTAGCTGGAAAGATTCTTATGTAAGTAGTAAATTAAAAGGTTTTTTACACGAATTTATTAATGTACCTGAATATGGTTGCTTTAAAGATTTTAAGAAAAGAAAAGTAAAAGACAGAGCTATTGTGCTCGACAGAATTTGGGCAATTGGTGGAAATACTGGTTGGTATTATGGAACTTTTTTGTGGAAAATTCGCGGATTTATGGATCAGTTTTTTGGTGGTGCAGGTTTACGAAGAGGAAGAAGACATCCTACAGAACTAAATGTTGGTGATGCTTTAGATTTTTGGCGTGTAATTTATGCAGATAAAAAACAAGGAAAATTATTACTCTACGCAGAAATGATTATGCCTGGTGAAGCTTGGTTAGAATTTAAAATAAAAGAAGGCACTTTATATCAAACTGCAACTTTTAGACCTCATGGTTTGGCTGGCAGATTGTACTGGTATTCTGTAATGCCTTTTCATTGGTTTGTTTTTAATGGGATGATCAACAATGTAAATAAATTAAAATAATAAAAGAAGTTATAAAACTCACTTACTTTAAAAATGCACAAAAAACAACATTTACCAGAAAAGGATTGCATAGTTTGTAAAAGACCCTTTACTTGGCGAAAAAAGTGGGAAAAGAATTGGAACGACGTTAAATATTGTAGCGAAAAATGCAGGAGAAACAAAACAACATAGGCTTAATTTGGTTTCGTAATAATTTACGAACACAAGATAATATATCATTAAAAAAAGCAATCGACAATCATAAAAAAGTAATTGCTGTCTATTTTTTTGATCCAAAACATTTTCAAGAAGATGAATTCGGATTTAAAAAGACGGAGAAGTTTAGAGCAAAATTTCTACTTGAAACGATTATAGATTTAAAAGAAAACTTAGCAAAACTAAATATTACGTTGCTTACCTTTTTTGAATCACCAGAAGATAAAATTTCTTTTTTGGTTGATGAATTTTCTGTGGATACCATTTACACGCAAAAAGAATGGACAAAAGAGGAAGTTGAAACGAATAATTTGATTAAAAATACACTTTCTGAAAAAGTAAATTTTGTGGAAGATTATGATCAGTTTTTATATCACCCAGAAACGGTTTCTAAAAATTTCGAAAAAATTCCTGATGTTTTTACAGGCTTCAGAAAAAAGCTAGAAAAGTATGTTGCTATTTTACCAGAAAGTGAGGTTTCAAAATTAACTTCGGATAATTTAGTGGAGAATTCAACATCAATTCCAAATTTAAAAGAATTGGGTTTTGATGATTTTGAAGCGCACAGAAATTCTGCATTTCCATTTAAAGGAGGAGAAACTGAAGCTTTAAAAAGATTGAATCATTATTTTTTTGAAACCAAAAAAGTTGGCTATTACAAACAAACTAGAAATGGGCTAGTTGGCATTGATTATTCAACAAAATTTTCTACTTGGTTGGCAAATGGAAGTTTATCAGCCAAAACAATCTATTATAAAATTAGGGAATATGAGCAAGAATTTGGTTCAAATCAATCTACCTATTGGGTAATTTTCGAATTGATTTGGAGAGATTATTTTAAATACATTTCTTTAAAATACGATGCTAAAATCTTTAAAATTGGTGGAATTCTAGATAGAAATTACGATTGGAATACTGATAAAAAAACAATTCAAAAATGGATTAACGGCGAAACCAAAGACGATTTTGTTAATGCCAACATGATTGAGCTAAAAGAAACGGGTTGGATGAGCAACAGAGGCAGACAAAATGTAGCTTCTTATTTTGCAAAAGAATTGTTGTTAGATTGGCGAATTGGAGCTGCCTATTTTGAGTCGGTTTTGTTAGATTATGATGTGCATAGTAATTATGGAAACTGGATGTATGTTGCTGGTGTTGGTAATGACCCAAGAGATCGAAAATTTAATACCCAATTACAAGCAGATCGTTATGACTCGAATCATAAGTTTCGAAAAATTTGGTTACATAAAACCTTATTTTAAAGTTATTCTACAAGGTCTCAAAGACCTTATAGGCATAAATAATTTCAATAAATACCTACAAAGTTTTGAAAACCTTACAGGATAAAAAACATCAAGGGAGCATATTCCCTTATCACAATATAAAAATGAAAAAATTACGCTTACTTTTAGGAGATCAATTAAATAACAACCATTCTTGGTACAATGAAGTTGATGAAAATATTACCTATTGTTTTTTTGAAATGCGTCAAGAAACCGATTATGTTACACATCATATTCAGAAAATAGTCGGCTTTTTTGCTTCGATGCGTAATTTTGCTGATGAGTTAACAACCAAAGATCATAAGGTTATTTATTATCAACTAAATGATGCAAAGAACACACAAAGTTTAGCTGATAATTTATCACAAATAATAAAAGAAAATAACATTGATAAATTTGAATATCAAGCTCCAGATGAATTCAGATTAGACAAACAATTAAAAGATTTTTGCAAAAATATTGAGATTGATGCTGAAGTGTTTTCAACAGAACATTTTTACACAGAAAGAGAGGATTTAAAAACTTTTTTTAAAGGCAAAAAAACTTTTTTGATGGAAAATTTTTACAGAGATATGCGTAAAAAACATCAAATTTTAATGGTGGATACACAGCCTGAAGGTGGAAAATGGAATTTTGATGCTAGTAATCGTAAAAAATGGAAAGGCGATACATTTATTCCTCCTCAAAAAAACTTCGATAACGATGTTTCTGAAATATTAGATGAAATTGAAAAAGCTAGTGTAAAATCACTCGGAAAAATAAATACAAGATATTTTGAATACCCAATATCAAGAAAACAAGCTTTAGTTCAGTTGGATTATTTCTGTGAAAATTTATTAATTCATTTTGGCGATTTTCAAGATGCTATGCACACAGATAATTGGTATTTATTTCATTCAAAATTATCGTTTGCGATGAATACAAAAATGATTTCTCCAAAAGAAATTATAGAGGCAACATTAAAAACCTACAGAGATCGTAAAGATGAAATTGATATTAGTCAAGTTGAAGGTTTTATCAGACAAATTATTGGTTGGCGAGAATATATGAGAGGCATGTATTGGATGCTGATGCCCGAATACAAAAACGAAAACTTTTTAGAAAACAACAACAAACTTCCTGACTTTTTCTGGACAGGAAAAACAAAAATGAATTGTCTTAAAAATGCCATCAATAATTCTTTGGATAATGGTTATGCACATCACATCCAAAGACTAATGATTACAGGAAATTTTGCACTGTTAACACAAATTCATCCAGATGAAATTGATGCTTGGTATTTGGGGATTTATGTGGATGCTATTGAGTGGGTTCAGCTGCCAAACACAAGAGGAATGAGTCAGTTTGCAGATGGTGGAAAAATAGCCACAAAACCCTATGTTTCTAGTGGAAGTTATGTTCATAAAATGAGCAATTATTGTGAGGGCTGTACCTACAATAAAAAGACAAAATTCGATGATGACTCTTGTCCTTTTAACAGCTTGTACTGGAACTTTTTAGATGAAAAACAAGAAAAATTATCATCAAACTTTAGAATGAAAATGATGTATAGTTTACTAAATAAAATGTCAGCATCTGATAGAAGTAAGATTAAAGAAAAAGCGAATCATATTATTCAAAATTTAGATGAATATTAACGAAGAAATAAATATAATTTGGTTAAAACGCGATTTGCGTTTGCAAGATAATGAAGCAATTTTAAACGCTTTAAATGCTGGCAAACGTACTTTATTCTTATATGTTTTTGAAAAATCGTTATTAGAAGATGAACATTATGCAGAGCGTCATTGGGATTTTATAAAACAATCCATTGTAGATTTAAATAAAGATTTAGCAAAGTTTGATACAAAAGTTTTATGCGTAACTACTGAAGTTGTTACCGCTTTTAATCAAATTTTAAATTACTATAAAATTGATACGGTTTTTTCGCATCAAGAAACAGGTTTATTAATCACCTATAAAAGAGACAAAGATTTTAAAAGATATTGCAGAAACAATTCCATAAAATGGAAGGAAAACAATAACAATGGCGTTTTAAGAGGTTTGCTAAACAGAGAAGATTGGTTCGAAAAATGGGACGATTACATGTATCAGCCACTTTTTGAATATCAACTAAGTAATGAAAATTTTTTATCAATTGAAACCATAAAAAAAATAGAAAATGCCTTTTTTGTAACCAATTTACAAACGGATCAAAATAGTGTTTTTCAAAAAGGAGGAACTGAAATGGCTTGGAAATATGCTGCTACTTTTTTCGAAAAGCGTCATAAAAATTACATGTCTCACATTTCTAAACCAGCTTTAGCAAGAGAAAGTTGTAGTAGACTATCACCTTATATTGCTTGGGGAAATGTATCCATTCGTCAAATATTTCATACTGCTTTAGAGCATAGAACTGAAGCCAATAAAAAAGATTTAAGTGCTTTTGTTTCTCGTTTGCGCTGGCAAGCCCATTTTGTGCAAAAGTTTGAAATGGAACATACCATGGAAGAAGCAAGCGTAAATAAAGGCTATCATAAATTAAAGAAAAGTATTTCTGAAACGTATCAAAAAGCCTGGAAAGAAGGGCAAACTGGTTTTCCTTTGGTGGATGCTAGCATGCGTTGTTTAAACGAAACTGGCTATTTAAATTTTAGAATGCGAGCCATGTTGGTTTCCTTTTTTACACATATTTTGTGGCAACCCTGGCAAGATGCAACCCATCATTTATCGCAACAATTTTTAGATTTTGAGCCAGGAATTCATTTTCCTCAACTACAAATGCAAGCTTCAGAAACTGGCACAAATACCATAAGAATTTACAGTCCATTAAAAAATAGTATGGAGCATGATGCAGATGCAAAATTCATTAAAAAATGGGTACCAGAACTGGCTAAATTATCAACTGGTTTTATTCATGAACCTTATTTAATGACGCCTTTAGATCAGCAATTTGCAAATTTTGAATTAGGTGTAGATTACCCAAAACCAATTGTAGATATAAAAATATCTCGAAAAAAAGCCAGCGATATTTTGTACAATATGCGCAAAGATCCTGAGGTAATTATGGAAACCAAAAGAATTTTAGAAAAGCACACTCTTTCTGATAGAAATAGAATGTTAAACAACGAATAAAAACCTAATTCTACTTGATAACAAGAGTGCTTCTCATAATAATTTGTTAATACTCTGTTTACCGTTAATTAAAATACATTAAACAAAAAGTAATTTTTGTATCTTTGCTATGTGATATTTAATACAACACATACAGACAAAGAAGCAAAAGCTGCAATCAAAGATTTGGTTGGCGACTCTTATTCGTTTATAGAATCTATAAAAATGAAGGGTGTTGGCTCTAAAAGAATGGTTGTTGAAGATGTAAGTGTACGCTTTAAAAATATTTTAAACAGTGTTTCTGATATTAATTATGGAAACATAGAAATTAGAAAAAAAGGAATATTAGTACACATTACAAAAGGGCTAAAAAACTATAGCTGGGCAATTCCTTTTTATCAATTACATATATACAACACAAATAACTACAGTATTCATGCTCAAGGAAATTTTGTTAGATTTAAAAGCAATAGACTTTTAAAAGAAAACAAGAAGTTTTTGGACAGATTATTAGATTTAAAAATTAAGAGTGATGAAAATTATTCTTTTTACGATGCTGTAAAATAAAATATTTATGGAAAAACTAGATGCAATTGCTATTGATAGAGTTATAGAAATGGCTTGGGAAGACAGAACTACTTTTGAAGCAATTCAATTTCAATTCGGCTTAAAAGAGCAAGAAGTAATTGATTTGATGCGAAGAGAAATGAAAGCTAGTAGTTTTAGAATGTGGAGAGCTAGAGTGCAAGGAAGAAAAACAAAGCATGAAAAGTTAAGAACTTTCGAAAAAGGAAGATTTAAATGTACTCGACAAAAATCAATTTCAAACAACTCAATATCAAAAAGATAATTTCATAAAAATTATCGAAAAAAGAAGAAGGTAGAATAGTTAAAAATACAGATTATGGAACTTATAAACCACGCCTTAGAATTTGAAACAAGAAAAATGAGATTCCCAACAACTAGCGATCGAATTATGGCTGCTAGAGAAGCAAAAGAATTGATTTTAAGCTTAAATGAAGTTTATAAAAAAACGAAAGACAAAAAAATCATGGACATCATGAAGCGTTTAACCGTTATAAAACAACGAATTGAGAAGCGTTTAAAGGGAAAACCATTAACTGCATAATAAATCCAGATTTCTCTTGCTTATTTAACTTTTATAATTATATTCGAAAATTAGAAAAAATAGAGAAATAAAGAATGAATTTATTAGAAAGAGCGGAAGAATTTGAACACAGAAAATTCTCATTCAAAACAACAAGTGATAGAATTTTAGCTTCAAGAGAAGTAAAAGCACTTATCTTAGAATTAAACGAAGTATACAAATCAGAAAAAGATCCAGAAATTATGGATCAAATGAAACGCTTAACAGCTGTAAAGCAAAAAATTGAAAAGCGTTTGAAAGGAAGACGATAAATATGAAAAAAATAGTAGTAATAGGAGGAAGTAAAGGAATTGGTAAAGCAATCATTGAATCTTTAATCGATGATAACGAAGTAATTAACATTAGTAGAACAGATACTTTGTCTCCTCATAACAATTTTACGCACTATTCTTTAGACATACTTACTGATGATTTACCTAAAATTGAAGCAATAGATAGTCTTATTTATTGTCCAGGAAGCATCAACCTGAAACCAATTGCAAGATTAAAATTAGAGGAATTTAGAGAAGACTTCGAAATTAATGTAATTGGTGCTGTAAAAGCAATACAACATTTTTTACCTTCACTTAAAAACGGAAGTAAACCTTCTATTTTATTATTTAGCACAGTTGCTGCAAAATTAGGTATGCCTTTTCATGCAAGTGTTGCTGCAGCAAAATCTGCTGTAGAAGGTTTAACAAAATCTTTAGGTGCAGAATTAGCACCAACAATTCGTGTGAATGCAATTGCACCTACTGTTACAGATACAGAATTAGCATCAAAATTATTAAGAAATGACAGAATGATAGAAAATATTTCAGAACGTCATCCTCTTAAAAAATACTTACAACCTAATGAAGTTGCTGACATGGCTACTTTTTTAATTTCTGAAAAAGCAGCATCAATTTCAGGACAAATCTTTGAACTTGATTGCGGAATTGTAAGTTTTAAAATATAATTTAAACTTTACATATGACAAATATCTACGATATAAAAATCAATAGTTTACAAGGTAAACCTATTGATTTATCAGCCTATAAAAATAAATTTATACTTTTTGTAAATGTTGCATCCAAATGCGGTTTTACACCTCAATACAAAGGTTTGGAAGAATTATACCAAACTTATAAAGACAATCTTGTAGTTATTGGAGTTCCTTGCAATCAATTTGGAAGTCAAGAACCTGGAAGTTCAGACGAAATTGAGGAGTTTTGCGAAGTTAATTATGGAGTTTCTTTCCTAATCACAGAAAAAGTAGATGTAAAAGGAACAAGCCAACATCCTTTATTTTCTTGGTTGACAAACAAAGATTATAATGGCACAAAAAGTTCTTCAGTAAAATGGAACTTTCAAAAATATTTGGTTGATAAAGATGGTAAATTGATAGATTATTACTTTTCAATTACAAAACCATTAAGTTCAAAAATTACAAAACATTTAAAATAAAAATTATGTTTGGATTGTTCAAAAAAAAATCTGAAGTAGAAAAATTGCAAGAAAAATATAAAAAATTAATGGAAGAAGGTTTTAAACTTCAATCTTCTAACAGGAGTGATAGCGATCAAAAATATTTAGAAGCTGACAATGTTCTAAAACAAATTGAAGCTCTAAAAAAATAGTATTTTAATGAAGCAATTCAAATTAACCATCCTTTTTTTAATCATCAATTTTGGTGG
Source organism: Polaribacter sp. Hel_I_88 (assembly GCF_000687935.1). Lineage (NCBI taxonomy): Bacteria > Pseudomonadati > Bacteroidota > Flavobacteriia > Flavobacteriales > Flavobacteriaceae > Polaribacter > Polaribacter sp. Hel_I_88. The sequence goes on along the minus strand of NZ_JHZZ01000001.1, from coordinate 2,358,036 downwards.
TTTGGCAATTGGGAATTGGTTAATGGGAGAAGGACCAACAGGAGATTGGTATACAAATATTAATAAAGCTCCTTGGACGCCTCCAGGTTGGGTTTTTAGTGCAAGTTGGACACTAATTATGATTTGTTTTTCTATCTATTTAGGAAAACTTTTTACTGTTGAAAGTTCACAAAAAACAAAAATCGCTTTTCTAATTCAATTTATTTTAAACGTAAGTTGGAATTATATTGTTTTTAATCAACAATTGGTTTTATTTGGGTTGATTAGCATCTTTTTTTTAACCTTGCTCCTATTCTTTTATTTTTTTAAGTTAAGTGATAAAGTTGGTGCTTACAAATATTTACTTTTACCTTACATGATTTGGTTGTGCATTGCAACTTCTTTAAATTTTTACATTTTACTTTATAATTGATATTTATTAAAAAATGAAACGCATACAACATATAGAAAATGAAATTCTTGAATTAAGAACTCAATTACAAAATCATAACCTTTATAAAAACTTAAAAAACATACAAGATATTAAAATTTATATGGAGCAGCATGTATTTGCTGTGTGGGATTTTATGTCGCTTTTAAAAAGTTTACAAAATCATCTTACCAATGTAAATGTTCCTTGGACACCTCCCAAAAATCCAATATTATCAAGATTTATCAATGAAATTGTTCACGGAGAAGAAAGTGATATTAATGAACTTGGCGAACCTAAAAGTCATTTTGAAATGTATTTAGAAGCCATGAATCAGATTGGCGCAAATACAAATCAAATTAACGATTTTATAAAAAATATTACTGCTGGAAAAACTGTTGAAACTTCGTTAACAGCAATTCATATAAATAAAAATGTTGCTGATTTTGTGCAATTTACTTTTGATGTGATAGCAACCAATCAACCTCATCTTATTGCTGCTTGCTTTACCTTTGGTAGAGAAGATGTTATTCCTGATATGTTTTTAAAGATTATTGAAAATTCAGATACAAACAATCAATCTTATACTAAATTAAAATATTATTTAGAACGTCATATAGAATTAGATGGTGATGAACATGGACCACTTTCTTTAAAGATGGTTGCTGAACTTTGTGGAGAAGATGATGAAAAATGGGCTAGTACTTTAAAAATAGCAAAGCAATCATTAGAAAAAAGAATTGCGCTTTGGGATGGGATTAACAATCTTATTCAGAAAGAAAAACTTGTTTTATCACTTTAAATAAGCCTATGAAAATATATACATTACATAAAACTCAAAAATTACCAATTTCTGTTGATGAAGCTTGGGCATTTTTATCAAACCCAAAAAACTTAAAAATAATCACGCCAGATTATATGAGTTTTGATATAGTTTCTAAAATTGACAGACCTTTGTATACAGGTCAAATAATTCAATATATTGTAACGCCACTTTTGGGCATTAAAACAAAATGGGTTTCAGAAATCACGCATATTGAAGATAAAAAGTATTTCGTAGACGAGCAACTATATGGACCTTATGCTTTGTGGCATCACAAGCATTTTATCAAAGAAATTGAGGGTGGTGTTGAAATGGAAGACATTATCGATTATAAAGTTCCATTAGGATTTTTAGGACAATTGGTTCATCCTTTTTTAGTAAAACCTAAATTAGAGGAAATTTTTAATTACAGACAAACAAAATTATTAGAACTTTTTGGCGAATACAAAAAGTAACTAAAATTCAACTATTTTTGCCACGAATTCAAGAATTTAAACTTTATAAATTCTTGATTTTGTGGCATTTTTTATACCTTTAAATTATAAAAAACATACAGGAATGAAAAGTACAGTCAACATTTTTTGGTTCAGAAGAGATTTACGTTTAGATGATAATGTAGGTTTTTACAACGCCTTAAAATCCGATCATAAAGTTTTGCCTATTTTTATTTTTGATGAAGAAATTCTATCAAAATTACCAGAAGACGATGCAAGAGTTATGTTTATTTTTGATACACTGCAAGAAATGCGAAACGAACTGCAAGAAAAATATGGTAGTAGTATTGCTATGTTAAAAGGAAAACCAAAGGATGTTTTTAAGCAATTAATTAAAGATTATTCCATTGATACTGTTTTTACAAATCGTGATTACGAACCGTATGCAAAAGAGCGAGATGAAGCCATAGAAGCGATTTTATCCGAAGAAAACATCAACTTTAAAACGTTTAAAGATCAAGTAATTTTTGAACAAGATGAAGTGGTAAAAAGCGATGGAGATCCTTACAAAGTATATACTCCATACATGAAATTATGGAAAAAAGAGTTTGAGAAAATCGATTTAAAAATATATTACACAAATGATTTTTTAGATAATTTAATCGAGAATTCAAGATTACCAAATTTATCGCTTGCAGATATTGGCTTTAAAAAATCATCACAAAAAATAACGCCTTATACTGTTACACCAACTTTAATTCAGGAGTATGAAGATACTCGCAATTTCCCAGCAAAAGATGCAACCTCAAGATTAGGACCACATTTACGTTTCGGAACTGCAAGTATTAGAAAAATGGTAAAAAAAGCCATTGCAGAAAAGAATGAAGTTTTTTGGTCAGAATTAATTTGGAGAGAGTTTTTTACACAAATTCTTTGGCATTTTCCGCATACAAAAGACGAAGCTTTTAAAAGCAAATACGACAGAATTGAATGGCGAAATAACGAAGATGAATTCAAAAAGTGGTGTAAAGGAGAAACTGGCTATCCTTTGGTTGATGCTGGAATGCGTCAATTAAACGAAACTGGTTTTATGCACAACAGAATTAGAATGTTGGTGGGTAGTTTTTTATGCAAACACTTGTTAATCGATTGGAGATGGGGAGAAGCCTATTTTGCAGAAAAATTACACGATTATGATATGGCTAGCAATGTTGGCAATTGGCAATGGGTTGCAGGTTCTGGAGTAGATGCATCACCTTATTTTAGAATTTTTAACCCAACAACACAAATTAATAAGTTTGATAAAGACTTAAAATATATTAAAAAATACGTTTCAAATTATGGTAAAGATTCTTACCCAGATAAAATGGTAGACCATAAAGAAGCCCGAGAACGCTGTTTAAAAGTATATAAAGAAGCAGTTAGCTAAACAAAGAACAACAAAACACAATTAATTTCGTTCTAAAAACATACAAGGATATAATCGTTATTTTATAACTTTTTATTCCGTGTAAAAATTATTATTCTTGACTTAAAAAGCTTCAATGTATTGGAGCTTTTTTTTATTGAAAATAAATGAAAATTGTTTAGGTATATTTCAAAAATAGTATTTAATTTGCGCACTTAAAATTCAAAAAGCCGATGTAGCTCAGCTGGCTAGAGCAGCTGATTTGTAATCAGCAGGTCGTGGGTTCGAGTCCCTCTATCGGCTCTTTTTAAAATTAAAAAAATAAGTTGGGACGAGAAGTTTATCCTGAGCGAAGTCGAAGGAAGTCCCTCTATCGGCTCTTTTTAAAAAAAGTCTCAAAATTATTTTTGAGACTTTTTTTATGAAAATAGTTAAGAAAATATCCGAACCGCTTATTAATTTAAATTATTATTGACTTAAAAAACTTGAAATTTTCATTAATTAAACTCTAGATTTATTTCTTTTGGAGATATATTTTAAGCCTCTATAAATTGAAAATCTATTTGTTATATTCGGATGTTGTGTGTAGTACTTTTTTTATTCGGTTGCTAAATCCATTTTCTGATTCAATAATTCCACATTAAAATTAATTTTAGCGTTCAATGCTCTAAAAACTTTTAAAATAGTTTCAAACCTGGCGTCAGTCAAATTGTTTTCTATTTTTGAAATTTGAGCTTTTTTCACTCCAATTAATTCTCCGAGTTGAGTTTGAGTCAATTTTCGTTCTTTTCGAGCCTGTTTTATTGCTTCTCCAATTAAGTCAAGTCGTAATTCATTTTCATAAGCATCTCTTTCTTCTGTGCCTTTTTTTCCAAGATATTTATCTTTTACTTCGTCAAATGTGAATGTTTTCATTACTTCTTGTTTTTATTATTAAAATACTTATTCATTAATTCAGTCGCTTTGTCAATTTCTTTTTTGGGTGTTTTCTGCGTTTTCTTTATAATTCCGTGAGTAGCAATTACAATGGTCACTTTGTTGTCTGTTTTGTCCCAAAATGCAAAAAGCCTATATTGCTTTTTATTATACAAAGTTCGAAATTCCCAAATATCAGAAGTCAGCTTTTTAAATAAGGTATTATCGGTTTTGACTTTTGCTTTGTCAATATTGAAAAGAATTTTTTCCCGAGTTTTTTTCTCAAGTTCGTCTAAAAATTCAAAAACTTCTTTAAGAAACTCAACTTTAAATTTTTCCGTCATTCAGATATTTGTTTATAGCAAAGATACAAGTTTCCTTTTTAGTAAACAAATTTAATTTCAGCGACGATTTTTTTTTGCATTACACACAACGTAATTGTATATGAAAAGTAGTAGATTAAAAAAGCAATTATTTTCAGTTTATTATTATAATAACAGATAAGCACAAACTTTGAAGTTGGCATTTACCTGCTATTTTTTATATACGTGGTTGTGGTTTGTATTATTCTTTTAGAAAATCATAATTATTCTCATATTTTTCATTTGGTTTAATAGGTAACAATTCTTTTGGAACTAATGGATGGTTTATTTCTACTTCTATTCCTCTGAACCAAGCTAATTTAGCAAAACCTAATGCTGGAAAAGATAAAATATCTCTCCTTAAAGGATAAATGTTATTCCTTCTTTTATGGTTTTTAGGTAATAACAAAATATTTAGTAATTCCTCAACTTTAGATTTATCTTTTTCTAAAATAGCTTTTAAAATACTTCCATCCATTTCTTTAAAAGGATATTTTTTATGTTTAGCAAAAAACACATCTATCAATTCAATAGCTTTTTCATCTTCTTTTACTGCTATTAGTTGAATGATATGTTTAGACTCTCCTTTTTTTATAAATTTATCATAGTCATTATAACTCCAAGTCGTAAAAGATTTTATTAATTCTTTTGAATCACTTAATAGGGTATATGTAGCATCTTGAGCCATACCTGGGCTAATATCAACTTTCCTAGTATTGCACATATATTCATATATTTTACCATACAAATAAAAACATTGTTTTGTTTTTTTTAAATCTTTTTCTATAAACAAGTAATACCAAGACTTTCTTTCATTTATACTTTTAAAACTAGAGTATGTCAAAATTCCAATACAATTTTGTTTAATTTTTTCTAAAGTTCTTTTTTCATCTTCAATAGCTTCTTTAAAGCCAATATTTAAATATTTTGTTAAATTTTCCATTTTCTAATTTATTGGAAATATTAAAATATCTCTTTTAGTTTTATCAATTCCAGCAACTACTTTTGTTATTTTGTCATCATTAGCTTTTATTAAATTTGCAAGATTTTTGACAGATTGAGATGTATTAGATTGTAACATTCTTTCAATCACATTGTCAATCCAATCGTTAGTCATTTGTCGAGGTAAACCTGTAGCTGTATTTGCAGGACTTAAAGTAACTGGCGAAATATAAACCACAACTCTTTATTTAGTAACTTCTATTGCACATATCCCGTAAAATTAAGGTGATATGATAATTTTTTATTACTGTTATTTTGTAAAGATAACTTTTTAATAAAGTATTTTAAGTAATTATATCTAAGTACTATTTTTCAACAAGCTATAATTTCAAGTAAAAATCTCAAAAGAATTATTGAATACCTATTTTAGACTTTCTATAAGTTGAGTTTTTACGTAATTTATATTTTAAAGTATATTGTGTTAATTATTCAGCCAATATTGTTTTTAATAATTCCGATGATTACAACTAAAGCAAAAAATAAAAATCCTGTCCAAAAATTCCTAGAATCCTCTCTGTCAGCAAATTTCTTACTTGTTAAATTCATTCGTTTGATATTAAATCTATAAATGAAAACTAGTCTGATAATAACTCCTATTTCTGCAAAACCCATTAACAATAATTACTTATCCAAAAGTACAGAAAAACCTTTTCTGATTTCAAAAATTATACTTCAATTTTCTGAAAACTTATGAAGCAATTTTCAACCAATCAAAAACAAATCAACCTAAAAAACATCTCTTATTTATCCTAAAACTAAACAAGAAAAACAGCTTTTTATCTTTAGAAAATGTAGCTAAAATTAATTATCTTGCAGAGTTGTGAATTATAGGAGGTTAATTCTGAATTTTTCGCAATTACAAATTCATAATTTTACATTTTAATGGCAAAAAAGATAATTAAAGATTTATTAGAGGATGTTTTAGACGATTCCATCAAACAAGTTTCTGGTTCTGATGCTGCGTTTTTGTATGCAGAATCACCTTCAAGTCCAATGCACATTGCTACACTAACAGTTGTAGAAGATTCTCTTAATTTTGAAGATTTTAAAGCTATTGTGGCTTCTAAACTTCATTTAATTCCGAAATTTCGAAAACGTCTTTTGAATGTTCCTATGAATTTAGATTACCCTTATTGGGTAGATGATCCTAATTTCGATTTAGATTTACACATTAACCGAGTAAAATTACCAGATCCAAGCAACTGGAAAACCTTACGTGAAATGACTTCTTCCATTTTTAGTAGTCCTTTAGATTTACGCAGACCTTTATGGTCTATGACTTTTATTGAAGGTTTAGATGAAGTTTCTCAAGTACCAAAAGGTTCTGTAGCCATTGTATCTAAAGTGCATCATGTAATGATTGATGGCAGTTCTGGAGTTGGAATTATGGGTATTCTTTTTGATAAAGATTTGGAAGATAAAGATAAAAAAATTCCAAAACCAAAACCTTATGAACCAGATGAATTACCAGACGAATTAAGTTTATTACTTAAAAGTTCTCAAACCTTTTTTAAAGATCCATTAAGAATTCCGAAATTAGTAGGCGAAACTGCTTTTTCATTTATCAAAGGAAATATACAGACTCAATTTAGCTTAAAAAAACCAACAAAAAAACCTTTTTCAACACCAAATACTATTTTTAACAATTCTGTTTCACCTAAAAGAACTTGGGGAACTGCCATTTTATCTTTTGAAAGAATAAATACTCTTCGCAAACTAATGAACGTAAGTATCAACGACATTATTTTGACGATTTGTGCTGGTGGAATTCGAAAATATTTGGCTGAAAAAGAAAAATTGCCTGTACAACCTTTGGTGGCAAATGTGCCTATTTCTATTCGTGTAAAAGGCGAAAAGCAATCAATGGATAATCAAATTTCTAATATGTTTGTTAGAATTGCAACACACATCAAAGACCCTATTGAGCGTTTAGAATATATTCAAGAGCAAACCAATAGAGGAAAAACCAGGCATAAAGCTGTAGGTGCAAAAGCTTTGGCAAAAATGGCAGATGCTGTGCCTTTTGGCTTGGCAAATTTAGCGGCTGGTTTGTACACAAAATACAATATCAAGGAGTTTCACAGACCACCTTTTAACGTAACCATTACCAATGTACCTGGCCCACAAATGCCTTTGTATTTAAGAGGTCATAAAATTTTATCAATTTTTGGTTTAACACCCGTTTTAGATGGTTTTGGATTGATTATTGCTGCTTTTAGTTACAATGGATTAGTTTCTATAACCACAACTTCGGATGCGAAAACAATGCCAGATGCAGATAAATTTTCGAGATATATTAGAGAAGCTGCCAATGAATTAGAAGAAATTATTTTAGCCAAAAGCAAGCAAAAAGAAACAACAAATCCGCAGAAAATTAAAAGCACACCTTTCTTTACAAATCTTAAAAAATTTATAAATGCAGATGAAAAAATTAAAAAAATTCACTTGGGGATCTATGATTTCGAGTTGAAATTAGGAGAAAAAAAGGTAAATTATCAACTAGATATTTCTGAAAAAACAGTTTCTGTACGCAAGAAAAAGGCTTCAAAACCTTTGGTAAAAATAGAAATTGATGATGAAAATTTATTCAACTTACATAAAAACCAATTGCTGCTTGATGAAGCAATGATTCAAGGAAGAATTAAATTGATAGGAACAAAGAAAAATTCTGATAAGTTCTTTAAACTTTTATCACAAGTATTAGAAAATAATTAATGTCGGCGATTACAAATACATATCAATCTTTTGATGATGAAACTATTTTTTATTATCAATGGAAAGTAAAAGAAAACGTTCCTTTTAAAGGTGTTGTCCAAATTTCTCACGGAATTGGCGAACACGCATTTCGTTATAAATCAATTGCAAAAAAATTAAGCAAACAAGGTTATGAGGTATATGCGAATGATCATAGAATTCATGGAAAATCGGCAAAAAATAATGAATATTTAGGTTTTTACGATGGTGAAGATTATTTTTCTGATGCCATAAAAGACATGCGAAAACTCACAGAAATCATCCAAAAAGAGCATCCAAATAAAAAAATAATTTTGTTAGGGCACAGTATGGGTTCTTTGTTAAGTAGAGAATATGTTACACTTTATGGTGATGATTTACAAGCCTTAATTTTATCTGGAACAGGTGCTTTTATAAAAGGTTTAGGTTCTTTTGGGTTGATTAGCACAGAGTTTTTTAGTAAATTAAATGGAAAACATAGAAGTAACGAAATCTTAAAAAATCTATTTTTTCATCAATTTAATAAAAAGTTTAAACCCAACAGAACAAAGGTAGATTGGATTAGTAGTGATGAAAAACAAGTTGATAAATTTGAAGCAGATCCATTAAGAATCGAAGATTTTTCTCTAGGTGTTTTTAGAGATATTTTAAAAGGAAGTAAAAAAATAAACAGTCCAGAAATATTTGAAAAAACTCCAAACAATTTACCCATTTATATTTTTTCTGGGGATAAAGATCCTGTTGGGGAAATGGGAAAAGGTGTAAAAAAAGTAGCTAAATATTACAAAAAAAAGGGTGTGCATGATGTTACACTAAAATTATATGAAGGTGGTAGACATGAAATGTTGAACGAAATCAACAGAAATGAAGTACAAAAAGATTTATTAAATTGGCTAAATGAGCATATTGAAGCCTAAAATTAACGTATGGAAAGCAACAAAATAGTATATACAGCTTTTGCTAAATTTGCAGTAGCAATAGTAGTTTCGCAAGGCGCAACTTTACCAAAGGCTAAAAAAATAATTACCAAAAGTTTTGAAAGGCATCCTTTTTACAAACAGGTTTCCAAAATTGTTAAAAAGGTAAAATTGGAAAAAGAGAACTTAAATATTTTAAGTAACGAATGTCTTTCTATTTGTGAAGATTTTGGACCTGATAGAGATTACATAACCTTGGTTCTTTTATTAGAAAAAATTTATAAAAACGAAGAGTTTCAAGAAATTGAAAAAGATACAATTTCTAACATCATCAACAATTTTAAAACGGAAATAGATAGGATAAATGCCAACATTCCTCCTCCTCCACTTTTTAATGTGTTGTTAGAAACCAGGGCTGTAACAGAATGGACGTCCATGTTTTGGTTGTATCCTTTTATCCCAAAACATAAAAGCGAAAAAAGCAAACCGATTTTATTAATGCCTCCTTATTTAGGAAATGATAACTCTACAATATTTGTAAGAAAATATTTAAAATCTATTGGTTTTAAAACCTATAAATGGGATTTGGGTGTGAATATGATCAACTCAAAATCGCTCCCAAAATTAATTGAAAAATTAGATGAGATTTACGAAAAACATCAAGAAAAAGTAAGTTTAGTTGGCTGGAGTGGAGGTGGAATTTTCGCCAAAATTATTGCAAACAGATACCCAGAAAAAGTAGCACAATTAATAACGATTGGTTCTCCTGTTTGGGGCGTAAAAGATATGAAAACTCCAATCGTAAGAACTTTAGAGTTTGTAAGAGGCGCAAAATTAAGAGAAAGAAATCTAAAATTTATTAAGGAATTAGATGAAATTCCTAAAGTGCCAATTACCTGTATTTATACAAAAACCGATGGTTTAATTCCTTGGAAAAACTGTATGGAAGCAGAAACTTTTAGAGACGATATTAAAAATGTAGAAGTTTTTGGCAGTCATTGTGGTATGGGTGCAAACGCAACTGTATTGCTAACTTTGGCAAATGCACTGAATGCAACTATTGAAAAAGCTGAGAAAAAATCGATCATCGAAAAAGTAGAAACCCTATTTTTTCCACAATTTTGGGAGCAAAAAGGAGTATCAAAATTTACTAATTTATTTTTTAATTAGCATATGGAACACAATTTACAGAACATCATAAACAATGCTCAATTTCAAGAAAAGTTAGCTTTTATTGCTAATGAAGAAAAAATGGAGCTTTCTGAAGTGCAAAAAAAAGGTGCAGCTTGTATTGAAGAATTGTATTCGCAACAACATCCTATTGCCAATTTGTTGTCTGTAAAAGGGTTTCAATTCATGATGTCTAAAGCGTATAACAATAAGATAGATGTTGATCCGCAAGAAATAAAAAAATTAATGAAATTGATGCGCCAAAATTCGGTTGCATTTATTTTAACACACAAAACCTATTTAGATACTGTAGTTTTAGTAACCACTTTAGCACAATATGGCATGCCAATTCCTTATACTTTTGGTGGTATAAATTTAGCATTTCCTGGTTTTAAACAAATGGGAAAAAACTCGGGAATCATTTTTATACGAAGAAGTTTTAAAGACAACCAAATTTATAAAGCTGCTTTAAGACATTATATTTCTTGCATGATAGAAAATGGTGATCATTTAACTTGGAATATTGAAGGAACTCGTTCAAGAACAGGTAAAATTGTCTACCCACAAATGGGCATTTTAAAATACATTATGGAAGGTGCCAAAGAAAGCACCAGAAATATAAAATATGTGCCTGTTTCTATTGTGTATGACTTGATTCCTGATGTAAAACAGATGACAGAGGAAGGCAAAGGAGCTGAAAAAAAATCTGAAGATGTAAAAGCATTTGTACAATATTTTAGAAAATTAGGCAACGAATATGGCAAAGCAGCCATTCGTTTTGGAGAACCTGTAGAAGCTGGCGAACATCAGAATGCTGTAATTCCAGATATGGAAGAAGATAGTTATTCCGATAAAAATACCTTGCCTCGTTTTGCTTTTGAGTTGATTCATAAAGCCAATATGATAACACCTGTAACAACAGTTTCATTGGTTTGTAATGTGTTATTAAACAATTTTGCATTAACCAAAAGCGAAATAGAATTCAGTGTTATAAAGTTGATGAAATCTATTGAGCAACGCAAAAAAGATGTTTTAATTGAACGTGGAAAAAGTATTGGTGGCTCTGTGCAACAAGCCTTGAATTTATTAAAAAGTTCAGGCATTGTCCAGAAAAATAAAGCTGGCTATAAAACAAAATACACATTAGCATCCACAGAATTTTTACCAGCAACCTATTATGCAAATATGGCTTCTGCTCATTTGTATCATAGGGCTTTTATAGAAATGGCGTTGGTAAAAATTAAAGACGAAAAAGAACATAGAATTCTCTCTTTTTGGGAAGAAATAATGCGATTGCGTAACTTATTTAAGTTCGAATTTTTCTACACTAACAAACCACAATTTAGTTCAGAAATTGAAGCCGAATTAAATTTATTCGATAAAAACTGGAGAACCATTATCAATAATCCAGAAGGGGACATTTTAAAATTATTAGCAAAACAAGAGTTATTTGTTTCTAAAGGATTGTTATTAGTCTATTTAGAAGCCAATAAAGTAGTTTGTAAAACGCTACAATCTTGGGATTTAGAAGATGAATTTGCAGATGATGAATTTATTGAACTTTGCTCATTTAAAGGCAAAGAATTGCATTGGAAAAACAGAATTAGCAGATTAGATAGTGTTTCAAAACCATTCTTAGTGAGTGCTTTACGTTTGGCAAAAAACAGCAATTTAATTCCTGATGATAAAAATATCGATTTTAAAAGGTTAGAAAATTGGATGGAATTATTAGATAATTTAACCAATCGTTTGCATTTTCTGCAAGAATTAGAAGCGCTAAATATCAAAAAAAATAAAAAAGAAAATACCGATGATGAAAAAGTACCTGGTGCAGATAATGAATATAGTACTGTAGATATTTCTAAAGATGAAGAAGGCCCACATATTGCTGCTTTCTTTGATTTAGACAGAACCTTAATCAACGATTTTTCTGCAAAACAATTTGTAAAATCTCGCTTATTAAGTGGTAAATCAACACCAAAAGAATTGCTTTCGCAATTTGTAACGATACTTGCGTATGCTATTGGAAATAGAGATTTTGAATCGCTTACAAAAATATCTGCAATCGGTATAAAAGGCATCTCAGAAAAACAATTTACAGATTTAGGAGAAGAAATTTATCAAGAACATTTAGCAGCAACCATTTATCCAGAATCTAGAGCTTTAATTGCATCGCATTTAGAAAGAGGACATCAAATTGTTATTATTTCTGCTGCGACTCGTTATCAAGTTACACCTATCGCAAATGCGTTAGGCATTACAGATATTTTCTGTACAGAAATGGACGTTAAAAAAGGAAAGTTTACGGGTAAAATTTCAGAAATGTGTTGGTCTGAAGGAAAAGCAAGAGCTGGGCGTAAATTTGCAAAAAGCAACAACATAGATTTGTCTAAAAGTTTCTTTTACACAGACAGTATAGATGATTATCCTTTGTTAGAAATCGTTGGGAAACCTATTGCTACAAATCCAGATAATAAACTTTCACAACTCGCTTTTGAGAACGATTGGAAAATTCTTCGTTTTAAAGAAAATACGAAAAAACCTTTGGTAAATGGCTTAAGAACTGGTTTAGCTGCTGCAAGTTTATATCCATCAGCATTAAAAGGAATTATAAGAGCTGGTTTAACGTTGTCTCAAAAAGAAGGCATCAACACAACAATTTCTAGTATTGGCGATTTAGGCACAAGATTAGCTGGTTTAGATATTAACGTAAAAGGAAAACATAATTTAGTAGATCACAGACCTGCAGTTTTTTGTTTCAATCATCAATCTTCTGCAGACTTTTTTGTGATTTTAAAATTGTTGAGAAAAGATGTTACTGGAGTTGCAAAAAAAGAATTAGAAATGACACCTTTTGGTCCAGTTTTTAAAGCAATGGGTGCTATTTTTATTGACAGATCTAACAAAAAGAAAGCGTTAGCCTCCATGAAAAATGCTGCTGAAATTCTTAAGAACGGAACTTCTGTAGCCATTGCTCCAGAAGGCACAAGAAGTGGTAGTAAAGAGTTAGGTGTTTTCAAAAAAGGCGCTTTCCATTTAGCCATGAAAGCTGGTGTGCCAATTGTACCAATTGTAATTAAAAACGCGTACATGGCCATGCCAAAAGGCAGTAAAATATTTAGTCCAACGCACATAGAAGTGGTTGTTTTAGATCCTGTTGATACCTCAGAATGGAAACCAAAACATATAGACTCTTATGTGGAAGAAGTTAGGAACTTATTCGTAAAAGAATTAGATAATTAAGATAAAAAAAATCCTTTAAACTAAATTTAGAGGTTTTTGTTAAAAATTTCATTCCCATAAAAAATGGGAACCTAAATTATAATTATGAAACTACAAGTAGGCTTATTAGGTGGTGGTTCTTGGGGAACTACTGTTGCTTCATTGACTGCAAAAAATGCAAAAACGATACTTTGGGCAAGAAATCAAGAAACAGTAGATGAGATTAATACCCATCACACAAACGAAAAATATTTACCTGATGCAAAATTAACCTCAAGTTTAAAAGCATCAACATCCATAAAAGAAACTGTGGAAGACGCAGACGTAATTGTTATGGGAGTTCCTGCACAAAGTTTTCGTGAAGTTTTATTAGAAGCAAAACCACATATAAGACCTTGGGTGCCCATCATAAATTTAGCAAAAGGCTTAGAGATTTCCACTAAAATGCGCATGACAGAAATCATTGAAGAAATTATGCCTGGACATCCTGCAGGAGTTTTAACAGGACCAAATTTGGCAAAAGAAATCCATTTTGGAAATGCTGCAGCTGCTGTAATTGCTATGGTTGATAAAACAATCGCTTCAAAATTACAAGATGTTTTTAGTTCTGGTTTGTTTCGTGTTTATACAAATTCTGATGTAATTGGTTGCGAATTGGGTGGAGCTTTAAAAAATATAATTGCGATTGCAACAGGAATGGGTGATGGTGCAAATGCTGGCGATAATACACGTGCAGCAATTATTACAAGAGGTTTAGCAGAACTCACTAGATTGGGAATTGCCATGGGTGGCAAACAACGCACTTTTTATGGTTTGGCAGGAATGGGCGATTTAGTAGCAACTTGTTCATCTGATAAAAGTAGAAATCATCATGTTGGTTTTCAATTAGGGAGAGGCAAAAATTTAGAGCAAATTATTGCTGAAATGAATGAAGTTGCAGAAGGCGTAAAAACGGCAAAAGTTGTGATGGAACTCGCAAAAGAATATAAAGTTGATATGCCAATATCCGAAGAAATTTATAAGGTTTTATATGAAGGAAACACTATAAATGAAGCTTTTAGAGGGTTGTTAAGATATGAAGTTGGTTCTGAAAAAGAACCAGGATAAAATTAAAAATTATTTTAAACTGTAATAACACACCCAAAAAAAATTGGAAATTAATTATAATTCAGTAAATTTAAAGAAAAATAAAGAATATGGAAACTATCCGAATTGAGATACTAAACCCAAAAGCAAAGAAACTTATTAAAGATTTAGCTGACTTGAACTTGATTAAGATTAATAAAGAAAAATATAAATCGGAGTTTTCTTCGCTGCTGCAAAAAATAAGAGCGAAATCTAATGATGAAATTTCGTTAGATGAAATAACAAAAGAAGTTGAGCAAGTGAGAAAATCACGATATGAAAAGTAAAAAGATAATTCTTGATACAAATCTTTGGATTAGCTTTCTGATTTCTAAAAAATTTAGTCAACTAGGTACACTTATAGATGACAAAAAAATAATACTGATTTTCTCAAATGAATTATTAGAAGAGTTTGTTGATGTTGTAAGCAGACCAAAATTTAAAAAGTACTTTTCAAAAAAAGATATTGAAAAAATTCTTGAATATTTTGACAAATTTGGAGAATTGGTAAAAGTCAAATCTGATATTAAGATTTGTAGAGATGAAAAAGATAACTTTTTATTAAATCTATCAGTTGATTCAATAGCAGATTTTTTAATTACTGGAGATAATGACTTATTAATCTTAAAGACAATTCAAAATACAAAAATTTTAACCTTTACTGAATTTATCAATCTAACTGAATAAAAAATTTTGGTTAAAAGTTCTATAATTGATTAAATAATTAATCTTATGACAAAAAAACAAGAACAAAACGCTTCTTTTATGGTTCGTTTTCAACAACGAATTTTTGAAGAAAATGGCGAATCGAAAATACAATGGAGAGGAAAAGTTACCCATGTTCAAGATGGTGATGAAAAACGTTTTTCAGACTTTAATGATGCTCTTACATTTATGAAAAATAAACTGGCAGAATTAACAGAAGAAGCTACCAAACACGAACCTCAAGAAAAACAAGAAAGTATTTTAGAGAAAAGTCTTTCTATGTGGAAAACTATTAAAGATGTGGGCCCAAAAGTTTTGAGAGATACCATAAAAGATCCAAAAAAACAATTCGAATATTTTCAAGATGAAATTCAGGATAAATTAAATACGTTTGGCGAAGAAATTTCTGAAAAAGTACAGATTAACGAATGGAGAAATGCATCAAGATCTGACTTTAATAAAATTCAAAATCAGATAGAAAGTTTATCCGAAGAAATTAAAAAACTGTCCACAAAAATGGATACTATCAAACAAAAATAGTTTCTAAATGTCAGATTTTCTTCAACAAATTAACGAACTCAATGCCTTTTATAACAATGCAGCCATTCGTATTGAAACATTAGGGAATTTTGTGGTTTGGAGAAATCAGCAAAAAATAGAGAATAAAGAATGGGGAAGAGATAAAACCATTCAGTTGCTACAGTATTTGGTTTCTAACAGGCAAAGAAATGCGGTTCATAAAGAAAAAATTATGGACGGACTTTGGGAAGATTGGAACGATCGCGATTTTAAAGTGGCTTTGCATGGCATCAACAAAGCTTTAGAACCTGAAAGACCTTCCAGAACTGAACCTGAATTTATTAGTAGACAAGGTGTGAGTTATCAAATTGATTTAGAAAAGGTTTGGATTGATGTAGAAGCTCTTGAAAATTATATCGTAATTGGCAATGAAGCTTTTACAAATGATAAAGCTATCGCAAAAACTGCCTACAAAAAAGCAATTGAATTGTATAAAGGCACTTATTTGCCCAATAGAATTTACGAAGATTGGACATCCGAAGAAAGAGAAAAAACACAATTATTAATTTTAGGAGCTTACATTACTCTAGCTGAAATTTTGGTTGATGAAAATCCGTTAGAGAGTATTCGTTTAGCGCAAAAAGCATTAGCAATAGATTCCACTTGGGAAGATGCCTACAGAATTCAGATGAAAGCTTACATTATAAAAGGTAACAGACCACAAGCCATTAAAACCTATATGAAATGTGAGGATATTCTTGAGGAAGAATATGGAATTTCGCCTTTGCCTGAAACTAAAAAGTTGTTGAAGGAGATTGAAGCGATTTCTTGATTGATTTGGACACAGATTTCACGGATTATTCAGATGTTTGCTTTTAGATTATGCTGCTTTTAAAAAAAATGTCATGAATTACACTAATTACTCTAATTTGAGTTGCTTTTAATTTTTAAGTAACATGATAACATACAGTTTTGTCTTTTCGACGAAAGGAGAAATCACATAAAATTTTTTATTTTGTGAAAGCGCCGTTATTGGTCTTCGACAAGCTCAGCCTGACAGACGTTTGCTAAATTGGAATTGGGAATTTATTTTAAAACATACTCATCATTGAAAATTCCTGAAATATATGAAATTCATATAATTAGTGACTTAATATTTCGCACCAATTCTTGCAATTAGCACCTCAAAATCAAAAGTGTAACTCATTTGCAACTCTGATAGTTTAAATTTGGGGTATAATTAAATTAAAAATAAAAAAGATGAAAACTATATCAGCAAAAGACATAAAAAAGAATAGCACAAAATTAAATAATATGGCTTTAGAAACTACAGAAAAAGTAGTTTTAAAATCGATTGACAAAGCAGAAGAATTACAAGAATTTACAGCAAAATCGATTAAAAAAACATTAGATTTTTCTGAAAAACAACAAGACAAATTATTTAACAATCTAGAGAAAAGTAAAAAAATGATTTGGTCTAAATTAAATAAAGGACTAGACTTTTTTAGCAAAAAATAGTTTGTAACTCATTTGCAACTTGCGTTTTGTAAGTTTGCAGTATCAAAATTAAATAAATTTAAAACATATATATTATGGCAACTAAAAAGTCAAAATCAAAAAAAGATAACAAATTAGGAAAAGCAAAAGCAATCGTTATGAAAATTAATAGCGATTTAATTGATGCTTCTTTCAACGCAATTGAATCTACTGTAAAAACAGGAGAAAAATGGCAAAAATTAACAGCTAAATTAGTAAAGAAAGCAGAACCATTAACCAAACAACAAATTAATATGGTTGTTGAAACTGCAGAATCTATTAAGGGTCAGTTAGAAAATAGTACTGAGCGTTTAAAAACATTGGTAGGTTATGATCCTAAAATGATGGAAAACGCAAAGAAAATGGTCAAAGAAAATCCTTTAGTTGAAAAAGCTGAGGAGATGAAAAATAAGTTTGAAAAAGATGTAGCTAATAACAAATTGGTTAAAAAGGCAGAAAAAATGTCTGACAAACTTAAAAAAACAATTTCTTCTACTATAGATGAAGCAAAAGAAAAAATTGAAGAATATACAGAAGATGCTTTAAATACAGTAAATGAAAAGCTAGATGATGCGAAACCATCAAAAGCAAAAAAGACTACAAAGAAAAAAGTTGTTAAAAAAGAAGTTGTTATTGAAGAAAAAATAGTAGTTGAAAAAACGGATGTAATTAACGACCTAAAAGTGATTAAAGGAATTGGACCCGTTTTAGAAAAGTCTTTAAACGATTTGAACGTAACTTCTTACGAGCAAATTTCTAAAATGACGTTGAAAAATATGGGTAAATTATTAACAGATGCTGGCGTTAATGCAAAAATTTACGATTTATCTGGTTGGAAAGCACAAGCAAAATTAGCTTTAAAAGGCGATATGGAAGCTGTTAAAAATTGGGAAAGTAAATAATTAAAAAAACAATTATGAAAACAAAAAAAATAGATACTCAAAAAATTACTGCAAAAGTAAATAAGGCTGTAGATTCTGCAAAAATATCGTTTCATAAAGCAAATGATTTCGCTTTAAACAAAACAGAAGAAGTAGTTACAGAATCTATTACAATTGCTAGTCAATGGCAAAAAGTAACAGAAAAAGCTTTAAAAGGTGGCGTTCAATTGTTAGAAAATCAACAAAATTTAATTTTTGATACTTTAGAAACTTACAAAGCTCATTTATTAAAAGGCAAAAAAAGATTCCGTAAAGTATTGACTTCTTAAGTCCCCACTTTTCTACTAAAAAAACCAAGTTAAATTTTAACTTGGTTTTTTGTTTTTAGATAGACTCATTTTCTTTTAACAACCAAACGTTTCGTATTTTTGTAAGAGATTTTATACGATGAAAAAAAAGAAAAATAGCTCCAAACTAGACATCCTAACTTTATACATGGATTTGGTTTCTGAACACAAAATGAAGCCTGATGATGTTAGTGATTTTTGCGAACAAGTAAATTTAGATGAAGACAATTTTTACAAACATTTTAAGTCTTTAAAAAAGGTTGAAAAAACTATTTTTAACGAACTTTTTAAAAATTCTTTAGAGGTTTTAAATGAAAGCGAAGAGTTTGTTTCTTTTGATGGAAAAAACAAACTATTAAGTCTTTATTTTACGTTTTTCGAAAACTTAACTTTGAATAGAGCATATGTAGAAGTGGTTTTAAAAGGATGCAAAAATCAACTAAAATCATACAAAACTTTATCGAGCTTAAAAAAGAGTTTTATAGATTTTGTAGATAGTTTAGCATTGTCTGAAAGTATTTTACCAATTGATGGTTTAGAGAAAATACAATCAGGTTTTATCAACTATTCTGCATGGGCTCAAATGCTCATCACTATTAAATTTTGGTTAGAAGATGAATCTGAATCTTTTGAAAAAACAGATATTTTTATAGAAAAATCAATCAGTACCAGTTTCGAATTAATAGAAAACAAATTCCTAAAAAACGTTTTTGATTTAGGGAAATTTGTTTACAAAGAAAGATTTCAAAAAAATACGGATTAAGGTATGAAAAAAGCAAGCAAAATTCCGATTACGAAAATTCAGAGAGCCACAAAACTAGTTACAACTGGTGCAAAAGTTGGCGTGAATTATTTAAAATATTATGGTAATAAAATTACTGAAACCGAAGAAACTGCAAGAGAAAAATTAAACAAAGACAATGCAGAAGACATTTATGACAGCTTAAAAGACTTAAAAGGAAGTCCGTTAAAAGTGGCGCAAATGTTAAGTATGGAAAAAAGTATTTTACCAAGGGCGTATGTAGAAAAATTTTCTTTGGCACAATTTTCTGTTCCACCACTTTCTGAAGCGTTGGTTTTAAAAACATTCAAAAAAAGTTTTGGAAAATTTCCATCAGAAATTTATGATGAATTTGATGTAAAAGCCTACAATGCTGCAAGTATTGGGCAGGTTCATAAGGCTAAGAAAGATGGCAAAGAATTGGCGGTTAAAATTCAATATCCAGGAGTTTCAGATAGTATAAAGTCTGATTTAGCCATGTTAAAACCTTTTGTAATTAGAATGTTTAACATGAAAGGCAAAACTTCTGACGAATACTTTTTTGAAGTTCAAGATAAACTACTAGAAGAAACAGATTACTTTTTAGAAGTAAAGCAAAGCCAAGAAATTGTAGACGCTTGTAGCCACATTCCTAACTTAGCTTTTCCAAGATATTACACAGAATTATCATCCAAGCAAATTATTACGATGGATTGGATGAAGGGAATTCATTTATCAGAATTTACGAACACAAATACTGATCAAGAAAAAGCGAATGCAGTTGGGCAAGCTTTATGGGATTTTTATATGTTCCAGATTCATAACTTGAAAAAAGTGCATGCAGATCCACATCCAGGAAACTTTTTAATTTCTGAAAAAGGTGAGTTAATTGCATTAGACTTTGGTTGTATGAAAATTATTCCTTTAGATTTTTACAACCCGTATTTTGTATTAGCAAGACAAGAAACTTTAGATGATGAAAAACTTTTTGTGGAGAAAATGTTCGAATTAGATATTCTTAGAAAAGAAGATCCAAAAGAAGAGTATGAGTTTTTTAAATCGATGTTTCATGAAATGTTATCAATTTTTACACAACCTTTTCATAAAGAGGAATTCGATTTTTCTGATGCAGTTTTCTTTGGAAAAATAGCCGAATTTGGTGAGCGATATTCTAAAAACACAGAACTGCGTTCTTACAACGCAAGTAGAGGATCTAAACACTTTATTTATATGAACAGAACGTTTTTTGGTTTGTATAATTTAATGTTCGATTTAAAAGCGAAAGGAATCAAGATTAATAATTTCATCAATTTGTAAAATCTTTAGTATTTTCGTAGCGTAAATCAAATCAACAAAAGACCTGCAAGGTTTCAAAAACCTTGTAGGTCTAAAAATATCAAAATTTATGCTTATTATAGGAATTGCAGGTGGAACTGGAAGTGGTAAAACAACTGTTGTAAATCAAATTGTTAAACAATTACCAACAGATGAAGTTTGTGTAATTTCTCAAGATTCTTACTACAAAGAAACCCATAATCTTTCTTACGAAGAACGTACAAAAATAAATTTCGATCATCCAAGAGCTATCGATTTTGAGTTGCTCATTAAGCATTTAAAAGATTTAAAGAAAGGAAAAACAATTAAGCAACCCGTTTATTCTTTTGTTACTCATAACAGAACAGAAGATTTTTTAAAAACTCATCCTAGAAAAGTAATAATTGTTGAAGGAATTCTTATCTTTAACAATGAGGAATTACGTGATTTATTCGATATAAAAATCTTTGTACACGCAGAAACTGATGAGCGTTTAATTAGGAGAGTTCGAAGAGATATTACAGAAAGAGGCAGAGATATTGATGAAGTTTTAAACCGTTATCAAAACACTTTAAAACCAATGCACTTGCAGTTTATAGAACCCACAAAAAACTTTGCTGACATTATAATTCCTAATGATAGATTTAACACTGTTGCCATTGATGTGGTAAGAAGTGTGATAAATGAGCGCTTATAATGAGTTTTTTTCAACGTTTAAAAAGTAATTCCTTATTTAAAATTCTTACAAATATTTTTGTAATTATTTTAATTCCTTTTATTATTTGGATGCTCTTTTTTGATGAAAATTCTTATTTAATTCATCGAAAATTTAATTCAGAAATAGAGGATTTAGAAAGCACCATTTCTTTTTACGAAGATAAAATTTCGAAAGACAAAGAAACCATCAAAAAATTGCAAGATTCTTTAGAATTAGAACGTTTTGCGAGAGAACAATATTTGATGAAAAAAGAGAACGAAGATATTTATATTATTGAATTTGATACCATAAAAAAATAATGAGCAACTTTTTATTTGAAGATTTTGAACCCATAACACCTGCAACTTGGAAACAAAAAATTCAAGTAGATTTAAAAGGTGCAGATTATAACGAAACCTTACTTTGGCAAACAGATGAAGGAATTACGGTAAGACCTTTTTACACCAAAGAAGATAGGACAAATACAAAAATAAACATCCCAAAAAAAGGCTATAATATTTGTCAAACTATTTTTGTTGATGATGAAAAAATAGCAAATTCTTTGGCTCTTAACGCCTTAAAAAGAGGTGCAAATACAATTCAATTTAAAGCATCAAAACCATTTGATCCTAAAACTTTAATAAAAGGATTTCCAGGTAAAACTTTATTATATTTCAAATTCACTTTTTTAGATTCAGATTTTCAAACCAAACTTGCTGAATTTTGTGATTCAGAAAACACCTTTATTCAGACTGATATTATTGGGAATTTGGCTGAAGTTGGTAATTGGTTTATAAACCTAAAAGAAGATCATCAACAATTAGAAAAGATTGTTGAAGTTTCTAACAATTGCATTTCTGTTTCTGGAGATTTATATCAAAATGCAGGTGCAAATATTAGTCAACAATTGGCATATACATTAGCACATGCTAACGAATATTTGAACCATTTTGGAAAAGAAGTAGCTTCTAAAATCCATTTTAATTTTGCTGTTGGTAGCAATTACTTTTTTGAAATTGCCAAATTAAGAGCTTTCCGAATTTTATGGGAATCGCTTTTAAATGAATATGATGTAAAAAATGGGGAGGCACATATTTTTACACAACCAAGTTTACGCAACAAAACTATTTATGATTATAATGTAAATATGTTGCGAACTACTTCTGAGTGTATGAGTGCAATTTTAGGCAGTTCAAACACCATTTCTAATGTTTCTTATGATGAAATTTATCATAAGTCAAATGAATTTGGCGAACGAATTTCAAGGAATCAACTCTTAATTTTACAACAAGAAAGTTACTTAAAAGAAGCGCAAAATTTTGCTGATGGTGCTTATTATATTGAAACAATTACCAATCAATTAGCAGAAAAAGCATTGGCTATTTTTCAACAAATAGAGAAAGCTGGCGGGTTTTTACAGCAATTAAAAGCAGGAGTCATCCAAAGAAAAATTAGTGAAGCTGCATTAAAAGAAGAAGAAAGCTTTAATCATAACAAAATTGTTTTATTAGGAACCAACATGCAGATTAACAAAGCTGACAAAATGAAGCAAGATTTGGAATTGTATCCTTTTGTAAAACAAAGAAATATAAAAACATTAATAACTCCAATTGTAAGAAAACGACTTTCTGAATCAATTGAAAAACAACGTTTAGACAATGAGTAGAAAAGATGTTTCCAAAATCAAGTTAAAAAGTTCAGAGTTCAGAGTTCAGAGTTTGGAGTCTGATGAGCAACTCAAAACCCATAACTCAAAACTCATAACTAGAAAGCACGAAGATTTCGTTGCAGGAATTGCCCCAAATTTAAGAGGTCCATACTCTACAATGTATGTTCGCAGACCTTGGACAATAAGACAATATGCAGGTTTTTCTACTGCAGAAGAAAGCAATGCTTTTTACAGGAGAAATTTAGAAGCTGGCCAAAAAGGCTTGTCTGTTGCTTTTGATTTAGCCACTCACAGAGGGTATGATTCTGATCATCCACGTGTGCAAGGAGATGTTGGTAAAGCTGGAGTTGCCATAGATTCTGTTGAAGATATGAAGGTTTTGTTCGATCAAATTCCTTTGGATAAAATGTCGGTTTCTATGACTATGAATGGTGCTGTTTTGCCCATTTTAGCGTTTTATATTGTTGCTGCAGAAGAACAAGGAGTTGCTCCTGAATTGTTATCTGGAACTATTCAGAATGATATTTTAAAAGAGTTTATGGTACGAAATACGTACATCTATCCTCCTGCTCCATCTATGAAAATTATTGCTGATATTTTTGAATATACCAGCAAACATATGCCAAAATACAATTCGATTTCTATTTCTGGGTATCACATGCAAGAAGCTGGAGCCACAGCAGAAATTGAACTAGCATATACCTTAGCTGATGGTTTAGAATATATTAAAAAAGGAATTGAAACAGGAATGGATATTGATGCTTTTGCACCAAGACTATCGTTTTTCTGGGCTATTGGAATGGATCATTTTACAGAAGTTGCCAAATTAAGAGCAGCAAGAATGTTGTGGGCCAAAATTGTGAAGCAATTCAATCCTAAAAATCAAAAATCGTTAGCTTTAAGAACACATTGCCAAACAAGTGGTTGGTCTTTAACAGAACAAGATCCTTTTAATAATGTTGCTAGAACAACTATTGAAGCCATGGCTGCCGTTTTTGGAGGTACACAAAGTTTACACACAAATGCGTTAGATGAAGCCATTGCTTTGCCCACAGATTTTTCTGCTAGAATTGCCAGAAACACACAAATATTTTTACAAGAAGAAACCCACATTACCAAAACAGTTGATCCTTGGGCTGGAAGTTATCATGTTGAAAAATTAACAGAAGAAATTGCCAACAAAGCTTGGGAGTTAATCGAAGAAGTTGAAGATTTAGGTGGAATGACCAAAGCTATTGAAAAGGGAATTCCGAAATTACGAATTGAAGAAGCCGCTGCAAAAAAACAGGCTAAAATTGATAGTGGACAAGATGTAATTGTTGGTGTTAATAAATACAAACTAAAACAAGAAGACCCTTTACATATTTTAGAAGTTGATAATGAAGCTGTAAGAAAATCTCAAATTGAGCGTTTACATCAACTAAAAGCAGAAAGAAATACTGCAGAAGTTGAAAAATGTTTAGTAAATTTAACCAATGCTGCAAAATCTGGTAAAGAAAATTTATTAGATTTAGCAGTAAAAGCTGCAAAAAACAGAGCGACTTTAGGTGAAATTTCTGATGCTTTAGAAGTTATTTTTGGAAGACATAAAGCTGTGACTAAAACCATATCTGGTGTGTATAGTAAGGAGATAAAAGACGATAAATTATTTAAAAAAGCTTCTAAATTAGCAGATAAATTTGCTGAATTGGAAGGAAGACGTCCAAGAATTATGATTGCCAAATTAGGGCAAGATGGTCATGATAGAGGTGCAAAGGTTGTAGCCACTGGCTATGCAGATTTAGGTTTTGATGTAGATATTGGTCCTCTTTTTCAAACACCAGAAGAAGCGACCAAGCAAGCTGTAGAAAATGATGCCCATATTTTAGGAATTTCTTCTTTAGCTGCTGGCCATAAAACGTTAGTGCCTCAGGTAATTGCAGAACTCAAAAAACACGGAAGAGAAGATATTATGGTGATTGTTGGTGGGGTAATTCCTGCTCAAGATTATCAATTTTTATTCGATGCTGGTGCTGTTGGTATCTTTGGCCCTGGAACAAAAATTGCGCAAGCTGCTATTGATTTAATTACGATTTTAATTGATAGTGTTGTGGAGTAGTTTGTTTTACTTCTTAACTTACTTTTAAATAACTTTGTTAATTTTTAATATAAGTCATTAAAACAAACAACAAATATTCAGAATCACACTAGCGAATTTTTAAAAGACATAAAGTTAAAAAGAATAAAATAAAAAAATTGTTTTTTCATTATATTTGAAAAAACAACTTTCCAATGAAAAACTTCACCTTAAAAAAAGTAGTACTATTTGTTTTACTTTTTACAATTTGTACTTTACAAAGTCAAAAACTTTCAAAAAATAAACAAGCATTAGTACAATCCATAGAAAAGCATCAAAATGCTTTGATCGAAATTAGTGATAAAATCTGGCAAGCTGCAGAAACAGCTTTCGAAGAAACTGAATCTTCAAAAATATTATCAGACTACGCAGAAAAACAAGGTTTTACCATAGAAAGAGGCGTTGCAGAAATGCCAACTGCTTTTGTAGCAACTTATGGTTCTGGGAAACCTGTTATAAGTGTGTTAGGCGAATTTGATGCTTTACCTGGTTTATCTCAAAATCCAGTACCAACAAAATCACCAATTACAGAAGGAAATCCAGGTCATGGATGTGGACATAATTTATTTGGAGCAGGCAGTTTGGGTGCTGCTGTTGCCATAAAAGAGTTAATTGAGCAAGGCAAAATAAAAGGAACTGTAAAGTTTTTTGGAACTCCTTCTGAAGAAAAGTTTTTCGGAAAAATCTGGATGGTAAATGCTGGCCTTTGGGATGATGTAGATGTAAATATCAGCTGGCATCCTGCACCAGTTACAGAGGCAGATGTGCAAAGTTCTTTGGCTTTAGTAGATTTTAAAGTAGAGTTTTTTGGGCAAGCTGCACACGCTGCTGCAGATCCTTGGAATGGAAGGTCTGCTTCTGATGCTTTAGAACTTTATACAGCAGGAATCAATTATTACAGAGAACACGTAAAACCAACTGTTAGAATGCATTATCATATTCAAGATGGTGGACAAGTAGTAAATGTTGTTCCAGATTATTCCCGACTTTGGGTAAGAGTTAGAGATTCTAAACGTTCTGGAATGTTGCCAGTTTATGAACAAGTAAAGAAAATGGCAGAAGGTGCTGCAATTCTAGCAAATGTAGAGTACAAAGTATCGTTAATTTCTGGTATTTACGAAGTTTTAGTAAATAGAACTGGGGGAGCAATCATGCAAAAAAATCTAGAGTTATTAGGTCCCATAAAATATACAGATGATGAAATTACTTTCGGAAAAAAAATTCAAGAAGTAACAGGTAAAAAACAATTAGGAATGGATTCTAACATCAATCCTTTAAGAACAACCTTAAAAAATTCTGGTGGAGGAAGTACGGATGTTGGTGATGTAAGTTGGAATGTTGCCAACATCAATTTAAGAGTAACAACTGCTCCTATTGATACACCTTGGCATTCGTGGGCTGTTGTAGCTTGTGGAGGAATGAGCATTGGTCATAAAGGAATGCTATATTCTAGCAAAGCAATGTCTATGACTATGTTAGATTTGTTCGAAAATCCGGAGTTGGTTGCCAAAGTAAAAGCAGAATATAAAGAACGTAAAGGAGATGAAGTATATAAGGCAATTATTCCTGAAGGACCACCTCCAATTCCTACTAAAGAATAGTTTTAGAAATAAAGTTAGGGCTTATTTTTAAATTAGTTTAATCTATAAATATAGTTCGCAAAAAAGATTTTTCTTCTTTATATTTACGTATGGCAAAAATTTTAATTACAGGAGGTACAGGTTTAGTAGGCAGTAGACTTACAAAATTGTTAAAGGATAAGAACCATGAAGTAGCAATACTTACAAGAAGTGCTGATGCTGAAAATGAATATCAATGGGATCTTCAGAAAAAAACTATTGATAAAAAAGCTTTTAAAAATACAGATTACATCATTCATTTGGCTGGAGCAGGAATTGCTGATGAACGTTGGACAAACGAAAGAAAAAAAGTAATAATTGATAGTAGAGTTGAAAGTGCAAATCTGCTTTTTGAAACTATCAAAAAAGAGAACATCAACTTAAAAGGATTTATTTCAGCTTCTGGAAGTGGTTATTATGGAGCAGTTACAACCGATAAAATTTTCACTGAAAAAGACAAAGTTGGCAACGATTTTTTAGGTGAAGTTTGCGAAAAATGGGAAAATGCTGCCCATCAATTTGAAAGTTTAGAAATTCCTGTTACTATTTTAAGAACTGGAATTGTGTTATCTGAAAAAGGTGGTGCTTTAGACAAAATGAGATTGCCAGTAATATCGCCTTTAGGTTCTGGAAAGCAATATATGCCATGGATTCATATTGATGATCTATGTGCAATGTATATTCAAGCTATTGAAGGTAATTTAAAGGGTGTATTTAATGCTGTTGGACCAAAACATCACACAAGTACAACGTTTTCTAAAGCATTAGCAAAAAGCATCAACAGACCTTATATTGGCATTTGTGTTCCTAGTTTTATGTTGAAATTATTATTTGGTGACATGTCTAAAATTCTTTTAGAGGGCAGTAGAATTTCATCAAAAAAAATAGAAAAAAACGGGTATTCTTTTCAGTTTGAAACGCTCAAAAAAGCTTTAAATAATTTATAAAATAAAATATCCGAGTTTATTACTCGGATATTTTTTAATATTTTATAAAGAAAAAGTTTTTAAAACTTTAAAGTAATTTTAAATGGTTTAAACTATATATAGCTTCGAAATTAAATTGAATTCGCTAATTCTATATATTCTTTTTTTGCCTGTTCTGAACTCATTCCTTTTAATTGTACCCAAGCATTAAATTTAAACGCACTTCTAACATCTGAACCGCTCTTAACAATTGATTTATTACCAAAATTTGCCTGCTTATAATAGGCATAAAATTTTAGCATAATATCTGGAGCAAGAGCTTGCTTTAACTTTGATATTTTATCAAAAGCAGCTTTATACTCTTTGTCTAGTTCAGTATTATTTTTCTGCGATAACTTGGACACCACCTTTTACTTTATCTCCTAATTTTACATTAACTTTTGTTCCTAAAGGTAAATATACATCTACTCTAGAACCAAACTTTATAAATCCTGCATCTGTACCTTGTACAACATTTTCTCCTTCTTTAGCATAATTTACAATTCGTTTTGCTAGTGCTCCAGCAATTTGTCTGTACAAAATTTCTCCAATAACATTATTATCGATGACAACTGTAGTTCTTTCGTTTTCGGTAGATGCTTTTGGATGCCAAGCAACCAAATATTTACCTGGATGGTATTTGCTATATTTTATAACTCCACTCATGGCATATCTTGTAACGTGCACATTTATTGGAGACATAAAAATTGATATTTGTAATCTTTTATCTTTAAAATATTCTGGTTCTTCAACTTCTTCTATCACAACAACTTTACCATCTACAGGTGCAATAATTGTGTTTTCATCTAATATTGAAACTCTTTTTGGGTTTCTAAAAAACTGCAATACAATAATTAGAAATACAAGAGCAAAAACTTGAATTGATTTGGTTATCCAAATAATATCAATAAACCTTTCTACGGATAATATAATAGCAATTACAATAATAAAAGTAATTACGATGATTTTATAGCCTTCTTTATGAAATCGAATCATTTTTAAATAATAAAGTTAATATACAAATATACAAATGGCGCAGCAAACAACAAGCTATCTAATCTATCTAAAATACCTCCATGACCAGGCATTATATTTCCACTATCTTTAATGTTTGCTTGTCGTTTAAATTTTGATTCTACTAAATCTCCAATAGTACCTACTAACGATACAATTACAGCAATAATTAACCAGTTTAATAAAGAAAAATCTAAATTAAACTTACTAATGAACAACCCTGCAATTAAAGAGAAAGTTAAACCTCCAAAAAGACCTTCAACTGTTTTTTTGGGTGATACTGATGGAAATAATTTATTTTTCCCGAAGTTTTTACCAATTAAAAAGGCAAAAGAATCATTTACCCAAATAATGCATAAAATGCTAATCATTAAGTATGGATGGAAAGTATTTTTATAAAAAGGTAACATAATTAAAAAACACATCGAAAAAATAATGTATCTAATTGTTACGCCTAATTTTAAACGATCGTTAGAAAATGCAACAACTTTCTCTGCAAATAATTGATATATTAAAAAAAGAGAAGATAACAATGTAATTACTAAAATACCTGTTACAATAAAACTCTCTTGTCTTTGCATCATTAAAAACAACACAAAAGGGAAGAAAATATAGGCAGCGTAATTTTTAGTCTTTATCATCTTAGAAAATTCCCAGATAGATAAAAAACCAAATATTGTAACTAAAGCAATATAGGATTCTTGAGAAAAAAGAATGGAAGAGACAAAAATTAAAATGTAAACAATTCCAGAAAAAAGCCTTCTTAAAAGGTTGCGCATATTATAAATCTTCTAACAGCAGCAAATATAAGTTTTTTGAGTTATTGTTTCCATGGTTTAAAAAATTATCCTCATTATTATTAATGTTATAATCTTTGACGGAAGTAATATTGGTAGGTAAACTACTTTTAAACTTAGTTTTAATTCCTGTTAAACCCTGACCTGTATCTTTAACTAATTGACTTGTAGTAGCAAAAACAATAAAATTTTGCGGAAATTCTTTTAATCGAGTACTTTTTAATTGATTTGATGAAAATAATATATCGCCATTTTCTGCAATTAAATGCTCACAAGAAGTAAGAATTGTTGTGTCTTCGTTGTAAGAAGACACAACATTTAAAGTTTTTTTGTCGAATAAAAAATCTAATCTTTGATCTAAAAGATGAATATCTTCCCAGTTATTTTCTGCGATAACTTTTTTAAAATTACTAACAAGTTCTTGCTTATTGATGTTGTATAAAAATTTACCTCCCTTTTTTACAAAATTATGTACAAAAAGATCATCAAGAGAAAGTTTTACTTCTTGCTTTTTAATTTCGTCATCCTCTTTAATAGGAAAGTTAAAAATTTTTTTGAAAAGATTCATTTAAGACTATGCTTCAGGTATTTTTTCTACTGTAGGAACGTTTTCTTCTTTGATAACATCACCAGCTTCCTCATCTTCTTCAAAAGGTCTTTTCCCAAAGATTTTTTGTAAATCGTCTTTAAAAATAACTTCTTTTTCTAATAACAATTCAGCAAGTACTGTTAATTTTTCTTTGTTATTTGATAACAATTCAACAGCTCTTTCGTATTGAATTTCTATCATCTTAGAAATTTCTTTATCAATCGTTTTTCCTGTTTCTTCGCTATAAGGCTTTACAAAAGAATCGTTTCCTGTAGAATCATAATAGGTAATATTACCAACTTTATCATTCAAACCATAAACTGTAACCATTGCTCTAGCTTGCTTGGTAACTTTTTCTAAATCGCTTAATGCACCTGTAGAAATCTTATTAAAGATGATTTTTTCTGCTGCTCTACCTCCTAAAGTAGCACACATTTCATCTAACATTTGCTCAGTTTGCACAATTAATCTTTCTGCTGGCAAATACCAAGCAGCTCCAAGAGATTGTCCTCTAGGTACAATTGTAACTTTTACTAATGGTGCAGCATGTTCTAACATCCAGCTTACTGTAGCATGACCAGCTTCGTGAAAAGCAATTACTTCTTTTTCTTTTGGTGTAATTCTCTTCTTTTTCTTTTCTAAACCACCCACAATTCTATCAACAGCATCTAAAAAATCTTGGTGATGAATTGCTTTTTTACCTTGCCTTGCAGCAATTAGGGCAGCTTCATTACACATATTGGCAATATCAGCTCCAGAAAATCCTGGTGTTTGTTGTGCTAAAAATTCAATATTTACGTCATCTGCCATTTTTAAAGGCTTAATATGCACTTCAAAAATTTCTTGTCTTTCTCTAATATCTGGTAAATCAACATAAATTTGACGGTCAAAACGACCTGCTCTCATTAATGCACTATCTAAAACATCTGCTCTGTTAGTTGCTGCAATAACAATTACATTTACGTCTGTTCCAAAACCATCCATTTCAGTTAATAACTGGTTCAAGGTATTTTCACGTTCGTCATTTCCACCAGTCATACTATTTTTTCCACGAGCTCTACCAATGGCATCAATCTCATCAATAAAAATAATAGAAGGAGATTTTTGTGCAGCTTGCTTAAATAAATCTCTAACTCTAGAAGCACCTACACCAACAAACATTTCTACAAAATCTGATCCTGATAAAGAGAAAAATGGCACACCAGCTTCTCCTGCAACAGCTTTTGCTAATAACGTTTTACCAGTTCCTGGAGGTCCTACTAATAAAGCTCCTTTTGGTATTTTACCTCCTAAAGAAGTATATTTATCTGGGTTTTTTAAGAAATCCACAATTTCTTGTACCTCTTCTTTTGCGCCTTCTAATCCAGCAACATTTTCGAATGTAGTTTTTACTTTGGTATCTTTATCAAATAATTTAGCTTTCGATTTTCCGATGCTAAAAATTTGACCTCCACCTCCACCTCCAGAGCCTCCTCCAGACATTCTTCTCATAAAAAATAACCAAATAGCGATTAATATGATGAAAGGTAAAAAGCTAATAATAGCATCGAAAACACTTGTTTTTTCTTTGTTTTCGATATCTACAATTAAGTCTGGTTTTTCTTCTTTTGCTATTTTTATATTTTCTTCAAATGTTCTTTGGTCTCCGAAATTATATTCGTAAACAGGTGAACCTGGTCTATAAAAGGTAGAATTTGTAAATTCTTTGTGTTTCGATTTTTTTAAAGCATCTTCTGTTAAAAAAACTTGAGCAACGTCTTTATTAATCACAACGATTTTTTTAATATCGTTATCTCTTAAAATTTCATCAAATTTGTTTTTTGAAATACTTTTAGAAGCTAAATCTCCACTACTAAAAAATTGTACAGCTATAATTGCTATTAAAACTGCACCATAGATCCAATAAGAACTAAATTTAAGTTTTGGTAAGTTAGGTTTGTTGTCTTTATCTTTATTTTTATCACTCATGTGTTGTAAAATGAATAGGGTTAAACTGGGTTAATTTCGGTAATTTTTGCATCACCCCAAAGGCTTTCAATGTCATAATAATCTCTAACATGCTTTTGAAAAATATGAACCACAACATTTACGTAATCCATTAAAACCCATTCAGAGTTCGTTTGTCCTTCAATATGCCAAGGTTTGTCTTTTATTTCTTTACTAACTACTTTTTGTACAGATCCAGAAATTGCATTTACTTGCGTATTAGAATTTCCTGAACAAATAATAAAATAATCGCAAACCGTATTTTCTATCTCTCTTAAATCTAATAGTTGAATGTTTTCTCCTTTTACATCATCTATACCTTTAATAATCAAAGAGATTAATTCGTCTATGTTTACTTGCTTTTTTGCCATTAATTGTATTCTCTAAATTTTTACAAAGTTATTATAATTTTGCGAGTATTATGTGTAATTTTGAACTACTTTACACATTATTTAACAGTTGAAATTAATCAAACTTAATGCCATTGCCTCTACTAGTTCATTTTTAAAAGAAATGGCTCAAAATTCTGCATTAGAAAACTTTACAGTTGTTACTACAAAAGAGCAGACAAAAGGACGTGGACAACAATCTAATTCTTGGATTTCAGAACCTCATAAAAACCTTACTATAAGTGTATTTATTAAAGATTTTGATTTAGAAATTCATCAACAAAAATACTTAAATTTTGCGATTAGCTTGGCAATTTTTAACGTGCTTCTTGAAGAGGAAATACCAAAACCGAGTATCAAATGGCCAAACGACATTCTGTCAGCAAAAAATAAAATTTGTGGAATTCTGATTGAAAATAATATCAGAAATCATAAAATTTATGCGACAATTGTAGGAATTGGGCTGAATGTAAATCAAACTGAATTTCCTGAATTTTTAAAAAATGTAACTTCTTTAAAAAAAATTAAAGACTTCAATTTTAATTTGGATGCACTCCTTTTAAGGTTGATTGAAAAAATTAAAGAAAAAATACAGCTTTTAGTTTCGAAAAAATATGAGGAACTGGAAAACGATTATTTAAAAGTGTTGTACAAAAAAAACATCCCAACTATGTTTAAAGATAGTAACGATGTTTTGTTTATGGGAATTATTACTGGAATTTCTAACTCTGGAAATCTTCTTGTTGAACTAGAGGATGAAACCGTTAAAGAATTCGGAATTAAAGAAATTTCTTTGGCTTAAAATTATCATTGTAAAAACACAAAATTTTTACAAATTAGCCACGAATTCACGAATTTCTTCTCTTAAAATGTTAAATAGGATTTCACTAACTTGAACAATTATGAAATCGTTTAATTATTTGAATTTATTCAGAATTTTAATTTTATATTTCTATCGCCTAAACCTTTTGTAAATTAGCTGTTAAGGTTTCAATAAAACTATTCAAAGGTTTTTTTACCATCATTGCCATCATTGCATTAAATTTTCCATTAAATTCTAATTGAACTTCACTTGAAGTGTCATTAATAGTAGCAATATCTGCTACTAACTGAAAATCTAATTTGCTACTAGCAGCCCCTAATGTAATGTTAGAATATGGTGTGGAATCCTTTAAAACCAATCTAATTTCTGGCATTCCTTTTAAACCAAAAATAAAAGAATCTCCTTCAACTTCAAATTTTTGGATAGATGCTGGCATTAATTGCTCAAAATTCTTTAAATCTGATAAAAACTCGAATGTTTCTTTTTGAGATTTCTGTACAATTACTTTATTACCTTCAATATTCATTTTTGATTGATTTTTTATTTATTGTTTCCACTGACTAGGATTTGCTCTCCATTCTTGCAAGGTAAGCAATTCTTTTTCAGAAATATAATTACTATCTAAGGCTTGCTCTAACAAGTTTTCGTAGTTACTTAATGTTTTTAATGCAATGTTTTTCTCCTTAAAATTTTGAGTAGCTACATCAAATCCGTAAGAAAAAATAGCCACCATTCCTTTTACAACAGCACCAGCTTCTTTTAAAGCTGCAACCGCATTTAAACTACTGTTTCCTGTGCTAATTAAATCTTCGATAACCACCACATTTTGTCCACGTTCTAAATGCCCTTCAATTTGGTTTTTTCTACCATGAGATTTTGGTTCTGGCCTAACATATACAAAAGGCACACCCAATTCTTGCGCTACTAAAATACCAATAGCAATGGCACCAGTGGCAACACCTGCAATAACATCTGGCTTGCCATACTCTAATTCTGTAATTTTAGCAATTTCTTCTTTTAGAAAGACACGAACAGAAGGGTAAGAAAGTGTTATCCTATTATCACAATAAATAGGAGATTTCCAACCAGAAGCCCACTGAAAAGGTTCGCTTGGATTTAATTTAATCGCTTTTATTTGCAATAAAAGTTCAGCCGTTTTTTTTGAAGTATCTTTGTTCCTAATCATGTCGCAAATGTATAAAGTTTTTATAAATGATAAACCAATAATTGTAACATCTTCGTCGAAAAAAGAAAATAATTTTCCTGTATATCTTTTTAAAGATATTGCTTTTGATGAAATCGTTTACAAGCTTCAAAATGAAAATATTAAAGGCATCAACCTCTATTCTGTAGATTTAGAAAACGATTGGAACTCCTTTTTAAAGAACCTAAAAGTGGTTCCTGCTGCTGGTGGTTTGGTTTTAAATGATGAAAAAGAAGTCCTTTTTATTTATAGAAATAATATTTGGGATTTACCAAAAGGAAGAATCGAAAAAGGCGAAACGATTGAAACTGCTGCCATCAGAGAAGTTGAAGAAGAATGTGGCATTTGTAATGTATCCATCGAAAAAAAACTACTCATTACCTATCATATTTATTTTCAAAACGGAATTCGATTAAAAGAAACACATTGGTTTTTAATGATTTCTGATTTTAAAGGCGATTTAAAACCACAACTTGAAGAAGGAATTACAGATGTTGTTTTCAAAAATGAGCATCAAACTAAAGAAGCCTTGCAAAATACCTATGCAAATATTAAATTAGTGTACGATACTTATAAAGATTTCTAGTTTTCTAAAAAAACATTCTATCTTTGCCCCCTTCTAAAAATAAGCTAAATACAATGACAAATTTTATCAAAAAAATAACGCCAAACGCAAAAGACGATGTTTTAGCAGGAATTACAGTTTCGCTTGCTATGATTCCTGAAGTAGTAGCTTTTGCATTTGTAGCACAAATAGATCCTTTAGTGGCGCTTTCTGGTGCATTTATTATTGGTTTAATTACAGCTATTTTTGGTGGACGACCAGGTTTAATTTCTGGTGCAGCTGGTGCAGTTGCTGTTATTTTTGTAACCATGATTGCTGAAGGACACACAAAAGGAATGTTGTTTGATACGCCAATTGATAATATGGGTTATTTTTATTTGTTGGCTTGTGTTATTTTAATGGGCGTTATTCAAATTTTGGCAGGTGTTTTTAAATTAGGGCGTTTTGTGCGTTTAATTCCTCATTCTGTAATGATGGGTTTTGTAAACGGATTAGCTATCGTAATTTTTTGGGCACAAGTAAAAATGTTTACACACAAATCTTTAGAAGTTTCTGCAGATGGTGTAAAAACATACGTAAGTTCTTATATGCAAGGCACAGAACTCTATATTATGCTAGGTTTGGTAGCTTTAACTATGGCAATTATTTGGGTGTTACCAAAAATTACTAAAAAATTACCGGCTTCTTTAACGGCTATTTTAGTAACTACAGGAATTGTGGTTTTTTCTGGAATGGACGTTTCTACAGTAGGCTCTTATATTATAGAGGGTGGAGGAACTGGTTTAAAAGGCGAATTCCCAACTCCAAATGTAGAACTTTGGCAAAACTTACCTTTTAATTTAGATACACTTACTTTTATT
This sequence comes from Polaribacter sp. Hel_I_88, assembly GCF_000687935.1. NCBI lineage: Bacteria > Pseudomonadati > Bacteroidota > Flavobacteriia > Flavobacteriales > Flavobacteriaceae > Polaribacter > Polaribacter sp. Hel_I_88. The sequence continues at coordinate 2,322,161 of NZ_JHZZ01000001.1, read as the reverse complement.
TTACCTTTTGCTTTTTTAGCAGCTTCTGTGGGTTTAATTGAATCTTTAATGACAATGAACTTGGTAGATGAATTAACAGAAACCAGAGGAAATGGAAATAAAGAATGCGTAGCTCAAGGTGCTGGAAATATTTTAAGCGGTCTTTTTGGTGGAACAGGTGGTTGTGGAATGATTGGGCAAACAGTCATCAACATTAATGCTGGTGGACGTGGACGTTTGTCTGGAATTATGATGGCAATTACCTTATTAACCTTTATTCTTTTTACTGATAAATTAATTGAACAAGTACCAATTGCAGCGTTAATTGGGGTGATGTTTATGATGGTGATTGAAACTTTTGCTTGGTCTAGTTTTAGAATTTTAAAGAAAATTCCAAAATCGGATGCTTTTGTTTTAATTACAGTTTCTGCTGTTACTGTAATTTACGATTTAGCGATTGCAGTTTTTGTAGGTGTTATTATTTCTGCTTTAGCTTTTGCATGGGAAAATGCGAAGAAAATTAGAGCTAGAAAGCGTTTTAGAGAAGATGGAACCAAAGTGTACGAAATTTGGGGACCTTTATTTTTTGGAAGTATTGCTGCTTTCAACGAAAAATTCGATGTTAAAAATGACCCAGATAACGTAGAAATTGATTTTGTAGAAGCACGTGTTTCAGATCATTCTGCTATTGAAGCTATTTTTGCTTTGGTTGAAAAATACCAAGCTGCTAACAAGAAAATAATTCTAAAACATTTAAGTGAAGATTGTAAGGTTTTACTCTATAAAGCTAGCCCAATTTTTACAGATATTATTGTAGAAGATATAGATGATCCTCGTTATCATTTAGCTGCAAATCCAGAGAAGTTTCCAAAACCTTTAGGAGAGTATAAGTTTTAGGAATTGATTGATTTATAAACTATATAATATTAGAAATCCGAGACTTTGTCTTGGATTTTTTTGTTCTAAATTTTATCCAATTGATTTTAAATTTGAAACTAAATTCTAATAAGCTACATTTTTTTATGCTGTAATTAAAGACTTCAAATCCTCTTTGCTTGGCAAAACTGTTTTGTACTTGCTAGCAAAAATTTGTTCGTTATTTTCTGGTAATGTATATTCTACAACAGATTCACTTTTATCTCGACATAAAACAATTCCAATGGTTTTATTTTCATCTTCTAACTTTATTTCTCTGTCATAATAGTTGACATACATTTGCATTTGCCCTAAATCTTGATGTTTTAATTCTCCTATTTTCAAATCTATCAGTACAAAACATTTTAGTAATCTATTATAAAAAACCAAATCGATTCTAAAATGTTTTTCATCAAAAGAAATTCTTTTTTGTCTCGCAACAAATGTAAATCCATTGCCTAATTCTAATAAAAAATGTTCTAATTTGTTTATAATTTCTTGCTCTAAATCATTCTCTGAATAAACCGAATGTTCAGGCAAACCAATAAATTCTAAAATATAAGGATCTTTAATTGCATCTTTTGGACTTTCTAAAACGAGTCCTTTTACAGATAATTCTTTTACTTTAATTTTATCTCTGCTTAAAACCAACCTTGTATATAATGCTGCATCAAATTGTCTTTGTAATTCTCTAACACTCCAGTTGTTTTTAAAACTTTCTATTTCATAAAATTTACGCTCATTTTCATCATCAATTCGCATTAATTTTAAATAATGAGACCAACTTAAATTGAATTTTAAAGCTTTTTCAGATTCCGCAGACAGTGTCTGCGGTTTTGAGTATGAGTTGTAAAATTGTCTCATTTGTTCTATATTTCTTTCAGAAAAACCTTTACCAAATTTTTCTGTAAGAAGAAGTGAAAGTTCTTTTATAATCTCTTTTCCATAACCTGCTCGCATTTTACCTCCTTGTTCTTCTTCAATAATCATTTTACCTATTTCAAAATAAGTAATTACCATTGTTTGGTTTACAGAACGTAAAACTTTAGTTCTTGCTGATTGTAATAAATCTACAATTTGAGAATGAAAATTATTGTTTGTTATTTTTTTAGTCATTTTATGGCTTTTACATTCATCAATTCAGTTAAAGATACTGTAAAATAAATTTACATAAAAGGTTTACATTTAGATGCAAATCCACAGAAGTTTCTAAAATCTTTTGGATGAGTATAAGTTTTAGAGAATTTGGTCATTTTAACAAGTTATCCTAAAACAATATAATCGTAAATAAAATCGTTTATACTTTCGTTTTCATCATCAAATTTTAGGACAATTCTTGATGTCAACCTCTCAATCCAAAGAGTAATTTCGTCAAATGAAGATAAATCGTTTAAAAAACCTAAAACGGGGTTTTCAGAATTAAATTCATCTATAAAAATTAAAATATCAGTCTTAAAACTATCAGCATAATTCAAGCTTTCACTTGCTAATTCCTGTTCTAGAAAAATAATTTTTTCTTTATATTCTAACATTTGTATTTAAATTATTATGATGATTTAATAACTATAATTAGTTTTCATTGACTATTTTAAGTTCTCAATTATAATCGTTATTTACAATTCTCAAATTTTTGTTATTTCAAAAATAATTTTGTGATTACAATCTTCACAATAAACAAAACTTCCATTATCAACAATTTTATTTTTGACATCAATTTCTATATCGCAAATTGGGCAATTAATTTCATCCACAAAATTAATTATGATTGGAGGGTCTAAAACTGTTTTGATTTCTGAGATTGAAAAATCGTCCATGATTGTAATAAATTGCTAAAAAATTTCTTTTTCTAGATGATATTCAACTGTTACTTTTGATGGAATATTAATCTTTTTAAAAGATAAATTCTTTACAGGATTTTCAATTATTTTAAATTTTGGTTTATCATTTAAATTTAAAACCAAAGTGATTAAATAATCAGATTTGTATTCCTGTGCTTTTTCATATTCTTTTTCTGTCATTCTAAATAAACCTTTACTGTTTCTAATTCCTTTTATTTCAGCTAGATAAGAATTATCATTAACATCAACTTGAAAATCATAACCATCACCAAATAGCCTTGCATCTTCGAGTTTACCATTATGGAACTCTGGAATTAAGCCAAAGTTATTAATAAAATATAATTCTGCTTCTAAACCTGTTTCCTGTAATTTTCTAAATCTTGACTTCAGTATAGGTTTCACATTTATAAAAATATTGTTTATTTTATAATTTTCCTTTAAATAAAGTTTAACAATATTAGAAAAACCTTTTACGTTTTCTTTTCCAAAGAGATTGTCTATTAAATCTTTTCTATGAATATAGGCATCTCCTTTTTGCCACCAACCTTTTCTTCCATTTTGTGGAAAAAATGGATCAAATAAATCCATTCTATTTTTAACAACACTTCCAGTTTTAACAATACCTATCTTGACAAAGTATTCATAAAAAGCTGTTTTTGTTGTAAACCCGAATTCTTTAATAAAACTATTGTTAAATTTTGATAATCCATAACCAATTAAATTTAAAATTTCATAATTCTCATGTTTATTCCCATTTTCATCTTCTAACATATTTCATTTTTTTTTAATTAACAATATTTTATAAATGATTAAAAACCCAATCAAAACAAAACACAAACAGGATTTGGCGCAAAAATTTCATCCACAAAAGTTAATTTTCCTGATTTATTATCTCTTTTAAAACTAACTATATTGTTAGAATCTTTATTGGCAACTAGTAGAAAATTATCATCTGGAGATAATGAAAAATTACGAGGATGTTTGCCTTTCACATCTTGAAAGCCAACCAATTTTAAAGTCCCATTTTCTGGATGTATTTTGTAAATCACAATCGATTCATATCCGCGATTGGAAGCATATACAAATTGGCCATCTTTAGAAATATGAATGTCTGCTGCTTTGCTATAGTTCTTAAAATCTTTTGGCAACATGGCTATTGTTTGATCTATCACATATAAATTCTCTTTTTCTTTGACCAAAGAAACAGTGTTATTCAACTCATTTACAACATATAGCCATTTGTTATTAGGATGAAATGTAAAATGCCTTGGTCCTGCACCAACATTCATATTCAGTGTTTTTTGATTGGTAAACTGCAACTCGTTTTTTAATTCATCAAAAGCTGAAAACCAAAGTTGATTGGTTCCTAAATCTACTGCAATAATTTCGTTTTTTGTGGGATGGAATTTTGCAAAATGTGCATGTGGTTTTTGCTGTTTTGGATGTATAGTATTTCCTACATGTTGTTGAACAGCCAATAAATTCGTCAATCCACTTTGATTATCAATTTCTAATATACCAACATTTCCACCTGAATAATTGGCAACCAACACTTGATTATCATCATTTATAGAAACAAAACAAGGATGTGTGCCTCCAGATTGAGATTTGCTCACAAAAACCAAACTGTCTTTTTCAATTCTAAAAGAATTTACAAAACCTGTTCCATTTTCATTGGTTTCATCTACTGCCAATAAGGTTTTGTTGTCTTTTGTTTTCGCCAAATAAGAAGGATTGTTCGTTTTTGCAACCAACCCAATTTGTTTCAATTTTCCATCAGCATTGATTTGATATTTGTAAATCCCTTCACTTTCTCCATCTGTATAGGTGCCAACATAGAAATTGGATGCTTTTTCCTCTTTTATTTTTGACATAGAACAACTAAAAAACAGTGAAATTACAATTAGCATTGATATTTTTTTCATCCTTAATAAATTTTAAAAACAGGCAAACGTAAATGTGCTTGTTCATAATTTGGCGAATTTTTATAAATAAAATCTAATTGCGCTCTTGGATTTTTCGCAAAACCTTCATCTGTCGTTAATTTTTCTTCAAATTCTTTTTTAAGCGCTCCGTTTTCAGCTAATAATTGTGCTGCAACATCTTCAAAAACATAGGCAGAATAACCTTCTTTTTGCTGTAAAATAGTATCGAAAAAATTCCAATTAAAAAACGAATCTGTGGCTTCTGCTTCCAACGTTTCTAACAAATAACGAACACCATTTTGATTGGTAGGAATGTACAAATCGCCTTTTTTAAAGTTGATGTTTTCAATAGATGCTACAATAGACGTGTTATAATGCAAATAATGCCCTTCATAAGCCGAATTTCTTGTCTCAAAATCTTTGATATGATTTACTGTAACTAAAATTATAGTATCCTTTTCAAATTTGGTATATTCTATGTTATTGTTGTTTAATCGCTCCACAATATCATGCCAACCTTTTGGTAAAATATATGCATTTGGAATGGTAATTTCTTTGGTTGCTGTAAACTCATCATAATAATTTACCTCTTTTTCAAACGGCTTATTTTTATCATAAAACAAACGTTTTCCATTGGTTACTTTGCTATCAATCATTTCACCTTCATACCCTTTAAAGTTTAAGGTTCTGTAATTTTCTTTATCCACCAAAAACTGAATTGGATACTTTTTCTTTGCTAAAATTTTATCGACTGCTTTTGCTCGTAAATCTTTGATTTTTTTGGAGTTTTTTTCAGCAAAATCAAACGTAGAAAACAACAATTCATAGGTTTGTTCCACTCTAATTTTATACGGTTTTAACATGTGTGTTTCTACCATTAACCCTAAAGTGTTAAACAGAGTTGTGTAGCCTGTAGAATATCTTGGCGAATCGAAAAACTGAGAAAAACCTGCTTCTGGTGTATTTCCCCAAACATTTACATAAGGAGTTATGATGATGCCTTTTTCCTGCAAAGATTTTTCAATTTGAGGACGCATTTCGTTTTGTAAAAAAGAACCTAAATTACCACCCAATTTATTATGTTGCGTAAACAAATGTGTTAGTGCATATTGATAATCTGCGCCATTACTCACATGATTATCCACAAAAACATCCGGATTTACAGTATGAAATATTTCTGCAAAAGCAGCTGCATTTTTGGTGTCTTGTTTTATAAAATCTCTATTTAAATCGTAATTCCTGGCATTTCCTCTAAAACCGTATTCCAAAGGACCATTTTGATTGGCTCTTGAGTGCGAATTTCTATTTAAAGAACCACCAATATTGTACACAGGAATTACACAAATGATTGAGTTTTCGTATTTTGATTTTAAAGAATCATTTTGAACTATATCGCGTAAAAGCATCATAGAAGCATCAATTCCATCAGATTCTCCTGGATGAATTCCGTTATTAATTAGAATTCTGTTTTTTGGCGATTTTTTAATCTCATCAACATTGTAAATTCCTTCTCTGTTATACACCACCAAATGCAAAGGTTCTCCTGAATCGGTTTGTCCGAAAGAAAATAAAGAAATTTGCGAATATTCTTCACTTAGTTTTTTATAATAGTCAATTACAGCTTCGTATTCTGGAGTTTCAGTTCCGTTTGAAGTTTCAAAAAGTGTGGTAAAATCTGTTTTTTCTTTAGATGATTTGTTGCAAGAAATGATGAGTAAAAAAGTAAATAATAAAAGTATTTTTTTCATTTGAATGTTGGTTGGTGGTTCTAATTTTTTATGTTTATGCTAAAATAAAATCTTCAGTATTGTGTGATTTCTCCAAAAAGGTCGAAATGACAAAACTGTGCAAAAAAAGGTTACAAATAAATTATTTTACACGAACACTTTTAGGAACTAATTTGGTGTAATCGCCATTATTTCTGATTACATCTCTTACTATTGATGATGAAATGTAAGACGTTTTTGCAGCCGTTAATAAAAACACAGTTTCTATAGGTGCTAAATCTCTGTTGGTGTGCGCAATTGCTTTTTCAAACTCAAAATCTGCTGGATTACGTAAACCTCTTAAAATAAAATCAACATCGTTTTTTTGGCAAAAATCGACAGTTAAACCTTTATACGTAACAACTTTTATATTGGGTTCGTCTTTAAAACAGTCTTCGATAAACTTTTTGCGTTCTTCCAGAGAAAACATGTATTTTTTATCGGCATTAATTCCGATAGCAATAATAAGTTCATCAAAAAGTTTGGCACCTCTTTTTATAACATCATAATGTCCTGAAGTTATCGGATCAAAAGATCCTGGGAAAATTGCTTTTTTCATAAGTTACTTTGTGTTTTAGTTGATGATTTTTATTGCCACGAATTCACGAATTATTTTTTAATTAGTGAATTCGTGGTGAAAATTATTTTAAAGCCATTTCAATTGCATTTTCAAACAACTCATACAAACTAATTCCAGCAACAGCAGCTTGTTGAGGCAAAATACTTTGTAACGTCATTCCTGGTACTGTGTTGATTTCTAAAAAATGAGGTTCGTCATTCACAAAAATATATTCTGCTCTTGTAAAACCACGCATATTTAGTGCTTGATATACTTTTTTGGCAACTGCTTCTACCCTACTTTTTTCTTCGGGTGAAATTCTAGCTGGTGTAATTTCTTGGGATTTTCCTTCGTATTTTGCTTCATAATCAAAAAAATCATTTTCTGAAACAATTTCTGTAATTGGCAATACTTTTATTTCACCTTTATATTGAATAACACCTACAGAAACTTCAGTTCCGTTTAAAAAAGATTCAATTAAAATGGACGAATCTTCTTTATAAGCAGTTTCAATTCCCTTTAAAACTTCTTCTTTAGTATAGGCTTTTGAAATTCCGTAACTTGAACCTGCGTTGTTTGGTTTTATAAAACAAGGCAAGCCAACTTTTGCAATAATTTCATCAGCATTGATAACATCACCTTTATTTAAATATACAGAAATTGCAGTTTTAATGCCATATTCTTTTACCACACTTAACGTATCTCTTTTATTAAACGTTAATGCCATTTGATAAAAAGGCGCAGAAGTATGTGGAATATTTAGCAACTCTAAATATGCTAAAATCATTCCATTTTCGCCAGGATTTCCGTGAATCGCATTAAAAACACAATCAAATTTAGTATTTGTAATACCTTTTAGAAATGTGAAATTGTTTTTATTAATTTCATATTCTGTATCATCATCATCTAAAACCACCCATTTTTCTTTTAAAATATGGACTCTAAAAGGAGTATATTTCTCTCTATTTAAATGGTTATACACTACATTTCCACTTTTTAAAGAAATGTGAACTTCAGACGAATAGCCGCCCATGATTATGGCAATATTTTTTTTCATCAATAGAATTTATACAAACAAATTTATCAAAATATAAATAGAAACTGCAACGTTTAGTTTTTATATATTTGTACATCAAACAAAAAACATTCTATGAGTATTCTTCAGTTTTTAAAAAGCAAGTCGTTTTTTAAACAAATCGCCATTGCAATTGTAGGTTTTGTCCTTTTATTTTTCGTTTTAAAATTTTGGTTAAATGTAACTACAAATCACGATCAAAAGATTCAAGTACCTGATTTACATAAGCTAACTATTAGCGAAGCTCAAAGAAAACTAAACGAACTAAATTTAGATTTTAAAGTAATTGATAGCGCAAGTTACAATCCTGAATATCCTAAAAGATCTGTGATTGAGCAAAGTCCTGAAGGTGGAGAATTTGTAAAAGAAAAGCGTAAAATTTACTTGACGTTAAATCCATCAAAATACAGAGATATTACAATTCCTGATTTAAATGGACGTACAAAAAGGCAAGCAGAATCTGAATTACAAGCCATTGGTTTTATTGTGGGTACAGATTATACGTATGTAAGAGATATTGGTTTGGATGTTGTAAGAGGTTTACGCCACAAAGGAAAAATTATAAATCCGAATGATAAATTGCCTAAAAATTCGATTATTGAGTTGGTTTTGGGTGATGGGAATAGGTAGTTTTCAGTAGGCAGTAGGCAGTAGGCAGTAGGCAGTAGGCAGTAGGCAGTAGGCAAAAATAGATATTCAAAACTAAATTTTAAACTTTGAATATTAAACTTTGAACATTAAATTTTAAAAGTGCAAGAAAATATTTCTCAAGATACAGATAGTGACGATTTATATGAACATTATAGATTTACAGCTAGTGAAGGGCAAGAACCTTTAAGAGTTGATAAATTTTTGATGAATTTTATAGAAAATGCCACCAGAAACAAAGTACAACAAGCTGCAAAGGCTGGTAATGTTTTGGTGAATGAGGTTGCTGTAAAATCGAATCATAAAGTAAAGCCAAAAGATGTTGTGAGAGTGGTTTTGGCATATCCACCAGCAGAAAATTTATTGGTTGCAGAAGATATTCCTTTAGATATTGTTTTTGAAGATGATACTGTAATTGTAGTGAATAAACCTGCAGGAATGGTTGTGCATCCAGGTCATGGAAATTATTCTGGAACCTTGGTAAATGGCTTAATTCATCATATAGAAAACTTGCCTACAAACAGTAATGAACGTCCAGGTTTGGTGCATAGAATTGATAAAGACACCAGTGGTTTATTAGTGGTTGCAAAAACCGAATTTGCCATGGCACATTTATCGAAACAATTTTTCGATAGAACTACAGAGCGTTTGTATTATGCTTTGGTTTGGGGAAATATCGAAGATGATGAAGGAACCATTGAAGGAAATATTGGTAGAAGTTTAAAAAACCGTTTGCAAATGGCTGTATTTCCTGAGGGCGATTTTGGCAAACATGCAGTTACTCACTTTAAAGTTTTAGAACGTTTAACCTACGTAACTTTAGTGCAGTGTAAGTTAGAAACTGGAAGAACGCACCAAATTAGAGCGCATTTTAAACATATTGGTCATACACTTTTTAATGACGAAAGATATGGAGGAGATGCAGTTTTAAAAGGAACTACCTTTACCAAATACAAGCAATTTGTACAGAACTGTTTTAAGGTGTTACCAAGACAAGCTTTACACGCCAAAACATTAGGTTTTACACATCCAATAACTGGCGAATTTATGCAGTTTAATTCTGATGTTCCTGCTGATATAGTTGAGTGTTTAGAAAAATGGAGAACTTATAGTGAGCATTCTAAAGATGTGGAGTTAGAGTAGATTTTAAGATTTAAAAATTAAATATCCGATTAGCTAAGTTTTATTAGTTATATAGGGATATTATAATGCGTAATTTTTATTTATCACTTCTTGTTTGATAACTTATTTCACAATTGGGCAACCAATTTCTCAAATTTTCTTTGTCTTTTTTAGTGAGATGATCATCATCAATACTCAATGTTCTTAAGTTGGTTAATTTACTAATATTTGCAGAAATTGACTTAATTGGATTGTTCCATATTTCCAGTTTTTGTAAATTAATCAAGTCTCCAATATTTTCTGGGATTTCCTCAATTTGATTGTCAAAAATCAAAAGTTCTTTTAGATTATATAAATATTTAGTTTCATTTCCTAACTCATTAATATTGTTTGTGTACAAATAAAGTGTTTCTAAATTCTTAAGCTGTTTATCTATAAATGACAAATTAGTAAATGAATTACCATTCAAAGAAAGCCATTTTAGATTAGGTATATTTTTAATCTCGTTTGGTAAATTATTTATATTATTTCTTGAGATGTCAAAATGTTCTAAACTATCTAATTTAGATAAATCGCAATTGATTTCAGTAATTTCTGTTTTTGCAATTGAAATGCTTTTAAGACTTTTTAACCTGTTAAGTTCACAAGGAAAATCTTTTATTGGGTTTACTGCAACAACTAAATTTTCCAGAGAATTTATTTCAAAAACTTGGCTTGGAATTTCTGTTAAGTCATTTCCAGTTAATATTACCTTATAAATGTCAAGTTCTCCTAAATCGTTTGGTAATGAAGTTAAACCTTTATTCTGAAGCCATAAGTATTTGCCTTTTTTGTCTGATAAAATAATAGAATTGTTGCTTTTGTAACTGCTTGAAACTTTATCATTATTAATTTCATTGCAAAGTTCGGTAATTTTTTTTCTTACATTTTTTTGTTTTGAATCGTTAATTGTAAATAACCACGCTTTAATTTTATTGTCATTAACTATACAATCAAATTCAAAATTTGGATTCCAATCTACTTTTCTATAATCTTTTATTTTTTCATTTCCGATGTAAAATTGCAATGTACTTGGAATTTCCTCGACTTTGGTTGAAGTAATTAAAATTCCGTTTTTGGGAATTATAATTTTTTTAGTCCAAAATTCAGTTTTAGTTAGTTCTGGGTAATTCTCAATTCCGAAAATTATCCCTGCTTCTCCACTAAATTCTTTTGGGAATTTAATTTCATTCTGTTCTTGCCATTTTAAATAAGTCCAAGCTGAAAATAACAAATAAATAATGGTTAAACTGATTTGACTAATTTTAAAAATCTGTTTATTGCTTAAATTTTGTTTAAGAAGAAAGTCAATTAAATAAAGAGTAAGTCCAATTACAATAAAATATAAACATAGAATTATTAAGTATCCAAAAGTTAGAATCGCAACTGCAATTCCGATTAAGATTGTTAGAAATCCACAAATTTTCAATGGTGTTGATAATATTCCTCTGACGATTTTTTTCATTCACTACATTATATACAAATTTTTATTGCGTATTTTTTATAAAAAATAAACTATAGTATTTATTAACTTTCTGTAATCCCGTAAATATAATTTATTAATACTAGTTTTCTAAAAACCTAAAAAGTTCGTGTAATAACTTTTGCCTTTTCAGTATCAGAATTTATGTTGATATTAAAATCGACAACCCCTAAAACAAGTTCTTCTTCAGTAATTACCTCAACCTTCCACTCACCTGCTCTCACATTATTTTTAAAGGTAAAACCTCTAAACCCATTATCTCTTCCTCCCACAATTTCGTATCCAATTTTATCGACAGTTTGCCAAGCATCCATGTTTTTATCAAACCATTTCCACCTATGATAAATTTTCTTCTTTAAATCTGTTGGTGCAAAAACCGAGGTAAACACATACACAGGACTATTTGTTTGTTTATTAAAATCTGCTTTATGATCTCTCCAAAATAAATACCACTCATCAACTTCATAAGTAACTTTATAAGTTGTTGCATTTTTCTTAATATCATACGCAACCAACCCTTTGTCTAATGCTAAAGGAACTGGTGGAATCAATTTTAAAAAGTACAAGACATTTATCAATATATAGATGGATATAATCATGCTTAACATTTTCCATTTTACAATTTCGGTTTGTGCAGAAATGCTCGATTTGTATATAAGTATTATTAAAAACAAGGTCGTTAGTAAACTTAATGCTCCAGAAACTAAAAAAATTGCAGTGCTCATTTCTTTTAGAATAACTGGTAAAAAGAAACTTAAAAATGTAAAATTCACAAAAAAGTAAAAGCCGAATTGTAAATATTTATTTGAGATTCTTTTGCGTAAAAATTCGTTTGCAATAAAGAGTAATATCAAAATCACAAAAAAAGTGGCTGTTTTTGAAAGTGACACACTTCTTGAAAAATAAATAACGTAGGCACTTGACAATCCCCCTAAAAAAAACTGAATCGCTAAAGGCAAATAATGCCCATATTTCTGTACAAATTTATTATTCCATTTTTCTGATCCAACCAAATTATACAAATAAATACTAATGGTTAATAAAGTCATGTATGTGCAGAGAATCACAATATCATACAATCTGTCAATTCTACCTAATGTGAGAGAATCCCAAGTAAAACCAGCCATAAAAAATAAAATTGGTGCATATTTTTGATGTTTTTCAACAAAATAATGCAACTTACTTTTTTTATATTTTATTAATATTTTTCTCATATTTTACTTGTAAGGTACTAAACAGCTTATAAATTATTTCAATACAAATATCAATAGAAAACAAGTTGATAATTTTAAATCGATTGTGATCATTTGTATCTTTACAGTCATAAAAGTACTATAATATCTTTAATAAAATTCAAAAATGAAAATCATTATATCTCCAGCTAAATCGTTAGATTTTGAAAGCAACGTACCTACAAGTTTGCATACACAGCCTCGTTTTTTAGAGCAATCAGAAAAACTGAATAAAAAACTAAAAACACTTTCTAAAAAGAAGTTATCAGATTTAATGAAGATTTCTGATGATTTGGCTGCTTTAAATTACGAACGCAATCAAACTTGGGAAACGCCTTTTACTAAAGAAAACGCAAAACAAGCAATTTATGCCTTTACTGGCGCAGTTTTTCAAGGAATTGATGTACAAACTTTACCCGAAGAAAAAATTCCTTTATTGCAAGAAAACCTACGAATTTTATCAGGTTTATATGGTTTGTTAAAACCTTTAGATTTAATTCAGCCTTACAGATTAGAAATGGGCACGCGTTTAAAAGTGGGCACAAAAGACAATTTATATAAATTTTGGGACGATGCTGTTGCCAAAGCTTTAAATGATGAATTAACTGATGACGAATTATTAGTAAATTTAGCAAGCACAGAATATTTTAAAGTAATTCCTAAAAAAGTTTTAAAGGTTGATATGATTACTCCTGTTTTTAAAGATTTTAAAAACGGAGAATATAAAACAATTATGACCTATGCAAAAATGGCACGTGGTTATATGGTTCGTTATATAATTGATAACAATGTTAAAACAATCGAAGATTTAAAAGGTTTTAACGTAGAGAAATATCGTTTTTCTGAAGAATTATCTAATGGAAACGAATTGGTTTTTACGAGATAAAAAAAAGTTGGCAGTGACAGTTAGTGGTATTCAGTTTCTCACTGTTAACTGCTATTATTTTGCAAATAAAAACTCGAAAACCTCAAGTTTTATTTTTTTTTTGCATTAACTTTTCATTTTATACATTACCCAGATATGAGGTGCAGTTACTGCAAAAAGGGTCACGAAAATAAGTGTATTAAGTAACTTCGTATCCATAAAAATATAATACATAATAACAAGACCAAAAATGCTAATAGCCCAAAACATAAATCCTTTTTTTAAGTAAAATAAAATATTCTTTTTTCTAAAATCCCCAGAAATAAATTCAATTTGCCCCAAAATTGAAGGAATGGAATGCCACAAAATAAAATAAATTGCAAACCCTAAAATTAAAGAAGAAGTATTAAATACAACCGATATTAATAAGATATAAAAAAGTTCCTCTAAAAAAAGTAAATAATTTATCTTATTCTTTAGTATTAAAAATGCGTTTAATGATAAAAATAAAATTCCACTTATAATTAATGAGGATATAACTTCTTTTTGGGTGAAAAAAGTACCTGTTAATTCAAGCATGATTTCTTTAACATCGCTTACGTTAAAGATAAAAAGTATTGAAAATAAAAATAAGCCGTAAGCTGAATAAAAAAATAGTTCAAACCACCAATTTAATTTAAATTTTAAATTAAAATGTTCTTCTCCAAAGTGATAAGAACTAATTAAAATAAAAAGACAAATAGAAAGAAAGGGTTGGATAAAAAAGAGCAGAAAACAAATAAAGACAATGCTCAAATAGATAATTAAATTTTTCTTATCGAGAATTTTAACTTTTTGCCTTATTGATAATATTAATAAATCATTTGCTCCGTGAAGAATTCCTATTGATATTACTAATAAATAACCAATATAATCTTCAACAACGTCTCCAAACTGGATACTAACCCAAATCAAGAAAAACGTAAAAAATATCTTAAAATTTTGATAATTTATAGAAATATTACTACCCATATTACAAATGTATTATTTTATTTTGTAAATTTGTTTAAGTTTTTTATAAAAAAGCTAAACATTATTTATTAACTTAATTTTTACATCATGAGTTTATTTACAAATTTTTTAGTTGTGACAAAAATTGCACCAGATGATTATGTAGGTTTTACATTTTTCGTAGGCTGCATGGCTATGATGGCTGCATCAGTGTTTTTCTTTTTATCAATGAGTAGTTTTGATAAAAAATGGAGGACATCAATTTTAGTCTCTGGTTTAATTACCTTTATTGCTGCTGTGCATTATTGGTACATGAGAGATTATTGGGCTGCAAATGCAGAATCACCAACATTTTTTAGATATGTTGATTGGGTTTTAACGGTTCCATTAATGTGTGTTGAGTTCTTTTTAATATTAAAAGTTGCAGGAGCAAAAAAATCTCTTATGTGGCGTTTAATTTTCTTATCTGTAGTAATGCTAGTTACTGGATATATGGGAGAGGTTCTTTATAGAGATCAAGCTTGGTTCTGGGGATTAGTTTCTGGTATTGCTTATTTTGTAATTGTTTATGATATTTGGTTAGGACAAGCAAAAAAATTAGCAGTAGCTGCTGGTGGACCAGTATTGAAAGCGCATAAAACTTTATGTTGGTTTGTTTTAGTTGGTTGGGCAATTTACCCTATTGGATATATGGCTGGAACTCCAGGATGGTACGAAAGTATTTTTGGAGGATGGAACTTAGACGTTATTTACAACATTGGAGATGCCATTAACAAAATTGGATTTGGATTGGTTATTTATAACTTAGCAGTTCAAGGTTCAGAAGGAATAAAGAAATAAGAATTTTTAGTTCTTTAGTTCTAAAAGTCCAAAAGCTCTTAAAAGCTTTTGGACTTTTTTTTGTAAAAAGAAAAATAATCTTTTGGGTTTAAAATTTTATAGCTTTATATAATTGAATTTTTCTTTAAGTCAGATGACAAATTATTATTAGCATTTCTAATAGAAAAATAAATTGCTTCGTAAAAACTCGCAAAGACGCGTTTTTTACTTGCTTTTGTTTTTATTGACAACTGAAAACCTGCATTATTTCCAAACTTATTTAGTGAAAAGTGCGACTGAAAACTGTGACTGTAAACTGAAAATTAAACCTAACAATCTACCATTCTTACAGTAACTGCTAAACCACCTTCAGACGTTTCTTTGTAGTTTTTATTCATGTCTTTTGCAGTTTCCCACATCGTGTCAATTACTTTATCTAAATGCACCAAAGATTCTTTAGGATTCGTCTCTAACGCAATTTCTGCAGCATGAATTGCTTTGATTGCACCCATAGAATTTCGCTCAATACATGGTACTTGTACCAAACCTCCAATAGGATCGCAGGTTAAACCTAAATGATGCTCCATAGCAATTTCTGCTGCTGATAAACATTGATCAGGTGTTCCTCCTAATAGTTCTGTTAAAGCTGCTGCTGCCATTGCAGATGAAACTCCAATTTCTGCTTGACAACCACCCATTGCTGCAGATATTGTTGCGTTTTTCTTAAAGATACTACCAATTTCGCCAGCTGTTAATAAGAATTTTTTAATGTGATTAAAATCGGCTTCGTGATTTTCTATCACCAAATAATACATTAAAACAGCAGGAATAACCCCTGCACTTCCATTGGTGGGTGCAGTTACAACTCTCCCTAAAGCTGCATTTACTTCGTTTACAGAAAGGGCAAAACAACTTACCCATTTTAAAATTTCTCTAAACTTTACTTCGTTACCTCTTATGGCTGTAATCCATTCTTTTTGATTGGAATATTCTGCATCTTTAATTAATTTGGTATGTGTATCAAAAGCGCGTCTTTTTACATTTAAACCTCCAGGCAATTTCCCTTCTGTATGGCAACCAATATACATACACTCTAACATAGTTTCCCAAATTCGGTTTAATTCAAAATCTATTTCATCTGCAGCACGCAATTCTAATTCATTTTTTAGAACGATGTCAGATATTTGTAAATTATCTCTTTCACAATATTCCTCTAATTGAAGCGCTCTGTTTATTGGGTAAGGAAAATTCTTTTTGTTGATTTCAATTTCTTCTTCTAAATTATCATCTTCTTGCACAATAAAACCACCACCAATAGAAAAATACGTTTCGTTTGATATTTCTTTACCATCAGCTAAACCAATAAATCGCATTCCATTGGAATGAAAAGGTAAAAAATCTCTGTTAAAAGTGATGGAGTTTCTAGGAAAAGCAACAACTTTACCTCCTTTAAAATAGATTTCTTCTTGCGTATTTATCCTTTCAACAATAATAGCAACATCTTCTATAGGAATATATTCAGGATCGGCTTCACTTAAGCCTAATAAAATAGCAACATCTGTGGCATGCCCTTTACCTGTTAAAGACAAAGAACCATATAAATGAATTTGAATGGCATCTATATTTTCTAACAGATTTGTTTCTCGTAACTTTTTTACCCAAGCCTGTGCAGCTCTCCAAGGACCTAATGTATGTGAACTTGATGGACCAACACCAATCTTTAACATATCAAAAACACTAATAAATTGCGACATCCGTAAAAATGTTTAAAAATTACGCTGTAAATGTAAAAAATCCAACTCAATGAGTTAGATTTTTTTGTAATTATTAAAATGTAATTTTAAATTACACTCCGTAAACATCTTGCTTATTAAAATGTTCTGCCAACATATAATAAACAACTGCTCTGTACTTTTTTCTTTCAGATTTTCCAATTTTTTCTACAACTGCATTGATGGCTTCATCCAATTTTGGAGCATCAGCCAACCCTAATTTTTTAATTAAAAAGTTGTTTTTTACAGTAGCTAATTCTTTAGCATCAGAACCAGAAACTGTTTCAGCATCTGCTTTGTAAATAGAAGGTCCTAAACCCTTTGTAACAGCAGCTAACAAATCTGCATTGTATTTCAGACCTTTATCGTCCATAAACTTAGAATACGTTGCTACTTTTTCGTCAAATTTACTCATGTTTTTGTGTTTAATTTATTTAATAATTGTTTGATTGTTAAAGAACAATCCAAATATAAGAAAATAAAAATGGTTTTTTATATTTAAGATTCTTCTATTGATTAGATACATTTTGTGTCAACTTGTCACATCATTTTTAAAAAAACTTTTATAAAACTGACATTTTCTTATCAAAAAACAGTTGGCATACAGTTTGACTATTGGTAAGTGTAAATTGAAAAAAACGAATTTTAAATTATAAAATTAATAGTATGAGTAAAATAATAGGAATAGATTTAGGAACAACCAACTCTTGTGTTTCTGTAATGGAAGGTAATGAGCCAGTTGTAATCCCAAATGCTGAAGGAAAAAGAACAACACCATCTATAGTAGCATTTGTAGAAGGTGGAGAACGTAAAATTGGTGACCCTGCAAAAAGACAAGCAGTAACAAACCCAACAAAAACAGTTTCTTCTATAAAACGTTTTATGGGAAACAAATTCTCTGAATCTTCTAACGAAGTAAAAAGAGTTCCTTATAAAGTTGTAAAAGGAGATAATGATACACCAAGAGTAGATATTGATGGTCGTTTATACACACCACAAGAAATTTCTGCGATGGTATTACAGAAAATGAAGAAAACTGCTGAAGATTATTTAGGATCTGATGTAACTGAAGCTGTAATTACTGTACCTGCATATTTTAACGATGCACAAAGACAAGCTACAAAAGAAGCTGGTGAAATTGCTGGTTTAAAAGTTAGAAGAATTATTAACGAACCAACTGCAGCTGCTTTAGCTTATGGTTTGGATAAATCTAATGACGATAAAAAAATAGTTGTTTTTGATTTTGGTGGTGGTACACATGATGTATCTATCTTAGAATTAGGAGATGGCGTATTTGAAGTTTTAGCAACAGATGGTGATACACATTTAGGTGGTGATGACGTTGATGCAAAAATTATTGATTGGTTAGCTGCTGAATTTCAAGCGGATGAAAACATGGATTTAACAACAGATCCAATGGCTTTACAACGTTTAAAAGAAGCTGCTGAAAAAGCAAAGATTGAATTATCTTCTTCTGCTTCTACAGAAATTAACTTGCCTTATATTACTGCAACTGCTTCTGGACCAAAACACTTGGTAAGAACTTTATCTCGTTCTAAATTTGAGCAATTAATTGACGATTTAGTAAAAAGAACAATCGAACCTTGTGAAACTGCTTTAAGAAATGCAGATTTGTCAAAGTCAGATATCGATGAAATAGTGTTAGTTGGTGGTTCTACAAGAATCCCTGCTGTACAAGAAGCTGTAGAAAAATTCTTTGGAAAAGCACCAAGTAAAGGTGTAAATCCTGATGAAGTTGTTGCTTTAGGAGCTGCAATTCAAGGTGGAGTTTTATCTGGAGATGTAAAAGATGTATTGTTATTAGACGTTACACCTTTATCTTTAGGTATTGAAACAATGGGGAATGTTTTCACAAAATTAATTGATGCAAACACAACCATTCCAACAAAAAAATCTCAAGTATTTTCAACTGCTGTAGATAATCAGCCTTCTGTAGAAATTCACGTTTTACAAGGTGAAAGAGCAATGGCTGCTGATAATAATACAATTGGTCGTTTCCATTTAGATGGTTTACCACCAGCACAAAGAGGTGTGCCTCAAGTAGAAGTAACTTTTGATATTGATGCCAATGGTATTATTAAAGTTTCTGCTTTAGATAAAGGAACAAACAAATCTCACGAAATTAGAATTGAAGCTTCATCAGGATTATCTGAAGAAGAAATCAAGAAAATGAGAGAAGAAGCTGAAGCAAATGCTGATTCTGATAAATTAGCAAAAGAAACTGCTGAAAAAATTAATGGAGCTGACTCTATGATTTTTCAAACAGAAAAGCAATTAAAAGAATTTGGTGAAAAATTATCTGCGGATAAAAAAGAACCAATTGAAGCTGCTTTAGTGGAGTTAAAAGCTGCACACGAATCTAAAGATTTAGCTCAGATTGATGCTGCCATGGAAAAAATCAACGAAGCTTGGAAAGTTGCCTCTGAAGAGATGTATGCTGCACAAGGTGGAGCTGAAGGACAAAATCCTGGAGCTGGTCAACAAGGTCAACCAGAAGCTGGAAAAGCAGATGGAGACAATGTTGAAGACGTAGATTTTGAGGAAGTAAAGTAAGCAGAGAACAAAAATTTCATTAGAAATTTTTCGTGAATCGCTTATCCCGCATTTTTTTTGCGGGATCTCAAAATAGAGAATCAATTTTGAATTCTCAAAGTAGAGAATCAAATTATACATAAAACGCAATCATTAATTTGGTTGCGTTTTTTTTATCAATCCACATATTTTTTGTCTTTATAAAACACGTAATTGAACTTATTTTATTTTTTTTGAGATTTCAAACAATAAAATCAAGTTTAAATTTCTCAAAGTAGAAAATCAAATAATACCTACAAGGTTTTGAAAACCTTGCAGGAAAAAAAAGTAAAACGCAATCATTAATTTGGTTGCGTTTTTTTATGAATTATATTTTGCTCCTATGGAACTCTAGTTATTTTCTCAAAATTTCTTTTATTAATATTAAGCTCCTATGGAGCTAAAATCCCAGAGGGATGAAATATTAATAATATACTTTTTTGAAACTAATATAAAGCCCTTTAAGGGCGAAATATTTAAAATTCTGTAAATAAGTTGATATTTTATAAATTTATGGATTTTGATATTTACAAAAAAGAATATTTTTCCAAAGCTAAACAGAACAAATTCAAAACGCAATCATTAATTTGATTGCGTTTTTTTATATTCATAAAGTGCCTACTTTTGGTTACTTTTGGTGCTTATGAAGAAAATTATAATTTTTGTATTTCTATTATTGTTGATAAATGCCTGTTCACAAAAAACAGACTCCTCTTTTAAAATTGGCATAATTGCAGATTGCCAATATTGTAATTGTGATGTAAAATGGGACAGATATTACAAAAAAGCGCCAAAAAGATTACAAGAAGCTGTTGCCATTTTAAACAAAGATTCTTTACACTATACCATTCATTTAGGTGATTTTATTGATAAATATTTTAACAGTTTAGATAGTATTTTACCAACTTGGAATACCATAAAATCGAATTCGTATCATGTTTTAGGAAATCACGACTTTGAAGTACAAGATTCTTTAAAAAAGAAGGTTTTAGAAAAACTAAACATCCAAAAAAGATATTACAGTTTTGTTGTAAAAGACTGGAGATTTATCGTTTTAGATGGGAATGATTTGAGTTTTTACGGAACAACATCCAACAAAAAAGCTCAACAAACAGATTCCTTATTTAACGAATTAAAAGACAAAAACTTACCTTTTGTGCAAAAATGGAATGGTGCTTTAAGCAACCAACAACTTTCCTGGGTTAAAACTGAATTAGACGAAGCTATAAAAGAAAATCAAAAAGTTGGCTTTTATTGTCACTTTCCTATTTTTCCAGTAGATCAACATAATATTTGGAATAGAGAACAATTTTTAGCATTGATAAAACCATACAAAAACGTAAAGTTATTTTTTAACGGTCATAATCATGCAGGAGCTTATGAATTTGTTGACGATGTACATTATTTAACCTTTAAAGGAATGGTGGATACTGAAAACACCTCTGCTTTTGCAAAAGTAAAATTTGAGAACGACACTGTTTTTGTGAAAGGTTATGAGAGGGAAATTTCAAGAAAATTAGTTATAAACTAAAATCAATATCTAATAAAAGTCATAGCCTTGGTTTGCAAACTAAAAGTTTGCTTCGTGAAATATAAAATCTAAACTATTTGAGTAAAATTTGTGAATTCGTGGCTAATATTTTTTAGAAGCGAAAGTGAAATGCTCTAAAATAATTAGTTTTAACTAAATTTGAAACCAATAAATATTGCTACTTGAAAACTTACGATCAAACTAATTTCTTTAAACATACTTTTTGTGAATTTCAACAAGTGGATACTTTTGAGTTTCCAAAAAACACCAATTACAAAAGCAAATCTGAAAGCGAGTATTTTTATGCTGATGAAGGTGTTTACAGAAAATCCAATCATTGGGGAAGAGTTGCCAATTGCAGATGGAAGTTAATTGCAAATGATGGGTATAAAAATCAACAAGTCGTCATTGGTTTTGCAAAATGGAGCGATTTTTATCCCATTAATTCATCAGAGAAAATATTTTTTATTCAGGTAGATTTTCAACATAAAACAGCCAAACTTCAACCAAAAAAAGAAAATTCTACAAAGTATTTACATACATTTTCTGAAGGGCAACAAAAAATAAAACAACTTAAACATTTGTTAACTGATGATAAATGGGCAAAATATTTTGATGAAGAAATAGAGAATCTTCGTTTTAAAATTATTACTGAATTCATCAATTCAGATAAAAGACTTCAAACTATTAAAAGAGCGCACAAATAGCGTTCATTTTCAGTAAATTTGTAAGAATCTAAAAAGTATCAAATTTAAATGAATATACCACAATCAAGTTTTCCTAGAGTTGTAATAATTGGTGGTGGTTTTGCTGGTTTAGCAGCTGCAAAAGGTTTAGAAAAACAAGAACTACAAGTTGTTTTGGTAGATAAACATAATTATCACACCTTTCAACCTTTACTATACCAAGTTGCTACAGGTGGTTTAGAGCCAGATTCTATTGCGTTTCCTTTAAGAAAACGTTTTAACGATGTCGATAATTTTTATTTTCGATTGGCAGAAGTTGTGCAAATTCATCCTAATAAAAACTTGATAGAAACGAGTATTGGAAACCTAGATTATGATGAATTAATTATTGCAACAGGTTCAACAACCAATTTTTTTGGGAATGAAAATATCGAAAAAAACACCATGGAAATGAAATCTGTTCCTCAATCTTTAAACATTAGAAGTCTTATTTTAGAAAATTTTGAAGAAGCTCTTTTAACAGATAATATTGAACAAAGAAACGCTTTGATGAATTTTGTAATTGTTGGTGGTGGCCCAACAGGAGTAGAATTGGCAGGTGCTTTGGCAGAAATGAAAAAAGGGATTTTACCAAAAGATTACCCTGATTTAGACATTAGGCAAATGCAAATCAATTTGATACAAAGTTCTGGAGAAATTTTAAAAGGAATGAGTGCTCAAGCATCAGAAAAAGCCGAAGATTTCTTAATAAGTTTAGGCGTAAATGTTTGGAAAAATCTACGAGTTTTAGATTATGATGGCAAAATAGTAACCACAAATGGCATAGATCATTTTAGAGCAGAAACCGTAATTTGGGCTGCAGGTGTTAAAGGAGAAATGGTACATGGTTTAGACGCAACTTGTATGATAGATAGAGCTGAAAGGTATAAAGTAAATGAATTTAATCAAGTTGAAGGATATGCTAATATCTATGCAATTGGCGATATTGCTTGTATGGTTTCAGAAAAAAATCCTTTTGGACACCCAATGATGGCACAGCCTGCCATTCAACAAGGTAAATTAGTTGCTAAAAACATTTTAGCAAAATTATTCAACAAAAAAACAACCGCTTTTGTGTATAATGATAAAGGTTCTATGGCAACAATTGGTAGAAATAAAGCAGTGGTAGATTTAGAAAATTGGAAATTTCAAGGTGTTTTTGCTTGGTTTGTTTGGATGTTTGTGCATCTTTTTTCGTTAATTGGATTTCGAAACAGAGCCATCGTTTTCTTAAATTGGGTTTATAATTATATCAGATTTGATAGAGAAACAAGATTGATCATTCGTCCTTATAAAAAGAAAAAAAGCTAATTTAAAATGAGTACAAGAATTATAAAATGTCCAAATTGTGGAGTTTTTAATACCAATAAAGAGTATTGTGAAAATTGTGGTGAATTAATTTCTCATCAAAAGAAACGAGAAATAAAAGAAGAATCCGTTAAACAGGACCGAATAAAAGAAGCTATTCACGATATTGAAAATCCAAATTTAGCTGAACGTTTAAAGAGAAGTCCCAATGTATTTTATAGAGCAGTTGGTTGGGTTTTATACTCTGTAATAACTGTAGTGAGTGCAATTGGTGCAGGTTTAGCTTGGTTGATTGCAATGGTTGCAGCTGGGTAATAGGTTTAAGGTTTAAAACTCAAAAAATTATATCCTCGAATTCTTGGCAATTATAAAAAATATTCAATTCCTGTTTCTTGATCTCAAAATATCCTGTTTCAAACAAATAAAAATGAATAAAAATCTAACTTTTTATTGTATCTCCTCATTTATACTTGGAACTTTAATTTATACTTTGCAATATTTTAATATTCAACTTCCAAAAATTATTCATAATTATCTAAATGATTTTTTAATAATTCCAATTGTACTGTTTATTTGTTTAATTGTTTTAAGATGGACTAGAAACAATAAAAATTTCACACTTAGCTTAGCAATAATAGTATATGTATGTTTTATGTATAGTATTTTGTTTGAATTTGTTTTTCCTAAATATGTAAAAAGATATACATCCGATTTTGTAGATGTTCTCTTATATTTTGCCAGCGGAATTGTATTTTACATCCTTCAAAACAAACCATTAAAAAAAAATGAATCATTGAAAATCCCTAAAATTTGATTCGAAATAAATATACAACTCATCAATTAAAATCTACAACTCAGTATTTCTTCTTTTTAAAAATGAGTAATCTACAACATCTTTGTAGCATCAAACTCAATCAAGATGAAACAAATTCTAACGTTAATCCTTACAATTTTTACAATTTCTTTACAGGCACAAATTATCATTTCTGGTAAAGTTATCGACTCGAAAAAGCAACCAATTCTGGGAGCAAGTGTTTATTTAGATGGCACTTACGATGGAACTTCAAGCAACGAAAAAGGAGAGTTTTCTTTTAAAACCGAAGAAAAAGGAACACAAACTTTAGTAGTTTCTTTTGTTTCTTATGAAACTTTTGTAAAGTTTGATGACGTTAAAAATTTAAAAAATCTACAGATTAAATTAAAGGACGATATTAATTCTTTAGATGCTGTTGTCATAAATGCAGGAACATTTAAAGCAGGTGAAGCAGCAAAAGTAACCGTTTTAAAACCTTTGGATATTGTAACAACAGCAAATGCAGTTGGCGATGTTTTAGGAGCTTTACAAACCTTACCTGGCACATCTGCAAACCCAGAAGATGGTCGGCTTTTTGTAAGAGGTGGAAATGCTGATGAAACTCAAATTTTTATTGACGGAATGCGCGTTTTTACTCCTTACAGTCCAACACCAAATAATGCTCCAACTCGTGGGCGCTATTCGCCTTTTTTATTCAAAGGAATTACTTTTTCAACAGGAGGGTATTCTGCAGAATTTGGACAAGCTTTGTCTGGAGTTTTAGATTTAACTACGATTGACAAACCAGATCAAGAAAAAACAGAAATCTCGTTAATGACTTTGGGTGTTGGTCTTGGCAATACACAAATTTTTGGCAAAAACTCATTAAGTATAAACGCTTCTTATATCAATTTAAAACCTTATACAGATCTTTTTCCTGATAGAAATGAGTTTATAAAACCTTTTCAATCTGCTAGTGGAGAAGCTGTTTACAGACACAGTTTTAAAGACGATTCTATGCTAAAAATTTATAGTGCGTTTAGTTACACAGATCTAGAAGTTATTCAAGATGATATTAATTTTGATGATGGTTTGCGTTTTGGCTTGAACAATAGAAATTTATACATCAACAGTTCTTATAAAAATAAAATTGGTAATAATTGGCGAATTGAAAGTGGTTTCAGCTTTACAAAGGATAATTCTACATTGAAAATAGAAGATGATAACATTGAGAATTCTGAAAATTCAGCACATTTTAAAGTCAAATTAAACAAGCAATTTTCAAGTAGATTTAGAGTCAGTTTTGGTTCTGAATACTTCATCACAAAGTTCGATGAAATTTACAACCCTATTAATGACCAAACTTTTAAGTATGGTTTTGATAATAATATATTTGCTTCATTTGCAGAAACTGACATTTTTTTCTCTAAAAATTTAGCAACAAAAATAGGTGTTAGAGCAGAACATTCGGATTTATTGAATCAATTTACAATTTCGCCAAGAGCATCTATATCTTACAAAACAGGTAAAAATGCACAGTTTTCTTTGGCTTATGGGCAATTTTATCAAAATCCGAGTACTAATTATTTAAAATTTAATGAAGATTTTAAAGCAGAAAACACAACACATTTAATTGCCAATTTTCAACATACAAAACAGAACCAGATTTTTAGAATTGAAGCGTATTACAAAGATTATAAAGATTTGGTAAAATTCGATTCTGAACAACCAAATTTTATCTCAAATTTTAATAACAATGGAACTGCTTTCGCAAAAGGAATTGATGTTTTTTGGAGACAAAATGGTAAAATAAAAAACACAGATTATTGGATTTCGTATTCTTTTTTAGACACCAAAAGAGATTTTAGAAACTACCCAACAGCAGCAACTCCCAACTTTGCTTCAGCCCATAATCTATCAATCGTTGGCAAACATTTTATTGAGAATTTACAAAGTCAGGTAGGTTTTGCTTACAATTTTGCATCTGGCAGAACCTATACAAATCCAAATGAACCAGGTTTTTTGAATAATAAAACCAAAAGCTTCAATTCAGTAAGTTTAAATTGGGCGTATTTAATAGATCAACAAAAAATATTATATTTCTCTTTAAACAATGCTTTGGGCACCAAAAATGTGTTTGGTTACAATTATAAAAATACACCAAACATAAATGGAAATTTCGACAGACAAGCCATTGTTCCAAATGCTGACACCTTCTTTTTTGTAGGTTTCTTCTGGACAATTAGCGATGATAAAACATCAAATAATTTAAACAATTTATAGTGTTTTTTGGAGCTATTTCCTGCTTTCCTTTATATCTTTTTATGCTGAATTCATTTCAGTATCTCTCTATTTTTAAGAACTAATTTTATTACTTTTAACAGATATTGAATCTAGTTCAGCATAAAAAGGATGCCATTTCAATCAGGGCTATACTTGTTTGCGAACTAATAGATGAATCTAAAATAATTAATTATCAAAACAATATACAAAACTGAATTAAAAAAAATAAAACCCAAAACAGTTGTCACTTCTACAGAAATGACAAAACTGAATGGATAAAAACAAAAATAAATCACTTTTGTTAGAATTCAAAAACCAAAAAAAGCCAATAAATACAGTTCAGAATCAAAAAATTACAGTTCGGTATGTTATTTGTTTTAATTTGCTAAAAACATCTGATATTTGAATCATTAAAGAAAAACAAACTATAAAAACTAATCTTATGAAAAATTTAATTTTAACAATCGCTTTAATTTTTACTAGCATTTTAACTACAACTGCACAAGAAGAAACATTTGATTTAACTGTAAATATTTCTGGATTAAGTTCAGATAAAGGCACTTTATTGGTTGGTGTTTATAACAAAAAAGAAGATTTTTTAAACAAACAATTTAAAGGTGAAATTTCAAAAATAAAGGATAATAAATCTGTGGTTACTTTTAAAGATTTACCAAAAGGAGAATATGCAGTTTCTTTTGTACACGATGAAAATGATAACAAAAAAATGGACACGAATTTTATGGGAATTCCTAAAGAAGATTATGGTTGTTCTAACAACGCAACTGGTTTTATGGGGCCTCCAAAATACGAAGACGCAAAATTTATGTTAGAGGAAAACAAATCGATAAATATTGAAATTTAAAATATAAACATCAACTTAAAACAAACTAAAATGAAAAAATCAATCATAATTATTGCTCTTTTATTTGCAGGAATTGTATCTGCTCAATCAAAATATCAAACAGGAATGCAGAAAGCATTCGGTCTTTGGGAAGAAGGAAAAATGACAGAAGCATCACAACTATTTGAACGAATTACAAAAGCTGAACCAACAAAATGGAAACCTGCTTATTATGCAGCAACTGTAGAAATTTTAGGAAGTTTTGGTTTAAAAGAAGAAGCTGTTTTAAATGCAAAATTAACCAAAGCTCAAGAGTTTTTAGACCTAGCAAAATCAAATTCAGAAAACAACCCTGAAATTATGATTACACAGGCACTTTTAAACACTGCCTATATTGCTTTTGATGGTCAAAAATATGGCATGACATTATCTGGAAAAAACAGCCAATTATATGAAAAAGCATTAGCAATTGCCCCAAATAATCCAAGAGTAATTTTGGGGTATGCTGAATGGAATATGGGAATGGCTGGTTTTTTTGGAAAATCTACAAAACCTTATTGTGATCAAATAAAACGTGCTATTGAACTAGGTAAAGAAGAAAAAATAGAGGAAGAATTTTATCCAACGTTTATGGTTTCTAGAGCAGAAGAAGTACTAAAGAGATGTGAGAAATAGTATTCTTCTGGCAAATTTCAGTATACAGCTGGCAGTCGTAGTTTTCAGTAATCACTGCTACTGCTGACTGCTAACTGCCCACTAAAAACTTATTTCAAAATCTTATCAACTAAATCCTGTTTAGCAACCTCATCATCACCAAAAAGCCATTGCAGTACATTATCTTCCCAAATTTGTTCTTTTTCGGTTTCTGTAATTATATTTTGAGCTACAGCCAAATCTAAAATTTTTCCTGGATAAGAAGATTGTTTGTCATTTTCCATTTCTCCCAAAGGATAAGGATCATCTAACCCCATTAAAACCTGATGAGTTCCTTGTCTTTTAAACATCAATTTTAGTGAATCTGTATCGTGAACTAAGGTGTCAAAAAAGATATTTTTATGACCAATGGCTTTTCTAGGATGTGTTTTCCCTTCAAATAAATCTGGTCTTCCATCAAAACCTTGAATTCTTCTACCTAAATTCATTTGTGCTAATTGTCCTCCATGTGCAAAACACGTTCTAATATTCTTAAAACGTTCTTGCATGCCATTTAAAGTATAAAAATGATACGCATCTCCACATTGTGCCAGCATCCAAATTAAGTGAAAACGCCAATTGGTATTTTCAAGTTTAATCATTTTATCTCCATCATAAGGATGAATTTCAATGGCTAATTTGTATTTATCTGCCAATTCAAAAATCCGATCATTTTCTTCATCGAAAACGCATCTCCATTGTCCAATAGAATCCATAAAATGTGTTGGCAAACACAACACTTTTAAACCTAATTCTTCTACACAACGTTTCATTTCATCTAAAGCACCGTAAATAAAACCTGGATGCACTACAAAACCGCACGTAAATTTAGAAGGATGATTTCTTTGCACTTTTGCATTAAAATCGTTTTGAAAACGCAACGCTTTTTTCATTTCTTCTAAACGCAAACCATTTCCATACAATTGAGAAAGATTTAAAACCACAGCATGATCTAGCTTGTTTTTTTCCATCCAACGTAATTTCTCGTCTAAGAAAAAACTAGAATCTGTTACTGGTCTACTCCAATCTTTTTGGAG
The DNA here is from genome assembly GCF_000687935.1 of Polaribacter sp. Hel_I_88. Taxonomy (NCBI): domain Bacteria; kingdom Pseudomonadati; phylum Bacteroidota; class Flavobacteriia; order Flavobacteriales; family Flavobacteriaceae; genus Polaribacter; species Polaribacter sp. Hel_I_88. The sequence goes on along the minus strand of NZ_JHZZ01000001.1, from coordinate 2,293,331 downwards.
CATGTGTTTGCGCTCATCATCTACCCAAAAAATTTCTTTTTCCTTCATAAATTGAGGAATTTCTTCTGGATAAGGTAATAAATGTGAGTGTCCGTTAATTCTTAGTTTACGTTTCATTTTATGTTGGTTGTTTGCAAATCATTGTTCCTTGAAAGGTAGCAAAAATAGTTTCTTCTTTTTCATCCATAATTTTTGCTTCACAAAAAACTAAAGTTCTACCAGATTTTATGACTTTACCTATGGCTATTAAATTCTCTGAAATAGCTGGTTTCATTAAGTTTGTTTTAAACTCAATACTTAAAACATCAGATCCAATTGGCATCGTAGTTAAGGCTGCATATCCACAAGCTGCATCAGCAATAGTAGTGATAACACCTGCATGAAAAAAGCCATTTTGCTGTGTTAAATTATCACTTTTAATACAAGAAACCTTTACCAAACCTTCATCTATAGAGATTATTTTAGCTCCCAAATGTTTCATAAAACCTTGTTTAGAAAAACTTTCTAAAACTATTTTTTCAATTGTCATTTTTAAACTTTTTTTGGAGCTTCCATAAACTCTCCACAGGTATCGCAGGTACATTTTTCTGCATCAGAATAAAAATTATCGAAAATTATAGGCATGTCAGTTTCTATATCATCTAATTTAAATTCTTCTCTATACAATTGATTTTCGCAGTTTTCACAATACCATTCTAAAGCATCCATCATGTTTTTAGAACGTGGATATTCAATCACCAAACCAACTGTGTTTGCTTTTCTTTGTGGCGAATGTGGTACTTTTCCTGGCAATAAATAAATATCTCCTTCGTTAATTTCCACATCAATTTGTTTCCCTTTTTCGTCGATGACTTTTAAAATCATGTCTCCTTCTAATTGATAAAAAAACTCTGGAGTTTCATTATAGTGATAATCTTTTCTGTTGTTTGGTCCACCAACAACCATCACAATATATTCGCCGTTTTTCCAAACTTGTTTGTTGCCAACTGGTGGTTTTAGTAAATGACGATGTTCGTCAATCCACTTTTTAAAATTTATTGGTTGTACTAGATTGCTCATATCAAAAGGCCCATCCTAGCCTTCCCAAAGGGAAGGAACTCCAAACTGGGTAAATTTAGAATTTTTTATTAATACTTTATTTTAATCACTAATATAATTATTTTTCACAATTCAATTCCCTTCCCTTTCGGAAGGGTTAGGGATGGGCTTTTATAAACTTTTAGTTCTTCCACCATCTACAGGTAAATTAATTCCATTGATATAACTCGCTTGCTCACTTGCTAAAAAAGTAATTGCAGCAGCAGTTTCCTCTGGTTTTGCAAAACGTTTTGCAGGCACATAACTTTTCATAATCTGCTCCATTTCTAATTCAGTTGTATTTTGTTTTTGCGCTTTTAACTCGATAATTTGATCTAAACGTGCTGTATCTGTAAAACCTGGTAACACATTATTTACTGTAATTTGAAATTCGCCAAGTTCTGAAGCCAGCGTTTTTGACCAGTTGCCAACTGCATTTCTAATGGTATTTGAAACTCCCAAACCAGGAATTGGCTCTTTTACAGAGGTGGAAATTACATTGATAATTCTACCATATTGCTCCTTTTTCATAAAAGGAACTACAGCTTGCACTAAAATTTGATTGCAAACAATGTGCATTTGAAAAGCGTTTATTAATTCAGTGGAAGTTGCAGACAGCAATTCCCCTCCTTTTGGTCCTCCTGTATTATTGATTAAAATATGAAATTGTACCTCTGAATTTTCTAAAACATTTTTTAGTGCTGCTGGATTAGAAAAATCGGCAACTAAATAGTTGTGATTTTGCGATTCGTTATTTGTTAATTCTGATAAAACTGCTTTTAGCTTGTTTTCGTTTCTAGCAATTAAAGTTACGTTTGCGCCTTCTTCTGCTAATAAAATAGCGGTTGCTTTTCCTATTCCCTGTGTACTTCCGCAAACTAATGCGTTTTTGTTTTTTAAGTTTAAATTCATTCCTATCCCTAACCCTTTCCAAAGGAAAGGGAATTTGTTACGTGTTAGTAATTCTTTATAATATTTAGTCTTTTTTAACCTCAACAGTTTCTTCCCTTTGGGAAGATTAAGATGGGCTTTCTATCATTTCTCTAATCTTAACTGCTTTTTCAAAATGATCTAATTTGTGTGTTTCAATCCACCATTTTGCAAGTTCTATTAATAACTTTGGATTGTCGTTTTTATTTTTGAAAAATGCATAAAAAGACAAACCTACATTGTCTCCTTTTTTAGCAATTTTCTCATCGCAAACTTCAATAATTTTTTCTTTGATTTCCTTATTCATTTTTCGAATTTAAAGATTGAATAACTAAAAAACTATAATCAATCTTTTAATATTTTATACAAATGTTTTTTGGTTCCGTAAAAAAACGCAACGCTTCAAAACCACCTTCTCTGCCAACTCCAGAATCTTTTGCCCCACCAAAAGGCGTTCTTAAATCTCTTAACATCCAAGTGTTTACCCAAACAATGCCTGTTTGTAGTTGTTTAGCAAATTGCATAGTTCTGTTTAAATTATTAGTCCATAAAGTTGCTGACAAGCCATATTTTGATTCATTGGCTAAAGCTAAGGCTTCTTTATCATTTTTAAAAGACATCATTGTAACAACTGGCCCAAAAATTTCTTCTTGATTCAATTTACACTTATTATTTTGAACTTCTATAATTGTTGGTTGTAAATAATAACCATTTTCGCAATTCTTGACAGTGACGCTGTCACCTCCAAAAAGTATTTTTCCGCCTTCTTTTTCTGCAATATCAATATAACTTTTTACTTTTTCTAAATGTTGATGTGATACTAATGCTCCAATATTTGTATTTTTTTCTGATGGATTTCCTACTTTTAATTCAGATACTTTTTTGATGAATTCTTTTTTGAACTTTTCATAAATAGTTTCTTCAACAAAAATTCTACTTCCACACAAACAAATTTGCCCTTGATTTGTAAATGAAGATCTGACTGTGGTTTCTAACATTTTGTCATAATCACAATCCGCAAAAATGATATTTGGGTTTTTTCCTCCTAATTCTAATGATAATTTTTTAAACATTGGTGCAGCAATACTGGCAATATGCGCACCCGTTTTTGTGCCACCAGTAAAAGAAATTGCTTTAATTTTTGGATGGGCAACAATAGCTTGTCCTGTTGATGTTCCCAAGCCATGTACAATATTTAAAACACCTTTTGGTAAACCAGCTTCTGTGCAAATTTCACCCAATAAATAAGCTGTCATTGGTGTAACTTCGCTTGGTTTTGCAATCACACAATTGCCTGCAGCTATAGCTGGTGCTATTTTCCAAGTAAATAAATATAAAGGTAAATTCCAAGGAGAAATACAACCGACAACTCCTAGTGGTTGACGTAACGTAAAATTTATCGCATTTAATCCCACACTTTCGTGCGCTTCTGATGAAAACTGTGTAATGGCATTCGCAAAAAACTGAAAATTACTTGCTGCTCTTGGAATATCAACAGCTTTAGCTAAACTAATTGGTTTGCCATTATCTTTTGATTCTGCTGCTGCTAAAAAATCTAACTTTTCTAAAATTAAATCGGCAATTTTTGAGAAGATTTTACTACGTTCATCTAAAGTAGTAGTACTCCATTTTGAAAATGCTTTTTCAGCAGCTTCTAGTGCAAGTACTACATCTTCTTTGGTTGAGTTTGGAATTTGTCCGTAAATTTTTCCAATTGATGGGTTATAATTGTCTAGGTAATTTCCTTTAATTGGATTTACAAATTCGCCATTAATGTAGTTTTTTATGTTCATTTAGCTGAAAAATTTAATCCTTTAAATCCGTATTTAAAATGGATAAACAAATTTTAATTCCTTGACGAATATTACCAATTCTTATATTTTCATTTGGACTATGTTGATTGTTATCCATATTTACCATAGGCACAATAATTGCAGGAATTTTTAATTGATTTATTGCAGAAACTATGGGCACTGTACCTCCCATTGTTCTAATGCTCACTGGTTCTTCTCCAAAAGTTGTAGTTAATGAATTTCTTAACTTTTCTCCAAAAGGCGAATCTAATGCTGTTCTAAAAGCATTAATTCCTGCATTACTTTTAAAGGTAACTATTTTAGGATTTTGCAAACGTTCTGCATCTATTGGAATGCTGTCTAAAACCAAAAACCCTTGATTCTCAATATGCTTTTTTATTTTATTCAGTTGATTTTCTCCATCCGTTTCTAACACCAACCTTATATCTAAATCTGCTTTTGCATATTCTGGGATTACTGTTTTTAGGCCTTCACCTTTCCAAGAAGTCCTTATTTGACGAATATTTAAAGAAGGATATTGCAAAGCTTCTTGGTAATTCTTGCCAACTTTTTCAGCTTGATAAATTCCTAATGCTGCATTTAATGAAGCTGTATCATTTGGAACAGAGTTTAATATTTTTTCTATGGATTCAGTAATGGTAATTCCCTCATAATAATCTTCTATTAAAACTTTTCCATTTTCAGATTTCATACTTGCCAAAAGTTTAGAAAGCGTAAAAACAGGATTGTTTACATAATTTCCATAATGACCACTGTGCTGTGGTAATTTAGCACCAAAAGTAGTAATACTACAAGTAGCAATACCTCTACACCCAAAAGTTAACGTTGGTTTATTCGAGTTATGAATTGGACCATCCATAATAATCATATAATCTGATGCATATGTTTCTTGATACTTTTCTATAGTTGATAAAAATGCGTTTGAACCATATTCTTCTTCTAAATCAAAAATTATTTTGATATTAAACTTTGGTTGTTGCTTGTTTGTCTGTAATAATTCTAAAGCCGACAAAAACATGACAATTGGTGCTTTATCGTCGGCTGCTGCTCTTGCAAAAATGCGCCATTCATCATCAATATTTTTGTTGATGTTATCCCAAGAAATCGAATTCCATTCACCAGAATTATTTTGTGCTTTTAATACAGGTGTAAAAGGATCTTTTTGATTCCAAACATCTGGATTTACAGGCTGTCCATCTAAATGAAAATAAAACAACACTGTTTTTAAAGAAGGGTTTACAATTCGTTCAGCAAATAAAACAGGCAAGGTAGTCGCTTCTAGATTCTGAAAACTAAAACCAACTTTTTTATACTTTTCTCTAACCCAAGAAATGTTTTTATACATATTTAAAACATTTTCTGGCAAATTAGGAATGCTTACAAACTCTCTATGGCTTTCTAAAACTTTAGGAAGTGTACCATTAATTTGTGTGTCCCAATTTTGTTGGGAAAAAATTGAATTACTAAGAAAAAATAGTATGATTAAAATTTTATTGTTTGCCATAATTGTTAGGATAAACACTTTTTTTCTAGCCATTCCATAGGAATTTCTTGATTGCAAAATTCTAAATGAATAACTCTTCTATCTTTTTCAGAAATCGATTTTTGAGAAGAATGTAATAACATAGGCTTCATTAACATTACTCCTCCTTTATCAATATTACAAATTACTTCTTCTCCTTCTTTTAATGCTTCAAAATTATTATCAACTCTAACAATTCCTTTTTTGTGAGATTTAGAAATTACCTTTAAAACTCCATTTGTTTCATCAGTTTTATCTAAATGAATTCTAAATGTATAACTATTTTCTAAAATATATAAAGGCGGAATTACTCCTAATTGTCCACTTTTATTTGTCCAACTATGATAATCTTTTGTTTCAATTTTGTTTTTAACACTTATACTTAAATCCTGATGGTAACTAACAAACCAATTCGATTTGCTGTGCTTATTAAAATAGATTGCTTTTGATAAAAAGTAACCTTCATCACAAATAGTGTTGAATAGCTTTCTAAAATTATCATTTTCAAAAATGATTTCTTGAAGTTTAGGATATCTTTTTAAAAGTTGTCTTTCTGAAAAATTAAAGTTATTTTCTTTTATAAAACCTGTAATTTTATTCAACTCATTTTCGTTAAAACACTTTTCAACTATTGAAAATCCGTCTTTGTTTAATGCTATTTTATGTTGATTAAAATTGATCATAAATTTTAGTTTCATAAATTTCAAGAACAACAAAACTGTCTTGTTTCTTGTCTCTATTTTCTCTATTCTTTCTTTCTATAAGCCGTAACTTTAATCTCCACCACCAAATCTGGATGTGGTAATTGATGCACAGCAACTGTGGTTCTTGTAGGTCCAGTTTCTTTGTCGAAAAATTCTGCATAGGCTTTGTTATAGCCTGCAAAATCGTTCATATTTACTAAAAATGAAGAAACATCAACTACATCTTTTAAACTTGCGCCAACTGTTTGTAAATTTTTGTCGATGTTTTTTAAAACTTCTCTGGTTTGAGTTTCTGCATTTAAATATTTCGTTCCCATTTCGTCAATAAGCTCAACTCCTGCAATAGAATTATCTGCTCTTCTAGAACTGGTTCCTGATATAAAAATAAAATCTCCCACAACTTTTACATGTGGATATGCGCCTCTTGGTGTTACTTTACTCATGCTAATAGCCTATCTTAACCTTCCCATTTCGACTGCGCTCAATGCAGGCTTGGGAAAGAACTCCAATCTGGGTGGAATTGGAATTATTTATTAATATTTATTTTTTAAAAAAATTTACAACTTAAAAAATGTTTTATTTTCTTCACAAACATGCTCACTCCTTCCCTTTGGGAAGGTTGGGATGGGCTATAAACCTGCAATTTTATCTTCCTCTAAAATGGTATTTGTTTCTAAAATAACTCTTTCTAAAATTAAAGCCAACTCTTCTTTTGTCATATCCAAATGAGTGTGTACTTCATCTCCTGAAATTAAATTCAACAAGGCTTTGTCTTGTGCTCTACCTCTTTTCATGGCTTCATTATAACCAATATGTTCATTAAACGTTACCAAAGAATATTTAGATGAATATTGGTTTGGAAAATGCTTTTCTAAATCCATTTCTATCTTTCTTTTTTCTTTAAAAATAGGATTGGCAACATGATCTCGCATTTCGTAAAAGTTATCAATCGCTAAATCTGCAATCGCATCTGTATCGTGTTTTCTTGCTTTTTGATAGGCTTTAAAAACTGCATTCCAATCTCCCTTTTCTTGATTTAAAATCTCATCAAACACCACAACATCTTCAAAAGAAGCGTTCATTCCTTGTCCGTAAAAAGGGACAATTGCATGCGAAGAATCGCCCATTAACAAGGTTTTATCTTGATAATACCAAGGAGAACATTTTATAGTTCCTAAAGGGCCTGTTGGGTTGTTTGTAAACTCCTCTAAGATATTTGGAATTAAAGCCAAAGCATCAGGAAATTCTTTTTCGAAAAACTCGGTTATTTTTTCTTCGGATGTTAAATTCTCGAAATTAAATTCACCTTCATCATAACTTAAAAATAAGGTAACTGTAAAACTGCCATCCATATTTGGAAGCGCAATTAACATAAAATCACCTCTTGGCCAGATATGTAAATGCCCTTTACTTATTTGATGCTTTCCATTTTTATCAGCAGGAATTTCTAATTCTTTATACCCATGATTTAAATAATTCTGAGAATAACTAAATAAAAATTTACGTTCAGAAATATAACTTTTTCTCAAAGACGAACCTGCTCCATCAGTTCCGAAAATAATTTCGGCATCCACAGAAAATTCTTGATTGGTTTTGTAATCCTCAAAATGTGCGATTGTATTTTCGATATCTACATTCGTACATTTTTTATTAAAATGAATATTTACATTTGCATGTTTTTCTGCTTCATCTAATAAAATAGCATTTAAATCTCCTCTAGAAATTGAATTGATATATTCATTTTCTCTACCTGAATAATTTGAAGAAAATGTATTTCCTTTTGCATCATGCATTAATCGTCCATACATTGGTATGCAGATTTCTCTGGCTTTTTCTTCCATTCCACATAAACGCAAAGCTTTTAAACCTCTATCTGATAATGCTAAATTGATAGATCTTCCAGCAGAAATATCTACTTTTCTTAAATCTGGTCTGCTTTCATAAACCTCTACTTTATAACCTCTTTGGGCTAGTCTTAATGCTAAAAGTGAACCACAAAGTCCAGCTCCAATTATTAAAATCCCATCCCAACCCTTCCCTAAGGGAAGGGCTTTTTCACTGTTGAAATCTACACTTTCTTTTTTATCCATTTTTTATTATTCAAACTAATCTAACTTATTCTTTAAGTATTGGTAATCTTCATATTCCAATTTTATACCTGATAATGAAATTTCTTTTATTTCATTATTCCCATTTTGAAAACTTAACAAATCTGTTTTTGTATTCATTTTTATTTTAGAAAAATCTTTATAAGTAAAATTTACTTTTATTTTTTCTTTTACAGTAAGTAAAATTCGTTTATCAGTAATTATAAAATAATCATTTCCTCTTTCCATAAATATACTTAAAATCCCAAATATTTGATATTGCCAAAAACCAATATCGCTTTTAGTTTTAACTTTTACTAAAATATTTTCTCCTTTAATCAATTTGTTAAAAGCTGTCATTTTATAACAGTCCTTTTAAAATCGAAACCATTCTATAAACATCTGTAAAAGAATTATACATTGGTACAGGAGCACAACGTATAACATCTGGTTCTCGCCAATCTGTAATGATATTGTTCTCTGTTAATTTTCTATGCAAACTTTTATCAGCATTTTTTACTTGAATGGATAATTGGCAACCTCTTTCTTTTGGATTTTTTGGGGTGATAATTTTGATATCATCAGAACCAATTTCGTTGATTAAAAACTCAAAATAACTTGTTAGTTTTTCTGACTTTTCTCGAAGATTTTCAAAACCAATGGCATCAAATAAATCTAAAGACGCTTTGATGGCTGCCATAGATAATATTGGCGGATTTGACAATTGCCAACCTTCTGCACCTTCCATTACATCAAAAGGCATTCGCATGTTAAAGCGCGTTTCTTTATTATGATTCCACCAACCTGCAAAACGTGGTAAGTCTTTATTTTTGGAATGTTTTTCGTGCACAAACAATCCTGCCAAACTTCCAGGTCCAGAATTTAAATATTTATAGGTGCACCAAGCTGCAAAATCTACATTAGAATCGTGTAAATTTGGCTGAATATTTCCTGCTCCATGAGCTAAATCAATTCCTACTATACAGTTTTTTGAATGGCCAATTGCTGCAATTTTTTTAATATCTAAAAACTGACCCGTATAATAATTTACACCTCCAATTAATAGCATCGCAATTTCATCTCCTTGTGTAGAAACGATTTCTTCTAAGTCTTCAATATTTAATAATTCCTCACCTTTTCTTGGTTTCCATTCAATAATATCATCACTTGAAAAACCGTGAAATTTCAACTGACTTTGCACAGCATATCTATCTGAAGGAAAAGCATCAGACTCAATTACAATTTTATATTTTGATTTTGTAGGTCTGTAAAAACTGACCATAAGCAAGTGTAAATTGGTTGTTAAAGTGTTCATTACAACAACTTCCAAAGGTTTTGCTCCCACAATTTTTGCCATTTTAGCTGTTAAATATTCATGGTAATTCAACCATGGATTTTTCGCTTCAAAATGCCCTTCTACTCCCAAATTTGCCCAATCTTCTAATTCTTGACTGATGTATTCTTTGGTCGATTTTGGTTGTAAACCCAATGAGTTTCCTGTAAAATACAACCAATCATTCCCATCTTTATCTTTGGGAATATGAAACTGATTTCGCAAATGAGCGAGTGTATCTGCTTTGTCTAATTGTTGCGCAAATGCTAAGGTGCTTTTAAATTTCATCAATAGTAAATAGGATTATTCTCAAATATAAAACAATCCTTTTTTAGACTACACTTTTATGATAAAAATTTACTCTTTTTGAATTAAATCTTTTAATTGATTTTCTGTTAAAATGAGTTTCTTATAACGAATATCATAGGTTTTAAATATTTTATCCCAAATTGTAGTTGTGTTTCCAAAGTTTTTATTCCAATTGTTATAATGATGATACAAATGATATTTCTGCAACAAATTTAAATATCCTTTTTTGTGATATTTTTTATGAATTTGATAATGCACATATTCGTAAAATAGATAATAAAAAGTCATTCCCAAACCAAAACCTACTGTCAAAGCAACATTATTTGTGAGCAAATAAACAAAAGTTAAAACGAGAACCGTTAAAGGATACATCAATAAAAAACCTGCATTTAATACTCCATAATCTTTTAAATTATTATGATGATGCAAATGCATTGCATCTAAATACCACTGTAATTTCTTATTTTTTGTTCGTTTATGATAACCAACTCTATGAACAAAATATTCAAAAAGACTCCAACTTAATACACCTAACAGAAAGGTTAAAATAACTTTATAAAAAACAAAATCGTAATAAAGTAAAACAAAAAAATATCCAATTAAAATTGGGGTTATTTTAAGCAACACAAATTTTGGATTTCTTGATGCAAAAAATTGTAATAAAAAATGATTGTCTGAGGCCATATTTTTCATCAGCAAAACTATTTTAAAATTAATTTTGGATTGATAAAAAAACTTTGAAATGTTTCAATAAATTTAGAAAAATGAATGCCATCCATTATTCTATGATCAAAAGTAAAACCGAAAGTTGATATGTTACCTTTTGTGATTTTATCATTTAAAACAATAGGTTTCAACTCTATTCTACCTAAAGAAACAACCATAGGAATTTTTGTGTAAGGTGCAATTGGGCAAAATGCTTTTTGGATATTTAAACTCCCAATATTAGTTAACATAACACTTCCAAAAGGGTCTTTAGGAGAAGGAATTATCTTTAAATAAATATTTAAAGAATACATTAAAAAACTCAAAAAATTCAAAACGTATTTTGAGAAAATAGCAGGTATTATTTTAAAACTTTTTTTAGATTTAGTATGTTTTTCTTCTCCTTCTTTAACTTTTTTTATTTCATTTTTAAATTCAACATCAACCTCATTTATATCTTTAGTAAATGCTTCTTCAATTAAGACACCAGACAAATCATCTGTAATTTCATTGGGTAAAGTATGCACAAAAATGGTGTTTTTTTCTCTTTGATACATATTCCCAAAACGAATAACACTGTTTATTCTATGGTTTTGGTTGATGGTTGATGACAACGCTTTAATTACAAAACTGCTAAAAGAAATACTTTGCTGTTTACAAAATTCTAACACTTTATCTACATTAAAATCTTCAAAAGCATAAATAGAAGAATCTCCTTTAGGTTTCCAAGAACCTAATGAAATTTTTCTCCAAGGACTTAATTTTAATTTCGATTTGTATTTTATATGTTTCATATAAGTTGGCTTCAAACATTAATTAACATCTTCTTTAAAAACGAATGATACATATAATTATTATCATTGTAAATCTTAGTACCTTTAACCTTTATTAGTTATTTAAATTCCGTTTAAAATGAAATTATTTAAATATGTACTACTTCTAGTTGCTTTCACCTATTTGTCTTGCAACAATAACTCACTTTTAGTAACAGGTTTAAAAGGTGTAAATGAAAGTATTAAAAAAGAATATGCTCCAGATAAAAGAGTGGCTATTTATGATATTGATTTAGATTATTATGATGATAAAATTGTGGTAAGTGGAGAAACCGATTCCAAAATTGGCTATCAAAAATTATTAGATAGTTTAAAAAGTTTGGATATCGATTTTATTAACAAAATTAGAATTTTACCTGACACAGTTATTGGGAACAACAAATTTGCTTTTGCTAATAATTCTGTGATAAACATTCGTTCTGAACCTAAACACTCTGCTGAATTAGGCACACAAGGTTTGCTAGGAATGCCTTTGAAAATATTAGATAAAAATGGCGATTTTTATAGAGTTCAAACACCTGATAAATATATTTCTTGGGTGGATAAAGGTGGAATTCATAGAATGAACAAAGGCGAGTTTGATGCTTGGAATACTCGTAAAAAAGTAATTTTCACCAAAAATTTTGGATATGTGTATGCTGAACCAAATGAAAATTCTACTATTATTTCTGATATTTCTTTAGGTGGAATTTTAAAATTTATAGGCAATCGCAACAACTTTTTTGAAGTTGAATATCCTGATAATAGAACTGGTTTTATAAAAAGAGAAGAAGCAGTAAACTACGATTCTTGGTTGATGAATTTAATTTCATCAGAAGAAAACATAGAAAAAACAGCGAAATCTATGGAAGGTTTTCCTTATTTATGGGGAGGAACATCGAGCAAAGGAATGGATTGTAGTGGTTTTACAAAAATGGTGTATTTAATGAACGGTTTTGTAATTCCTAGAGATGCTTCTCAACAAATAAATGCTGGTAAAATTGTAGACAATAAATTGAATTTTGCTGATTTACAAAAAGGAGATTTACTTTTTTTCGGAACCAAAGCCGATGAAAACACAAAGCAAAGAGTAGTGCATGTTGGTATTTGGTTAGGGAACGAAAAAATGGAATTTATCCATGCTTCTGGTAATGTGCATGTATCTTCTATGGATGAAAATCAAACTAATTTTGACGAAATGAATAAAAACAGGTATTTAGGAAGCAGACGTTATTTAGGGATTAAAGACAAGAATATTATTGATTTGAAAGCGCGATTGAAATTGTAATTTTTTTGACACAGAGATTCACTGAGTTTTTCAAGGAGATTCACAGAGTATTTTATAAATTTTTAAAAACTACTCTTTAAAAACAAATATCTTAAACATTATTTAAACAAAAACATCAATTAAGTGCTTTTGCTACTTATAAACCAATCTCTTTGTAATAAGAGATTACAACAGTTTTATAAAAAAGAAAACCTCACAAATTTTAAAATTTGTGAGGTTTTAACATTTTATAAAAAGTATGTCCTAATACAATACTCTAAATTTAATTGTACCTTCTACTTTTCTTAATTTATCAAGTACTTCTTTATTATATTCTTTGTCTAAATCTGTAATTACATAGCCAACTTTTGGATCTGTAGATAAATACTGACCTGTAATATTCAAATCGTATTTAGCTAAAATCTTATTGATTTTTGCCATAACTCCTGGCACATTTTTATGAATATGTAAAAAACGATGTGATTTTTCTAATCTTGGCAAACGAATATTTGGGAAGTTTACAGCATCTACTGTATTACCAGAATTGATATATGCCATAATTTTTCCAGGCACAAAATCAGCAATATCTCTTTGTGCTTCTTCTGTGCTTCCACCAACATGAGGTGTTAAAATAACATTGTCTAAACCTTGCAATTCTGTATGGAATTCGCCATTTTTAGCTGGCTCTTCAGGATATACATCAATAGCAGCACCCGCAATTTTTCCGCTTTTTAAAGCTGCTACCAAAGCAGGAATATCAACTACAAAACCACGCGCCAAATTCACCAAATGCGCTCCGTCTTTCATTTGAGATATTTCTTTTTCGCCTAAGAAATTTTTATTGGCTGCATTGTCATCAATATGTAAAGTAACCACATCAGAAATTGCTAGTAAACCCTCTAATGTATCAATTTTTGTTGCGTTTCCTAGCGCTAATTTATCTTCAACATCATAATAATACACATCCATTCCTAAAGCTTCTGCTAAAATAGAAAGTTGCGAACCAATATTTCCATAGCCAATAATTCCTAGTTTTTTACCACGAACTTCTCTAGAACCATCTGCGGTTTTTTGCCATTGTCCATTATGAATTTCTGTACTTCTTTGAAACACAGAACGCATTAACATGATAATTTCGCCAATTGCCAATTCAACTACAGAACGTGTGTTACTATAAGGTGCATTAAAAACCACAACCCCATTTTCTTTACACGCTTCTAAATCTATTTGTTTGGTACCGATACAAAACGCACTTACAACCATTAATCTTTCTGCAGCTTCAATAACTTTTCTGGTAACATTTGTTTTAGAACGAATTCCTAAAACATGTACATCTTTTATTTTTTCAATCAATTCGTCTTCAGACAAACTTTTAGAAACCGTTTCAACAGAAAAACCATCTGTAGACAACTTTTTAAAAGCATCTGGATGCACGTTTTCTAATAATAATATTTTAATTCTATTTTTCGGATAAGAGATATTTCGTGTCAAATCGTTTATGTATAAAAATTCGTCTAAATTTGGGGCAATATGGTCTGCTTTTTCTGTTGTTTTGTTTCTGGAAACGTTTTCTGTATAGGCAAAAAACTTGTCTGCAACACCAGCTTCACGCGTTACATAATCGCTGTAACCATCGCCAATTACTTGTATTTCTCCATCAAGTTGCATGTCTTTTAAACACTTGATTTTTCCATTGTGTTGAGAAAGTGGATTATCAGCATCAAAACCAATAATTTTACCATCTGAAGCAAACTCAAAAGTATTGGCAAAAACCCTTTCAGATGGAATGTTGTACTCTTTTACAATCGGATCTATAAACTCTTTAAATCCGCAGGAAATTACATAAATATCATCTGCATACAACTGAAAAAATTCTTTATTTCTTTCTATGGATGCAGACACTTGCATTTTTAAGTCTGAAACTAACTTTGATAAATCAGCTTTGTTTGCATTTAGTAATTTAATTCTTCTTTCTAAAGATTCTGTAAAAGAGATTTCGCCATCGATGCCTAAATTGGTAATGTCAATAATTTCTCGAATAATTTCCTCTTTTTTAGGATTGTTTTTTAGGGTGATTTCCGCTAAAACATCTAAAGCCTCTACTCGTGTTAAAGTGCTATCAAAATCGAAAACATAATTTCTTTTTGTAGTAATCATTGCTATAATTCTTGGTTGAATTTAAGTGTGTAAAGCTACAAATATAGAAGGGATTTAAGAAGTTTGGCTACAGTTTTATGATATCAATTTAATTTGATAACTATATTTAAAAAGTTTATAATATTGTAGTTGATTGTTGTTAAATATTATCAAATCCTAAAAGAATAAGCCACCAAACTATGGGCAAAGCTTCCACCCAAAAAGAACTATAATATTTAGATTGATTGATTTCGGCTCTCATCAACAATAAAATCAACAAAAAGAAAAAGCCCATAAATGGCATAATTAACAGGTTTGTTTCTGATGATAAATGCTCTAAAACCAAAGAGATTACCAATAAAGTTAATCCTAATTTTTTAGTTTTTGCCAAACCAATTTGCTTAGGAACCGTTTGTAATGAAATAGCATCGAATTTCACGTCTCTAATTTCGAAAGGTAAAATTAAAACGACCACAATTAAAAAACGCTGTAGTATTAGCAAAACAGCCTTTATCGTAATTACTTGCTCAGCATCAACCAAAGGAACTAACACTGTAAAACCTGCCCAAACTAAGGCAACCACTATAATTTTCAAATACCCGATTTCTCTTAAAGTTTTTTCGAATCCGCTTAAAAAAGGAACTGCATACAAAAAAGTTAAGACCATAAAAGGTATCGTAAAATAGAGTGTTTTTATTGGAATTTGAAAAGCGAAATAACACATGGCTAAAAAACAGAAAAACGAAAAAACTTGAATTATTTTTAAGCTATCTGTTAAACTTTTATGATGCAATTTTGCAACACCTGCATATTTTACAAAATTATACCCTGTAATAGTTCCGAAAAAAATAAAATAATTAAGATTGTAATTACTTGGCAACTCAAAATAAATTTCTGTAATTTTTAAAAAGGCAAAAACAGCCAAAGCAACATGAATACTTGCATTGATATAAAAATTAAAAACCTTTTTAAGAAACTTCATCTCACAAAAATAACTTTTTGTTTATAATTATTCTATATAGTTAATAATTAAATCTACAACACCCCTTTTTAGGCAATTTTTAAGACAAAGAATGACTATTTTTGCAAAATTAAATTTCGGTAGAATCTAAAAGGATTTTTAAAACCGAAAACGATTGAATTATAATTATTTAAAACTTTATTTAATGAATACAAATTCGTTTCAGTTAAGACATATTGGCCCAAGTAAAAAGGAGCAAGAAAAAATGTTACAGACTATTAAAGCCGATAGTTTAGAGCAATTAATTAATGAAACTGTTCCAGATAACATCCGTTTAAAAAACGATTTAGATTTGGATCCAGCAATGAGTGAATATGAATATTTACAACATATTAATGCGTTAGCTAATAAAAATAAAGTTTTTAAAAGTTACATTGGTTTGGGCTATCATGAAGCAATTGTACCCAGTGTAATTCAAAGAAATATTTTAGAAAATCCAGGTTGGTATACAGCGTATACTCCTTACCAAGCAGAAATTGCACAAGGACGTTTAGAAGCGTTGTTAAATTACCAAACTATGATTTGCGATTTAACAGGAATGGAACTTGCAAACGCATCTTTGTTAGATGAAAGTACTGCTGCAGCTGAAGCTATGGCTTTATTGTTTGATGTTAGAGAGCGTGGAAAGAAAAAAACTGGCGCAAATAAGTTTTTTGTTTCTGATGAAATTCTACCACAAACCTTATCTCTTTTACAAACACGTTCTACACCTATTGGTATTGAATTAGTGATTGGAAATCATGAAGATTTTGATTTTGGGGATGATTATTTTGGTGCTATTTTACAATATCCAGGTAAGCTAGGACAAATTTATGACTATGAAGGTTTTGTAGCCAAAGCAAATAAAAACGATATTAAAGTAGCAGTTGCTGCAGATATTTTATCATTGGTAAAATTAAAAGCCCCAGGAGAATTTGGTGCTTCTGTAGTTGTTGGAACTACACAGCGTTTTGGAATTCCTTTAGGATATGGAGGCCCTCATGCAGCATTTTTTGCGACTAAAGACGCTTATAAAAGAAGCATTCCTGGACGAATTATTGGTGTTACCAAAGATATGAATGGAAAGCGTGCTTTAAGAATGGCATTGCAAACCAGAGAACAACATATTAAACGTGAAAGAGCAACCAGTAACATTTGTACTGCACAAGTTTTACTAGCAGTAATGGCTGGAATGTATGCTGTTTTTCATGGAAAAAACGGAATTCAATTTATTGCAGATTCTGTACACAATAAAACAAAATTAGTAGCAGATTATTTAGACAAAGCTGGTTTTAAGCAATTAAACTCCTCTTATTTTGATACTCTTTTAATAGAAATTGATGCCTTAAGATTAAAGCCTATTGCAGAGTCTTTTAAAGTAAACTTTAATTATATTTCTGATAGTTTGGTGTCGGTTTCTATAAACGAAGCTACTACCCAAAAAGATTTAATGCAATTATTTACCATTTTTGGTCAGTTAAAACCGCGTCCAAATCCTTTAAATGATGATTTTAGTGGTAGTTTTTCTCAAATTTTAACTGAAAAACCTTTCCATTCAAATTTTGAAGTTATTGCTGATACAGTTGCAAGAAATACACCATTTTTAGAAAATGAAATTTTTAATACGTATCAATCTGAAACAGATATGATGCGTTACATTAAGAAATTAGAGCGCAAAGATTTAGCGTTGAATCATTCTATGATTTCTTTAGGTTCATGTACAATGAAACTTAATGCTGCTTCTGAAATGTTGCCTCTGAGCAATCCTCAATGGGGAAATATTCACCCTTTTGTGCCCTTAAATCAAGCTGAAGGATATCAAGAAGTTTTAAAGAAATTAGAACATCAATTAAATATTGTTACTGGTTTTGCTGGTACCTCTTTGCAACCAAATTCTGGTGCACAAGGTGAGTTTGCTGGTTTAATGACGATTAGAGCTTACCATTTATCAAGAAACGATTCTCATAGAAATATTTGTATTATTCCTGCTTCTGCTCATGGTACCAATCCTGCTTCTGCAGTAATGGCTGGCATGAAAGTAATTGTAACCAAAACTGCCGAAAACGGAAATATCGATTTAGATGATTTACGTGAAAAAGTAGAAAAACATTCAGATAATTTGGCTGCGTTAATGGTAACGTATCCTTCTACTCATGGCGTTTTTGAAAGTGAAATTCAAGATATTACAAAACTGATTCACGATCATGGAGGACAAGTTTATATGGATGGTGCTAACATGAATGCGCAAGTTGGCTTAACAAATCCTGCTACAATTGGCGCAGATGTTTGTCACTTAAACTTACACAAAACTTTCGCAATTCCTCATGGAGGAGGAGGTCCTGGAGTGGGTCCTATTTGTGTAGCTCCACAATTAGTGCCTTTTTTACCAACAAATCCTATTATAAAAATCGGAGGGAAACAAGCAATTACTGCAATTTCTGCAGCTCCTTGGGGTTCTGCATTAGCGTGTTTAATTTCTTATGGCTACATAACTATGTTAGGTTTTAGAGGCTTAACCAATGCTACTAAAATGGCAATTTTAAACGCAAATTATATTAAAGAGCGTTTAAATGGACATTATGATACGTTGTATACTGGAGAAAAAGGACGTGCTGCTCACGAAATGATTATTGATTGTAGAGATTTCAAAAACAACGGAATTGAAGTTGTAGACATCGCAAAACGTTTAATGGATTATGGTTTTCACGCACCAACTGTTTCATTTCCTGTAAATGGAACTATGATGATAGAGCCTACAGAATCTGAATCTATTAATGAATTAGATCGTTTTTGTGATGCCATGATTGCCATCCGTGAAGAAATTAAAAATGCAACGATCGAGAATGAAAATAACCCGTTAAAAAACGCACCTCATACTCAAGAAATGCTAACTGCTGATGAATGGATTTTACCATACACAAGAAAACAAGCAGCATTTCCTCTAGAATATATTGCTGACAATAAGTTTTGGCCAACTGTTAGAAGAGTAGATGACGCTTTTGGAGACAGAAACTTAATTTGTTCTTGTAACCCAATAGAAGATTATATGTAGTAGGCAATACCTACAGATAAATTATTTTATCAGCTGTAATTTTAAGTTGATTGATACTTTTATAATTTGAAACCGTTTTAATTTACTGAAATTTGTTCAGTATATTAAAACGGTTTTTTTTTGTTTTTAAATTTTATTCTTAAAAATGATAAAAGAATCAACAATTTGTTAATGATTCCTCTGAATTTTTAATCCATTGTTATGTTTCCTGTTGATTCTTAATGGTAGTTTTTTGGTTAAATATCTAAAGAATCGTAACTATTTATTTATCTAAATAATTCTGAATGAGTACCAATTCTTACTAATTTAATGGTAAAATTTTCTTCAATTTGAAACCAAATAATTAGCAAATCTGGTTTTATATGGCACTCCCAATTATTTTTGTAAGTTCCTTTCAGTTTATGAGGTTTCATTTCTTTTGGAATACCAACAGCTCCACTAATTTGTAAAATCTCTAAAACTTCAAAAGTGATTTCTAAATCTGCTTTGCTTTTTTTCAAAAGCTTTTTAAGGTCTTTCTTAAATTGAGTTGACTCTTTTAAAATGTACATTATTGATTCGCTTTCAATAATGATTCTTTATATTTTTTAAGATTTTTTATAGTTGTTAACTCTTTATCACTTTCTACTTCTTTTAGCGCTTTAACTGTTTTTTCATTTGGTATTTTTCCAACATCTTGATATAATAAATACTCTACATAATTATTTAAGCTCCTATTTGTACTTTTTGCTTTTTCTTTTATCATTTCTAATAAAACTTCGTCTATTCTAAATGCAGTTTGCGTTTTCATAAATTATAATATTTTTACAAAATTAAGAAATAACAGACTGTTATACAAATGTTATTTAAATTTGAAACTTTTTTAATTAGTACGAATGTTAATATAATTCTCTAAATTTATAATTCTTTAAACGCATTACTATTTTACTAAAATGGAAAACTCAAAAACCAACATAATAAAGGAAATTGCAAGTCATTTAGAATGTGGGGAAAATTGTTATTACAATCCCAAAACAAATGAACTCATCACAATTCCTCAATCTTTAGAAAATGATGAGGATGAAGAATTTATGGAATTCTTTCAAGAAACCATCAATAAAATTAAAAATCATAAAAAAGATTACATAAGAATTCCTGTTTTAGAAAGCTTTGAATCGTTTAAGATTATGGAGAATTTTGTTGATGAAATTTCTGATAAAATTTTCAAAAATAGATTAGAAAATATGCTACAAAAAAGAAAACCTTTTAGAAATTTTAAAGATGAAGTTGAAAGTTCTGTGTATAGAGAGGCTTGGTTTGCCTTTAGGCAAAAAGAAATGGAAAAGATTGTTGAGGAAATTTTAAAAATTAAGGAAAATGGCAATTATTAAAAGTGAAATATTTTTGTTTTTAAAAATTTAAACTTGTTAACAATAAATAATTAAAACTTTTATTTATTGGTTTTTGTTCTGCTTATTTTGAATTACTAAAATAAACGGATTTTTTTAAGTTATTTGGTTTTTGATTTTACTTTTAAAATTATTATCCTAAATTAGTGAAAAATTGTAAAATGCTTAAAAGATTAATAATATTAAACTCTGACATATACTCAAAAGCGGACATAGAACTTGACAATTGTAATTCCCTTCAAATTGTAGGACCCAACAACATCGGAAAAAGTACGCTGATTTACGCTCTAAACTTTCTATTTATAATAGACGGAAGAGAAATGACTTTTAGTGGAAATCGAACAGGAGACAAAACTACTTTCAACCATTATTTCCCTTCAATAAACTCTAGCTTTATAATCTTTGAAATCTTCAAAAATCGCTACTACTCTATTTTAGTAAAGAAAAATGCCGAAGGCAATCTAGATTACTATAAAATTGACAGCGAGTACAAAGAGGAACTTTATTTTACAGAAACCAATAGTGGTCAAAAAATAAGAAAATTTGACTCAATTCTATCTGAATTTACTACCAATGGTATTGATCACAAGAAGTTCTCTAAACGTTCAGAGGTTTTTAATTTTGTTTACCAAAAAGGAAAAAGAAACAGCGCAGTTGTTTGGTTAAACCAAAGTGTAAATCAAGATGGACGTGGAATTAGCAATAATTTTTCTAAAATTTATAAATACTTAATAAACTCAAAATTAATAAACAACGATTCACTTAAAGAATCTT
The DNA here is from genome assembly GCF_000687935.1 of Polaribacter sp. Hel_I_88. Taxonomy (NCBI): domain Bacteria; kingdom Pseudomonadati; phylum Bacteroidota; class Flavobacteriia; order Flavobacteriales; family Flavobacteriaceae; genus Polaribacter; species Polaribacter sp. Hel_I_88. The sequence goes on along the minus strand of NZ_JHZZ01000001.1, from coordinate 2,272,421 downwards.
TAATTATAGCAGATAACAAAGAAAATGAGAGTGTTTCTTTTTCAAAGAAAAATCAAAAAGACATTCAAACTTTATTGAAGCATAATCGAGATATAAAAGTTATCAAGAGCATTCAACGTGGTTTTGTTGATTTCAAAGAATTGGTAAATCAATACAAAGGGAAAAGTGTAATTCTATCTGAATTAATTTTTGCGTTTAATCAACAATATTCTTCTTTATACTCTGAGCTTGGTACTTCCGTTTCTAAAATGAAAATTAAAAAAAATGAAAATACACTCGAATTAAACGAAAGCTTAAACCCTAAATTAAAATTAGTTTTTGAAAAAGTAGGTGGATTAAAAATTGAGATAAGTCTTAAACAAAAAGACATACAAGATAAGGTAAAAGTGGTTGCGGAAATTAAATCTTATGAAAGTTTAGAATTCTTAAATCAATCATTTTTAAATTTAGAAAAAGAAAGGAAAGATATAGAATACCAAATATCTCAAATTGAGAAACAAAAACTCAATAGTAAAGAAATTGAAAGCAATATTAATAAGGCTGAGTCTACAATTTTGAGAATTACAAATCAAGTTGAAAACTATTCTGCCCAATTAATTCATCAAATTTCAGATAGCCAAGAGGATAAAGAATTATTAAATAGAATTCTTTCATCAGATATAACAAGTTTGCCTTCTGGTAATATTTCAGAAAAAATCAAACAAGTCGAAAATTTAATGAAATTGTTTGATGGTGCCATCAAATTACCAAATAATTTAAAAAGAAAACCGATAGATTCTATTGAAGAATTAAAAGGAAAAATCAAAAAAATAGAGCAAGAAAAGACAAACAATGAAAAGCTCTTGCCAATTGCTAAAGACTTAGAAAAACACAGTAAAAGTCTAGATGACATAAACACCAAAATCAAGATTATAAATATCAAAATTGAAAAATTACAGCAACTTCCAACTTTAGAAAAAACACTTGAAACATTAAATGTAGATTTCAAAACCTTATTAGAGCAAAAGGAACAATCAACTAAGGAGACCAAGTTAATTGAGGAAGAAATCAGAAAAGTTTCTGAAACTATCGAACAACTAACTAAAGATATTCTAACAAAAGAGAATAGGGTTGAAAATATCCAAAAATGGAAAGTAGAACTAGAATTATTTGGCATTAAACCAGTAGAGTATCAATCAACCGATTCTTTAGATAATATATACTCAAATATAAAAAGGAATCATCTAGAACGAGAACGGATTAAATATGACAAGAATAGGCTTTTTGATAAATTAAAAGATAAAACAGAGAGAGTTGAAGCTGACGAAAGAGAGTTTATAAAATATATAGAATCTGAACTTGTAACTTTAGAAGACAAACAAAAGGCAATTGATGGTTTGCTTAAAAATATATCTACTCAATTTGCAAATCCTTGTCGTACTATTTATTCAAGATTTGAAGAATTTAATTCATTCATTACAAATCAATTCAATTCGAAAATTAAGAAAATAAAAATATCCGATATCGATACCTTAAAGATTGAAATTGTAGAAAACGAGAAACTTATTAAGGATATAAATAAAATCATTCAAATTAGAGATTTAACGTCAGAGCTAATTTTTGATGACCAATCAGAAAATTTAAACACACTCAATAAATATTTAGATAATCAAACCTCAATTACATTTAATGATTTATTTGACATCAAACTTCATTTACATAAAAAAGGACAACACAAAGTTGTAGACCTAAAAAATCAAATAGAATCTGATGGAACAGATAAAATGATTCGTTTGGTTCTAATTATGTCTATTATTAATCAAATAGTTGTAAAAGATGATGAAAACAAAATTGTTCTATTTGTTGACGAAATAGGAACTATTGACGAAGCAAACAGAATTGAAATATTAAACTTCTGCAAAGAACATAATTTTATACCGATTTCAGCTGCACCACTTCATCCTTATGATGGTTTTGACAAATACTATCTAGTCAGAAGAAACAAAGGTAAAATCGTAGTTAGCGAGAAGAATGGAAATGTTATATTAAGAAAACCAATTGAAGCGTAATGAGAGAAGTTGACTTCAAAACATATAAATTATTATTTGAGAGTAAATCGGTTTCAAAATCGGCAATTCCTAAAAGCGTTTTAAAATCCGATATTTTTCAAAACTTGCTTCGTGCGGAAATTTTAGAAACACTAAAACTTGGTAGAGGTTTCAAAATTATAGTTTCTAAAGAAAATGAATTTGAAAAATTTTTTAATACATCTTTTCCTGAACAAAACGTTAGTAAAAGCAAATCTGGAAATATTAAAAAATATAGAAACTCAAAAGCAACAAAAATTGACAATAACCCAATATTCTTGTTAAGAGGTTTTAAATCTGTTCAGATAAATAATCGACTTGTAGATATTAAAAAACAGACTCTTGATTTTGGTTTATTTTCTGTAATTCTAGATTCAATTATTGCAGATAACATTTGTTTTGTTGAAAATTTAGAAACTTTTTTAAATGCAGAAAAACTCTTAGGTAACAAGTATTTGTTTATACATAAATATGGTAGAATCGGAAAGGAATCTATTTCGAAAATTAGTGCAAAGGAAGTTTTAGTTTTTGTTGATTTTGACTTTAATGGACTTGATGAATATTTGCGAATAAAAGAAGTTTTTACTAACGCTCAATTGTATTTGCCATCCAATTACAATGAACTTTTCGATAAACATTCTGCATCTTTAAAAGGAAACAAAGCAAAAATGAGTAATACCGTTAAAAACTCAAAAGATTCAATCGTTATTCAAATTAGAGAACAAGTTGCTCGTACAAATAGATTTTTAGAACAAGAAATTTTAATCAATGTTTAAGTCAGAACCGAAAACTATATTACAATTTTTGGCAACTCATTTTGACTTGTTAAGGCAACTCTTTGACATACAAGTTAAGAATGAAATTATCTTAAAAAGTCAAGTTTCTGATGCACTTAAAGAATTTAGAAGTGATATTGAAAACCAACTTTTTGAACACAAATTACTTGTTGAACAAAATGACGATTATGTCATTAATGAACCTTATTTCGTTTTGTTTGAGTTTGTTCTTCAACAATTCAAACCTTTACTTCCAGAAGAGATTGAAAAATTCGGGCAATCTATAAGAACATTATTTCTTGAAATCAAAAAAGAAAGTAACGATAAAAATCTTCTTTTGGCTAGAATAGAAGCCCTTTCCAAGGAAATAAATCAGTTTAAAAATGCAGTAACAAATAATACAATAAGCCTTTTAAATGAAAGTAGAGAACTAAAAGCAAATACTCGAAAAATAGAATATCAAGAGAAAGTCCAAAAAGCGAGATATTTAATTGATAATTATATTATTCCATTAAATAATATTTTAGATGTTAACCATTCTCAATCAATATATAATGAATTATTGAGTATCTCTCAATTTTCAAATAACAAACGTTTTGATTACACAGACGAAAGTATAAGAAGACAGTTCGAAAAACTTTATAATTTGTTGAGGCAAATAGAGAAAGATATCTCTAAACAATCTAATATATTAACAAATGAACTTTTACCACTTATTGATAGAATTAGAACAGAAAGTGAATATTTACAAGGTTTTCACTTATACTTAACAAACGGAAATTGCTATAAAGAAATTAAACCACCAAAGCTTTTTAATACAAAAAGAGATAATCTCTATAATCCGTTTATTTACGAAAACACAAAAGAGTATTTTGACCAATTTAAAAATGAAGAAGACGTATTTATTGAAGAAAAAACTGATATTGCAGAACAATGGATTTTCAATAAAAGTGAATATAAATCTCAGCTAAACTCAAAACTTCCTGTTGACGACTTTTTTACTTGGTGTAAAACATCATTGGAAAACGAAAACAAAAACTTTGATTTTGATAACTATTTTATGGTTACCAGTTTAATCTTTGAAGAAGATTATGAAATACAACAGGACAAAGAGAACCGAAATATTTCGTTTAAAACAGAACAAGGAGAGTTGATAATGCCAAAACTTAAAATCACTAAAAAAGAAAATGTATCCGAATAAACACAAACAAATAGTTACATCTTTAATGGATGGAAGATTTATTACCATTGACGAATCTTACTTTGATATCGTAAAGGAGAATCAAGATTTCTATGCTGAATTTTTTGATAAATCGTTTGGTTTTGAATTAAAGAACACTCAAGAATTTTATTATTTAATTTCAGAAGTAACAAATGAAAACACTTCTCGTGACATAAGCATATTCTTCTCAATCTTCTGCTATGAACTAGACAAAGATGGAAAGAATTTTATGGATGAATTAGGGTTTTCGGACTTTCACATTGATGAAATTGTCGATTACATAAAAAACAGTTCTTGGACTGATATTGTAAAATCAAACAAGCAATTGAATGATGCAGATAGTATCAAAAGGTTAGTTGGTTCTACTATGGTAAAAAGGAACATAGCTGTTAAACATACAGATGACAATTATTCATTTACAAAAGCATATAAATTATTCATTGATTTTGCACGTGAATTGATAAAATTAGACTCAAATTTAATTATATAACAGCAAAAAAAACACCTATAAACAAACATTTTTACTCACAAATTGCAAACTAATTACAATCTGTAAAAAGTAAAATTATTCTTTTTATAAACCAAACTATGATTTTTTCCTTTTTTGAAATTGATAGAATAATTGTTGAGGAACAAAAAAATGGTAAAAGAATAAACTTGACATGATAAGTCTTTAAAATATCTTTTTATTTAGTTTATGTAAAACACTAAACACTCTTTTTAAAAGTCATAAATAAAAAAAGGACGACCTATAAGAGTAAATATTTAAAATCGCTTCCAAATACTGAGATTTATTAAGTAAATGGGAACGTTTTTTTTGTTTTTAAAAATAATAATTTTAATTTTATAAAAAAGTTTATGATGGAATTAGATTGGATTTACAAAAACGACGACCCTTTAATACAAACACTTTTAGGATGTTGTTTGTTATTTATAGCAATTATAGTTTTAACCAGATTCGTTGGTTTAAGATCCTTTGCTAAATTTACTGCGTACGATTTTGCGTTCACAATTGCCATTGGTAGTATTATCTCAACAATTTTAACGTCTTCAACATCAATTGCTCATGGAGTTTTTGCAATAGCTGGTTTGTTAATACTTACTTATATTTTCTCTTTTTTGCAGCGAAAATTCCCAAAACTAAACTCACTAATTTCAAATAAACCTTTGCTTTTAATGGATGGAGATAAAATACTCACAGAAAACTTACAACATGCAAGAATTGAAGAAGGTCAATTAATGTCTAAATTAAGAGAGGCTAATGTTTTAAATTTTGGACAGGTTTTATATGTGGTTTTAGAATCTACTGGAGATATTTCTGTTTTGCACAAATCGAGCAATGAAAGTGATGTAAAATTCGATCAGAAAATTTTAGATGGAGTTAGAACAAAACCTTAATTAAATTGAATTTTTCATCTTAAAACTATTTAATCAACTTTGTAAAGCATTGTTTTTATAATTTCTAGATCATTATTCAAAGAGTATGAACATAATTCTTTTTCTTCTTGTATTTTCAGATTAAAAGGCGCTTTTAAAATATCCAAGCCACTTTGTTTTTTAAGGCGAATTCCTTGTCCTGAAATAATGTCTTTATTAGGTATAAAATTTCCTTTGGGAATGTGTTCTGTAAGAATAACATATTTAAAATTCGATAATTTTTGTACAACATTTTGCACTTCTTCATTTGACAAATGCTGTAAAACTTGTCTTATGATTATGCAATCTGCTTGGGGTAAATTATCAACTGCAATATCTAAACATTGAAACTCTAAATTTTCTGCTTTAAATATTTCTTTATTATGATGAATTAAATCTTCAACAATATCAACAGCAATATACTTTTTAGTGAAATTTACAAGCTGACTTCCGATGTTAAAATCGCCACAACCTACATCTAACACTGTGATTTTTTCATCAAAAGAAGTTAAAAATTGTTCTACAACCTCAACATATGGATTTACAATTGCTGGATGATGAGAACCAAAACCAGAATAAAATTTGGTGTTGTTAGTTCCCCACAGATTTTGGTCGTAAATCTGTTCCATCGCCTTTTTGGTTGGCCAAGGTTTTTTGATTTTTTTGAGTGGGTTTTGCATTGTATATTAATTCAGAATTTCAATTTGAGAAAAAGAGTTTTTAGTGAATTCAAATTGTGAGTTTCAAAAAGTTCTCGATACAATTTCGATGAAAAAATCGAAATCACTCGAATTGACAACTGCCTCTCAATTTGTCACGCTGAAAACGTCTCACGTAATGAGGAGCAAACAGGTTTGTTTTTTAATTAGTGACAAACTTAATTAAATTTTCATTCAACTGTTAAATCATCACAGCTACAAATCTGTATGTAGGATTCTTTCAGAATGGCAAATTGGGCGTGAAATTTTTTCGATAACTATCTTAAATTCTTTTAAATTTTTTTCATTTTATTGAATTTTATTGAATTTTAAAAAAATCGATAACTTTGTGTGGGATTCTTTCAGAATGACAAACTGTATGAAAAATTATTTCTCTAAAATATCTTCAACAATCATTTTTGCGTGAATTCGAGAATTCTCTATAAACCATTTATGCGTTTGCATACCACCACAAATTACACCCGCTAAATAGATTCCTTGCACATTGGTTTGCATCGTTTCAGAATCGTACACAGGTATTTTTTGGTCGTCTTTTGATAATTGAATGCCCATATCTTGCAAAAAACCAAAATTAGGTTTGTAACCTGTTAATGCCAACACAAAATCGTTTGGAATAGTTTCAATTCCTGTTGGAGTTTCAATTTTAATTTCTTCGTCTTTAATTTCAACAACTTCACTATTATAAAAAGCCTTGATACTTCCTTCTTTAATTCTGTTGATAATATCTGGACGAACCCAATATTTTACGCGCTGACCAACTTCTGCACCACGAATTATTAAACTAACCTCTGCTCCTTTTCTATAACATTCTAAAGCTGCATCAATGGCTGAATTACTAGCACCTACAATCGCAACTTTTTGACCTGCATAAAAATGAGGATCGTTATAATAATGGGAAACTTTTTGTAAATCTTCGCCTTTAATATGCAGCATTTTCGGAAGATCATAAAAACCTGTAGCAACTACAATATTTTTTGCTTTGTACGTTTGTTTATACGTTTTAACATCAAAAACAGGATCATTTTTATCAACAGAATGTACTTTTTCAAACAAATGTATCTTCAATTTGTTGGAAGTTGTTATTCTTCTGTAATACTCCAAAGCTTCACTCCTACTGGGTTTTGCTTCTTTGCTAATAAACGGAATTTCGTCAATCTCTAACTTTTCTGAAGAAGAGAAAAACTGCATGTTTGTTGGATAATTATAAAGCGAATTTACAATTGGCCCTTTTTCTAGAATCAAATAGTTCAATCCTTTTTTCTTTGCTTCTAACCCACAGGCAATTCCAATAGGACCACCTCCAATTATAATAACATCAAACCAATTCACTTTCATACTTTTTTTCTAAATTTATAATGGTATCATCTTCCATTCTTCTAAAAATATGGCTGGGTTTTAAATCATGTAAATTTTCTAACCCCATGGCTCCAACAACTTCTTTTACAGCTTTTATAGTTTCATTATGATAGTTTTTTACACGGATATTTTTTTTGCCAACCACTAAAGCCTTGTTTAAATCAGGATCTTGTGTAGCTACACCAACTGGACACGTATCCATATTACATTCTCTTGCTTGAATGCAACCTAAACTTAACATAAAACTACGAGCCATACCAACTGCATCTGCTCCTAAAGAAAGTAAACGAACAATATCAAACGCATTCATAGCCTTGCCACTTGCAATAATTTTTATATTTTTTTTAAGTTGATGTTTTTGTAACGTTTTACTGATAAATAACAAGCCTTCCACCAAAGGTGTACCCATATAATTGGTAAACTCTAATGGTGCAGCTCCTGTTCCTCCTTCTCCACCATCAACTGCAATATAATCTGGATAGTTATTTGTGTTTACAAACGTTTGAATCATTTGCTCAATTTCTTCATTATTACCAACACACAATTTAATTCCTACAGGTTTTCCTCCAGATAAATCTCTCAATTTTTGAATAAAAGTGATCATTTCATCAAAATTAGAAAATGCCGAATGCGAAGGTGGAGAGTTTACATCAATACCTGGTTCTACAACTCTAATTTCTGCTATTTCTTTCGTATTCTTTTTAGCGGGTAAAATACCTCCGTGACCAGGTTTTGCTCCTTGAGATAATTTTATCTCAATCATTTTAACTTCGGGTCTTAGCGCATTTTTTTGAAAAATTTCTGCATCAAAAACACGTGTGTCATTTTCATCAGTTTTACCAGCACCAAAATATCCTGTACCTATTTGAAAAACAATATCTCCTCCTTGTAAATGATAAGGTGAAATGGAACCTTCTCCAGTATTATGAGAAAAACCGCCCATTTTTGCGCCTTGATTTAATGCCATCACAGCATTTTTACTCAAAGATCCAAAAGACATTGCTGAGATACTTAAGATGGATGTTTCAAATTTTTGTGTACATTTATCTGAGCCATACACAATTTTATCTCCAGTAACATCATGATGATTTTTAGGAAATAAAGAGTGTTTTACAAACTCGTAACCATCTTGATATAAATTGTGTTGTGTACCAAAAGGAACGGTTTCCAATTGTTTTTTTGCACGTTGATACACCAAACTTCTTTGCTCTCTGCTTAATGGTTTTCCATTTAAATCGTCTTCAATAAAATATTGCTGAATTTTTTCTCTTTCTTCTTCAAAAACCCAACGTAACCTAGCCACTAATGGGTAAGATCTTAACAAGGAATGTCTTCTTTGTAAAGCATCTCTAATAGCAATTATTAGTAAAAATACACAGATTGAAAACAGAATTACAGTCCCAATTCCTCTTACAAAAAAGAGTAAAGTTCCTGTTAATAAGGTTAACATGGTTAGGGTTAAAAGAATCGTTTTTTTCATGTTTTTACTTTAAAAAGTAAAAATAGAGCTTTCATCTTAAAATTTGTAGGAAGATTGTAAATACTTGCGTTAAGGATTGTAAAGGAAATCCTTTTTTATGCCAGAATAAGTTAGCGTAATTCCATTTATGATGCTCACACTTTTTAAAAAACCAAAAGCTTAAAAGAAACTTACATAAAAAAGATTGGAATGGAAAGCCTGACTTTAGTGCTGAATGCTTTCAGCACAAAGTAACGCCCAAAAAAGTAATTTAAAAAAAAATAAAAATGTGATTTTAAAAACGATATACAATGGCATTGATATTCATGCCAGCTCCAACAGATGCCAACATCACAACATCGCCTTTTGCAACGTTTTGATTTTTGATTTTTCCTTTTAAAACCAAATCTAATAAAGTAGGCACAGTTGCTACAGAACTATTGCCCAATTTATGAATACTCATTGGCATAATACCTTCTGGAACTGGTTTTTTAAATAACCTGTAAAATCGTTTTACAATAGCTTCATCCATCTTTTCATTGGCTTGATGAATAAATATTTTTTGAATATCATCGATTTCTAAACCACTTTTATCTAACGCAATTTTCATGGCTTTGGGCACATTTGTAATCGCAAATTCATAAATTTTACGACCAAACATTTTTATATAACGTATATTTTTGTCTTCATTTTTATTAAAAGAACTACCATAATGCAAAAAATAAGCTTCCTCTTTTGCGAAGGTTTGCGTTGCGTGGCTTATAATTCCAGAATCTTGTTCTTCCGTTTTTTCTACAATGCAAGCACCTGCTCCATCACTATAAATCATAGAATCTCTATCGTGTTTGTCTACAACTCTGGATAATGTTTCTGCACCAATAATCAAACATTTTTTGGCAATACCTGCTTTTATAAAAGCTTGCGCTTGAATAATACCTTCAATAAAACCAGGGCAACCAAATAAAATATCATAAGCAACACAGTTTGGGTTTTTAATACCCAATCTAAATTTTACTCTGGTAGCCAAACTTGGCACCATATCTCCTTGAATTGTGCCATGTTTGATGTCTCCAAAATTATGTGCAAAAATAATATAATCGATATTCTCTTTGTTAATGTTTGCATCTTCAATCGCTTTTTCTGAAGCAAAAAAAGCCAAATCTGAAGTTGCATATTCAGCTTTTGCATAACGCCTTTCTTCAATACCTGTAATAGCTTTAAATTTTTCTACAATTTCACTGTTTTTAGAGGGAATTGCAGAACCATCTGCATTTAAAAATGCTGTGTCTAGAAAATCTTTATTTTCCTTTTTTAAAGAAGGTATAAAAGTTCCTGTTCCAGTTATTTTTGATGAAATCATTTTTTTTATTCGTTATAATTTTTATAAAAATAAGACTATTAACAGAAATAGCATTCTACAACGAAACTTAAAACCGAAATTCAGTAACATTATATTTGCTTTTTATCTTGATATAAATTCATTTTTAACTGCATAATTGTAGCAATAGACTGGGCTCTAGCCTTCATTCTCTCAGAATTTTCACCTATAAAAGCAGCGTCAATTATTGTAAATAAATACGATACCCAACGTGTAAAATGTTCTTTTTTAAAGGTGATAAAAGCATGTTTTTGAAGATGTTTTTGCATCACATTTTGATGATATTCATTGGTATCAAACAGAATATCATGCCAAAAATCAGTGATGATTTCTAAGTGATGTTCTAACTCGTTTTTTTGGACTATTTCTTCGAAAAAAGGCATCATTAATTGATCATCCAATAGTAAATTATAGAATTTTGTAATAACATTTTTAATATCTTCTCGTGATGAAATATCTGGTTTCATAGGTTGTAAAATTGTTTAATTCATCTAAATGCAAGGATGTTGTGTATCGGTTCTATAAATCCATAACATTGCTAATTTTTAGAATTCAAAAAAATAATTTCATTTTAAAAATCTTAAAATTTTCTTAAAGAAATATCCTAAAACTCAAAAATAATTAATTAAAGGTTAAATTAGACTTTTTAAACTTCAGAAAAATGACTAAAAAAACTTTATTATCACTTGTAATTCTTTGTAATACATGTATTGCAATTGCTCAAGAAACGTTTATACGTACTCCTTCAATTAGTCCAGATGCTACAAAAATGGCTTTTGGGTTTGATGGTGATATTTGGGTTTTAGATTTGGCAACAAATCAACCGAAAAGATTAACCATCCATCAAGGGTATGAGAGCGATCCTATTTGGAATCGTACAAGCAATCAACTTGTTTTTAACTCGAACAGAAGAGGCTATACCAACATTTTTAAAACCGATTTAAATGGTGGAGTTCCAATGCAATTAACCTATTACCCAACAACCGATAGTCCTAGTTTTTGGAGTAAAAATGGCGATATTATTTTTTCGAGCAATCGAATTTTTAAAGGAACAGAAAGAGAAACATCTATCTATAAAATAAACGAGAATGGCGAAACTCCAAATCGTTTTATGACAGCTTTAGGAAGTCAAGCAACACTTTCTCCCAATGGAAATTTTGTGGCTTTTGTAAAGGGTACTTGCAGAATAGCCAGAGAGGATTATGATGGACCTGCGCAAAGAGATGTTTGGGTGTATAATTTAAATACCAAAGAATACCATCAAATTACCACTAGTAAAAAAAACGATCATACACCACTTTGGGACGAAAACAACAACTTATATTATATAGGCGCAGCAAGTGGACGTTATAATATTTATAAAACATCGCTTACTGATAAAGGAACAAAAAGTGGCACTGAAACTGCCTTAACCAACTTGAAAGTTAATGGGGTTTTATCTTTTTCAGTTAGTAATAATGGTACCATTATGTATAATAGTGGGATTGACGTTTTTAAAATCGAAAATGGCGCAAGTCAAAAAATAACCCTAAACTTAGCAACCGATAACCGATTTGAGTTAGAAGAAACAAAGACTGTTTCTGGAGATATTGGCGCTTTAAATGTTTCGCCAAATGGAAAATTAATTGCGTTAAGCATCAATGGCGAAATTTTTGTCAAAGAAAACGACAAAGACAAAACGAAAACAAATAATGTAAGTAAGCATCCTTTTAGAGATGATGATCCTTTTTGGATTGATGACAATACACTTGGTTTTTTATCTGACAGAAGTGGACAAAATGAGTTTTATAAAGTGGTTTCTGCTGATGAGAACGTAAATTTAAGCAGAACTTTAAAAACTAATATTAAACAATTAACTAAAAGTGATATTGATGTTTTTGAACCTTTAGTATCTCCTGATAGAAAGAAAATAGCCTACAGAGTTGGTCGAGGAAAATTGGTGATTGCAGACATCAAAGATGGTGAAATCTCAAAACCAAAAACCTATTCAAATACATGGGCATCTGCAGATGGAGTTTCTTGGAGTCCAGATAGCAAATATATAGCCTATTCGCAACAAGATTTAGATTTTGATAGTGAAATTTACATTCAGTCTGTTGAAAATCCAACTACAAAAATGAATGTTTCTATGCACCCAAGATCTGATAGGTCTCCACAATGGAGTCCTGATGGAAAAAAACTTTCTTTCGTTTCTAACAGAGCTGGAGATAGAGGTGGTATCAATTATGATACTTGGATGGTTTGGTTGCAAAAATCAGATTGGGAAAAAACAAAAACGGATTTTAAAGAAGGTGCTTATTATCAATCAGAAGAAGAATCATCAAAAGATAAAAAAGAAAAGACAGAAATTGTTGTAAAGATTGATGAAGACAGAATTTTTGATCGATTAACACAAATAACCAATTGGGCAGGAAATGAATATGGCACCATGTTTAGTGCCGATAGTAAAAGCATTTACATTGCTACTACCAACCCAGCAACTGATAAAGACGGTTTGTATAAAGTAGCTATTGCAGGTGGAACTCCAGAAGAAGTAAAAGGTGTTAGCAATATTGGTAGTGCTAGTTTGCATAAGGATGTGTTGTATTATGCTTCTAGAGGAAAACTAAAATCGTTGAATTTGAAATCAGATAAATTTGATTCTTACAATCATTCAGCAACATACACCACCAATTTTAGCCAATTAAATGAGCAAGTTTTTGAAGAAGGTGTAAGAGCCATCACTGCTGGTTTTTACGATCCAAAATTTCATGGCTATGATTGGGCTAACATTGTAAAACGTTACAGACCTTGGGTGTTGGCTGCCAATACAAAACAAGATTATACGTTTATGTTTAACAATATGTTGGGGCAATTAAATGCGAGTCATATGGGGTATAGAGGTAGTACTCCAGAAAAAACATCGAGCGATAATGTTGGTTTGTTAGGATTGGATGTTAGCAACGTTAAAAATGGTGTAAAAATTAACTACGTGCTTCCGAATTCAGTTGCTACAAAAACAAATGTTTCTTTAAAGGTTGGTGATGTTATTGAAGCAGTAAATGGTAAAAAAATTGATAAAAACACCAACTTTTACCATTTGCTAAAAAACACGAATGAAGAAGAAATTCTGCTAACCTTGGCCGATAAAAGAGAAATCGTTGTAAGAACTTCTTCTACCAGAACTATGGGAGATTTACGTTATGAGGAATGGATCAATTCTCGTAAAAAATTGGTGGATGAATACTCAAATGGTCAATTAGGGTACATTCATATTCAAGGAATGAACTTACCTAGTTTCGAGCGTTTTGAAAGAGAACTAAAAGCGTCTGGCTATGGTAAGAAAGGAATTGTAATTGATGTAAGAAATAATGGTGGTGGTTGGACTACAGATCGTTTAATGGCAGTTTTAACAGTACAACAACATGCCTATACAGTTCCAAGAGGTGCTACTGATAATTTGCAAAAAAACAATAAAAACTTTTCAGGAAACTATCCTTTTAACGAACGTGCATTGTTATCTGTAAACACAAAACCTTTGGTAGCTTTATCTAATCAAAGTAGCTATTCGAATGCAGAAATTTTTGCACATGCTTTTAAGAGTTTCAAATTAGGTAAGTTAGTTGGGCAACCAACTTTTGGCGCTGTAATTTCTACAGGTTCTCAAAGATTGCAAGATGGTTCTATTAGAATGCCTTACAGAGCTTGGTACGTAAAAGAGTCTGGCATGAATATGGAGCATGGGCCAGCAGTTCCTGATTATTTAGTAGAAAACAAACCAGGTTGGAAAGAACGAGGAGAAGATGATCAACTTAAAAAAGCAGTAGAAGTTTTACTACAAGATTTAAAATAATAGGCTGATAAAAACAAAATCGAGGCTGTCTAAAAATAGTACATCTTGTCATGCTGAACTTGTTTCAGCATCTTAAAATAATGATAATTAATTATTATGAGAACCTGAAATAAATTCAGGTTGACAGTAGGTTTACTTTTAGACAGCCTCGTTTTTTATATTTTTTTTATGAAACCAAAAACTTGTAATCTGCATACCTATTATAGCAACTATACAAGTTCTCGATACAATTTTTCAAAAAAGAAAAATCACTCGAACTGACATTTTTGTGTTTTTTAATAACTAAAAAAACGAAATTTGATATAATTATGGTACTTACAAGGTTTTTAAAACCTTGCAGGAAAAAAATCTTGAATTTGTGGTAATAATCTTACGACTGGTTAAAAATAATATGAATTATTTTCTTTTTTTTATAGGGTCTTTGCGAGTATTAAACACTGAATACATATAAATTTCTTCATAATTATGTTCATAGATAATTACAAATGGAAATCTTTTTAATGGCAATTCTCTAAAAATTGGTTTTCTCTTTATTTGAAAATAAGCATTGTTTTGTCGAAGCGTTTTAAAGTAACCCTCTAAATAAGAATAAAACTCAAAACCTAATCCTACTTTAGCCATTTCATACCATTCAATAGCTTTCTCTATTTCTTTTTGAGCCTCAGGGTCAATAATCAAAATAGGTTTAGAAACCATATTTTTGCTGCAATTCAAGTTTCACTTCATCCCAACTTTTCCCTTTGGTTTCTCCTTTTATTTTTTTTTGATAGCGATCTTCTACTTTTTTATAATGTTCTTCAGAAACTAAAGAATCAATAGTATTCGTGGTTGTCATAGCATCAAAAACACCATCCAATATATTTAATTTAGAATCGTCTTCGATAAATTCTTGAAATTGATTTATTATTTTATTTCTTAACGCTGTTGTTTCCATAGTATTTAATTTGAACGGTTTACAAATATAATAAATCATAATTTGATTTTTTAATTACCAAGAAAATCATAAAGCTTAGCTAATTTGATTCATACTATATGCTTTTAAGACTCAACTAAACCACTATGGACTTCAAGTCTATAGGTTAGGTTTGCAGACTAAAAGTCTGCTTCGTGAAATGCGAAAGCACAACAAATTTATGTGAGTGAAATTCGTGAATTCGTGGCTGAAATTTTTAGAAGCTAAAGCAAAATGCACTAAAGTACATAGTTTTAAATAAAATTTGAGACCAATAAATTCAACACAAAAATCAAACAGAAATAATTCGTGAATTCGTGGCAACAATCCTACAAATAGCTACTATCAAAAGAAAAAGGCAACAAAGCATCTAAAGACTCAGTTTTGATGATTTCGCCAACTTCGCCCATAAAAATTACTGGAAAATGTTGTTTCTGTTTGATTTCGTATTCTGATAACGATTGTCTACAGGCTCCACAAGGGCCCACAGGTTTGTTTACTTTTGTAATTGTTGAACTCGCAGAAATCGCTAATTTTAAGATTTTTACATTCGGAAAATCGGAACCCGCTTTCCAAATAGCAACTCTTTCTGCACACATTCCTGAAGGATATGCAGCATTTTCTTGATTATTTCCTGTAACAATTTCGTTATTTTCTAACAACAAAGCTGCACCTACATTAAATTTAGAATAGGGAGCGTAGGCTTTTTTTCGTGCTTCAATGGCTTTTTCCATTAGCATTTTATCTTGTGTAGATAATTCTGAAAGAGTACTAAAAACGATTGCTGATGTTGCTATTTGAATTTTTCTCATAAAATAAAGTCGTCAAAAAAAGCAGCCTTTAGGGACTGCTTTTTATTATGGTTATAAATTTACTAAAAAAATATCACTTTTAGTAGTTATCGTAAATTTCACCTAAATCAAAAGATAAAGAAAAACGAAGTGAGTTTTCTAACGGGTTATTTACATCCGAAGAATTTATTAAATAAGATAAATCTATATTTAAAGCATTGGTTCTAAAGCCTGCACCTAATGTAAAATATTGTCTACTTCCTTTATCTACACTTTCATGAAAATATCCACCTCTTAAAGCAAAAGCTTGGTTGTATAAATATTCTGCACCCAAAGCATAGGTGATTTCACTTAATTCTTCGCTAAAACCTCCTGGAGCATCTCCAAAAGACCCGAAAATTCCTTGAATCCAACCTTTTTCTTCATCAGAACCATCTGGCTGTGGCGTTGGTACTAATAATTTAGTAAATTCAACATTTGTTGAAATAATATTATAATCGTCTAAAATAAAATCAAAACCTCCACCAAACTTTAAATTGGTTGGGATAAAATCTTCTTCACCTGGTGTATAAGATACTTTAGGACCAATATTGGCAATATTGAAACCTATTCTATAACGTCCATTAAAATTACCATAATTTTCTTCAAAAGATTGGTAATATCCAGAAACATCTACAGCAAAAGAGTTGATGGGTTGCAATGTATTTCCGGCAGTTCCATTAAATGCTAAATTAGAACGCAAATATTTTAAAGAAACTCCCATCGAAAAAGTTTCACTTAATTTTAAGGCATAAGAACCAGTAAACACAAATTCGTTAGGATTTATGGTACCATTTGGATTTCCTTGATTATCTGTTAAATCTATTTGACCTAAAGAAAAGTATTTAAAATCTGCTCCCCAAGCTGCATTTTCGCTAAATCTGTTAATGTATGCACCACTTCCTACAAAAATATCATCTGTTAAATTACGCAACCAAGGAGAATAGGTAATTCCCGTTTTTATTTGACGATCACTAAAAGCAATTTTTGCAGGATTATGGAATAAAGACCACGCATCTGTAGACGTTGCAACCCCCATATCTCCCATTCCTCCTGCTCTTGCATCTGGTACAATTAACATAAAAGGTGCAGCTGTTGTAATAGCATTATTCTGCGCATTTATTTTTAAACCTACTAAAGCACAAAGTGCAATACAAAATCCAATTTTTTTCATTCTTTGATTATTCTTGTTAATGTTACAAATATCTACTTTTTATTGAAGTATTACTAATTTTTCGTATTTCTCTGAAACTAAATTGTTCACAGTCGATTTTACCTTTAGTTTATAGACGTAAACTCCCTTTCCTATTTTATTACCAAAATCGTCTAAACCATTCCAAGTAATGTTTCTTGACAAATTACCTGTTGTTTGCACATTTTGATTGATAGTTTTTACCAATTTACCAGCAACTGTAAAAACCTGAACTTGCACCTCTAAAGGTTCATTTGGTTTGTTGTGATTGAACCAAAATTCTGTGTAATTTACAAAAGGATTTGGATAATTTAAAACGTTTTCTAAATTTAGAATCGCATCACTTACAACCACAAAATTTAACGTAGTTTCTGAGGAGTTATTGTAAGTGTCCCAAGCTTTTAATTGTAATGTATGTGGCCCAACGTCTAAATCTCTTAATGTATAAGTTACTTTTCCGTTTGTAAAATCGTCTAAATTCGTTTGATAAAAATCGTTTAAGATTATGGGATTGGCGGTATCTCCATCTAAAATACCAACAATATCATGATCTACAGCTGTAATAGACGTATTAATTCCACTCATATCTGAAAGCGATGCTATTAAATTTGGTGACGAGTTTGTATTGCCACCATCAATAAAAGATTCATCATTCATAAACAATTGAATTTCTGGACCCACAGTATCTTCAGGAGCGTTTTCATTAATTCCGCCAACAATGACTTCGAAATTGGAACCTGCTTTGTCTATTTCTCCATTTTCTGCATAAAAACTTAATTTCCCTTTTCCAAAGGCAACTTTCACATCTTTTGGCACGATAAAATCGAAACTAAATGCGCCATTTGTCACTGTAGATTTTCCTCTAAACAACTTACTTTCTTGCGCATCAAAAGTATTTACAATGCCAAAACCATCATTATCTAAGGTGTTTTTATCAATTGATTTATCGAAAATAGTCGTGGATAAAGTACCATTAAAATCCGTTAAAACTGTATTTGAATCGTCTGTAACAACACCTTCAAACTTAATTTTTGATAACGCTTTAATCGTATCTAAAGATTGTGTTACAGCAACATCATTCATTTTTGTAATGCGTACATTGGGTTTTGGAACCGCCAATTTCATTGCAGGATCTCCAAAAGAATAAATAAAGAATTTTTGCGAACTCGAAAAAGCATTTTTTGCTTTTACCAACGCCTCTGCAATGGTAAAATCTTCATTATTAAAAGCTAGTAAAATCCGTATTAAATCTTCATTAAAACGTTGCCCAGTAGAGATAAAAACCTCTCTTGTAGTGGTGATCATACTTGCTGAACCTCCAGTTTTACTCTTAAAAAATAACTCTCCAGCAGTAATTCTATTTGGATTATCGAATCTAGAAAAATTGCAAGTAATGGTTATAAAAAGAGGTAAGGTATTTTGATTATTTAAGGCTTGAATTTGTGGTACATCTAAAATTCTTTCGGCTGCAAAACCATCTTCTCCTCCATGACCAAAATAATCAAACACCAACGTTCCTTTTTCTATGGCATTTGTTATGGCATTATTTACAGCTGGATAGCGTTCACCTCCAGAAGAGTTTTGCTGTACAAAAGCATCCGCATAAATTTTATTAATGTTAAAAATAGGTTTCTTTGCTGTAATTTCATCCGCAATAATTTCTACTCCAGATTGCAAATTTCTGTCACTATTTAAGTCATCAATATCATCCGCTAACAACGTTACTGTGTTTCTCCAATCGCCAATGGCTTTTTTATCATAATACGATAAAATTTTATCAACTACAATCGTGGCTTCAGGAATGGTAGACACAGGAATTCTGCTGGAAACTACATCAATGGTATGCGAGGTAGACATGGTGCCTTCATTGGGTTCTAACATCACATAAAAATCATCGGTAACCCAAGAACTTGCCAGGTTAAAGCTAATTTCCGATAATTTTACAGGCACTATATTATTGTTACTTTGAATTCTGTCTTTATAATCGTAAGAAGCATCTCCAAAAAAACAGACATATTGTAGTTTTGTTTCAGTAGATGAATTTGTGTTATACACATGTTTTATAAAATCTCTAATCCCTGTAATATCTTTAGAACCCGAAGAAAACTCATTATAAATCTCGTCTAACAACACCACTTTTGTCGATAAATTAGAATTTGTTTCGTGATAATTTGCCAATCTTTGCGCTTGTCCTGCCAATTCAGCATTGGTAATAATCATATAATTGACATCCTTTACTGCATGTAAATTCTGATTTTTTACCCTAGGATCTTCGACGCTTTCAGGAACATAAAAATCATTAGCATCTAAAATAATATATTCTTTAAATTCCCCTCCAACATCATTAAAGGTAAAATTGTTTCCAGTACTTTGGTTTGTTATGGCTTGCGGATGTATGTAATCTGAAACATCCCAAACTTGAAATGCAGTTTGACCGTTTTCAATTTGATACGCTACAACTCCATTGGTAGCTGCTTGTTCAAAACTTCGAAAACCAAACTGAAAATCGGTAAATCGCAATTGCTTTTTGCCCACAATTTCAATAAAGTCTAAAAATGCATTGGCAGCCGGATTTCCAGCATTGGTATAGGTCAAAGAAATTTTTATATTTTCCGATGAATTTACGGCATTTGCATTTCTTTCCAACGCTTGCGCTTTTGTTAAAGAAAGTGGTGACAACCCATTATAATTAAGGCTAAATAACTCCTGATTATTAAATTGAACTGCCATAGAAGCAGGTGTGTTGGAATTAAATACACTTCTTACCCTAATATTAATGGGTTCATTTGGTACAGCATTTGGAAAAGGAATATGAAACTCCTGAGTATTTTCAATGTTAAAATCCTCCTTAAAAAACCATTGTGTACCAGCTGCTAAAATGCTTTTTTCATCTTTTTCATAAAAAGTAAAGTCATCAAAAACTAATATTTGACTTGTGGCATTTGCAGTGATGGGCATTTTTGTAGCCATTCTTTTTCCATCAATATCATTTACGGTAATAAAATAATAAGCTTTGTCAGAAAAAATATTTTGTCTGTGTCTTACAGTTTCTGTAGTTGTATTGATATCCCAATCATGAGGACCTTTTGCATACAAAAGAATAAAATCGTTGGCATCAAAAGAACCATCATCTTCACCTGAAACAAAAATGGCGTTTTCCTGCAAATCATCATACCTAAAATCGCTATTTAAATCCGGCAACATTTGCCCTCCATTTCCGTAAATATGTATTTTCTTAGGATTTAAACCGTTTGTAGCAATACCAATTTGTTGTAAAAATGATCTATCAATTTTAAAAACACCAGTGGTGTCCACAGAAAACTGAAACCAATTGCCAGAAGAAAGTACAGAATTGCTTACTTGCGCAAACGATATTTGCATACAAAAGCAACATAAAAAAAAGAAAATATATTTTCTCATAGATATAATCAAATAACGCAAATAATTTTTAGATATTTTAACGGAAACAAAGATAAAGTATACTAAACTAAAAAAGCGTTCGTTTTACATAATAAGCACAAAAATTGATGCGTTAAAACTTTATATTTTACTTGTAAGAAAGTATATTTATCGTAAATTGCATCACTATAATAAAAACCCTATCAATTTTAAATTAGGAAATGAAAAACATATTTAAAATAAGTTTATTAGCGGTAACAGCCTTGTTATTCGCTAATTGTAATAGATCTAATGCTAACAAATCTACATTAACTGGTTTAAATTTTAATGATCCAAAAAACGGGAATTTCATTAGAAATAATTCTTTTGATGGACAGAAAACACCTCCAGGAATGATTGGTGTTGAGGGTGGTTCTTTTACCATGGGACAAGTGCAAGATGATGTGATGTTCGATTGGAATACAACTCCTAAAAAAATTCATGTACGTTCTTTTTATATGGATGAAGCTGAGGTTTCTAACTCAGAATATCTTTTATATGCAGAGTATACCAAAGATTTGTACAATCCTTCAGAAGAAAATTATAGATATATTTATAATTCAGTTTTACCAGACACCTTGGTTTGGAGAAAAAGTTTAGGAAATACAGATATTTTAGCGGAAAACTATTTTCGTCATCCAGCATATGCAGATTATCCTGTAGTAGGTGTTAGCTGGTTGCAAGCCAATGAATATTGTAAATGGAGAACAAATGTTGTCAACTTAAAAACCTTAATTGATAAAGGACACATTAAAAATGTATTTGAAATTGATTCTGTTAAAATTCCTTTTGATACAGAGGCTTTTTTAGCGAATAGTGATAAAGTTTTTAAAGGAGATTCTACAATTTACAGAAGAGGTGTTGGAAGAGCTGTTAGAAAAAGAGGGGAACCAAGACCAGGAAGAGATGAATTTCAAGGAGCAAGAAAAATTTCTAGATCTGATGGTATTTTAGTACAAAGTTTTAGATTACCTACAGAAGCTGAATGGGAATTTGCTGCCAAAGCAAATATAGAAAATAGAGAATACAACAACATTAGAGGTAGAAAAAAATATGCTTGGGATGGTAAATATTCTAGAGATAAAAGCAGAAGACACAAAGGAGATCAGTTAGCAAACTTTAAACAAGGGCCAGGACAATACAGTGGTTTATCGGGTTGGAGTTCTGATGGTGCTGATATTCCAAATAAAATAAAATCATATCCTCCAAACGCATTTGGTTTGTATGATATGTCTGGAAATGTGGCTGAATGGGTTGCAGATGTGTATAGACCTATTATTGATAGTGAAGCGAATGACTTTAATTATTTTAGAGGAAATATCTTTACTAAAAAGATGATTGATGAAGAAGGAAATGTAGTCATTGCTGCTAATGACCAAGCTGCTGAAGTAGATTATGACACCTTACCAAATGGAAATATCGTAGCAAAACAATTACCAGGAACCATCAAATACATTCCTATCACAAAAGATGATGTGATGTTAAGAAGAAACTTTATGGTAGCTGACAATACTGATATTGGTGATGGTGATGCCAATTCTTCTCGCTTTTTTGAGGAAGACGAAGATAAAGTAGTACCTAGCATGTACAACTCACCAAAAGCACCAACCAAAGAAATTGATCCTAACACAGGAGAGGAAATTTTAGTAAATGATGCTGAAAATAGAACAACATTAATTAGTAATAGCACAAGAGTGTATAAAGGAGGGTCTTGGTCTGACAGAGAATATTGGTTAGATCCTGCACAAAGAAGATATTTGCCAGAATATATGGCGACCAATTACATTGGTTTTAGATGTGTGTCTGACAAATTAGGACCTATGGGAACAGGCAAAAAATCGGCTAGAAATCCTAGCAGATAATAAAACATAGTTACAAATTCAAGAGGCTGTCTCAAAAGTAAATTTTTTGTCAACCTGAATTTATTTCAGGTTCTTTTAGCATTTAATTATCAAGATGTTAAGATTCTGAAACATGTTCAGAATGACAAGATTTAATACTTTTTGAGACAGCCTTTTTTTTTATACACAAGAAATGAATATACCCGCACTTTATCAAATCTATACAAAGCATTTTTTAGTAGATACGGATACAAGAAACATTCGCAAGAATACCTTGTTTTTTGCCTTAAAAGGCGACAATTTTAACGGAAACGAATTTGCTGAAAAAGCAATAGAACTAGGAGCTTCTTATGCGATTGTTGATGATAAAACCTATCAAACACAAGAAAATATAATCTTGGTGGATGATGTGTTGGACACTTTACAACAATTAGCCAAGTACCATAGAAAACAGCTTACAATTCCTGTAATTGGTTTAACAGGTAGCAATGGAAAAACCACGACCAAAGAACTCATCAATGTAGTATTGAGCAAAAAACACAATTGTTTGGCCACAAAAGGAAATCTAAACAACCATATTGGTGTGCCTTTAACGCTTTTATCGATAACTCCCGAGCATGAAATCGCCATTATAGAAATGGGCGCAAATCATCAAAAAGAAATTGAATTTTTAGCAGCTATTTGCGAACCTGATTTTGGCTACATCACTAACTTTGGCAAAGCACATTTAGAAGGTTTTGGTGGAATTGAAGGCGTAATTAAAGGAAAAAGTGAATTGTACACCTTCTTAGAAAAGAACAATAAAATTGCCTTTATAAATCCTAGTGATGCCATACAGACTGAAAAAACGAAAAACATCAAAACAATTGCGATAAATAATGATGACATACAGTTGTTGGAAGCAAATCCCTTTGTAAAAATCTCTTATAAAGATAGCACCATACAAAGTAATTTAATCGGAAATTACAACTTTTCGAATATTGCAATCGCCATGACTATAGGAGGATATTTTAAAGTTTCAAAAACTGAGATCAAGGAAGCCATTGAAAGTTACACACCAAAAAATAATCGTTCTCAAATAATTGAAACCAACACAAATAAAATTATTTTAGATGCATACAATGCAAATCCTTCGAGCATGAAAGTGGCTTTAGAGAACTTTGCTGCTATAAAACATGAGAAAAAAACAATCATTCTTGGTGATATGTTTGAACTTGGTGAAGACAGCAAACAAGAACATCAAGCCATTGTAAATCTTGCAAATTCGTTCCATTTCGAAAGTTGCTATTTTGTGGGTGAACTTTTTTATCAATCAAAAACAGACGCACAACAATTTAAAACATTCGACGATTTTGAACGTTATCTCAAAAAAAATCCTCTAGAAAACCAATACATATTAATCAAAGGCTCAAGAGGAATGCGTTTAGAAAGGATTTTAGATTCGTTGGGCGTGGTTCGTTAGTCGTTGGTCGTGATTCGTTGGTCGTGGTTCGTTGTTCGATGATCGTTGGTTGTGAGTTAGTGGTTAGTGCTTAATGCTTAATGCTTAATGCTTAATGCTTAATGCTTAAACTAAACAATAAATTACAATATCATCAACTTTTAAACAAAGTATTAACAAAAAAACTGTTTTGTTGGTCGTTGGTCTTTATCCGTTTTTCTATTTTCGATTGACGAAAAACAATGAACGAGAAACGATGGACGGTAAACGAATATCCTGATTTATGGTTCGTTGGTCGTGTTTCGTGGCTCGTTGTTTGCGATTCGAATAACTCGAGAGACGAAAATTGTGATTTTTGATTCAAAAAAACTAAACATGGTTGCACTAACTAATAAACGACGGACGAAAAACGGTAATCGAAAAACGTGATTCGTGGTTCCTGTTTAGTGATTCATGGTTCGATTCACGAAAAACGAAAAGCGATGAACGAAAAACGAAACCCTACTCCATCATTTCAAGATGATAGGCTAACAAATTATCAATAGGTCTTTGAATCACATCAGTAACCTTTAAGTCGTTCTTTTTGGCTGTTTTCTCCAAACTTTCTCTAAAATAATGAGCTATGGAACCAATAAAATACAAGGGAGTTTCGGAAGTTTTATTGAAAGGTAAAATTCTATATTTAAAAAATTCTTGAAAGCCTTTTTTAATAATGCGCTTTATATATTTTTCTTCCTTAAAATCGAACATAAACTTGGCAAATGACGCTAAGTACATGTTTGGGTTTGGAGTTCTATATAAGTTTTGTTTGATGTAATCTGCGTCTAAATTAAATTCTTCATTAAATTTTTCGGCAATGGCTTTTGGCATTTTATTATAAAAATAATCTCTTAACAATACTTTCCCAAAATAATTCCCACTAGCTTCATCCATCAAAATATAGCCTAAAGAAGCGGTTTTCATGTGTACCTGTTCCCCATCAAAATAACAGCTATTAGAGCCTGTTCCTAAAATACAGACCAACCCAGGTGCAGCACCAGTAGCTGCATACACTGCTGCTAACATGTCTTCAGCAACATTAATTTTAGCATTGATAAATATTTCTTGTAGAACATTTTCAAGAATTTTTGTGGGTTTAGGAGTTCCACAACCTGCCCCATAAAAATAAATTTCAGTCACATCCTCTTTGATATTGATTAACTGAAACATATTCACAATCCTATTCGTCAATTCATCTTCTGCAACCACAGCAGGATTCAATCCTAAAGTTCGTACTCTAAAGGCTTCCTTTTTATCACTATGTATAGCTATCCAATCTGCTTTTGTAGAACCACCATCTGCTATTAAAATCATATCATTTATTTTTATCTAGTAAATATATTATAAAAAATTGGGTATGCAACTAAAACACAAACTTCAATCGTTTTCGTTGATAATTATTCTTGTTTTATAGTATTTTTAAATAACGAGAATACAAGATTGCTTCGCTTTTTGAAGCAAGAACCAAGAACCAAGAGCTAAGACTAAGACTAAGACTAAGACTAAGACTAAGACTAAGACTAAGACTAATGATTTAAAATCAATCTCATTAAAAAAACATTTAAAATTTACAATGTCACACTGAGCCTCTAAATAAAAACATGAGTAACATAAAGGTCTTCGACAAAACCTGTCTTGAGCAGAGACGAAAGGCTCAGACTGACATGCGTTAGAATCATTGGTATTAGAATGTGTTTTATAAAAAGTTTAAATACTCATTTATTGTGCTTAAAAAGATGTTATAATCAGGTTTTGACCTTAAAACAGTAAACATAAACAATGTCACACTGAGCCTGTCGAAGTGAAAATATGATTAATCAAAAAGGTCTTTAAAAATTTTAGAATGATCATTTTTTGAGATTTAAAAAAACACCTCCAGCAAACGTAATTACGAGGCACGAAGCAATCTCTTCGTTAGTATTCTATATTTATTTAAAATATCAAACTAAAAGATTGCTTCAATCTTACCTCTTTCGCAATGACGTCTAAAATCTTTTAGTGTTTTTAGAATCTAAACCCGACATACTTTTCATTTTCGTAAGAATTCAAATTGTATGGAATGGTAAGCGCCCAAAGAACGTAGTGGTCTGGGTGCGTGAATGGAAGACAATGTAGAATTCAAGAAAATTAAAATAAGTCTAGATTTTTTTGTTTTTATAATCCTGAGCGCAGACGAAGGGTCATCAATGGAAAAAAGTAAAGAGAAATAAAATTACAGATTGCTTCAATCGTACCTCTTTCGCAATGACGTCTAAACTCTTTTAGTGTTCTTAGAATCTAAAACTACCTCATACAAAGTAGTCACCCTGAACTTGTTTCAGGGTCTTAAGAATTAGTATTTATTTATAGCTAAATAGATTCTGAAATAAATTCAGAATGACGCACTTTAAAGTTTATAGGATGATTAGCGGATATACAATTTCTTATATATAGTAACACATAAACAATAGAAAATTAAATTGGTATACTCTTATTTTGCCAATAAACAATTACAATTAACCATGTCACCCTGAATTTATTTCAGGGTCTTGATTCTAATCCTTTACATCCTTTCTCAAAAGAGAAACACTTGAATCCCATAAATCAGTCCAATTTGGATTTTCTTTTTCTATTAAATTTATTTTCCATTGCCTATGCCAATTTTTAAGTTGTTTCTCTCAGGCGATTGCTTCTTGTATGTATTGAAATTCCTCACAATAGATCAGTATTTTCAAATTGTATTTGGTTGTAAAATTACTTCCTTCAGAAGCTATATGACGTTCCATCCAATCATCTATACCTCCTGTTACCCCAATATATAAGGTCCCATTTGGTTTGTTTGTCAAAATATAAACCCAATAATTGTGATATGCTCTCTTCATTATGGTAAAGAAATAATTATTTTTATTTGTTTTTATTGTGATTATGAAATCACTGAACCCTATTTGTCGCAAGAGTTTAAAACTTATCTGATACAAAATGGTATTTAATGCTAAGAATATGTTCGGTGTACATTAGTCATTTATTCACAAATTAAGATGAGATCCTGAAATAAATTCAGGATGACAAAAATGGGGATAAGATAACAAAAATCGGAATCGGACAACAAAAATGGGATGGAACAAATCCAAATAAACCTAGCTCAACCGAATGTTGTAACCCTAAACTTGTTTCAGGGTCTTGAGTATTTTCAAGAGCCTATCGAGATATTATAAAGCAATTACAACTGTCATATCAAGTGTTATTTACAATAAAATAAATAATGCCCATTTCCAAAATTAAATAAACACAAGTTATCGACCTATTTTATTTTTCGTAGAAATTCAATTTTTATGAAACGGTAAGCGTCCAAAGAGCTTGCGGTCTGGACGCGATAGTGGAATGGAAATTAGAATTTAAGAAAAATAAAAGTGAGTCTTGATTTTTTGAATACTTTTTGATCAAGCAAAAAGTATTAGAATTAAAAAAAAATTCTCGGTTTCTCGTATTCGCTACCCGAACTACTTTCTATTAAAATACATTTTAACTTCAGTAATCCTCTAAATAACAATTTCAACGTGACCCTAAACTTGTTTCAGGGTCTTTTGTTCATAATGGTTTGGATGAGATCCTGAAATAAATTCAGGATGACAAAAATGGGATTGAATTACAAAAATGGGATTGGATTACAAAAATCGGAATCGGACAACAAAAATGGGATGGAACAAATCCAAATAAACCTAGCTCAACCGAATGTTGTCACCCTGAACTTGTTTCAGGGTCTTGAGTATTTTCAAGAGCCTGTCGAGATATTATAAAGCAATTACAACTGTCATATCAAGTGTTATTTACAATAAAATAAATAATGCCCATTTCCAAAATTAAATAAACACAAGTTATCGACCTATTTTATTTTTCGTAGAAATTCAATTTTTATGAAACGGTAAGCGTCCAAAGAGCTTGCGGTCTGGACGCGATAGTGGAATGGAAATTAGAATTTAAGAAAAATAAAAGTGAGTCTTGATTTTTTGAATACTTTTTGATCAAGCAAAAAGTATTAGAATTAAAAAAAAAATCTCGGTTTCTCGTATTCGCTACCCGAACTACTTTCTATTAAAATACATTTTAACTTCAGTAATCCTCTAAATAACAATTTCAACGTGACCCTAAACTTGTCTCAGGGTCTTTTGTTCATAATGGTTTGGATGAGATCCTGAAATAAATTCAGGATGACAAAAATGGGATTGGATTACAAAAATCGGATGGATTACAAAAATCGGAATCGGACAACAAAAATGGGATGGAACAAATCCAAATAAACCTAGCTCAACCGAATGTTGTAACCCTAAACTTGTTTCAGGGTCTTGAGTATTTTCAAGAGCCTGTCGAGATATTATAAAGCAATTACAACTGTCATATCAAGTGTTATTTACAATAAAATAAATAATGCCCATTTCCAAAATTAAATAAACACAAGTTATCGACCTATTTTATTTTTCGTAGAAATTCAATTTTTATGAAGCGGCAAGCGTCCAAAGAGCTTGCGGTCTGGACGCGATAGTGGAATGGAAATTAGAATTTAAGAAAAATAAAAGTGAGTCTTGATTTTTTGAATACTTTTTGATCAAGCAAAAAGTATTAGAATTAAAAAAAAATTCTCGGTTTCTCGTATTCGCTACCCGAACTACTTTCTATTAAAATACATTTTAACTTCAGTAATCCTCTAAATAACAATTTCAACGTGACCCTAAACTTGTTTCAGGGTCTTTTGTTCATAATGGTTTGGATGAGATCCTGAAATAAATTCAGGATGACAAAATTGGGGATAAGAAGACAAAAATGAAATTAAACGAATCAATCTCATATCTTAATATTATTTTTTTCTTGCAATGATTGTTAAAATCGTAAATTTGTAACAAATCAATAAACATGTTTTTTTTTAAAAGTAAAGAGATTCCTTTAAACGAATTTTTCCCTGAAGACTTCATCGATATTCACTCACATTTATTACCTGGCATTGATGATGGTGCCAAAGATTTGAATGATTCTATAGACTTGATTCAAAAAATGGCCTCTTTCGGAATTAAAAACTTTATCACTACGCCTCATGTTTTAGGAGATGTATATCCGAATACTCCAGAAATCATCAAAGCCAAATTAACGGAAGTACAAAACGAACTCAAAAAAAGAAATATCACAGACATCTCTATTACAGCTGCTGCAGAATATATGATGGATGAACAATTTTCTGCTATTTTAGAAAAAGGCAATATCCTTACCTTAAAAGACAATTTGGTATTGGTAGAAATGTCGTATTTCAGTCCACCCAATAATTTGTATGACATTTTATTCCAATTGGGTTTAAAAGGATACAAACCTGTGTTAGCCCACCCAGAACGCTACAATAGTTATCACAATAATTTTAGAGAATTTACAAAATTAAAAAGAGCAGGCTGTTTGTTTCAACTCAATTTATTGTCTTTAACCAATAATTACGGACGCGAAGTTCAAAAAACCAGCGAGCGGCTTTTAAAAGAAAACTTGTATGACTTTGTGGGAACTGATACACACCATTTAAATCATTTACAGCTTTTAAAAACCATCGCAACCAAAAAGAATTTGAGTAAAGTTGAAGCATTACTAAACAACAATAAAAAGTTTATCCAATAAATATAGATCTGCAATCTAAATACATCACAGGTTTTAAGAATGGAATAACACTTCATAATTAAACTCTGAACTTTTCGAAGAATCAAAATATATCTTTTAAAAATCTTCGACAAAGCCTGTCTTGAAAAGAGAGGGAAAACTCAACTAATATACATTAGATGAATTGGAATTAAAATTTATTTTATTTTGATGATAAGACAGTTCAAATTAAATAAGTCACGTTGAGCCTGTCGAAGTGAAAACTTAACTAATCTAAAGGTCTTCGACAAGCTCAGACTGACATACGTTAAACTCATTGTCAGTAGAGATTATTTTATAAAAAGTTTAAATTGTTATTTTTAGTACTTTAAAAACATAATATCCACATCTTTTAAAGATAAATTAATTAAAAATCAATAAGGTCACACTAAGCCTGTCGAAGTGCAGATTTAATCATCTAAAAGTCTTCGGAAAAATCAAACGGGCAATCGTTAAAAGAATTAGAATATATTTTATTTTAACGAAAAAACAGTTCAAACTAACAAGGTCACACTGAGCCTGTCGAAGTGAAAACTTAACTAATCTAAAGGTCTTCGACAAGCTCAGACTGACATACGTTAAACTCATTGTCAGTAGAGATTATTTTATAAAAAGTTTAAATTGTTATTTTTAGTACTTTAAAAACATAATATCCACATCTTTTAAAGATAAATTAATTAAAAATCAACAAGGTCACACTGAGCCTGTCGAAGTGCAGATTTAATCATCTATAAAGTTTTCGGAAAAATCAGACGGGCAATCGTTAAAAGAATTAAAATATATTTTATTTTAACGAAAAAACAGTTCAAACTAACAAAGTCACACTGAGCCTGTCGAAGTGCAGGTATACTCATCTAAAAAGACTTCGAAAAAAACTATCTTGAAACAGAGAATAAAATCTCAAACTGAAAAAATATTACCATCATTATATTTAGCGCTATCTTAATATTAAAAAAAGGGCAATAAAAAATTATTTAAAAAAATAAACAATTTAAATATAGTTGTCAGGTTGAGCGCAGTCGAAACCTATATTTAGCAAACCCATAGTTCTCGTCTGCGCTTGAACTGACAGTTTATGTAGCATTCATTAACCTCTTGCCTTAAAAGCGTCATTGCGAGGCACGAAGCAATCATATCGTTGATCATTCCAATTCATGAGATTTACCATCACCATTTACTCGATACTAAAACTTGTTCAACATAACTCTTAAAGTGAAGTCCAGTTTTTAGTGTAAGAAACAAACGCCCTTAACAAACCGTGATTGCGAGGCACGAAGCAATCTTATTGTTGGGTATCCTAAATTTAGTAGGGATGCTACATCACAAGATTGCTTTAGTCATTCCTCCTTCGCAAAAACTTTATATAAAAAATTAAGAGAAATCAAAAGTAAATTACTAACTGCAAACCGACATAGAACTTGGAGGCGAGTGTCAAACATTTGAAGAATCCGTAAAAATAAATGCTGTTTGAGCGCAGCGAGTTCATTTATTTTAGGATTTGAAAATAGTTTTGACCGCTGAAAGTTCAAGTCTAGATTTTTGTTTCTTTTCATCAATGGAAAAGAAAAATAGAGAAAAGAAAAAATATACTTTTAACTAGTTAATGTAAAAAATTAATAGGCTTTCTTCACTAAAAGATTGCCACGTCGTACCTCCTTCGCAATGACGTTTATTCTATTTTTATACGTAACCAACCTTTATTATTCAATTAACTAATATAAATATAACTCTAAACCCGACATACTTTTCATTTTCGTAGCAATTCAAAAACTATGAAACGGCTAGGTGTTCAAAGAGTGCAACACAGTGAAACGGTCTGGACACGATAGTGTAATAGCTTGTAGAATTCAAGTAAATTAAAATAAGTCTAGATTTTTTTGTTATTATAATCCTGAGCGAAGTCGAAGGGTCATCAATGGAAAAAAGTAAAGAAAATAAAAAACAGCTATACGTCTTTATAAAGACGGTAGGACGAAGTAATCTGTTAATGAAAACTCGAAAATTAAACCTACAGATTGCCACGTCGTACCTCCTCGCAATGACGTCAATTTTACGCCATACAGATCGCTTCAATCGTACCTCCTAGAAATAAAAACTCATTTCTTTTGATTTCAAAAAAAAATCCCGATAATAATCGGGATAAATTCAACTAATCTTTTTAAATTCATAGCCTTCGCTATAATAAAAAACTAAATTTCCTTAAAATATCCTTTTATACCAAGGTTTCTTTACAACATCCGTATACCCATAACCATACCCATAGCCATAGCCATAACCATAGCCATAACCTCTCGTCATATCAGTATCATTGAGCACAATCGCCATATTTTGTAACTTCTTCTCATTATAGAGGTTCTGCGCAACTTTTAGCATTCTTTTGTCTAGGTAATTCGCTCTAGACACATATAAGGTCATATCTGCGTATTTAGCGACTAAGAAAGTATCGGTTACTAAATTTACAGGCGCTGTATCTACAATGATAAAATCATATTCCTTTTTTACTTGCTCAAATAACTGCTTAATTCTGTCTCCAAGCAATAATTCAGCAGGATTTGGAGGGATCACTCCAGAAGCAATAATATCCAAGCCTTTTATTTCTGGGATTGAAAATGTAATATCTTTCGCAGTTAAAGATTCATTGGTAATATAGTTGGTAATTCCTTTACGTTCTGGAATCCCTAAATATTCGGTGACTTTAGGCGCTCTTAAATCCACCCCCATTAATAGTACTTTTTTGTTGGACAACGATAAGGCTGCCGCTAAATTAATCGAGATAAAAGATTTCCCTTCTCCACTGGTAGTAGAAGTGATAAAGATTGTTTTCCCTAAACCACTCTCAAAATTGGGCAACATAAAATCTAAATTGGTTCTGATCAATCGGAAAGCTTCTGCAGTACTCGTTCTTGAATCATTACTAATGACAATTTTCTCATCCGTATCAGAATGTGGCACATCGCCTAAAAAAGGAATCGTCGTTAACTCTTCTATATCTTTTCTAGAATGTATTTTTGTGTCTAATAGATTTTTAATATAAATAACGCCGAACGGAACAATAAGACCAATCAACAATGCTGCTAAATAGATAATGTTCTTTTTGGGTGATACTGGCACTCCATTGCCATAAGCATAATCTATAATCTTGGCATTCGGAACTGTTACTGCCAAAGAAATCGCGGTTTCTTCCTTTTTCTTTAATAAATAGGAAAACAATTCAGCATAAATAATTTTTTGTCGTTCAATATCAATCATCCCTCTTTCAATAGTGGGAATCAAAGATACTTCTGAATTCACTTTTGCAGCTTGTTTATTCAATGCATTTAACTGCAATTGAAACGAAGTTTTCACATTACTAATATTGGCCAGTAATGTCGCTTTTACCGTTTCAATTTGCTGTTGTAAATCGATCAACTCAGGGTTTTTACGACCTGCAATATCATTAAATCGATTCAACCTTAAAATTAAGGTGTTATAATTTTCAATAGCTTCAGAAATAATAGGATCCGAAAACCCTACATTGGCAGGCAATACGTCATTATCTTTGGTACCTTTACTTAACTTTCCTTCTATCCAAGCTGCTAAACTTAATTGATTTTTCAACTCAATAATGCTCGCTTTATTTTCAGAGATTTCTTGTAAAATCATTTCCCCTTCAGTCGATAACCCTGTGATGCCAAATTTTGTCTTATAGTCTTTTACATCGTCTTGTATGGAGGACAAATCGACTCCTACACTTTGCAAACGATCTTCAATAAAATCTTTTGTCTTTTTAGAAACTTCATTTTTATCATTAATCGCATCCGTATTGTATTGCGCTACTAATTCATTTAAAATGTCTTCGGCTTTGTCTTTTGAAACATCTGTTAAGCTTAAATTTAAGACACTCGAATTTTTATTTGTGGAATTGATTTGTATTCTGTTTTTGTAACGATCAATAACACGATCCCTTTTACTTATTACAACAGTTACTTTTGTTCCCTTCAAATCATCTCTAGAACCTGCATTAGGTAGTACTTTAAAAATACCAAAAGAACTCTCATGGAGTTCATTAAAATTAGATACGGATGTTACTTCATCTTCAAGGGTTCGAAATTCAATTTTTTCATTGTCTACAATCGTAATGATAAACATAGTATCCTTTGCAGCATACGAAGGTATTTTACTTACAAACGTTATTGCTAAAGGCTTGCTTGTATACACTTCACTTTTCTTTACCCTACCTTCTGTGAAATAAGAAATTTCTAAATCAAGTTCATCAACAACTTTACCAATTATTTTTCTGGATTTTAAGATTTCAATTTCGTTTTCTGGATTATTAGAAGACCCACCTCCAATAATTCCTAAATCTTCAAAAGCAGCCAATTCCGAGGATATGCCTGATTTTTGATTATCTTTTATCAAAATAGAAGTAGTGGCCGTATACGTAGGGATGGTATATCTTAAATAGATAAAAGCGCCTGATAAAGCAATAAGTATTGCTAAAAGAAACCACTTCCAATTGATGACATACTTTTCTAACTCTTCTCTTATATTAATTGTGTCCGTATCTGTATGCTGGTTCGCAATAAAATTCTCTTTAGATGCTTCCATTTTATCTTGTTAGTATGTTTAATAATCCTATTAAAACAGCAGTTAAGGATATAAATAAACCTGTATTTGTATTAGCGGAAGCAGATTGGATCTTTGCATAATTTTGTTCCACAATCACCACATCATTTTGTTGTAAATAATACACAGGAGAAATAAAGGTATCGTTGGATAACAAATTAATCCTGTATTTCACTTTCATACCATTTTCTTCACGAATCACCAACACATTTTCTCTGTTCCCAGAAATATTTAAATCTCCTGCCAAACCAATTGCATCGATGATGGTGATACGCTCGTTCGGAATTACATAATTGCCAGGCATTGCAACATCCCCTAACACAGATATTTTAAAATTAACAATCCGAATATTGATATGAGGATTGATGATATAATCAGGAGATAATTTTTCTTTTAAAAGGGCGATGCCATTTTCTCTGGTCAAACCGCCCAATTTAATCTTCCCTAAAATAGGAATCTCTACTTCACCATCCGCATCAATTAAATAGGTTTGCTTTTGAGCAACTCCTATGGCTGAATTTGATGAGGTGGAATAGGTAACCGCTGATAAGTTAAAGGGTCTTACGGCATCCACATCTTTTGCTGAAATGGTGATTTCTAACAAGTCATCTGGTTTAAAAAAAGTCAGGTATTTGTTAGAAACTTTAGACTGATCTATTTCATCAAACTGAAAATACACAATATCTTTTTTCGAAACACAGTTAGAAAGGAGTACAATACTAACAGAAATAAAAAAAAAATTTTTAAAGGTTGTATTCATATTTATTTTTTTTGCGAAAATACTGTAAAATTTTTAAGTTTAAAGAACTTTGTCTAATTTTTCAAATGTTGAGTTGTTAGAGATGTATTCTGGCACCAACGCTTTTAATTTACTTACGATTTCTGAACTCGATAATTTATTTTTTTGTGAAGCCAATTCTTCTATCAATGCTAAAATAGTGCTGTCATTAATTTTTTGAGTTTTAGCAATCATAATTTTCTCATGATAGGTTTTTATGGTGTCTTCTCCTGTTGCTAACAATTCCTCATACAATTTCTCTCCTGGGCGCAAGCCCGTGATTTTAATAGCTATGTCTTCTGGGTATCGCAAACCCGATAAAGAAATCATTCTTTTTGCCATTTCATAAATTTTAACAGATTCGCCCATGTCAAAAATATAAATCTCTCCTCCCTTCCCCATAGTTCCGGCCTCCAACACCAATCTGCAGGCTTCTGGAATGGTCATAAAATAACGGGTAATCTCTTTATGCGTCACCGTTAGTGGGCCACCATGTTCGATTTGTTTTTTAAATAACGGAATTACCGAACCATTAGAGCCTAACACATTGCCAAAACGCGTGGTAGTAAATTTTGTTTTCTTTTGTTGTTTACTCAAACAACTTATGTACATTTCTGCCACTCTTTTGGTAGCCCCCATCACATTGGTAGGATTCACAGCCTTATCTGTAGAGACCATCACAAAACGCTCTACTTTGTATTTAATCGCTAAATCTGCAATATTTTTGGTACCAAAGATATTAATTTTAATCGCTTCATACGGACTGTCTTCCATTAAAGGCACATGTTTGTAGGCAGCTGCATGAAAGACTTTTTGAGGTTGCAATTCCTTGAATATTTCTCGCATTCTTTTTGTATCTCGAACATCTGCCACCAAAGCCGTAAACCCGGTGATTCCTTTTTGCTGCAATTCTTGTTGCAAATCATACAAGGCAGATTCTGCTTGGTCTACCAACACCAGATGCTGCAAATTATAAGAGGCTAATTGTCTCGAGAGTTCGCTTCCAATAGACCCTGCTGCTCCTGTGACTAGCACTACTTTATCCGTGACTTCTTTTTTAACAATAGGATTGTCGATTAAAATTTGTTGGCGGTTCAATAAATCATCAATATTTACTTGTTTGATTTGATTTGCCTGTAAATCTCCATCAATCCAAGTTACCAAAGGAGGTACAATTTTTATTTCAACGGCTAAGGATAACAATTTATCTGTAATCTCCAATAAACGAGATGGTCTTATTTTTTGCGTAGAAATAATCACTTCACTTAAATCATACTTCTTGACAAAATCTTGATCAATTTTCGAAAAATCATAAATTTTAATGCGGTCAATTTTTTTATTAATTTTATTCGCATCATCATCGATAAATCCTAAAATATCATAATTGTATTTTTTATCTCTACTTAAGGCACCATAAGTAATAATACCTGCTTCTCCAGCCCCAAAAATCAACACATTTCTGATGGTATTCAATTCTGTAGAAATCACATCATAAAATGCCTTAAACACATAGCGACTAATGATGAGGATAAAAACCGAAACAAAATAATGAATGACAATGATAGAAATAGGTATGGTAAAACTACTGAGTTTGAATAACTGATTGATAATGACAATAAACGTTAGTAATAACACATAAATGGTGATGCCTAAAAACACATTAAAAGCATCTTTGGTACCCGTATGTCTTACGATTCCTTTATAAGAGCCCACCATTAAAAAACTACCCAAAGCCACTATGATAATAATCGGAATTTGCACTAGAAATTGATCCGTATTAAAATTAAATGTGATGTTAAAACGAATGATATAGGCTAGTAAAAAAGAAAAGCATACTAGCAACACATCGATTCCTAATACCAACCATCTAGAGGCGTATTTATTTAAGGTTTTTAAAAAAAAACTTCTTAACATATAGATTTAATTTTTGCTAAATTACAATAAATTATTTTCATTTTATTGGCAGTTATCCTTCTTAGCTTTTTCTAATTTATAAAATAAAAAAATATAGCTTACAACAAATAAAAATACCAATCCAATAAAGATAAAAAGTTGGGTTTGCAAAGCTAACCTGTAAGACTTCAATACAATTACATTTATCAACATCTGAATTATAACATATCCTAAAGCTACTTTTAAATGCGCTATTTTTTTGATATGAACTAATTTTTGATAGATGTGGTGCCTGTGAGGGTCAAACACACTTTCTTTGGTACATAGTTTTCTATATAACAAAGTAATTGTTGCATCTGCACCATATACGATTACTGTACATAAAATTAAAGGAGATGCTAAAACATAGGTAAAATACAGCCCTATAAAAAATAATAACATGCCAATAGTGATGCTTCCAATATCGCCTGCAAAAAAGAGTGCTTTTTTTCTAAAATTATAAAAACCAAAAATAAGTAAGGAAATAGCTGTATATATGATCAAATCTGAATTGATGAGTTGTTCTTGAGCATTTATAAGGTATAGCCCTGACAAAGTAGCCAAGCTATACAAACCTGTAATTCCATTAATGCCATCCATAAAGTTGAACATATTCACAATACCCACTCCAAAGAATAAGCTAAATACAAAAATGTATATTGGGCTAAAAGGCAATCCAACCTCCAATAAAATTAGAAAAACTGCTAACATCTGAATTGGAAATCGAATTTTTGAAGGTAACGTATAGATGTCATCTAAAAAACTAATAATGGATGCCATCAAAACTCCAAAAACAAAAAAAGGATATTGAAAATTATTGAAAAAATAAAACAATAAAATTGCGACTGTAAAAATAACCCCCCCACCTCTTATGGTGGGTTTTGTGTGAGAAGATCTATGATTAGGACTATCAATAATGTTAAATTTTAAGGCTATTTTTTTATAATAAAAAGCTAAAAAAAATATAATAATAAAAATCAATATATAATCCATCATTACTTGCTTTCTAGGGTTTGTTCTAAAGCTGTTATCATCCTTAAGGATAAAAGATCCTTATCATAATTTTTTTTAGCAAATTCGAAACCTCTACTCCCTATATTATTTCTTACGGCTTTATTATCTGCTAAAAATATTAATTTATCTACTAATTCATTCTCATCAGTTGGGCTAACCGTAAAACCAGCTTTACTTTCATCAAGCATTTCTTTAATCCACCCTGTAGTTGTTTGAATAACAGGAACTGAGGCCGCCATACTTTCAAATAATTTGTTTGGTGAAGATGTAGACAACATAGGAGTGTCATCTAAAGGAATTAAAGAAACTAAAGCATTTTTTACATAATTCACTAATTCAACTTTTGGCATCAATCCTAAGAAAAGAATCGTATCTAATCCTTCCGACTTCTTCATAATTTCTTCTTTCTGTTGTCCATCACCAATTAAGACAATCACAATATCATCTCTTCCATGTTCTTTTAACTTCTTTGCTGCTCTGTAAAGCAATTCAGAATTGTTTACTAAACCGATATTACCACTATAAATCGCAAACTTTTTCCCAATAAGTTGAGGATGTGTTATTTCTTCTTTGGGAGATGAGAAGAGTTCTATATTTGCCGAATTTGTTACAGAAATTGCATTTGTTTCTGGAAACCTATCTGTAATGTTTGATTTCATTCCTGGTGAAAGTGCGACAACTAAACTTGAGTTTTGATAACATTTCTTTTCAAAAGAATAAGACATCTTTTGAATGAATTTATTTTTTAAAACTCCTAATTCTATCGGTCCTTCTGGCCATAAATCTCTTACTTCAAAGACAAATTTTTTTCTTCTAAATATCTTGGCAATCAATCCAGGAAGTCCTACTGTGATGGGTCCTGAACTAGATATTACTAAATCGCATTTTAATGTGAATGCATAATAAATGGAGAAAAAACTGTAAACTAAAAATGTATAAATTCTTTTTAAAAAAGGTTGTTTGTTATCTATGGTAACATTGATAATCTTTAATGTAATTCCGTCAACTTTTTGTGTTTCTAAAAACTTTGTTGCTCTAATATCTGATTTTGCATATACGCTAGTTACCACAATTACATTGTGTCCTTTTTCTACCCACTTTTTGGTAAACTCATAAACACGAGTACCGTAAGAACCTTTAGGTGTTGTAAAATACTGATAAAAATATACTATGGTCATTAAACTTCTATTTTAATTTTGGTTTCTAATGAGTTTCTAAATGTAACTGTAATCTTATCAGCCTCAAGCCTATTGTTATAACCTAGGGCATATTGATATGTATTTTGTTTTATATGATTAGAGCCGAAAAAAGTAACTGTAATACCATCAGCTTTTACTTCACACTTTGACAAATTTACCTCTAATTTACAATCTGGATGAAAGTGGAAGTGCGCTTGTGCCTCAATGTCTTTGTTAATGAAATCATTAATCAAAACTTCAGATACACCAATGCCAAAACTCCTTTTGTGTTTAACGCCTTTGCTTTTGTAACCATTATGCGAAGCTATTAATTCATTTTTTTCATCTTTTTCAATCGTTACATTTGCTCTATTTGCAACTCTAAATCCTGCCCAAACCTTTGAAGAGTTTTCATCGTTAATAGTTACTGTATTATGATATAAGGTAGATCTTTCTTTTTCTCTAACTTCCCCCATATTGTATGTTGACAAACCTGTATCTATAATAAAAGGTTTGTTTGTTTGTAATATAAAACTGAAGGTATCGGCATGTGCATGTCCTGGTTGATATGTTGGACCAACTTCTCCAACATCGGCAAATAATTCATAAGAATCACTTGTAAATTTTCGATATCCAGAATCTGAAAGTTGCGTTTTGAGAGGAAATATTTTAAGCTCTTTTCCATATTTCACTAGAGAAGATGTATTTGGTGCAATTCCAAATGCGCTATCGTTTACCATTGGAATGGTATCATCCTTAAAAGTAACTTCTGTTAACCAGCTCAACATTTCAGTGGCTTTGAATTTCATCAGAGTTAGTAATTCAAAATTCTCTTTCCACGGATTTTCTTTGACTAAAGAAATACAATCTAAAAGGCGATCTAAAATAATCTGATGGTACATTGGTGAAAGCTCAAAATGACCTCCATCATTATTGATTTGTTCTTCTAATTCACACTCAATAATATACTTTGCTTTAGCATAAAAAACATCGTTTTTAAAATAGTATGCTCCAAATAATAGTGAGAGTCCATTTTCTAATAAGTGATTTCCTAAAATATGGTATTCTAAACTATCTAACAGTCTTAAATATTGATTGTACAATGATTTATTAATCGCATTATCTTTTATATTTTCTTTGGATAGATATTTAATCCAGTTGATACAGCGAAGTGATATTGGATAGGGTTCTATGCCATCATTTAGTTCTTGAGTACTCTCCACATAATTGTACATTAGCATTAATGCTTCAGAATGTTTTATATAAGATTGATTTAAAAAGTCGAAATAGTTTAGATTATACGTCCATAGTTTTCCGTAACTATCATAATTCCAATCGATTTTATCTTCAAATTTATGGGTAATATTTAGAAAACAAAATTCAAATTTACCTAAGTAACTTGTATTTTTTTTAATCCCCCCTAGCCACGTTAAAGGTTCAATATTGGTTTCGTAATCATAAACATATATTTTTTTAAAAAAACGAAACTTTACCATATAGAGTATCCTATAAAGTAACTGCTTTGTTTTTAAATACTTTATTGTATTTAAAAAAAGAAAAATATTAATTATATTCAAAATATTTTCTTTTTCTATTTTCTTTTATGATGACAAATGGATTACCAGCTACAGTAGTATTAGCAGGTATATCCTTGTTTATTAGACTATTTGCACCAATAATCACATTATCACCAATGGTAATTTCTCCAAAAATTACAGAACCTGCACCTACATAAACATCATTGCCTATTGATGGAACAGTTGAATCTCCAAAATTCCTTCCTATTGTAACATTTTGATTTACTTGGGAATTATTACCAATTTTTGTATCAGAATGTATTACCACACCCAAACCACCATAGCCTAAAGTGAAATTTTTACCAATAGTTGCAGATGAAGGCAACCAAACAGCAAAAAGCAACCTATTAACGTAAGTAAATAGCTTAGAAACAGTTGTCATTTTTTTTCGATAGAAGAAGTTACCGACTCTATATATAATTATTGCAGGGTTCATAGTCTCATTAATAATCTTTCATTATTATCATTTTTTCTAACTTCAATTAACTTTAAAAAACTTTGAGCTGCATTATTTGGATTCCATTCTTTATAAATAATCCCAGAGCTCTTCTTAAAATCTAAAACCTTATGTTTATTAATAAAAAAATAATCTATGTAATTTGTCATCTCCTTTAAATTATTATTATTAAAGACAAAACCATTAACGCCTTGTTTAACTAGACTTCTAGAAGAATATACCATATCAGAAGAAAGTATTGCAAGATTTTTTGACAAAGCCTCATTTACAACTGCACCCCATCCATCAAAAACTGAAGGAACAAATAAAATATCTGAATCACTATAATATTCTTCTAACTTTGAATTATCATTTATTAATCCTTTAAAAATAATATTTTTATTATTAATCATTTTTAATTCTCCCAGTAAATATTCTTTTAAATTACCGTTTCCAATTATTGTAAACGTCCATGAGTCATTTTTATAAATACTATTTAAATAATTTAAAGCATTGATTAAAACTGATACACCTTTTCTTTTTATCAACTGTCCAACAAAAATAAATTTTATTGTACTGCTATTAGTAACAATTTTCAAAGCCTTATTTTTAGGAAAATATCCAAAATTGTAATATTGACTTTTTTTAAACCCTAGAGAATAGTAATATTTTTTCACATCTTTACCACCAATGCATAAAAAATTTATGTTTTTAATGGTAACTCGTATATAAAAAGATATCAACTTTCTAAATAGGACATTTTTTTTTGAACTTATAGGGTTAAACGGTTCACTTAAAATATATAATTTCCCATCAAATTTAAGTAATGATCTCAAAAAAACTTTTTCAAATATCCCTAAAGTAACATAAATATTTGTATTTTTTAAATCTTTTAAAAATTGACTGTATAAGTTTTTATTTTTAAAAAGGTAATAAACATATTCATATTCATCAACTTTTGAAAAATATCCAGTTCTATAATGTTTAACACTTCTAATACAGTAAATTTTCAACTCTACATTAACATTAAAGAGCTCTTTTATCCAGCCTAAAACATGAGGGTTGGCATAAGGCAAAAGTACTACTATCTTTTTCATTGTCTTTTTTGAATTAAAGCAAAAATACTAAATGATAAAACAAATAATACTTGACCCGGTAAAAAATTTGATTCAACCCAATTAATTATCAAAACAGTTATTAATATAGGTAATAAAGTATATTGTTTGTTTTTAAAAAAATTAAAAAAGACTTGAAATAAATAAAATAAAAAAAATAAAAACCCAAGTGCACCAGATTCGACTAATATTTGTAA
Source organism: Polaribacter sp. Hel_I_88 (assembly GCF_000687935.1). Classification (NCBI taxonomy): domain Bacteria; kingdom Pseudomonadati; phylum Bacteroidota; class Flavobacteriia; order Flavobacteriales; family Flavobacteriaceae; genus Polaribacter; species Polaribacter sp. Hel_I_88. Next base: position 2,229,986 of record NZ_JHZZ01000001.1, on the reverse strand, counting down.
GTAACTGTTATGATAAGAAAGCTCTTCTAGCTCTCCAGAATAATATCTTGAAAGGTTCGACGAACTTGTATTATATCCATTTCCAATTATTGGAGAGTCTTTGTAAGATTTAATATAATATTCCCATACAAACTGTCGTTCATTATACGATGAATCTAAATTATCTTCATTTTCAAAAACCCTATTGATACGTTTATAGGTTAATGAATCTTCTATAGTGAAACCGAAAATATTAGAAGTTAACAAAAATGGCACTAATAAAAATGAAAGAGCTGCAATAATAAAAAAAGTTATTTTATTTGTTGTGTATAAATAAAATAATAAACTCAATAATGCTGCAACTAATGGCATTCTTCTACCCGACATTAATATTGCTGTAAAAAGCAACACCATAATTAACCATCTATAGAGCTTGTAATTTATAACTTTTGATTTAATAAATATATAAAATTCACATATAATATATATAACTAAAGGATAAGCATAGTAATTTTTTGAAGAAAAAAAAGAAGCTTCATTATTAACAAATAGATAAGGTATAGAAGGAATCACTAATATAATTGTAATAAAAGAACCATACTTCAATAATTTTATAAGATGAATATCTTTTTTTACCTCGTTTACAGTTAAATGCAGGATAAGCACAGAAAACAAAAGCCAAATCGAGTAGACTAATGAAGAAAAAAATTCTTCACTAATTATTAAATTGAAAAAATAAACTAATATCAAAAGGTATATAAAAAAATTCTCTTTAATTATTTTAGTTACTTTATTTTTCCATGCGTTTATTTGAAAAAAATATAAAAAAATTATAATCGGTAATATTACGCGTGAATTTCTTATAGCAGCAAATATAGGATTACTAGTAGGTACCCCATTCCATGTATAATAAAGCCAAGAATAATTACCAAAGTTTAACCAACAAATAATTAAAAAAATTAAAAATAAATTCTTTTGATTTTTGGAATATGTCTTATCTTTTAAAATTAAATCAATCATTAATAATTTCTATAAATTTTAGTTTTGTTGCATCAAATGAATAATTTTTTAAAACAGTTTGATGAGCTAGCTTAGCTTTTTTCTCTCTTTTACTAGAGGGTTGTTTGATTAAATAATTAATCGACTCCGAGATTTTTTCAGAAGTATAGCCTGTTGTAAAGTAACAATAAGAACTTTTATGTATTTTTTTTTGATATTCTGTAGGTAAAATTAGCGTTGGTGTTTGTAGGTATAAAGCCTCAATGTTTGCTTGTCCAAAAGCTTCTTTAAGACACGGAACCATAAAAAAATCTGAACCTACCATATATTTGCAAACATCTTCTTTCTTCAATTTACCTAAAAGATTGATATGAATATTTGTAAAATTTTTATATTGATCATTCAAACAGCTTGGCCCTATAACATTTAAATTAAATTTATACTCCAGTAGTGCTAATGATTTGCAGAGTAACATTAAACCACCAACAACGGGATCTGACTTTACAAATGTTACTGTAATATTTTTATTCGTATCAATTTCAAAATTAGATTTTAAAGTGTTGAAATCATTTAAATTAATACCCTTAAACAATGTGTTTATTTTATTAGGATTAATGTTGTATTTTTTAACTATTTTTTCTTTTATAATTTCTGAATTAGAAATTACTTTATAGGAGTTTTTAATGTTATATTTTTCAATTTGTTTAAAAATAAGTAATCTTATAGCTCTATAATTAAACTCAAACTTTGCATCTATACTTAAACTATCATTTACAAAAACAATATGTTTTTGTTTTTTTAACATAAAAATTGAGAGCCAAGGAAATATACTAGAATTCCATACAACAGTTGTAAAATTGTTTTTTCTTAAAACAATATAAAAGTCTAAAGCTGCCAGAATCATCGCTAATACCTTAAATGTTGAAGCAAATTTTAAGTTTACTTTTGTGAGTTGTTGGTCTGACTTGATTGCGTCAGGTGTAAAAAAATGCAAGCAAGAATTTGTTGTTTGATCTGAATATAAGTTCATAGCGAAATTAGCAGGACCATTTGATCTTGAAAACATTGTAGAAGTTATAAACGCATTCTTATTTATCATTTAAAAATTGTTTTTGAAAATCAGACCATTTGTATTTTTGTAAGCTTTCTTTATTTTTTTTTCCTATTTCTTTTAATTGATCTTTAGATATACTTATAACTTTTTTAATAGTAGTTGCCAAATCTTTATATAAATATTCTTTTTGATTTTTTAACCTTTCATTTAAAACTCCAATTCTAGGTGCAACAATCAGTTTAGAAAACCCCATGGCCATAATAACTGAACCTGAATTCTCAACATTACTAAAGGGTAATATTACAACATCAGAAGCATTATAATAAATTTGCAGGTCGTTTTCAGGAATAAAAACATTCTTAAGCATAATTTTTTTATTATCTAGCCGCTTTATTTTATTTTTTAAATCGTCTAAATAAACCTTATCTCTTGCTAAACCTGCAATAATCAACTTAGAGTTTTGAATGTCTAAATTATTAAATATTTCTATTAATTTGCCCAAACCTTTATAAGGTCTTATAAAACCTAAATATAAAAAAACTTTATCCTTTTTATTTAACTTAAAATAATTTCTTGCCTCGCCTGTTGATATTTTATTTGGATATATAGAAACATAATCACCCTCTGGTACAGTTCTAAATTTTTCTTGTTTAATATTAAATAATTTTGAAGCTTTTAATGCAGTTGAAGAAGAAAAAACTCTAATCCAATAACAATTTCTTGCAAAAAAAGATCTTACAAATTTATTCAATTTATAACTGCTTGTATTATGAGGCATAATATTATGCAATGTCCAAACAATTTTTGTTTTAGTACAATACCTGATAAACAAAACTTGAAAAATAAATAGAGGGAGTAGCAATATGGTCATCCATAATTGTCTTCTTACGTAGTAACTATGAATCCAATCGAAATGAATATAATTAGGTTTGTATTTTTTCCAAGTTTTAACAATACCAAAAAAACGATCATCAAAACCGTTAAAAGCATTTATTATATTAGATTCATTAAGCCCTTTAATCATTAAATATTGATAAGGATTCTGATTTCCTGCAACAGGTAAACAAGCTATTTTAGTAATCATTTAAACCAAGGTTTATAATCCAAATTATATTTTAAGTTACTTTTTCTTATCCCAATTTGTTTTGCTGGTATACCTCCAAAAATCGCCATTTCTGGCACATCCTTTGTCACAACACTATTACTGGCTATTACTGCACCTTTCCCTATTTTTACACCAGGAAGTATTGTACAACGTGAGGCAATCCAAACATAATCCTCTATAATAACATCTGAACCCGTATCAACATGATAATCATCGTGTACGTCATGTTCAAGAGTCCAAATATTGGTTTCTTGAGCAATATCTACATTGTTGCCAATACTTAATTTACCTCCTCTACCATCTAACAGCACATTTTTGTTTACAACACAATTATTTCCAATACTTATATTTTTAGAGTTTCTAAATTCTAAACCCATTAAGAAATTAGTTTTTTCTCCCACAGCTTTAAATTTAGTTTTTATAATGACGCTTCTAAAAAAATGGAATGGAATATACATTAGAAAAACTCTAATGAAATAATCAACAAAACCATAGAAGGCATTATATACTTCAATTAATATTTTTTTCATTTCTAAATATTTTATATGTTAAATATAATGGAAGAGAACAAAGGATTAAAGTTGCTAAGGTTAAAGTTAAAATTGTATAGATTTCTTGAAAACTAATTTTTGATTTTCCAATGAAAAAACGTAATAAGCAAGCAACTAAAATAAACAAAAACAAAACAAAAGTTTTTTTATTAAAAAAATTAAATTTTAAAGGTTTTTTGGTTGTTAGATATACTATGTAAGAAGCAACACCCATCAATAAAGCATTTATAGGTATAATATAGTATAAACCATTTACTTTAAAATATTTTATAAGAAAATAACTAAACAACGCTGACAATAACTGTGAGATAACCCAAAGAGAATAGAGTTTTTTTGCTTTATGATGTGAAACTGCCATTTTTCTATAAATACTGCCAATACTGCTAAAAACGATACCTAATGTATTAAATAATAAAAAGATATATGCTAAATTCAAATTCTCTTCGTCAAATTTATCACCACCCCAAATAAAGTCTAATATTTCATAACCAAGTAAAATTGTACCAATAATTAAAATACTATTGACATTTAAAATACTATGTATATTTTTTTTGAACTCAGAAGTTACGCTTTTTGATTTTTTTAATAAGTTTGAATATTGAGTAAAAAATATGGTAATAAATGGTTGAATAAATAATCCTTTTACTTTAACAGCTAAATTTTGTACGTATCTAAAAACTGCCAATGTACCTTCTGGTAAAAAAGACATACCAGCTGTAAGAACAATTGAATAAATTTGTGTAGAACCTACGTATAATATTGTACTTCCCATAGTTTTAAAAAAAGACAAATGATTAAATTCATCTATTTTAAAATCAAAAGAATATTTATAACCTATTTTATAAAGTTGATTAATATAAAAGAAAAACTCTATAATTTTACCTAAAAGCAATGAAATTACTAAAGCCCAAATTCCAAAAATTTCATATAATAATAGTAAACACAAAATATTTACAATTGTATTTGTAACACCCAATATTTCTGCCCTACCAAATTTTTTTTCTGCATTTAATACAGTTATAAAAAAAGAATTTACAATTTGAAAATAAAGATAGGGTAACAAGATTCTAAAAATAAGAGTTGCTTGTTCTTTATCCTCAGAGCTAAACCCAGGTACTAAAATATTAATAAAAATATCTGCAAATAAAAAAACACCTAAAATTATTAGAGTACCCCATATTAACATCCTATTGATTACTACATTTAACCCTTTAAATCCAAGACCTTTTGTTATAGAATTTAGTTTATGATATTCTGGTAAAAAAACTTCAGATAGTTGACCACTTTGTACAATTGAAGTTACTAAATATACTAAACTTTGAGCAGCGAAATATACCTCAATAATTCTTGATGCACCAAAGTAGCGAACTTGTAATACAGTATAAAAAACACCTAAAATACTAGTAACTAATTTTAGTGAGAAAAGTTTTAGTATGGTTTTCATTTAACATTTAACCATTTAATTATTTTAAAATTAACTTCATCTACTTTTTTATAATCTTTTATAAACTCTTCGTTATCATACTGGTTATCAGACCTCATAGCTTCTTTATATATTTTCAATTCAGATAAAGGATTGACAATAATAGGATTTCTATAAAACAATTTACTTGAGTGAACTAATTTTGGATGCACATCAATGGCTACTGTTTTTGTTTTTAGCATATTAGATATATAAACTGCATGCATCCTACTCGTAAACACTAATGATGCTGATGCAAAATGTGACATAAAATCACTAAGCTTCATTTCATCAGGATTCCAAACTCTAGTTTTAATTTTTAACCCCTCTAGTTCTTTAATTAAAAGTTCATTTTCTTCCTGTAGAAAAATCCATTCAACATTATATAGTTTTTTTTGTAGATAAACTGTTAATTCTTTTAATATATCTAAATGTTTTTCAAAATCTTTTTTATGTGGGTAAGTTCTTGGGCATATCAATATTTTATTATCAATTTTAATTGCTGTTTTTTTTAGCTTTAACAAGTCTTTATGTAATAATAAACTTAAATCATTTGCCAAAAAAACATTTTTTAACCTGAATTCTTTTGCATATTTTAATGACTCAGCATCTCTTACTCCAATTAAACTAAAATTCTTTAAAATATTTGCACTTATAGATTTAGTCTTTTTAGAATAATATGGACCAATGCCTAACCCAACTCCAGCAAATTCAGTACCAAAATATCTTGAAATATTAAATCTTAAGAAATTGCTAAATCTTCGTTTAAAAAAATTAACAAGACCTATATTTTTTTTATAATCAAAAAAAACACCTCCTCCTATATAATAAACTTTGTGATATTTTAAAAATTCAAAAATTGCTATTGATTTATTATATTTTATTATATTTAATTCAGAGTTAATTTTTGAAAGATAATTTGCTTCTATTTCTTTTGGTAATAAAACAAAAATTTCTTTATTTTCTAAATGTTCAAGGTTTTTTAAAGCTATTTCAAATAATAAGTCATCACCAAAATTTTTTCTCCCTATATAACCCCAAAGCAAAATCTTTTTCTTTTTCATTTGTTAACCGTTAAAAATTGGTTTTTTATTTAATATACTTTCTAAAATTTTGTTATAATTTTTATCAAGTAAATATAAGTTTAAGTCTGTGTGTCTAAATCCTTTTATATCCGTAGAAACCTCTTCAAAGAAAAAGTTAAAAGGAACTTGATATCTTATAAATAACAGGTAAGCATATTTTATGGCTTCTTTTTTGTTTTTTTCTAAATCATAATTATCTATGTTAAAACTATTTAAAGTTTTAAAGTAGTCTTCTTTAGAGTTCACATCAATAGTAAAACCCTTAGACCTATAATGCGTCTTAGAAACTACTATACAGGGCTTATTGACTAAAGGCATTTCCATACCTGCCGTAGTTGTGTGAACAATACCCAAGTTGCTGATATCATAAATACTCCAGCTATTAACTTTCTCTTGTGGTTTAATAACTCTTATGTTTTTATTAAGCTCAACTCTTTTTACAATGATATCATAAAAAGGCATATTAGTACCTATAACAACCTCTGCTGGGTGTATTTTTACAATTAATTGTTTTTCTGGATGTTTGTTAAACCATTCTATTGTTTCTATCACCCATTCTACAGGATTGTTAAATGCTATTTCTCTTTGTGCACTAGCTGCATCCCATAAAACATTAGTAAAAAGCGTATAAATTGGTTTATCATCTTCTAAACCTAAAAATTTTATAGTCTCTTTTTTATTTGTTTGTTTACCAAAATTATAGACAAAAACATCATCTTTATGAGATATTCTAGATTCTAAATATGCATTTATTTCTTTTAACTCTTTTTCTGTTAAATCATTGTTTTTAACTTTTTCCCATTCATCAGAAACATCCCAAGAATCACCTGTTTTATTCCAATTGAATACTTGAGAGTGTCTCTTTTTACCTCTTCCATGAACAAGTATTGGTAAATCATATTCATTCAGGACATTAAAAAGTGGTCCCCAAGTACTATAGATTCCATGACTCATTATAACTATATCTGGTTTTATTTCAGCAATTTCTTCTGCTAAAAAATGTGTTATGGAGATTGATTTTTTTATTAATTCTGTTTTTTCTTTATAATTAGGTAAAGTTTCGTCTATCACCCCTACTTTATATTGTTTTAATAGTGTTGCTTCCAAAATACTATCATACTTATTCAAATATGTAATATCTTTTTTAGATTCTAGAAAACTAGAGATCTTTACAAAATTAAGTTTCATTCTTTCCAAAAACCTTGATGCAAAGATAAAATCTCTTTCAGCTAAGTAATCCCAATTTTCTTCATTATTAATTTTTTTTAATTCATGTATTGGTAATGAATTATCATCAATTACAAAAACTACATTATGCCCTTTACTTTTTAATCCAAGAGCGATTAAAGATTCTACATACAGATGAAACTTGCTTCCTGAAAGCATTAAAAGAACATATATATTTTTGGGGTTATTATTTTTATTAATAGTTATTTTTGATAATTTGGTTGATTGGTCTAGTAAAACACTATTTGTTAAAAAAGACAATTTTCCTAAATATTCATAAGAAAAACCAAAAAAAGTTAATCCTCTAATAATATTAGGTAAAAAATAAATTTTAATACGATCTTTAAATTTTAATTTCATCTATACTTTTATAAATATATTATTTCTTTTATTCTATTAGTGGAATTTCCATCCAATGATTCGGTTTGTTTTCTAATTTGTTGTAGATGCAATGAGGTATTTTCGTAAAATTCTAAAAAGGAATTCGTTGTAATTTCTACATCTTTTTTTGTTTCGATATAGCCAACTCCGTTCGCTAATTCTTGTTTTAATAATCCTTTGTTAATTAATTTTTGATTATCCACAAAATAACATGTAAAAATTGGTTTTCTTATGGCCATTGCTTCAAAACTCAAAACACTTGATGGAATTAATAACACTTTAGCGATTGACATGTAGTGAATCATTTCCTTTTCATTTAGGTTGGAAAGTATGGTTACATTTTTTGAATTGTTTTTTTGTTCTACTAATGCAGCTGCATTTGTTACCCAATAAATTGGATCTTTAAAATTACGTTGCACTAATTCTTCTACAAATTTTTCTCCTAGTTTAAAGGTATCAGCTCCACCAAAACATATAAAAACTCCATTTCCTGATTCGTTTTTTGCTGTTTTTTTGGCTGATTCTAAAAAGCTTTGTCTAAGTAATGCATAATCTAAACCTAAATATAAAGCTGCTTTTGTGTCCTTAAATTGTGTTTTTTCTAAACCTGGTGTTTGGTTGAAAATTACATCTACATTTTCAGCTGCATATGGTATGTCATTTGTTTCAATAAATTCTCCAACAAGTTTATGTATTTCTTTTTTCCATTCTTCACTAAAATGATAACCATCTATCCAAAAGATGTCTTCTTTTTTAAGAATATCAAGTAAATCAGTATCGTTATCAATTAGAAAATAAGCATAGTTTTTTATTAATTTTGAAGCAAAATCTTCTTCACTACGTGAAAAAACGAATGAAATGTCAAAGCTGTTTTTTAGCATATCTGCAATAGCGAGACATCTTGACAAATGACCTCTACCAATAGTTTGGCTAACTTCTGCTCTAAAAATTAATTTTCTTGTCATTTTTAAATTATTTAGGAAGATAGCCTGTAAAATTAGCTATTTTCCAATTTCCTTCCACTTTACGTAAGATAAATAAACTTATCCAGTTTAGTTTTATGGGTTCTTCATTTGCAACTTCAAATACTCCATTAAACACTTTGTGGACTAGTGCTATGTTTGCTTCTATTTCTATTTTGCTCAATTTGGTTGTTGCATATAAAACGTCTAACGGATTGCTTACAAAGGTTTTTTTATTAAACTCTTTGCTTTGGTTAATCCAATCGTTTTTATAGGCTTCTAACGAATCATAGGTTAAACACCAATCTAATTTGTTTGCTGATAATTTGCCATCAATACCAAAAAAACCTTCTTTTATAAAATCGTTATGAATCATTTCCCAATCCATTTTACAAAATGCTTCAAAATCATTTCGAATTAGGATTTCCCAAATGTAATATTCATCTGAATTTAATATGTAAGGGTTTTTATAAATCATAACAGCATTTAATTAATATCTACAGCTTTAATATAATCTCCTTCAACAATGGCTCTCGTTAATTTTTTTCCTATTATTTCTTGCATTTTATAAGGAGGCAAAGCATCAACTGGACAAGGTCTTAGAACTACTAAGTCTTCTTCTCTTATTGTATCGCCAACTGCTAAGTTTTTGCTTGTTCGAATGGCTCTACGTTGCACTATAACTGTATTTTTTTCATTGTCTTCTACTTTCTTAATTCCGTTACCAATGGATAGGTTTAAGAATTCAGTATTGTCAACATTTTGGCTCGTTATTTTTAATCTTTCTTCAAATGAATTAACTCCCTTTAATTTAGCCTTTAGTTGTTCTGTTTCTTCAACCATTTTTAACCATTCTTTTGGCATCATTGAAAAAGGATGATCTTGTCCTTCCAACGAGCTGTCAAAAGTTAAATGTTTTTCAACAACACTACAATTGTATAACCCAACTGCTGCTAAAACACTTAAACTTCCATGGGTATGATCGGACAAGCCTAATGGCAATTGTGGCCAAAGTTCACTGTAAGCTTTTAAAACACTAAGGTTTAAATTTGAAAAACGCTCGCGTGTTACACTACTATCTTCACCATGTCTGGCTGTATAATTCGTATTGCATTGCATTAAAATTATATCCTGAGTTTTAGAAAGGGCAACTTCTACTGAATTTTTAATTTCTTCTAAAGTACTTGCTCCAGTTGCAATTAACAAAGGCTTCTCTAAGGAAGCCATAAGTTTAATGATTTCATGCCAAGTAATATCACCTGAACCCAACTTAAATGCTGAAACATGTGGTTCTACTAGTTTAACCAGTTCCATAGAATAAGGAGATGTAAAATAATCCATTCCTAATTTCTCTGTTAATTCTTTAAGCTCTAGAGTCCATTCGAAAGGAATTGAAGCAGCTTTATAAGAATCAAAAACGGATGTTTTCCATTTACTTTGGTGCGTATTTACATTAGTTAGGTTTTTAAAACCATAATCGGAAACTATGGTTTGTGCCGAAAAATTTTGCATTTTTATAGCGTCAACCCTTGATTCTGCACTAGCATAAATTAATTCTTTTGCCTTACCTAAATCACCACCGTGATTTGAGGCAATATCTGCAATAAAATATACAGGATGATTGATACCTATATTGTGATTACCTATTTTAAAACTCATTTTTTTTGTATTTTTGAAACTCTTTAATTTCTAAGAGTTTATTTAAAGTATCTTGCTCTGAAACACTGAATTCATCTCCAAATAATTGGATAATTTTTTCCGGGATGCAATTAAGATTAACTTTTCTATTGATATTGCTTGCTTTAATAAGGTCGTTAGAATATCCAAAAATATTTGCTTGTTTTCTTAAAAAATCTATTTCGTCAGAAGAGTCAGTAGTTCCAAAATGAATAATTCCTTCAACTTTTTGTTGAATTATCTTTACTACACCAGAAATCATTTTATCTGCAATCATTCTATTTTGAAATACTCCTGTATCTACTGTAATAGTTTCGTTATTTTTAAGTTTGCTTAAAAGATTTTCATTCCTGGTAAATTTGTGATTACAAAAACCTTGTAATGAAGAAAATCGTAAAATTGTCCACATAATATTGGATTCATACAATAATTTTTCACACTTTGTCTTAAAAATACCATATTCGCTAACCCCATTAGCCAAAATTGATTCTGTTAGATCTATATTTGAGTAGCCATCCAAAGCTAAAGCAGATGAAGCATATATGTAATGAGCATTTACTGATGCTGAATATTTGATTACGTCTTGATGAATTTGATAACCGTTTTGATCTTCACCCCTTAGAAAATTAACGATTACTTCTGGTTGAAAATCCTTGACGATTTTTCTGTAACTTTCAAAACTTGAGGCTTTATAAAGTTTAATATCAAAATCAAAGTCTAGTTTATTTTTATACACTGTTGATGCCAATGTAATAGAATCAATAGAATTATTTAGTTGATTAAGCAATAAACTTCCTAACCAAGAAGTCGACCCTAATACTAGCACTCTCATCCCCATATAATTTTTAGTTTGATAAAAATTTATATAATTTATTAAAATCTATAGACTTATCTAAATCAATGAAATTTTTTATATTCATAAACCTACTATAATCTTCTTGGCTGTCGATAGTAAGAAGTTTGTCTTTTTTTGAATTTATATTATATTTTTCAGGATTTAAGGCTTGAACCTTAAACTTTTCACTTTCCTTTCTGAAATAGATTGTAACGTGTTCTTTATCTTCACTTTCTAATTTTTCAACGTTCTGTAAACTTAGTAGTGATTTCACCTTTATAAATTCATAGACAGTATGTGATAAGCTTTTTATAAAGGTATAATCATTATTATTCTCTATATGTATTTTATAGATTTGTTCTGATACAATATGATTGTTAATTGGATTGTCTGCAGTAACTCTTACAATCGTATCATTATCATCATACTTTTTCGCAATTTCAATAAACCTGCTTAAAACATCTTCTGAGTCTCCTCTGTAACATTTTATTTTTTTTTGAATACACAGATTTTCAATGGCATCGTCTTGTTCTAAATTAGTGGTAGCAATGACAACATCATTTATAAATTTATTTCTTTTAACAGAATGAACTACAGTTTCTAACAGCGTATATTCTGAGATTTTCATTAATGACTTACCTTTTAGCCTAGTACTCCCCATTCTTGCTTGAATAATTGCTATTGCTTTCATATAAAACAAGTTAATCAATAATTACATGAGTTTTGATTAACTCTTTTAATGTATCGACGGTTTCCCATTCTGTATTTTCACCAGAATTGTAAGAAAATCCATTCTTAACAAGCTTAGCTCCAAAATGCTCTTTGTATGCGTCTAATTTCCATCTATGAGTTGCTGGTAATATTGTATAATATTTGCCTAAATCATATGTATAAAATGAATCTGATGAAGTAATCATTTCTTCATGTATTTTTTCCCCTGGTCTTATTCCAATAATTTCTTGTTTGCACTCTGGTGCTATTGCTTCAGCAACATCAGTAATTTTATATGATGGAATTTTTGGTATAAATATTTCTCCTCCCCAAGCGTGCTCTAATGCATGCATAACCATTTCTACACCACCTTCTAAAGAAATATTAAATCTTGTCATATTTGGATTTGTAATTGGTAATACTCCATTCTTTTTCATTTTCATAAAAAATGGTATTACTGATCCATTTGATCCCATAACATTACCATATCTAACAACAGAAAATTTAATTGGATTGTTTCCTCTTATGTTATTAGCAGCAACAAATAATTTATCCGAAGTTAATTTAGTGGCACCATATAAATTAATAGGAGCACAAGCTTTATCAGTAGATAAAGCAACGATTCTTTCAACTTTTGTTTCTAAACAAGCATCTACAACATTTTGCGCACCTCCCACATTAGTTTTAATACATTCATCAGGATTATATTCTGCAATATGAACATGTTTCATAGCAGCTGCATGAATGACATAATCAACCCCAGAAAAAGCCCTAACAAGCCTTTCTTTATCTCTTACATCACCTATAAAGTATCTTATTTGAGGGTACACTTTGCTAGAAAATTCTTGCCCCATTTGAAATTGCTTTTGTTCATCTCTAGAGAAAATAACTAATCTCCTAACATCAGGGTAGGTTGTTAAAATATGCTTTGTTAAAGCTTTACCTAAAGAACCTGTTCCTCCAGTTATAAGAATTGATTTATCTTTTAAGTTCATTTTTTTTATTTTTTTATTCCACAAAAATCTAAAACTATTTTATCACTGTTAATTTTAGCTTCCTTAAATTCTTTATGTGCTACTAAAAATACAATAATATCAGCTCTTTTAATTGCATCTATATAATTGGTTAATTTATAAACGTTATGCTCTTGAATGTTAGGCTCTACAATAAAATACTCTCCATTATTGTCATTCTGTAAAACTTTTTGCGCTATATATTTTGCTGGAGATTCTCTTAAATCGTCAATATTTGGTTTAAAAGCTAAACCCATCAAAGCTGTTTTTGGTTTCCTTCCATACTCAAGTTCAAACTTTAATTTTTCAGTTTGTATTTTTTCTGCACACCAAAACGATTTGTAATTATTGACCTCTCTTGCAGTTCCTATAATTTTAGACTCCATAGGGTAGTCAGAAACTATAAAATAAGGATCTACAGCAATGCAATGACCTCCAACACCACAACCAGGTTGCAATATATTTACTCTTGGATGTTTGTTTGCTAAGTTGATCAACTCCCAAACATCTATGTCTGCTTTGTCACAAATTAAAGACAATTCATTAGCGAATGCAATTTGTACATCTCGTGATGAATTTTCAGTTAATTTACACATTTCTGCTGTTCTTGCATTAGTGGCGTGCAATTCTCCTTTTACAAATAGTTTATAGAAACTTAACGCTTTCTTAGTTGATTTTTCATCAACCCCACCAATTACACGATCATTATACACCAATTCATGCATTACATTCCCTGGCAAAACTCTTTCTGGACAATAAGCAATATTCAATTTGTCTTTTAATTCAGGCCTTTCAGTATAAATAAAGTTCATCATTTTTTCTGTAGTCCCGATTGGAGAAGTAGATTCTATAATATACAAATCATCTTCTTTTAAAAATGGGATGATATTTTTAGTAGCTGCTTCTACATAAGAAATATCAGGCTCGTGATTTCCTTTAAATGGCGTTGGAACTACAATTAAATACGTATTCGCTTCTACTGGTTCTGTATCTGCTCTTAAGAATCCTTTTTTTACTGACTCTTCGACTGCAATATCCAAACTTGGCTCAACTATATGGATTTTTCCTTTGTTTATGGTATCCACAACATGTTGATTCACATCAACGCCATGCACTTGAATACCATTTTGTGCAATTAATGCCGATGTAGGCAATCCGATATAACCCAATCCTATGGTAACAACTTCTACTTTTTTCATATTATATGTTTGCAATAAATTCAATGATTCGTTCACACGCTTTTCCATCTCCATAAGGATTATGTAAAGAACTCATTGAATCATATTTTTTTGAATCATCTAATAATTCTTGTGTTTCTTTTATGATTTTGTTGGTATTTGTTCCTACTAAAATAACAGTTCCAACTTCCACAGCTTCAGGTCTCTCAGTAGTATCTCTCATAACCAAAACTGGTTTTCCTAGACTTGGTGCTTCTTCTTGAACCCCTCCACTATCTGTAATAATCAAATAAGATTGATTCATTAACCATACAAATGTAGGGTAGGAAAGCGGTTTTACTAGATGAATATTTTGGACATCTTTTAATAAATTGTTAACTGGTTTCAAAACGTTTGGATTCAAATGCACTGGATACACTATCTCCACATCTAAATTTTTAACTGCTATTTGTTTTAGTGCTGCACAAATATTTATAAAACCTTGCCCATGATTTTCTCTTCTATGTCCAGTAATCAGTATAATTCTTTTATTAAAATCAACGATTTCTTTTAATTCGACAACATCTTTGTTTTTAAGATTTGTTACTCTATGAGAACTCTCTAACAAAGCATCAATCACAGTATTCCCGGTAACTAAAATACTCTTTTCTGAAATATTTTCTATTAATAAATTTTCTTTAGATTTTATTGTCGGTGCAAAATGATAGGTTGCAACTCTTCCTGCAACTTGTCTATTCATTTCTTCTGGAAATGGAGACAACATATTATTTGTTCTTAAACCTGCTTCAACATGGCAAACTTTTGCTCCAGCATAAAAACCAGCAATACTCGCTGCCATTGTTGTTGTAGTATCTCCATGGACATACACAAAATTCGGTTGATATTCTTCAAGAATTGGTTTTAAACCTGAAATAACCTCTCCTGTTAAATTAAATAAATTTTGATTGGGTTTCATTAAATTCAAATCAAAATCAGGTATAATATTAAAAAAGTCCAACACTTGATCTAACATTTCTCTATGCTGACCAGTTACACAAACTTTGGTTTCAAAACGTTTGTCTGCCAAAAACTGGTTCACCAAAGGTGCCATTTTAATAGCCTCTGGTCTCGTGCCAAATATGATTAAGTTTTTCTTTTTCATAATTAGTAGCTTAAAACTTAAAGTGTTTTATTCTTAACACCAATAGGCAATATATTCTTTACATCATACACAATCGATTTTTCATTTTTAATCTGCGAAAAATCAATACTTAAAAATTGAGTATGTGAAACCGTTAACACAATAGCATCGTATTTTTGATTAGGTAACATTTTCGTAGAATTTAACCCATACTCATACATAACCTCATTTTCATTTGCCCAAGGATCATAGATTGTCACATTGGTGCCGTATTCTTTTAAAGCCGCAATTACATCGACAGCTTTGGTATTTCTTACATCCGGACAATTTTCCTTAAAAGTAATCCCCAACACTAAAATTTTTGCATTTTTGATTCGTATATCTTTTGCAATCATCAATTTAATCACTTCCGAAGCAACATATTGTCCCATACTATCATTCAATCTTCTACCTGCTAAAATAATTTCTGGATGGTAGCCATATTCTTGTGCCTTTTGTGCTAAATAATAAGGATCTACCCCAATACAATGCCCACCAACCAAACCAGGTTTAAAAGGTAAAAAGTTCCATTTACTTCCTGCTGCTGCTAATACATCATGGGTATTGATATCCATTAAATTAAATATCTTTGCCAATTCATTCACAAAAGCAATATTAATATCTCGTTGTGAATTTTCGATTACTTTAGCAGCTTCTGCCACTTTAATCGTCGGTGCCAAATGCGTACCTGCAATAATTACAGATTTGTATAATTTGTCTACTTTTAACCCAATTTCTGGTGTAGAACCCGAAGTAACTTTTAATATTTTTTCTACGGTATGCTCTTTATCTCCAGGGTTAATTCTTTCTGGAGAATAGCCTGCAAAAAAGTCTTTGTTAAAAACTAAATTAGAAACTCTTTCCAAGACAGGAATACATTCTTCCTCAGTTGCCCCTGGATATACTGTAGATTCATAAATAACGATATCATCCTTTTTTAAGACCTTACCCACAGTTTCACTCGCTTTTACTAACGGCGTTAAAACTGGTCTGTTATTTTTATCCACAGGTGTTGGTACTGTAATAATATAATAGTTGCAGTCTTTGATATCTTCTATGGAAGTAGAGCAAAGTAATCCGTTTTTATCTGTTAAAGTATCAACCAAAACAGCTTGTAAAATTTCATCAGACACTTCTAATGTTGAATCAGTCCCTGACATTAATTCGGCAACCCTTTTTTCATTGATATCAAAACCAATGACTGGATATTTTGTTGCAAATAATCTTGCTAGTGGCAAACCAACGTAGCCCAATCCAATTACTGCAATACGGGTTTTGGTGTTTGGGGTTTGGTGATCTGGGTTTGGTGATGTGTGAGTAGTCACGTCTTTATTTTTTAAATTCTTTTCCATTTTTTATTGGTAGTTTGTGGTCTGTTATAATTTATTTTTTAAGCTTTTAATCAAACCGAATAATTGTTTTCTAACCAATAATGTCTTTTCATTAAAATCTTTTTGCACTTCCATAAAACTTAATCTGACGGCAATTTCCATCTGTGTATCTAATTCTCCTAAAGAACCCAATGAAATATACAAAAACTGAATGTATTCTTTAGTACTTTGTCTCATAAATCCTTCAGCTATATTAGAGGGTATAGAAACTGCACATCTTCTTACTTGCGATGTCAATCCATATTTTTCTTCTTTTGGAAAAATAGCAGTAAATTTATAAACATCTTCAACCAAATCCATCCCATTTTGCCAAACATTTAAATCTCTATAACTTAAGATCATCAGTTCCTTTTTTTTCATTTCTCATAATTAATCACTACTCATCACGCACCACCACTCACAAAACCCTCTTCACACACCTCCATTCACAAACCACTATTCACCATTAAAGATTCCCCCAATACCAATCCACAGCTTCTTTTAATCCATCTTCTAAAGAAAACTGCGGATTATAATTCAGTAATTTTTTAGCCTTGTCAACACTTGCGTGTGAATGCGGGATATCTCCAACCCTGTTTTCTCCATGAATAACAGTAACCTCTTTAATTTTAGAATTGTATTCTGATAAATATTCCTTTAAATAACTCATTAAATCATTTAAAGTATTACGATCTCCATAAGCAACATTATACACTGTATTTACAGCCTTTTTACCTGCAACTAAACTCAATAAGTTGGCTTGTATTACATTATCAATATACGTAAAATCTCTTGAGTAGTTTCCATCACCATTAATGATTGGCGATTCTAAATTCATTAACTGACTTACGAATTTCGGAATTACGGCTGCATAAGCACCATTTGGATCTTGTTTTCTTCCAAACACATTAAAATAACGGAGACCAATGGTTTCCAGTCCATAGGTTTTAGAAAAAACATCTGCATACAATTCATTTACATATTTGGTAACCGCATAAGGAGATAAAGGTTTTCCAATCACCTCTTCTACTTTTGGCAATGCTTCAGAGTCCCCATAGGTAGAAGAACTTGCTGCGAAAACAAAGCGTTTTACATTATTGTCTCTACAAGCCACTAGCATGTTTAAAAAACCACCGACATTGACATCATTAGAAGTGATAGGGTCTTTAATTGATCTTGGTACGGAACCTAAAGCGGCTTGATGCAATACATACTCAACACCTTTTGTTGCTAATAAACAATCCTCCAAATTTCTGATATCTCCCTCTATAAAAGTAAAGTTTTTATGTGCCAATAAAGGAGTGATGTTTTCTCTTTTCCCAGTAGCAAAATTATCAAGACAAACAACTAAGTTATTTTGTTTTAATAATTCTTCACATAGGTTAGAACCGATAAAACCGGCTCCTCCAGTAACTAAAATCTTTTTGCTTGTAATTTTCGTTTCCAATATGATGTTTTTTTTTAATAAAAAGCAATTTTCAAAATAAGCAATTTGAATTGACAAATATAATATTTTGAGGTGGTACTTTGCTTATAAACTTATATTTTTTCAATTTTAATGCTTACTCCACTGTTACCGATTTTGCCAAATTCCTTGGCTGATCTACATTTTTCCCTAACAATACTGCCATATGGTAAGACAGGAGTTGCAGTGGTATAGTTGTTAGTAAGGGTGTTAACCACTCTAAGGTTTCGGGTATTTCAATCACATGATCTGCGATCTCTTTCACCACCACATCCCCTTTTGTAACAATGGCGATGATTTTTCCTTTTCGAGATTTGATTTCTTGGATATTGCTCACAGTCTTGTCGTAATAACCTTTGTTAATAGCAATGACAATAACAGGCATATTTTCGTCTATAAGGGCAATAGGACCGTGTTTCATTTCTGCTGCTGGATAGCCCTCAGCATGAATATAAGAAATTTCTTTCAATTTCAATGCTCCTTCCAAAGCTACTGGAAAATTGACACCCCGCCCTAAAAACAAACAGTTGGTGACATGTGCATAGGCTTTTGCAATTTCTTTGATGGATTCACTTACTAGCAACACCTCTGCCACTTTTTTAGGAATTTGTTCTAATTCGTTTACCAACTCATTGAATTCCGTTTTTGTTAAACTTCCTTTTTCTTTTGCCAAATGCAAAGCAACAAGCGTGAGAACGGTAATTTGTGTGGTGAATGCCTTCGTAGAAGCCACTCCTATTTCTGGACCTGCATGCGTATAAGCTCCTGCATGAGTTTCGCGAGCAATGGTAGAACCCACTACATTGCACACCCCATATACCAATGCCCCTTTTTCTTTAGCCAATTTGATGGCTGCTAAGGTATCGGCTGTTTCTCCAGATTGCGAAATGGCAATGACCACATCTTTGGGAGTGATGATAGGATTTCGGTATTTGAACTCCGATGCATATTCAACCTCTACAGGCATGCGTGTCAACTCTTCGATGATGTATTCTGCTACTAAGCCAGCGTGCCAAGAAGTACCACAAGCCACAATGATAATGCGTTTTGCCTCTAAAAATTTAGACAGGTTGTTTTGTACGCCTTCCATTTTAATCATCTCGAGTGCTGGTAACAAACGTCCTCGAAAGGCATTCGTAATAGCATTGGGCTGTTCAAAAATTTCTTTGAGCATAAAATGTTCGTAACCCCCTTTTTCGATTTGCTCTAGACTCAACTCCAATTCGTGGATGTCGTATTCCGAAACTGCATCGTCTTTGATCCAACGAAGCCTGGGCACTTCTCCTTTGATTAAAATCGCCATTTGATGATCTTCTAAATAAATGGCTTGGTTGGTGTATTCAATGAATGGAGAGGCGTCACTTGCTACAAAAAACTCATTGTTCCCAATACCAATAGCCAAAGGACTTCCTAGTTTGGCCGCTACCATCTCATTTTGACGTTTTTTATCTATTACGGCAATGGCAAATGCCCCAACAACTTGGGTCAATGCAATTTGAACTGCTTTGCCCAATTTACACTGATGTGTTTTTTGAACATCTTCAATAAGATTTACCAACACTTCACTATCGGTATCCGATATAAAATGATAGCCTTTAGAAAGTAATACTTTTTTGATGGACTCGTAGTTTTCAATGATTCCATTATGTATCAATGCCAAGTCACCAGAATTGGAATAATGCGGATGTGCATTGGCGTCTGAGGGTATACCATGTGTCGCCCAACGCGTATGTCCTAATCCTATCGTTTGCTTTGTAGTGGCAAAATTGTTCAATTGTGTCAGGTCTTTTACCTTACCCTGTGTTTTAAACAATTGAAAATTGGCATTATCGTACAACACGAGGCCTGCACTGTCATAGCCCCTGTATTCTAAGCGTTGTAATCCTTTTAAAATGATGGGAGCAGCTTGCTGCGTTCCTAAGTATCCTACTATTCCACACATATTTCTTTTCTAGCTTTTGGTAATTTAATTAATCAATTACTTGTTTTTTTTTATTTACTATTTCAATTAAAGTCTAAATAGCTTTATCAACTGCTTTTATATTTTGTAAAATAAACAAACGTTAATTTTCATTTTGGAATTCTTTAGCCCCTTTTAAAGCTCTTTGAAAATCGCTATTAACCATTATGAAAAGTTTATCAGCAAGCGCCTTAGCATTGTTAAAGTATTCTAAATACTCTTTATGAATAGGATTGAAATATCCTAAAATGGTGATCGCCTTTTTTTTCTTGCTTTTTTTTTGCAAATATAGAGCTTGTTACCTAATTACAAAAGGGTGTTTTTCACCTTTTTGGATTATTGCGTTATTTCTAATCTTTTGCGCTATTTTTATGGATTCCATAGCATCTTCCAATCCAAAACCTTTTCCTTTTAAGATTTGTTGATAACTTTGGGTGTGTAATTCTGTAAAACCTGAACTAAATTCGAGTTCTTCATTATTAATGATAATGGAGCGAAAAGTTCTCTGTCCAGTTGCTTTAATATGTGCTGGCAAAGAATCGTCATCAATCGATAAAAACCAACGGACACGTGCTTTTTCAAACTCTAAATAGCCAGCCGATTTATCTTTTTCTCTGAGATGCACCACATTTTCTTGCACCGCTCCAAACAACCAAGCCAACATATCAAAAAAATGGATACCAATATTGGTGGCGATACCCCCGGATTTGCTTTCATCTCCTTTCCATGAAATATCGTACCATTTGCCTCTTGAAGTGATGTAAGTTAAATCAACATCATATTTTGTATCATTATTTTCAGCTTCTATTTTTTTCTTTAAAGCAATGATACTTGGGTGCAGTCTTAATTGCAAAATCGTGTGTATTTTTTTACCCGATTCTTTTTCTATATCCATGAGTGCATCCACATTCCAAGGATTCAATACCAAAGGTTTTTCGCAAATAGCATCTGCGCCACTTCGTAAGGCCATTCTGATATGAGCATCGTGTAAATAGTTGGGAGTACAAATACTTACATAATCTAATAACGTTCCGTTTCTTCGTAACTTTTCGATATGACGATCAAAACGTTCAAATTCAACAAAAAAGTTAGCATTTGGAAAATAACTATCCATAATACCCACACTATCAAATTTATCTAGAGCACATAATAGATTGTTATTGGTGTCTTTAATAGCTTTTAAATGTCTTGGGGCAATGTAGCCTGCAGCGCCTATGATTGCAAAGTTTTTCATGTTTTTATTCGTTGTTCGTTGTTGGTTGTTCGCTGTTCGCTGGGTGTTAATCAAAAACATAGTTCTTTATAGCGACCTTTGAAATGCCATTCATTTATATTAGCGAATTTACAAAAAATGATCTTTGTGGCGTGTAAGAATTCAAATTTTAAAACAATACGTCTTTGCTGAAGGAGTCAACTAATTTCCTTTTTACTTTTTTCCATTGATGAAAAAAGTAACAAAAAAATCTAGACTTATTTTAATTTTCTTGAATTCTACATTGTCTTCCATTCACGCACCCAGACCACTGCGTTCTTTGGGCGCTTACCATTCCATACAATTTGAATTGCTACGAAAATTAAAAGTATGTCGGTATTAGATTCTAAGTATACTAAAACAGATTAAACGTCATTTGGAAAAAGGTACGAGTGAAACAATCTTATAGTTTTAAATACCAAACGTCATTGCGAAAGAGGTACGATTGAAGCAATCTTTTAGTTTAGAATACCTAACAATAAGATTGCTTAGTGCCTCGCAATAACAAAGGAGACCAAACGTCATTGCGAAGGAGGAACGACTGAAGCAATCTTATAGTTTAGAAAACCAAAAGATGAGATTGCTTAGTGCCTCGCAATAACAAAGGAGACCAAACGTCATTGCGAAAGAGGTACGATTGAAGCAATCTTATAGTTTAGAATACCTAATAAATTCAAAAATAACGATTTCCCTTCGTCATTTCTGAATAATAAGGACACATACAAGGTCGTGATCAAGGTCATAGTCAAAGTCATTTCGCCCAAGCGAGAAACGAAAAACGAACAACGATGAACAAACAACGATTGACAAACAACCTAACTCCGCTCCTTCAAATAAAAATACCGCTTCCAAAAAGACTCCTCATTTTCTGCAGCTGGATCATAATAACAGATCAAATCACGAAAGGTTAAAAAACGAACAGGACGCTCATAAAACTCCAGGATTACTTTATACTCTTTACGAGCAGTTTCATAACAAACCTCACGATACAAGGCAATATCCCAAGGGGATATCTGATCGAAAACATGAGGTTTCTTTCGCATGTCTTATTGTTCAAAGGTTTGCAATACCTCAACAGGCAACTGATAATAAGAAGCTACTTCCTCCAAACTCAACAACCCATGAGCCTCCTTTTGATAATGATCGCGCATGCGTTGATAATACTTTTTAGCCGTTTTAATATGACAGCCTAAAAACAAAGCCAACTCACGCTCAAAAACTACGGTACTCTTAAATACTCTCATAATTACATAGATATAGTACAAAACTAGCCACTTTCTATGCAAACTAAAAAAAAGCAAAAAGGAGTTTTATCGAAAATCAGCCTAGTTCTCCGAAAAACACAGTACTTTACTCCGCTACTTTTCTTAGTGCTGATTATCAACATATTACAACAACTTGTTTTACATTTTAAATATTGAATTTTGAATTTAAGATGGATTCCACAATGTCAGTTCGTGTGATTTTTGATAAAAAATTGTATCGAGAACTAGGTTAGTAACTAAAATTCTTCTTCTCGTTACAAATTTCAGGCATTTCAATCGTTAAATTCATTCAAATTGACAGCATTTCATCAAAATGCACAACAGGTTATACCAATATTTTAAAACAAAAAAATAGGGTTGATGCATAAGCAAGATTGCCTTCAGGGTATTTCACACAATTAAAAATGCAAACACTGTATGCAATTACTATCCTTAAGAATAAGTATCCTTATCTATCAAACCCCACAACAAACTCCTATCTTCAAACACCCAACGCAACACTCACCACTGCCAACTGCCACTGCTTACTGCCCACTGAATGAACATCCCTGATTAGAGTTGACCGTTTTTAGTTATTTATTTCGTTGTTAAAAATAGTAATATTTGGTTTATTATTATTTGATAAAGTTGCCCAATATTTTTCAAATTCTACAGGATTCATATTAGGTAAATGTTTATGAGTTCTAGTGTTATTGTAATTTTCCACTGCCTTTTTTACATTATTTTTTAATTGATTAAATGTTTTAGGGTTCCAGTAGCTTAAATATTCTTCTTTTATAGTTCTATTGATTCTTTCTGCATACGCATTATCTAAGCCACTATAACACATACTTATCTTGGTTTGATTCAATTTTAAAAGGTCTAAATATTTGCCATAAGTATATTGACTTCCTCTATCTGAATGATGGATTATAGGAGCCTGATTATCTTTCAAAGCCATTTTTAAAGCAGTTAAATTAGCTTCTGCTCTCATATTATCTGACACTTTATAACCTACAATTTTTTTTGTGTAAACATCTATTATAAATACTGCATAATAATGTTTACCATTTAAAGGTAAGTAAGTAATATCTGATTGCCATACATTACTAGGTTTGTCAATTTTTAATCCTTTTATTAAATTTGGATAAAACTTTTTACCAGCAATAGTGGTTCTTTTATAATTCTTAACCTTTTTAATTCTGTAACCTAAACTCATCATAGTATTTACAAATCGATCACGTCCTATAAATTCAGGATTTAATATAGTGTACATTTTTTCTACTCCACAACCAGGATGATCTAAACGCAAATCATCAGCTTCTAAAATCAATTGAGATAATTGATGATCAAATATAGCTTGTCTTTTTTCATATTGATAAACAGCTTGTTTGCTAATATCAATAACTTTATAAAGTTGATTCATGCTATAATTTATTTTTGATTTGTTTTTGCGAAACCAGCAGATTGTAGAGTATTGGAATTTTTTTTAATATCCACATTTAATTCATCACTTGCAATTTCTATAGTCTTCTCTAAATAATCTATAGCAATTTGTTTACGCCCCACAATTCCTTCAAGTTCTTTAACACGAGCTTCTAGTTTTTTCAATTTTTCAGAACTACTATCTTTCTTCTCAACCACTCTTGATCCTTTTTCGTTAAAGGTAGAGAATTTATGAATCCATTTGTAAATAGTTACATCAGAAATACTATGTAATTTTTTCAATTGTAAAACACTAAACCTTCCAGATTCAAAATCTTTTACAATTTCTCGCTTAAATTCTTCTGAATAAATTCTACTTTTCTTTAATTGTTTTAAATTTGCTTTCATTAGTTTGCACTTTGGTTAAAGTGGTCAACCTATATCAGGGACATACAGAATGAACACTGCCCACTAAACACTAACCTCTAAACTCTAACCACTAAACACCACCAACTAACCACCAACGACTTCCCACTTCCCACTTTAATCTTCACATCTCCACTCCCAACAAATCCGCCACAATAACAACAAACTGCTCTCGATCTACACTCTTACTATTTTTCAGCGTTTCAGTAGCTGTAGTTAATTGAATAGCGTAATCCTGCGCATTATACCAAGCTCTAAAAGGAGTATCTTTCACCAAAATATGGCCTTTCTCATACAGAAAACGATACAAAAAACTAATCACTACTTTCGTACTCAAACCCTTTGCGAGCGTATCAAACAAATGATAACCTTGGTAACTGGCAAAAATAACCTGCGGATAATCAGGGGTATCTTGCAAACCAGCCAAAGGCAACTTAGAAGAAAAATAATTTTTAATTTGATGGACAAAAGCAGGAGGTTCTTCAATTTTCAATTCAAAACAAAGCGTATCTATAAATTGCGCAAACCACAAAAGCGCACTAACTTGAAGTTGTCTTTTCTGATCTTCAAACAACAAACGATTATTCAAATGAAAAATAACAGTATCCAACGCCTCCTTCGTTGCCTGGAAGTTACAAAGATTAAAGTCTGATTCAAAAAGCAAACTAGAATATACTTCTTTAAGAATAATGCTCGCTAATAAATTAAATGCTTCGTCAATTTCAATTATTTCCAAATTATGTACAGACAAATTCAAAGTTTGAATATAACCCCTATAAGAGGAATCCATGATATTCTCAAAATGCAGATTAGAGGCAAACAACCGATCTATGGTTTTAAAACATGCCTTATGCGTTTTAATAAAATGTACATAAAGCATCGCTTCGGGTAACTTTTCAATTGTAAACTGAAACAACTCCGCCTCTGCAAACTCCTCAAGTTTATTGTAAGAAAAAAATTTATTGTAATTTTTGCCAAATTTAATTTTGTGCAACAATATACTAGGAGAACCATCACCATCATAAGGAGCGTGCCCGATATCATAGTGATAATACAAATAGCAACTAAAATTCCGCACAAAAACAGCCATAATTTGGGCATCCGTTAATGTTAGATCAAGGTCTTCAATTCTATAAATCCCCGAAATTAAAAAAGGGTTGATAGTGTCAAATCGATTGCTCTCATATTCAATATTTTCGTTTTTCATTTTTTTTATGGCAAAATAATAAGAATTCTAATCAATTTTAACACAAAAGATACAAACTTCTCAACAGGATAGTAACAATGTAAAGAAAACCTGTGCTTTATGCAAAAGATCTATACGTACGTTAACATTTTAGTTAAACCTATGCATCCTGAATACAAAGCCAGTACAAAGCCTATATAAAGCCTATACAGCTTTTGTTTAAAGTGAGCGGAAAATATGGAAAAACACTGACAAAAAGGAAAATAGCGTAAAAGATACCAAAGCTTTCCAAAGGACTCCAACAAACCCCAAAACCCAGTCTAAAAAACCGCTAACTTTACAACATCATTCGGATTCAGTGTCAACACCCTAGCTGCAGACAAAGTGTTTTTCACTAGCCCTAATGTGTATATAATAATTATAATTTAAAATTTAGAATCATGGCAAAATTAAAGTCATTATTAAAAATCGAAGGCACCTTGGATGGGATGACCTTCTACAAAAAAGCCGATGGGCAGTATTATGTAAGAACCAAAGGCGGTGTAAAAAAGGAACGTATTTTAAACGACCCTTCCTTTGCAAGAACCCGAGAAAACAACTCAGAATTTGCAGAGGTAGCAAAAAGCGGCAAACAGTTTCGAAGAGCCTTGGTAGGCGCTTTAACAAATGTAAAAGACCGCACAAAGACCACACGCTTGTCTAGTAATTTGTTTAAAGTCAAAAACTATGACACCACTTCTGGTCGAGGCGAACGAAAAGTAAGCATCGGTATTCAAGAAGCAGAAGCCAAAGTGCAATTAGTAGGATTTGATTTTAACAAGAATGCACCTTTAGATACGGTACTCTTGCAAAATTATGTGATAAACACAACAAGCAAAGAAATAAGTCTTGGCGATTTTACCCCAAACATCATGCTAGCAAACCCGAAAGGCGCAACACATGTAAAAATGAGTGCCTATCATGCAAACTACGACTTTACCTCTTTCGATAGCGAGTTAGTAGCAAGCAATGTAGAAACCTTGGCCATCGATAGCACAAGTAGCAACATTACCTTCTCTTTTACAACCCCAGCTTCAGGAACTGGCGTAGAACTATTTTTATTAAAAATAGAGTTTCTACAAGAACTAAATGGCGATTTGTACCAATTAAACAACGGTGCTTTCAATGCCTTAAAATTAGTAAGTATGGTTTAACAAACCACTTCAACACAAGAGGCTGTTTGAAAAATAATTTTTTTAGACAGCCTTTTTTTATGACCACCATCGTCATTCTACTTCACTAATTAAACCCTCATTGCGATAGAGGTACATCTGAAGCAATCTTTTAGTGTAGAAGACCAAACGTCATTACGAAGGAGTAACGATTGAAGCAATCCTTTAGTGTAGAAGACCAAACGTCATTACGAAGAAGGTACGACTGAAGCAATCTTTTAGTTGAAAATACCAAACGTCATTGCGAAAGAGGAACGATTGAAGCAATCTTTTAGTTTAGAATACCCAACGTCATTACGCAAGAGGTACGACTGAAGCAATCTTTTAGTTAAAAATACCAAACGTCATTGCGAAAGAGGAACGATTGAAGCAATCTTATAGTTTAGAATACTACACGTCATTACGAAGGATGTATGCTGAACTTGATTCAATAGGAACGACTGAAACAATCTTTGAGTTTAGAATACCAAACGTCATTGCGTAGAAGGTACGACTGAAGCAATCTTATAGTTTAGAACACCTAATTATGTTCTCATACTATCTATATTGCTTTACATAAAAAAAAAGACTTCTAAAAAGTAAAACCATTGTCAACCTGAATTTATTTCAGGTTCTTATATTATTTGATTACCAATATGTTAAGACACTGAAACATGTTCAGCACAAGCTTCATAAAAAATAAAGACTTACTTTTATTTTTCTTAAATTCTAAAATACACTAAAGGTGTTGATACGTCATTGCAAAGGAGGTACGACTGAAATAATCTTTTAGTTTAGAATTCAAATAAACTTTCAACATGTCAGTTCGAGTGATTTTTGATAAAAAATTGTATCGAGAACTCGTTTAGATGTTAAAATTCTTTTGCTTGATAAAAGCTTTACTTATAGTAACAAATCAATTGAATTGACAAAGACTCATAAATAAGGCTTTTAATACTATCCAGCAGTAGCGAAAAACTTTATAAATTTAGAAACCTTAACGATGAGATTGCTTCGTGCCTCGCAAAGACGATTAACATGGAATTGGACGTCATTGCGAAAGAGGTACGATTGAAGCAATCTTTTAATTTAGAAGACCAAACGTCATTGCGATGGAGGCACGACTGAAGCAATCTTTTAGTTTAGAATATCAAACGTCATTGCGAAGAAGGTACGAGTGAAGCAATCTTATAGTTTATAATACCTAACGTCATTGCGAAGAAGGTACGAGTGAAGCAATCTTATAGTTTAAAATACAATAACTTAATCTAGACTCTATCTTTAAATAAACTTTCAACATGTCAGTTCGAGTGATTTTTGATAAAAAATTGTATCGAGAACTCGTTTAGATGTTAAAATTCTTTTGCTTGATAAAAGCTTTACTTATAGTAACAAATCAATTGAATTGACAAAGACTCATAAATAAGGCTTTTAATACTATCCAGCAGTAGCGAAAAACTTTATAAATTTAGAAACCTTAACGATGAGATTGCTTCGTGCCTCGCAAAGACGATTAACATGGAATTGGACGTCATTGCGAAAGAGGTACGATTGAAGCAATCTTTTAATTTAGAAGACCAAACGTCATTGCGATGGAGGCACGACTGAAGCAATCTTTTAATTTAGAAGACCAAACGTCATTGCGATGGAGGCACGACTGAAGCAATCTTTTAGTTTAGAATATCAAACGTCATTGCGAAGAGGGTACGAGTGAAGCAATCTTATAGTTTATAATACCTAACGTCATTGCGAAGGAGGAACGACTGAAGCAATCTTTTAGTTAAGAACACCTAATTATGTTCTCATAACATATTGCTTTACATAAAAAAAAGACTTCTAAAAAGTAAACCCATTGTCAACCTGAATTTATTTCAGGTTCTCATAGTTTTTGATTCATAATAAGTTAAGATACTGAAACAAGTTCTGCATGACAAAATTTAATACCATTTAGACAATTTATGAAGTGGCAATGAGGGATTGGATATCCCTTATTGAAACCGCTACTGCAAATACAATCCTCATGAGCTCCGCTCCTGTAGTCTTTTTTGTTTTCAAAAAATCATGAAGTAAGCTTTTTAAAAAAAAAGGCTTTCTAAAAAAATAAATTTATTGTCAACCTGAATTTATTTCAGGTTCTTATAGTGTTTGATTCATAATATGTTAAGATGCTGAAACAAGTTCAGCATGACAAGGCTCAATACTTTTTAGATTGCCTTTTAAGTAGGCAATGAGGGATTGCAGATCCCTTATTGAAACCGCTACTGCAAATACAATCCTCATGAGCTCCGCTCCTGTAGTCTTTTTTGTTTTCAAAAAATCATGAAGCAAGCTTCTGATTTTTTGACAACAAAAAATCCTGATGAAAAATTCATCAGGATTGTGATTGATGTGGGCAATGAGGGATTCGACGTGTCCCGAGCTTGCCTCGGGGACCCCCGACCCTTCCGAAGTAAATTCGGAATGCTCTGATTTACCCCAAACGGGTTTCAGGAACCTGTTCCGAACTTGCTTCGGGAACCTGTCCCGAACTTGCTTCGGGAACCTGTCCCGAACTTGCTTCGGGAACCAACTAATTTTTTAAGGAAATCAATTTTTCTACCATCTTCCTACTCTTCCATCCTTTTATTTGTTTTTCTCTGTTAATAGCTTCGGTTTTTTCTTCGAATTCTTCTGTATACACAATTTTCCAATCATTTGTTTTCCCAGTGAATGAATTTCCTCCCTGATTATGACGGATTATTCTAGCATTTAAATCGCTAGTAAAACCGATATAATATTTATTTAATTTTTCGCTAAATAAAATGTAGACTATAAACATGAAATTGCTTGTAATAAAAAACTCTTCCGAAATTCGGAAGAGTTTTAATGTGGGCAATGAGGGATTCGAACCCCCGACCCTCTCGGTGTAAACGAGATGCTCTGAACCAACTGAGCTAATTGCCCTTTATATTTTAATTCCTAAGTGAAGGAATACTTCTTTATTTCAAACAAACTCTTCCGAACTTGCTTCGGAATGCTCTGACGTGTTCCGAACTCGCTTCGGAAACCAACTGAGCTAATTGCCCGATTTTATTTGAATTCCGTTTCGGCAGGAATGTGGTGGGCAATGAGGGATTCGAACCCCCGACCCCCTCGGTGTAAACGAGGTGCTCTGAACCAACTGAGCTAATTGCCCTCAATTGCGGGTGCAAATATACTATTGTTTTAGAATAAAACAACACTATTCTAATTTAATTTTACAAAATTTCTGCAACCACAAACGTACTGCCTCCTACATACACAACATCTTCTTTACCAGCACTTAGCTTCGCTGTTTCAAAAGCTTGATTTACAGAATCAAAAGAAGTTCCTATCAAATTAAACTGGTTTGCTGCTTTTTTTACTATTTTTTCTGACAGCCCTCTTGGGATATTGGGTTTGCAAAAATAATAGGTAGCGTCTTTAGGAAATAGTGGGAACACCTCATCCAACTTTTTATCAGACACCACCCCTAAAACAATATGGAGTTGTTGGTAAGGTTCTTTTTGAAGCTGTTGCAAAACAATTTCCAACCCTTCTTTATTATGAGCGGTATCTGCAATTACTTTAGGCTTTTCCTGCAAAATCTGCCACCTTCCTTGTAAGTTAGTATGCTTTACAACATTTTGTAACCCCCTTACTATATGTTCTTTTGAAATTTGGAATCCTTTTAACTGCTGTATAGCAGCAACGGCTGTTTTTGTGTTTGATGTTTGGTAATCCCCCAACAAATCGGTTTGATAGCATTGCTCATCATCCGACCCAAAAAAGAGCTCTACATCACATTCCTGTGCTTTCTTTTGAAAAACAGCAACAACCTCTTCTTGCTTTTCTCCTATAATTACGGGAACGTTCTTTTTGATGATGCCGGCTTTTTCAAAAGCGATTTCTGGTAAGGTTTCCCCTAAAAACTGTGTGTGATCTAACCCTATGTTGGTAATGACGGATACTGCTGGAGTAATGATGTTTGTGGAATCCAATCGTCCTCCTAAACCGACTTCTATAATGGCGATATCTACTTTTTCATCCGCAAAATAATCGAAGGCCAAGCCCACAGTCATCTCAAAAAAAGAGAGCTGTTGTTTTTCTAAAAACAATTTATGTTTGGCTATAAATGAAACCACTTTTGTTTTCGGAATTTCAGCTCCATTTAAACGGATTCGTTCCGTAAAACTTTTTAAATGAGGTGAGGTATACAACCCTACTGTATAACCTGCTTCTTGCAAAACAGAAGCCAACATGTGACTTGTGGAACCTTTTCCGTTTGTGCCCCCAACATGAATTGACTTGAATTTTTGCTCTGGATTTCCTAACTCCTTCGCAAAAGCTAGGATGTTTGTTAAATCCTTTTTAAACGCTGTCTTCCCTATGTTTTGATACATAGGTAATTGGCTAAACATCCAGTTTAGGGTTTCTTGGTACGTCATAATCACTAAATAATTCTTATCTATTCTCTAAATGTCTTAAAACTTAAAATCTGTCATGCTGAATTCATTTCAGAATCTTAGACTACATTAAATACACATCCTATTCCAAGACCCTGAAATAAATTCAGGGTGACAAAATAGTGGTATCATCGCACACTTTTATATTCAAAAATTATTAGTCTACTCAAAATAATTTAATGTTGTAAAGCCGTTGTCTTTCAAAAACTGATCTTTTTTCATCAATTTTAAATCAGATTGCATCATATCTTTGACCAAATCTTGCAAATCATATTGACACTCCCAACCTAATTTTTGTTTTGCTTTTGAGGGATCTCCAATTAATAAATCAACTTCTGTAGGTCTAAAATACTTTGGATCTACCGCTAACACTTCTTGTCCGATTTCAGGTCGTTCTTCATTGCTTACTTTTCGTTGTCCATTTTCGCTCAAAGCTGCTTGGTATTTTTCTTCGTCAATACTTTTAACGAAACCTTTCTCATCAACTCCTTCTCCTTTAAACATTAACTCAATACCAACTTGCTCAAAACTCATTCTTACAAAATCTCTTACAGAGGTAGTTTTGCCGGTTGCAATCACCCAGTCTTCTGCTTCCTCTGCCTGTAAAATCATCCACATCATTCTTACATAATCTTTGGCATGCCCCCAATCTCGTTTTGCGTCTAAGTTTCCTAAATATAATTTATCCTGAAGTCCTAATGCAATTCTAGCGGTTGCTCTGGTAATTTTACGCGTTACAAAAGTTTCTCCTCTTAAAGGAGATTCGTGGTTAAACAAAATTCCATTACAAGCATACATTCCATACGCTTCTCTGTAATTTACAGTAATCCAAAATGCGTACATTTTAGCAACTGCATAGGGAGAACGTGGGTAAAATGGCGTTGTTTCAGACTGTGGAACTTCTTGTACTTTTCCATACAACTCTGATGTTGATGCTTGATAAATTCTCGTTTTCTTTTCCAACCCTAACAATCGAACAGCGTCTAAAATTCTTAACGTCCCTAAACCATCTGCATTTCCTGTATATTCTGGCGTTTCAAAAGAAACTGCCACATGACTCATGGCTGCTAAATTATAAATTTCGTCGGGTTGAATTTCTTTGATCAAACGTGTGATATTGGTACTATCCGTCATATCCCCATAATGTAAAAAGAAATTACGATTGTCTACATGAGGATCTTGGTATAAATGATCAATTCTGTCTGTATTAAATAAAGACGACCTTCTTTTCATTCCATGCACTTCGTATCCTTTTTTTAGTAAAAATTCACTTAAATACGCGCCATCTTGGCCTGTTACTCCTGTTATAAATGCTACTTTCATATTTTTTGTTCGTTGTTCGTTGTTCGTTGTTCGTTGTTCGTTTGGCGAAAAACGGAAATAGATAAGCGATTAACGGTATATCTACTTTAATGATTTTATCAATTTATACAACATCATTTTAATTCTTGTACATAAGGTATTTAATGCATGATACTCTTCAACAGAAATATAATGTAAGTCTTTCGCTAAAAACAACTGATAATTTGCTTCCTCTAAAGATCCTTTTGCAATATATAAAAACTGAATAAATTCTTTTTTATATTGTCTACCCTGACCTTCTATTATATTTGTTGGCACACTACTGACACTTCTTCTCAATTGACTCGTTAAGCCATACATTTCTGAAGAGGGAAATTTTTTAGAAATTGTATATACTTTCAAGGTTAATTGATGTGCTAATTTCCATACTTCCAGATTATTTTCCATATTTTTTAGTCGTTGTTGGTTAGTCGTTAGGTAAAAAGCGGAAATCGAAAAACGATGGCCGTTGTTTGTGGTTCGTTGTTTCTTGTCTGTTCTTGATTTACGATGGACGAGAAACGAGAAACGAAAATCGAAACTACATCTTCACTTCCTTAATATCCTCTATATTTTCTAAAAACCAAGCATATGTTTTCTCAATTCCTTCTTGTAATTCTGTTGTGTATTCCCAACCTACATCTTTCATTTTAGAAACATCCATTAATTTTCTTGGGGTACCATCTGGTTTTGTGGCATCCCAAATAATTTCTCCTTGATGTCCTACAACTTTTTGGATCGTTTCAGCTAGTTCTTTAATAGTAATATCTTTTCCTGTTCCGATATTATATAAATATTCTGGTAAATTATTTTCTAAAGCAAACACAACAGCTTCTGCCATGTCATCTACAAATAAAAATTCTCTCATTGGGGTCCCACTTCCCCATAGTTCTACAGGCTGATTATTTAATTTTGCCTCATGGAATTTACGCAACATTGCTGGTAAAACATGGGATGTTTTCAAATCGAAATTATCAAAATAACCGTATAAATTTGTGGGCATCAAGCTCACATACTCTTTTTGAAATTGATTTCTAATGGCTTGACAACTTTTAACCCCGGTTATTTTTGCAATCGCATACCACTCATTAGTAGGTTCTAAAGAATCAGTTAGTAAATAGTCTTCTTTTAAAGGTTGTGGAGCAAACTTCGGATAAATACAAGAGCTTCCTAAAAAAATAAACTTCTCAACATGATTTTTTAATGAAGTATCGATTAAGTTGTTTTGAATCTGCATATTTTCCATTAAAAATTGATAAGGAAAATCATTATTTGCCAAAATACCTCCAACTTTTGCAGCTGCATCAATCACAATCGCTGGTTTTTCTTTATCAAAAAAATCAAGCACCTCTTGCTGGTTTTTTAAATCTAGCTCTTTACTGCTCCTGCCAACTAAATTGGAATATCCTCTTTTTTCTAAAGCTCTCCAAATAGCAGCACCTACCATACCTCTATGACCTGCGATGTATATTTTTGTGCTTTTATTTACGTTGTTCATGTTTCTTTATTCGTGTATCGTGTTTCGTTTTTTGTATTTCGTTATTCGTGGATCATGTTTTCATAAGCAATGTTCGATATGAACGCTGCAGACTTCCTACTTCCAACTTCCAGCCTCTCTCTTCTGACTTCAAATCATCAACTTCCAGCTACTCTCTTCCAACTTCCAACTTCTGACTTCCAACTTCAAACTTCCAACTTCTGACTTATATACCACCAACTTCCAACCTGCAATTTTGTACCTCGAATAACGATGGATGATTAACGAGAAACGAAACTCAGTTACTTTCCTATTTGATAATATTCAAATCCTTTTTCTTCCAGATGAAATACATTGTATTGGTTTCTACCATCAAAAATGATGGGAGCCTTTAATTTGAGTTTAATTTCTTCAAAATCCGGTGAACGGAATTCTTTCCATTCCGTCATTAAAATCAACGCCTCTGCATCATCTAACACCTGATATTTAGCATCGAAATAGGTAATATTTTCTAGGTCTTTTAAATAAAATTGTTTTGCAGTTTCAATGGCTTTAGGATCGTAAACATTAATTTTTGCTCCTTTTGCCAATAATGCCTTGATGACAAAAATAGAAGGGGCTTCACGAACATCATCTGTACCAGGTTTAAAAGATAAGCCCCACATGGCAAATGTTTTCCCTTTTAAATCAGCTCCAAATCTTTGTATAATTTTATTGTAAATAATTAATTTTTGTGCATCATTTACAGCTTCTACAGAAGCAATTAATTTTGCATTGTAGCCATGATCTTTTGCTATTTTATGGAGTGCTTTTACGTCTTTCGGAAAACATGAACCTCCATAACCTGCTCCTGGATATATAAAGTTATAGCCAATTCTACTATCGGAGCCAATACCAATTCTTACTTTATTGGCATCTGCTCCAACTTTTTCACAAATATTCGCAATTTCATTCATAAAAGAAATCTTAGTCGCCAACATCGCATTGGCTGCATATTTGGTCATTTCTGCAGAACGAATGTCCATTCGTATAAAACGATCATGGGTTCTAAAAAAAGGAGAATATAACTGCTCCATTTTTTGAAAAGCTACTTCAGTATCAGCTCCAATAACTACCCTGTCTGGCTTCATAAAATCGACAATTGCTGACCCTTCTTTTAAAAATTCAGGATTCGAAACTACATGAAATTTTACCTCCACGTTTCTAGCCATTAATTCTTTTTGAATAATTTCTTTGACTTTATCTGCTGTTCCAACTGGAACTGTAGATTTATTTACAATAATTGTTTCTTTTGTAATTGCCTGTCCAATATCTTTTGCGGCCTGATAAAAATAGTGTAAATCAACATCATGATCTTCTTTTGTAGGAGTACCCACAGCAATAAAGATGATTTCAGCATTTACATTGCCCTCTTTTAAATTGGTTTTAAAAAATAAGGTTTTATCTACGTTTTTTAGTACTAAACTCTCTAAACCAGGTTCAAAAATGGGAATGATACCTTGCTGTAAATTTTTGATTTTATGTGTATGTACATCCACACATGTAACTATATTTCCCATTTCTGCAAAACACGCTCCTGCAGTTAATCCCACATAACCACTTCCTAGTACGGTAATATTCAATCTTATTTATTTATTTTGTTGTTCGATTTTCGTCATTAGATTTTGGTATCACGTTCTTTATGAAATGTCAAAAATGGACGAGAAACGATCTTAGTTCTTCACTCTTCCAACCTCAAACCTCAAACTTCTAACTTCACCCCTCACGCTTCAAACTTCACTCTTCGTAATTCGCTGTTCGAAAAATGACAAACGACAAACGATACACCTATTTATCTTTCGTTTTTAGATTTTCTTTAGCTTGCACCTCTCTTCTTAATCCGCTGCTAGAAAAACGATGTTCTCTTTTATTAAAGTACAAATCAATTCCTTTTTCTTCACAATACTGTCTTCCTGTAAATTGTTTGCTAGCGTATTCTTCTCCTATAATTCGTACATCAATCTTAAAAGAACGCAATACATCTTCTAAATCTTGTTCGGTTGCATAAGGCACAACCTCATCTACAAATTTACAGCCCTTTAATTGAATGTATCTTTCCACCACAGATTGTACAGGCATATTTTTTTCTGGACGATCTAAGGTTGGATTAGTTTGCAAACCACAAATTAAATAATCGCATTGCCTTTTTGCGTCTTCTAGCATGGTGATATGCCCTGCATGCAATAAATCGAAGGCACTAAACGTAATTCCTATTTTCATAATACTATTTTTTATTTTTTCTTAAGCAACCAAGATGAGGATTGTATTTTATCTCCTAAGCCATCAATCAACTGAATGTTCAACTCCTTACAAATGGGAGCTTCTGGGATTGAATTATTGTTTTGATCTCCCCCATTTGCAAAACCTAAATCGTATTCTTTTCCATACTTTTCTGAAAGACTTCTAATCGTTTCACAAACAGTTCTATCTTTATCTATAGAAATCATTGCTTTATCTACAGCCTTCATATTTTGTACAATAATTAAGCGCTCCTCTTCTTCCTGAAATTCTTTAGAACCTTTTAAAGCCCTTTGCAAATCGCTATTCACAATCACAAACAACTCATCTGCCAATGCTTTTGCGCTATTAAAATACTCCAAATGGCCTTTGTGAATTGGATTAAAATATCCTGAAACTATGATTGCTTTTTTTTTCATTTTTTCCTCCATTTTTTCTTCAAATATAATTTTAATTCTCTAAAAATGTGATTTTGATTGCATCAATTTTAGATGATTTTTTGTTTAAACTGCTATAAATATATTAAAAACAAGCAACATAAAAAACCAAACATCATTGAGAAACAGATAGATACTGTTCATCAATAGATGGATTTACGTGTAACTGCTTCACATTATTTTGTTAGAGAAAACTTATAAATGATAGTGCCTGTTTGACTGACAGGTGCTTTTTCATCTTGATTCCAAGTAGTATTTAAGGCAGCTTCTTTGGCAGGGTCTAATAAACATTTCGCTGTATTTGTAGAGCCCTTTACTCCAGGAATTGCACTGATTACTTTTCCGTTTTTATCCACCGTAATTTTGACAACAACGGTACCTTCCTCCTGACAATCTGGTTTTTTTATGGGTTTCAGCAATGCTTTTCTTCCTGCTAAATTATAATTTCCTCCTGAGCCACCTCCAGTATTTCCATAATACTTATTGGAATTTGGATCGCCATTTTCATTTCCTTTCACACCTTCTTTTGCATCATCTCCTTCTCCTGTTGCTTTTCCATCTGAGGTAGTTCCGTTTAACAAACTATTTAAAGCATCTGTAGTTTCTTTAGAAGGTTTTGGTTTTGGAACTACTTTCGGCACTTCCTTTTTGACAACTTCTTTTACAGGTTGCTTTGTTACCTCTTTTACCTTTTCTACGACAGGCACTTCCTCAGCAGTTTCTTTTGTAATAATTTCTTCTTTGAGAATTTCTTTTGGCGTTTCTTTTACTTTTTCAACTACTTCTTGTTCTTGCGCTACAACTCTAGGCGTAGGTGCTTTTTTAGTAAACTCAACAGGTTCTCCACTCCCAACATTGGCATCTCCAAAATTAATAGCCAAACCATATTCTTCTGGAGGATCTAAGTATTGCATTCCGTAATTAAAGACTACAAACAACAAAAGCAACAAAATAACCGCTGTTATTGCTGCTGATTTACGTTTATGTTTTGTTTCTAATATTGGCATCATATAAAATACCTACAAGGTTTTTAAAACCTTGCAGGATGAATTATTTATTTAGCATTCACAGCTAAAATCATTTTTAATTTATTTTTGTTGGCAATGTCAATTACCTGCATCACGTTTTTATAGGGTACATCTTTATCTCCTCTTATAATAATCGTTTTCTTTTTATCTGAACCCACACTTCTTAAAATTTCACTCTCTAAATTCTCTGAACTTACTTGTGTTTTATCGATATAAAAAAAGGACTCATTGGTGATTGAAACTGCCACAGATTTGCTGTTTTCTGTTTTTCCTCCTGCTTTGGGTAGCAAAACATCAATGGCACTGACTGTGACTAAGGTTGATGTGAGCATAAAAAATATCAACAATAAAAAAACAATATCGGTCATGGACGACATATTGAATGTTGGATTTATTTTATTTCTTCCTCGTAAATTCATACTTTAGATTCAAGGTTTAAAGTTCAAAATTCAAGATTTGCGTTAAAAGTCATCAACTTTGAACCTTGAATGTTAAACTTTGAATGTTTTTTTTAAACTGGTTCGTTTAACAAATCTAAAAACTCAACCGATTTTGCTTCCATTTGATACACTACTTTATCGGTTCTTACCACCAAATGATTGTAAGTTACATAGGCAATAATTCCTACAATTAAACCTGCAACTGTAGTGGTCATAGCTGTATACAAACCATCAGAAAGTAATTTGATATCAATTTGACCACCAGCATTGGCAATTTCATGAATGGCTACAATCATACCAATCACAGTTCCTAAAAAACCAATCATTGGTGCAGCTCCTGCAATCGTTGCCAACACAGAAACGTTTTTTTCCAATTGATACACCTCTAACTTTCCTGCGGTTTCAATAGCAGTATTGATATCTTCCAAAGGCTTTCCAATTCTCGAAATTCCTTTTCCAATCAAACGTGCTGTAGGTGTGTTTTTACTCTTGCACAACGCATTTGCTGAATCTAATTTTCCATTGGTAACATAATCTTTAATTTGATTCATAAAATTTACATCAATTTTAGAAGCAGCTTTAATGGCAAAAAAACGTTCAAAATAAATATACAAACCAACCGCTAAAAGCACAAATAGAATACCTATAATGATTTGCCCTCCTAAACCACCATCCATAATTAAATTATAGATCGATAAGGTTTTTTCTTCCTGAACAGTTTCTGCTAACAACTCAGTATTTTCTTGAAAAAATGATAACATTCAGCTATTTTTTAAATTCTATATTAGTAACGAGTATTCTTTTTTAAAATTGTTCTTATACAAGAATCAATTTTTATTTATCAAAAAAAATGCCATTCCGTAATTTTACAAAATGACATTTATTATAATTTATAATTAGTGTCTTATATAAATGATCTTATCACTATAAAGGCTATAGAACCTACCAAAAAACCAATTAATGCCAACCAAGATATTTTTTTAATATACCAGAAAAAATCTATTTTTTCCATACCCATGGCTACCACTCCAGCAGCAGAACCAATAATTAACATAGAACCTCCTGTACCTGCAGAAAATGCTATAAAGTGCCATAAAGGATTGTCCATAGGTTCAGAAAACATTCCTAAACTCGCAGCTACTAAAGGTACGTTGTCAATGACTGCAGAACCAATTCCTAATAAAATTACCACTAAATCAGAAACTCCTGTTCCTGCTAATTCAGATCCTATTAAAGGAATTCCTTGTTTTAAACTATCTGCAAAGTTGAATAAAATTCCCAACGATTCTAAGGCTGCAACAGCCATTAAAATTCCTAAGAAAAATAAAATACTTGGCATTTCAATTTTTGATAATGATGAATGTACTGGACTGTGGTGTGCTCCAGATTCGTGCTCATCTGCTTGCTCTCCTTCTACTGTAGAAATAGAGAATTTAGAATTACTATAGATTTCTGCAAAGGTTGCTACAATTCCTAAAGACAACATCATCCCTACATAAGGTGGTAAATGTGTTACTGTTTTAAACACAGGTACAAATAAAATAGCACCCAAACCTAAATATAACATTTTTGCACTATGAGGACTTTTTGGCTTTTCAACTTCATTTTCGTCAAAATCTATTTCTCCTTTAAAGGCTGGTAAAAATGTTGCGATAAAAGTTGGCACGACCATACATAATAATGACGGAATAAATAAATACGTAAATAACATGCCTGTACTTACTTTATCTCCAATCCAAAGCATGGTTGTGGTAACGTCTCCAATAGGAGAAAAAGCTCCACCTGCATTGGCTGCAATAATAATTAAACCTGCAAACCAAATTCTATCCTCTCTTGTTTTTACAATTTTCTGTAAAATAGAAATCAATACGATAGTTGCTGTTAAATTATCAATAATTGCTGATAAAATAAAAGCTAACACTGCAAACATCCAAAGTAATTTTTTCTTTCCTTTAAAGTTCACGTAATTTTTAATCGTAGAGAATCCATCAAAATAATCGATAATTTCTACGATGGTCATCGCTCCTAAAAGGAACACTAAAATTTCCGCTGTTTTCCCTAAATGATGCAATAAAGTTTCTTCTACCAAATGCATTTTATCATCATGTGCCATAGATGCAAAACCATCTACCAGTCCATG
This sequence comes from Polaribacter sp. Hel_I_88, assembly GCF_000687935.1. NCBI lineage: Bacteria > Pseudomonadati > Bacteroidota > Flavobacteriia > Flavobacteriales > Flavobacteriaceae > Polaribacter > Polaribacter sp. Hel_I_88. The sequence goes on along the minus strand of NZ_JHZZ01000001.1, from coordinate 2,189,487 downwards.
ATTGGCAGAATCGAACCAATTCGTAAAACTATCAACACCAAGCGCTACAATAGCCCAACAAACTGCCATCATAATAAGGGCAGGTATTAATTTGTCTAATTTTAAATTATGCTCTAAAGTAATGGCTAAATACCCTAGTACAAATACGATAATAATAATTGATTCCATATCTTAGTTTAATTTGTTTCGTTTAAATTAGTTGTTTTAATGCGATTTCAAATGCTGTTGAGCAAATTTTTGTTTTTGACGCACTCTTGTTAAATGTTTTTTGTAATGCTTTTTTTATGGTATTTGAGGTATCATCAAAAATAGCTTTGTCTTGCATTGGCAAGGTAACTCTAGCTTCCATTAAATAGGCAAAAACTCTTGCAATTCCACAATTAGAAATAAAATCTGGTAACAAGCTTATGTGATTGTCTGTATGTTCCATAATAGGGCCAAAGAAAATTTCTTTATCCGCAAAAGGCACATTGGCTCCTGGAGATATTACTTCCAATCCTGTATTAATCATTTGTTGCACTTGCTCTTGAGAAACCAATCTTGATGCTGCTGCAGGCACAAATATCTCTGCTGGCAAACTCCAAATTTTTTCATTTATTTCTGTAAAAGGAATCATGTTTTTTGAGGCTAATTGATTGCCATCTTTCGATAAAAATAATGTAGTCATTTCATCTTTTGTGAATCCTTTTTCATTGATGACTCCTCCTTGCCTGTCTATAATTCCAACTACTTTTGCACCTAATTGGGTTAAATAATAGGCTGCTGCTGCACCTACATTTCCAAAACCTTGTACAATAGCTCTTTTACCAACAATAGTTCCACCATAAATATCATAATAATGCCTTACAGCTTCTGCTACTCCATAACCTGTTAACATATCTGCAACTGTATATTTTCTAGAAATATCTGGCGAAAAATGTTCGTCTTCAATTACTTTAATAACGCCTAAACGTAGTTGCCCAATTCTATTAATTTTATCAGCTTCTGTTGGTTTAAAATGTCCGTTAAAAATCCCTTCTTGAGGATGCCAAACACCACAGTCTTCTGTAATTGGAATTACATCTTTATCTGCATCAACATTTAAATCGCCACCTGTTCCATAATAATGTTTTAACAATGGAGTTACTGCTTTATACCAGCGTTCTAAAACACCTCTTTTTCTTGGATCATTTGGATCGAAGTTAATCCCCGATTTTGCGCCACCAATAGCGGGTCCAGAAACCGTAAATTTTACTTCCATGGTTTTTGCCAGCGATAAAACTTCGTTCATATCCAAACCTTGTCTCATTCTAGTTCCACCTCCTGCAGCTCCTCCTCTTAAAGAGTTTATCACTGCCCAACCTTCAGCATCTGTTTCTTGATCTTTCCAATGAAACACAATTTCTGGTTGTTTGTTTTCGTATATTTTTAATAATTCTTTCATGTTTAATTTTGATGATTTTTCAACTTCATTGTTTATTTTCAAATGCAATTTTCCTTAAAAACCTGAGTAGCATTGCTAAAGTTGATTCATTTTTAAATTAATTTTAAGTATTATTATTAATTATTCGTGTTAAGGACAAACTTACTGTAAAATTTGTAACTTTTAAAATATTTATTTGAAAAGAATTCCTCAAAATCCGAATTCAATTTTCTTTTGAATCTAGAATCATCATTTTAAAAAATGACAACTTATGGATAAAAAATAACACCCGACGAATGATCTTTGCTTGCACCAGTAACCGATTGCAAACAATTAATTTGATTCGTAACTTTCAACAATCCTAAGAAAGCAAAAATTAACGCCTCTTTATAATCGATTAATTCTTTTGTTGGCAAACTAATTCTAGATTTTGCATGTTGCTGAATTTCATCCATTAAAAAAGTATTAAAAACACCTCCACCAGTAAATAAAACTTGATTGTTTTTAGTAATCACCTTACTTATTTGGATGGCAATATGCGCCACAAAAGTTCTTAAGATTGATGGAACATCAGTTTCAAGTGCATCAATTAAAGGAAAAATAGTGGTTTGCACCCATTCCAATCCTAACGATTTTGGAGGTTGCTGTTGATAAAACGCAAGTGCATTTAATTTACCTAAGAGTGTTTCGTTTATTTTTCCTTCGGATGCAATTTTACCAGAGGCATCGTATGCTAAACCGATTTTATTGGCGTAAAAGTTCAAAACAATATTTACAGGACAAATATCAAAAGCTATTCTTTTGTTATCCTTATGATAGGACACATTCGAAAAGCCACCTAGATTTACACAAAAATCATATTCCGAAAATAGCAATTCATCACCAATAGGAACTAAAGGCGCTCCTTGACCTCCCAATTTTACATCTTGTGTTCTAAAATCGCACACCACTTTTTGATTGGTGATTTTCGCAATTTCTTGTCCATTTCCTATTTGTAAGGTAATTCCTTTTTCAGGTTGATGTAAAATAGTATGTCCATGTGAGGCAATAAAATCAATCTTGGTAATTTTATAATTGCTGATAAAATTATTGAGAATCCCTCCTAAAAATTGCCCATAGGTAATGTCTAATTCTTGCAAAGTAGCTTCATCAGAAAAAATAGCATTTTGCAAAAGCAGCTTCCATTCTTTGGAATATGGAATGGTTTCTGCGTGTAGAATTTTAAAGCTCTTAGCATCATCATTTTGAAAACAAACATACACCAAATCAATTCCGTCTAACGAAGTACCAGACATTAAACCAATAGCAAAAGTTTCGTTTATAATCATATCAGTAAAAATAATAAAAGTCTATTGAAAATATGTTACGAAATCGATATATTTGCACTCGTAAATTAAGAATATAACAAAACATACCTATGGATTTTAGCTTAACAGAAGAGCATATCATGATTCGTGATGCAGCAAGAGATTTTGCACAAACAGAATTATTACCTGGCGTTATTGAAAGAGACAATAAACAGGAATTCCCACAAGAATTGGTCAAAAAAATGGGCGATTTAGGTTTTATGGGAATTATGGTAGATCCAAAATATGGAGGAAGTGGTATGGATACTATTTCTTACGTATTAGTTATGGAAGAATTATCAAAAATTGATGCTTCTGCTTCTGTAATAGTTTCTGTAAACAATTCTTTAGTTTGTTATGGTTTAGAATCTTATGGTTCTGAAGCACAAAAAGAAAAATATTTAACAAAATTAGCAACAGGTGAATCTGTTGGGGCTTTTTGTTTAAGCGAGCCAGAAGCTGGTTCTGACGCAACCTCTCAAGCAACAACTGCTATTGACAAAGGAGATCATTATGTAATTAACGGAACAAAAAACTGGATTACAAGTGGTGGACGAGCAGACGTTTATTTGGTAATTGCACAAACAGACAGAGAAAAAGGACATAGAGGAATCAATGCTTTTATCGTGGAAAAAGGAGCTGAAGGCTTTCATATAGGCCCTAAAGAAGATAAATTAGGTATTAGAGGTTCTGATACGCATACACTACAATTTAACGACGTAAAAGTACCTAAAGAAAACAGAATTGGTGAAGATGGTTTTGGATTTAAATTCGCCATGAAAACACTTTCTGGTGGAAGAATCGGAATTGCAGCACAAGCCTTAGGAATTGCAGCTGGAGGTTACGAATTGGCTTTAAAATACTCTAAAGAACGTAAAGCATTTGGAACAGAGATCTGCAACCACCAAGCCATTGCCTTTAAATTGGCAGATATGTATACAGAAATTGAAGCTGCAAGAATGTTAGTAATGAAAGCTGCTTGGATAAAAGACCGCAAAGAAAATTATGATATGGCATCAGCAATGGCAAAACTATACGCAAGTAAAGTTGCGATGGAACAAACTGTAGAGGCTGTGCAAATTCATGGTGGAAATGGTTTCGTTAAAGAATATCATGTAGAGCGTTTAATGCGTGATGCAAAAATTACGCAGATTTACGAGGGAACATCTGAAATCCAAAAAATTGTAATTTCTAGAGGCGTTATCAAAGGATAACCAACTCATTATATATAGTGTCAATAATCCATCTTTTTAAAAGGTGGATTTTTCTTTTGGGCGTGTTTTTGTGAAATACAAAAAAAGCGCTATCCATTATATCTTTTTAAATTTGTCTTTGAGAAGTTTACTTTTTTGTAAACTGTGGCAATCTCATTATTAAAAAACAAATTGCTTATTTATTTACATTTAAAAAGGATGCCATTCCTATCGCTCACGCAGGCGTATTTATGAACGAATTGGTTTAGATAGAATTTATTTCATATTTAATTCAGCCCTCAAAGGGTTTCGAACCCTTTGAGGACTTTAGTAATTAAAAATTCAAATTAATCTTAAAAATTGAAAAACAGAATAATACGTGCTTTTTCTTAAAGTATTTTTTACAATATTATCTTTATAAATTCTTAAAAAAATTAAAGTAAAGTTTCATTTTTTGAATTTAAATAACACTACAATCATTAATTAAATTACACAATTTTAAAAATTATCACTTGCTAAATGTGGTGTGTTTTTATAACTTTAATATCTACCTATAGTATTATTGAAAACAAACATAGCCTTGGCTTAATTGATAATAATATTACAGTAGATAGTTTATTTTAAACTTTTAAGCAACTCTATATCATGCAACTGCAAACCAGAAGAAGGTGCATTATTTCTCATAAACTTCCGATCATTATCTACTTTTAAAGAAGCTTCAATAAACTGTAAATCTAGATTTCCTTTTCCGAGTTCAAATAAAGTTGCCATCATTAAACGCACTTGATATCGCAGAAAACCTTTTCCTTTCACCTTAAATATATAAGACTTTTCTGGGAAAAAGTTCGCCACCAAAACATCATTTTCTACAATTTCACAAGCATCAATTACTCTTTTAAAAATTGTTTTTGCTGATGGTTTTGTACAATATTTATGAAAATAGTGCTCGCCCTCAAAGAGTTTTGCGCCTTTTTGCATCAAATCAATATTTAAATTCTCATCAATATTAACCATAAAAGGCGCAGCAAAAGGATGGTTTTTCTCTCCAAAAGAAAAGTAATAATGATACTCTTTTATTTTATCAGCCTTAATAATATTAAAACTTCTATCAACCTTTTGAATAGAAATTGCCCTAAAATCTGGAGGAAAATTAGCATTTAACAACTCCACAAAAGACGATTCCTCTAAAATTTCGTTGGTAAAAAGTTGCAAATAATAGGAATTTGCAGAAACCTTTGCATCGGTTCTACCCACTCCAATCGTTTTATATACCTCATTTTTAAGCACAAAGGACAAACTTTTATCAACGATATCATGCAAAGTTTTAGCATTGGTCTGTTTTTGCCATCCAGAAAACCGAAAACCGAAGAATTGTAAAGAAATTAAGTAAGAAATTGCGTATTTCATATGTCCAAATATACAATAATTACATTTTTTTTTACAAAAGATGCATTTTTATGAATATCTCAAAATAATAAGCTTCTTTTTTACGAACCCTATATTTTATATGTTAAAAAAAACCAAAAATAGGTTTATGGTAAAATAACCCCCTTTTTTTTGAGGGTACATATAAAAATTACAACGTTTTCGAAAATGAACCCCCTTGTTAGTTTGATTTTAATATCTACATTTACCCCGTTCAAACAACAAAAAATAATAACAAACTAAAAGAACATCATTATGAAAAAAATTATTTTCTCATTATTATTGGCAAGTACTTTAATAGTAAATGCACAAGAAGAAGACAAAGGAACTTTTACATTAAGTGGAACTGTTGACGTATATGGAACTACTAATTTTACAAAAGACCCTGGAACGCCTGGTATTTTAATTGCCAATCCAGAAAATGCGAATGCTTTTGGTTTAGGTTTTGCAAACACCGTTTTTGCTTACGAAAAAGGAAAAGCTGGAGTTGTTGCAGATTTAGCATTTGGTCCAAAAGCAGACGATGCAAATTTAGCTGGAGCAATTAACCAATTATATGCTTACTACAAAGCAACCGATAAATTAACGTTTACTGCAGGGCAATTCAATACTTTTTTAGGGTATGAAGTTATTTCTCCAGCAGCGAACTTTAATTATACAGTTTCTTATTTATTTAATGCGGGTCCATTTTCGCATACTGGTATTAAAGCAGATTATGCTGTTTCTGAAGACCTATCGTTAATGCTTGCAGTAACTAATGCACATGCACTTACAAGTGCAGATGGTAATTTTGCAGATGCTACACAATTTGGAGCACAAATTGGGTATAAAGGACAATACTTAAACTTTATTGCTGGTGCTGTAGATGCAACTTCAGCAAAAGATTATATTTTCTTAGATTATACAGGAGGTTTTGATCTTTCTGAAACTTTCTTCTTAGGAATAAACGCTGCGTATGTAACCTCTAGTGATGACCAAACTGGATATCAAGGTGCAGCTTTGTATTTACAAAACACTTTTTCAGATACATTCGCTTTAGGAGTAAGACCTGAATTGTTTCAATTAAATGGTGATGCAAATGCAGATGAATCTGTAACAGCTATTACAGTAAGTGCAAATGTTTCATTAACAGGAAACTTAAAATTAATTACGGATTTAAGATTTGATTCTTCAGATGATTTCATTATTGAAGCGTTTCCAACAGAAAAAAGTACTTCTACATTAACGATTGCAGCAGTATATTCTTTCTAAAAAAAACAGCAAAGAATCACACAGTTTAAACATTGTGTGATTCTTTAAAATAAGTTAAGTAGTAATCAAAATAATTTTAAAATGAAAAAAATAGAAGCGATTATTAGAAAATCGAAATTTAGTGCAGTCAAAGAAGCATTGCACCAAGTAGACGTAAACTTTTTCTCTTACTGGGATGTTACTGGTTTAGGTAACGAAAAAGAAGGGCATGTTTACAGAGGTATTAGCTATAGCACAAGCGACATTCAAAGAAGATACTTATCGATTGTTGTTAATGACGATTTTGAAAAAATAACCATAGACGCCTTACTAAAATCGGCTGCAACAGGAGATGTTGGTGATGGTAAAATATTTGTATCAGACATTACAGAAGCTTACAGAATAAGAACTGGAGAAAAAGGAGGATCAACATTAAAGAAAACATCAAAATAAAAAAACATGGAAGGATTATTTACAGCAAATAACGTATGGATGATGATCTGTACAGCACTCGTTTTCTTTATGCACACAGGTTTTGCATTTTTAGAAATTGGGTTGACAAGACAAAAAAACACAATAAACATTTTATTCAAAAACATATTTATCATTACAGTAGGTTTACTACTATACTACATAGCAGGATTCAACTTAATGTACCCTGGTTTCGCAGAAGGTTCTGCAGGTTTCTTTGATTTTGCAGGTTTTGGAATTGCAGCTCCTGAAAACGGAATGACTCCAGAATATGCTAGTGGAGGTTATACTTGGTGGACAGATTTCTTATTTCAAGGAATGTTTGCAGCAACAGCAGCAACAATTGTTTCTGGTGCAGTAGCTGAAAGAATGAAAATTGGCGCTTTTATGATTTTCGTAGTAATCTACGTTGGTTTAGTATACCCAATTGCAGGTTCTTGGAAATGGGGTGGAGGATTCTTAGACCAAATGGGGTTTTATGATTTCGCAGGTTCTACCTTAGTACATTCAGTTGGTGGTTGGGCAGCTTTAGTAGCTGTTTGGTTATTAGGCCCAAGAATTGGTAAATTTAAAGACGGAAAAGCACAAGCAATTCCAGGACACAACATTCCATTAGCAACTGCAGGAGTTTTAATTCTTTGGTTAGGTTGGTTTGGTTTTAATGGTGGTTCAGTTTTATCTGCAGACCCTGCTTTAACATCATTAACTTTAGTTACAACTTGTCTGGCTGCTGCTGCAGGTGGTGTAGTAGCTGCTTTGGTTTCTTTTATAAAGTATAAGAATTTAGATTTAACAATGTTCTTAAACGGAATATTAGGAGGTTTAGTTGGTATTACTGCTGGTGCAGATGTAATGACGCCAGAAAGCGCTATTATTATTGGTGGTATTGCAGGTGCATTGATTGTATTTGCTGTTGCTTTCATCGATGCTATTAAATTAGATGATCCTGTTGGAGCTATTGCAGTGCATTTAATTTGTGGTATTTGGGGAACTTTAGCAGTAGGTATTTTTTCTACAAATCCAGATCACACCTTCTTAATTCAATTAACAGGTGTTGGTTGTTACGCAGCTTTTTGTATCGTTTCAACATTCATTATTATCTTTACTTTAAAGAAAACTATGGGCATAAGAGTAAGTGAAAAAGAAGAAGTAGAAGGTTTAGATTCGCATGAACATGGTATGGATGCATATCCAGATTTTCGTTTAAACGACAACTAATAAGTTACTTTTTAACATCTAAATTACCTTAAAGATTCATTTCTTTAGGGTAATTTTCTTGTTTTTATGAATTTGACAATTAAACCTCACTTAATTATCATAAATATTATTTTTACACACTTATATTCATTTCGTCATAAAAATCACATCAAAAGCTCCTAAACACTTAATTATCTGCAACAAAATACATAGCTTTGTGAATATAACTTATTATATTATGGAGAAACAAGGCTTATATTTACCAGAGTTTGAACACGAAAATTGTGGTGCAGGTTTTATTTGTAATTTGAATGGCGACAAAACAAATCAAATTATACATGATGCACTAGAAATACTCGTAAAACTAGAACATAGAGGTGGTGTTAGTGCAGATGGAAAAACAGGAGATGGTGCTGGATTATTAATTGATATTCCTCACGAATACTTTCAAAGAGTCTGCGATTTTCCAATTCCTGAAAGAAGAGAATATGCAGTAGGTATGGTTTTTTTACCAAAGGTTTCCAATCAATATAATTTTTGTAAAACTACTTTCGAAAAAGAACTTACAGCACAAGGTTTAGCTATTTTAGGCTGGAGAAAAGTACCTGTAGATTCTTCACAATTAGGAGCAATCGCTTTAGCATCAGAACCAGCTATAGAGCAGTTATTTGTTGGTAAAACAGATGATCTTACTGAAGCTGCTTTTAAAGCAAAACTATATGCTGCTCGAAAAATAGCAGAACATACCATTAGAAATTCTAAAATTTCTGAAAGTAACTTTTTTTACGTACCAAGTTTATCCATCACAACCCTTATCTATAAAGGCATTATTATGCCAGAAGATATTGGCCCTTATTATAAAGACTTACAAGAAATAGATTTAGTAACACGTTTGGCTTTAGTGCACCAACGTTTTTCCACAAACACAATGCCAACTTGGGAGTTAGCACAACCTTTTAGACATATGTGTCAGAATGGAGAAATTAACACCTTACGTGGAAATGTAAGTAGAATGCGTGTGCGTGAAGAAATCATGAAAAGCGATGTGTTTGGTCCACAGATTGAAAAATTATTCCCAATTATTTTACCAGGAAAATCAGATTCTGCTTCTATGGATATGGTTGTTGAGCTATTAACGCACACAGGACGATCTTTACCAGAAATTATGATGATGATGATTCCTGAAGCCTGGGAAAAACATGCAACCATGGCTAAAGAGCGAAAAGCTTTTTACGAATACAATGGTTGTATTATGGAACCTTGGGATGGTCCAGCTTCTGTACCTTTTACAGATGGAGATTATATTGGAGCGTTGTTAGATAGAAATGGTTTAAGACCTTCTAGATATACAGTTACCAAAAGTGGAAAACTAATTATGTCATCGGAAATTGGTGTTGTAAACATCGATCCATCAGACGTAAAAAAACATGGAAGATTAGAGCCAGGAAAAATGTTCTTGGTGGATATGAATAAAGGACGAATTATTGAAGATGAAGAAATAAAAAATAAAATTGTTTCTGAAAGACCTTACCAAGAATGGTTAGATAGTACACGTTTGCATTTAAAAGATGTTCCGTACACAAATGAAACTTGCCCTATAGAAACCATTGATATTAAAACACGTCAACGTTTATTTAATTACACGTTCGAAGATATTCAAGAAGTAATCACACCAATGGCACAAGTTGGTAAAGAGGCTTTAGGATCTATGGGAATTGACACTCCTTTAGCAGTTTTATCTGACAGACCTCAGTTGATATCAAACTATTTTAAGCAATTATTTGCGCAAGTTACCAATCCGCCTTTAGATGGAATTCGTGAAGAAATTGTAACGGATATTAGTTTAAATTTAGGGAAAGACAGAAACATTTTCAGCATTACAGACAGACAATGTAGAAAATTAAGAATTCAGAATCCTGTCATCTCAAATGCCGATTTAGAAAAAATTAGAAGCATTGATATTGAAAGTTTCAAAGCAGCAACGATTCAGATTTTATATAAAAAATCAGAAGGTTTAAATGGTATAGAAAATGCTTTGGATAACATTGTTATTCAAGTTGAAAAAGCATTAGAAAATAAAAATAATATTATTATTTTATCAGATAGAGGTGTCAATCAAGAATTAGCACCAATACCTGCTTTATTAGCTTGTTCATTTGTAAATCATCAATTAAATCGTTTACGTAAACGTTCTTATTTCGATATTATAATAGAATCTGCAGAGCCTAGAGAACCTCATCATTTTGCAACTTTATTTGGATATGGAGCAAGTGCCATCAACCCTTATATGGTGAATGAAATTATCAGAATGCAAGTAAAAGAAGGTTTTATTACTGATATGGATGAGCAAAAAGCAGTCGATAATTTTAACACGGCTATTGGCAAAGGCTTGTTAAAAGTGATGAATAAAATCGGAATCTCAACCTTACATTCGTATAGAGGTTCTCAAATTTTTGAAATTGTTGGCTTTAACTCACAATTTGTAGAAAAATATTTCCCATACACAGCTTCAAGAATTGAAGGTATTGGCTTGTATGAAATTGAAAAAGAAATTGACCAACGTTACAAACAAGCGTATCCAGATAATCAAATTGATAAGAATTTAGGATTAAATATTGGAGGTGACTATAGATGGAGAAGAAATGGCGAGCGTCATTTATTCAACCCAACAACAGTTTCTAAATTACAACAAGCAGTTCGTTTAAGTGATCAAACAAGTTATGATGTGTATGCAAAAGCCATCAATGAGCAAGCAGAAAACTTAATGACCATTCGTGGTTTGTTTGAGTTTGATAATTTAGATCCAATTCCTTTAGAGGAAGTAGAACCTTGGACAGATATTGTAAAACGTTTTAAAACGGGTGCCATGTCTTATGGATCCATCTCTAGAGAAGCACACGAAAATTTAGCGATTGCTATGAACAGAATTGGTGGTAAATCGAATTCTGGTGAAGGTGGAGAAGACAGAAAACGTTTCCAAAAAGACATGAATGGTGATAGTAGAAACTCTGCTATAAAGCAAGTTGCTTCTGGTAGATTTGGTGTTACTTCTCACTATTTAACAAACGCAAGAGAAATTCAGATTAAAATGGCACAAGGTGCAAAACCTGGTGAAGGTGGTCAATTACCTGGTTACAAAGTTTTACCTTGGATTGCTGCTGCAAGAAACTCAACGCCTTTTGTTGGACTAATTTCTCCTCCTCCACATCATGATATTTATTCTATTGAAGATTTAGCACAACTTATTTTCGATTTAAAAAATGCCAATCGTGAAGCAAGAATTAATGTAAAATTAGTTTCAGAAGTTGGAGTTGGAACCATTGCTGCTGGTGTTGCCAAAGCAAAAGCAGATGTTGTATTGATTTCTGGTTATGATGGAGGAACAGGAGCATCACCTTTAACTTCTTTGAAACATGCAGGTTTACCTTGGGAACTTGGTTTGGCAGAAGCACAACAAACTTTAGTAATGAACAGTTTACGAAGTAGAATTGTAGTGGAATGTGATGGTCAATTAAAAACAGGAAGAGATGTTGCTATTGCAGCATTGTTGGGTGCAGAAGAATTTGGTTTTGCAACTGCTCCTTTAGTAGCTTCAGGTTGTATTATGATGCGTAAATGTCATTTAAATACTTGTCCTGTTGGTATTGCAACTCAAGATAAGGAATTGCGTAAAAACTTTAAAGGAACTCCAGAACACGTAATTAACTTCTTCTATTACATAGCTGAAGAATTAAGAGCAATTATGGCACAATTAGGGTTTAGAACGTTGGCAGAAATGGTTGGGCAAACGCATAAAATTAATGCCAATAGAGCCATCAAACATTACAAAGCAAAAGGATTAGATTTATCTAGTATTTTACACAGACCAGATTCTTACAGAAAATTAGTGGTTAGTAATACCGAAAAACAAGAACATAATTTAGAAAGCGTTTTAGATTTCACGATTTTAAAAGATTCTCATAGAGCATTATATCGTAAGGAAAAAATGACTTTAAATTATCCTATTAAAAACACAAACAGAACAGTTGGAGCTATTGTAAGTAACGAAATTTCTAAGATTTACGGTCATTTAGGGTTGCCTGAAGACACCTTAAATATTAATTTTAAAGGTTCTGCAGGACAAAGTTTTGGAGCTTTTGGAGCTCATGGTTTAACTTTTATTTTAGAAGGAAACACAAACGATTATTTAGGAAAAGGATTATCTGGAGCGAAATTAATCGTTAAAAAACCACCAACAGCAGACTTTTTAGCCGAAGACAATATCATAGTCGGAAACGTTTGTATGTTTGGTGCTGTTGATGGACAAGCGTATATCAATGGAATTGCAGGAGAACGTTTTGCAGTTCGTAACTCTGGAGCAACTGCAGTTGTAGAAGGTGTTGGAGATCATTGTTGTGAATACATGACTGGTGGTAAAGTAATTGTTTTAGGAAAAACAGGAAGAAATTTTGCAGCAGGAATGAGTGGTGGAATTGCCTATGTGTATGATCCAGAAAACAAATTTGTAAACGGATTGTGCAACACAGAAACCATCGAATTTGAAGAAATTTCAGAGGAAAATGCTGCTGAATTAAAAGCAACAATTGAAAAACATGTTTTATATACGGATAGCAAAAGAGGTGCTGATTTGTTAGCAGATTGGGAAACAAGTTTACACAACTTTGTAAAAGTAATGCCAACTGAATACAAAAAAGCATTACAACGTTTAGAAACAGAAGAACCAATGTTCGAAGAATTAACAATAGCATAGTATTTAGTTGATGGTTATTGGTTATTAGTTGAAAATAATATTTTGCTAATCATCCAAATAAGTACACAATTCAACAAATACACAATTACACATTATCATGGGAAAAGTAACAGGATTTAAAGAATTTGAAAGACAGGATGAAACCTACAGATCTGTCATTGATCGTGTAAAAAATTACAACGAATTTACAGTTCCTCTTTCAAATCAAGAAATAACAAAACAAGGTTCACGATGCATGGACTGTGGAATTCCTTTTTGTCATAGTGGTTGTCCACTTGGGAATTTAATTCCAGATTTTAATCATATGGTGCATCAAGGTGAATGGCAAAAAGCTTCGTGGATTTTACATTCTACGAATAATTTTCCAGAATTTACAGGACGTTTATGTCCTGCTCCTTGTGAACAAGCCTGTGTTTTAGGAATTATAGAAGATCCAGTTTCTATTGAGCAAATAGAAAAAAATATTGTGGAACGTGCTTTTAAAGAAGGATGGATTAAACCTCAGCCTCCAAAAACAAGAACTGGAAAAACAACTGCTGTAATTGGTTCTGGGCCTGCTGGTTTAGCTGCTGCACAACAATTAAACAGAGCTGGTCATTTGGTGACTGTTTTTGAAAGACATGATGAAGTTGGTGGTTTGTTACGTTATGGAATTCCGAATTTTAAAATGGAAAAAGGAATTATCGACAGAAGAATAAAAATTTTAGAAGCTGAAGGAATCATTTTTAAAACAAACGTAAATGTTGGTGTTACTTATGATGTAAAAGATTTAAAAGCTTTTGATGCCATTGTTTTATGTGGTGGAGCTACTGAAAGTAGAAGTTTGCCAACTCCTGGCATTGATGCTAATGGTGTTGTGCAAGCCATGGATTTTTTAACACAACAAACCAAAGTTTTATTTGATAAGAAAGTAGAAAATCAAATAATGGCAACTGGTAAAGATGTAATTGTAATTGGTGGTGGAGATACAGGATCTGATTGTATTGGAACATCAAATAGACAAGGAGCAAAATCTGTGGTTAATTTCGAAATTATGCCAAAACCTCCTGGAGAACGTTCACCAACAACTCCTTGGCCTTTTTGGCCTTTAAAGTTGAAAACTTCTTCTTCTCATGAGGAAGGTTCAGAGCGTAATTGGCTCATCAACACAAAAGAATTTGTAAAGGATGAAACTGGAAAACTAATCGCTTTAAAAACAGTGAATGTAGAGTGGAAAATGGTGCCTGGACAAAGACCTCAACTCATAGAAATTGCAGGTACAGAAAAAACCTGGCCTTGTGATTTAGCATTGTTGGCGTTAGGTTTTAAAGGTCCTGAAAATACATTAGCAGATAAATTAGGCATTAAACAAGATGCTCGTTCAAATTATATTGCAGAATATGGTAAATATCAAACGAATGTAAAAAACATTTTTACTGCAGGTGATATGAGAAGAGGACAATCCTTAATTGTTTGGGCAATTTCTGAAGGAAGAGAAGCTGCAAGACAAGTAGATTTATTCTTAATGGGCAAATCTGAATTACCTTCTAAAGATATTACTGGCGATTTAGTTGCCATGTAAATTAGAGAATTGATAAAATTTAAAATCCGTTTGTAAAAATTACAAACGGATTTTTTTGGCTCGAAACTTGTTTTTTATTCTTTTGCTGGTAGTTTTAAAAAAGCAATGATTTCTTAAAAAATGAAAGAGTCTTCGACAAGCTCAGACTGACATTTGTTAGAAAAACTGTGACTAGGAATATTTTTGTGTAAAATAAGAAATCTTACTATTGCCAAAGTTTATCAACATTGAAAATGGTAGATAATAATGTTTTATTGCAATTACGCTTTTAGTAATGTTTGCCTTTTGTCACCCTGAATTTATTTCAGGGTCTTGATGAGTAATATTGATTTAAGGCTAGATAGATTATAAGATAAATCTATGAACTTGAAGTCCATAGACTTGGTTTGCAGACTAAAAGTCTGCTTCGTGTAATGCGAAAGTATAACAAATTTATGTGAGTGAAATTCGTGAATTCGTGGCTAAAATTTTTAGAGACTAAAATGAAATGCACTAAAGTAAATAGTTTTAAATAAAATTTGAGATCAATAAATTCAGAATGACACTCTTTAAAATTTATATGATCATTAGCGGATATAGAAATATCTTTTTACTCCGTTAAAACAATTCTTATAGGCAAACGATATTTTGTAGCAACAGGAAATCTCTTTTTGATAGCTGGGAATATGTTAGGTAGATTATCAACAGAAAGTTGTAAAATACTATCCAATGTTGGGAGTTGCTTTTTTATATGTTCTGAAGATGTTACTTCTAAAAACTGAATAGCACCTTCTGTATTAATTAACAAATCTACATACACAGTTTCATCAATAGAATCTTGACTCGTTAATGAGTGCTTTTGCAACTCCTCGCCTATTTTTTTGTGAATGGTATTTCTAAAACAATCCGATTTTTCTGCTTTGTTTATAATGGAATCGCAAACAGGAAATGATGGCGATAAATCTACAGCTGTATAATCTACAATCGTGTCTAACAGTTGATGTTCTTTGTTTTTTGAAAATGACAATTTATCACACGAAGTGATAAAAATCATCAATACTAAAAAAGAAAAAATACGCATCCTTAAAAATCAAATTATTGCGTAAACTTACTAAATTTTACTGACTTTTAATCCAGCAATTCTCCTTCCAAAAAATAGTCTTTTTTAATCTCTTTAATTCTGCGTTCTACAAATACAGAAATCACTTCATCTCTATCATAAAAAGTTTCTAAATACTTTTTATATTCTTTATACGCTATTTTTTTATCCTTATAATAATCATCAGAAAGCTTTGCTATTTGATACAATGCCTTATAATTTCTCCTATTTTCTGCATATGCTTCTTTAAAAGCATTAATAGCTTGTGGTATTTTATTGGTTTCAAAAAACATAGTCCCTAAACCAAAATATTCTTCATCTCGCTTTTCTTTCCCAACATAAGTAGCCATCATATAGCGAAAATTTGCATCTCTATAATTTTTCTCTATCATTGCAATATGCCCTAAATAGGTTTGAGCTTTAAAATCTTCTCGATCTTTAATCGATACTTTTTTAAAGTATTTTTTTGCCTTTTCTAAACTATCCATATTAAAAAAAGATCTTCCTAACATGGCTGCACTGTAAGTATCTTTTTTATCAATAGTATCTAAATTTAATAACAATGGAATCGTTTCTGCGTATTTTTTATCTAAATACAATTGATTAATTTTCAGCTTATTCAAATCGATATGATTTTTATCCAAAGCCAACCCTTTATCTACAAATAATTCTGTAGAATCTTTATCATTCAATTTTTTATAGCTATTTGCCAATCTTGCAATGGCGTTTAAATGTGTTGAATCTTTTTCATGCGTATCTAAAAAACTATTCATCATTGGGTCTCTTTGTCCATTTAAAGCAAAAGAAAGTCCTAAATGATAGGAATAGTTCGCATTTTCTGCATCATTTTTAACCAAGTATTGGAAAGTTTTAATAGCATCTTTAGGCCTTCTGTTGATGATGTATAATTTCCCTAATTGATATTTCAAAACTAAATTTAAAGAATCTTTGGCTAAAACCTCTTCATAAATAGGAATTGCTTTTTGAGATAATTTTAAAGAACGATAATTTTTTGCCAATCGTAATTTTGCATTTTCATCATCTTTAAAAGTAACAGCTTTTTCTAAAAATTGAGCCGCTTTTTTATAATCGTCAATCGATTCGTAAATCACTGCTTTTTTATAATTCGATAAAAAAGAGGGGTCACTTTTATCTAATTCTTTCAAAGCCATTTTATATCTGCCTTTCTCAAACAAACTATCTGCAACAGCAAAAGCTGAAGTTTGCGCTTCAACTTTTACCATTACAAATAATAATACTACTAAAATTTTCTTTTTCATAGGATTGCTTTATTCTACTAAAATAGTGATTGGAATAGTATATTTTACAGCTACTTTTTCGCCATTTAATTCTGCTGGTTGCATCTTTGGCAACAAATTAATAACTCTTACTAATTCTAAAACTAAAGGCCTTTTGGGTGCATCTGCAGCTGCATACACAATAAAACCGTTATTATTTACTGTAAAACCTAATTTGATATTTAAATTTCCTTTTGGCAAATTTAATTCGGTTATTATTTTTTTATTAAAATGTTTAAAAAAGTGTTTCTCAACGCCCTTTAAAAAACATTCTTTATCGTTTTTATCACAACTTGGAAAGGTTGGCAAAACATCAAGTTTCTCTAAAGAATCAAAACTGGAATCTCTTCCATCATCTTCTGTAAAGCCAATTTCTTTACTTTTACTCACAATTAATTTTCTCTCTCCTTTTGGTTGAATTATTTGTATTTGATTACGATGCAAAAAACCATTTTTCTGAGAGCTTAAAGTGTGTGCTATAAATTCCTCTTTTTCTGGTTCAGCTAAATCTGTAAAATCAATCTCTTCTCCTGTTGGATATTCTTCTCCTTTATGGACATAATAAATATCCATATACGTTAAACGTTTGTCTTTCCATTTTTCTTGAATACTATCTCTAAAAGTATGTTTAGGATAATAAGTAACAAGCTGCTTTTCAGGAATTTTTTCTTCTTTGTTTTTTTTGCAGAATGTAAAACAAAATATCAAAAGAAGTAAGCTAATTATAATGCTCTTCGATTTAAAAAGTTTCATAATTTTTATTTTAATAAATTTTTATTGAAATTCTTATTAAAATGTTCCTGTAATTTTCTTGAAAAACAATCTTTATCTCCATCTTCACAATCAGGAAAAGTTGGTGCTTGCTCTACTTTCGAAAATGCAATATCTTCTGATTCTTTTTTGGTTTCCTTATTGTTCTTACCCAAAAAATTTATACCCTTTTCTATGGTAGCATACGCATTTCTTCCATTTGGCATTTTATAAAAACTAAAGTTCATATTATTATAAATATTTGGCCTATGTTTAAAGCTTTCCTTTAGTTTATTCTGATATTCTTCAAACTCTTGTTTTTCTAAAAGTGTAAACTCATCAAAAGAAATTTTAATCATTTCATTAGGTGGAGTATCTCCAAAATATTCGTCAAGATACGTTTCATGACTCCCTTTAAAACTTGTTAATTTACCATAAGAACTTCTATATTTTGTTTGTAATTGCTTTTTTTCACCCTTAAAAACATGATTAAAATCATTTGAACATGAACTATAAAAAAGCATGCTTGTTAAAACAGGAATCAATAGTAAATATTTTAATTGATTGATTTTTTTAGATTGATTTTTAGTCATCATTACTATTCTTTTTTTGATCAATGATGTTTTATAGAACTGATTTACAAATGCAACATTCTCTACCTGAAAATAGTTGGACAATAAATTATTGATATAAACTTCTTTGGCTTCTTTTTTGGAAACTATTTCATCAGAAATATATTCGTGCACTAACGTGATTCTCTTTTGATAAAAATAAATCATTGGATTGAACCACATGGCTATTTTCAAAAATTCGAATAACAATAAATCAACAGAATGCTTTTGTTTACTATGCACCATTTCATGCTGAATAATTTTTTCTTGCTGCGAAACAGGAATTTCTTTCCCTAAAAATATATAGTTGAAAAATGAAAACGCATTGGTTTTATTCGGAATAAAAATCAACCTAAAAATGGATATTTTTTCTGCTTTATTGATTCTTATTAAGTTGATAATTTTCATCAACTTGATTAAAAACAAGATTAAAAAAACTCCAACTCCAACCCAAAAAATAATATTAAAATAGTTTAAAGATTCATAAAAAGTAGTTGTTTCAAATGTTCTTTTTATTACTTTTTCTGGCGATAAAAAAATGGCTGGTAAGTACACAATATATTCTTGCGAAACTGCTTTTTGAAACGTTGGTATTTTTATCAACGGAATTAAAAAAGATAAGATTGGCGTCGATACTAAATACCATCTATTTTTTGTGAAAAATGTTTCTTTGCTTAAAAAGAAATCATAAATCGCCAAAAACAACACTTGGAATAAAACGACTTGAAGAATGTAATTGATCATAACTATTAATCTATTAAAATTGTAAAAGGCAATTTGTAATTCGCTTTTATCGGTTTTCCATATTTTTCTCCACCAGTCATTTTAGGTAAAGCTGCAATAACTTTTTTGGCTTCAAGTCCAATAATCTCATTGGGAGCGTTTACTTTAATATCTTCTACAAATCCATTTGTATTGATATTAAAATCAACAAGAACTTTTACTTTATTAGTTTCTAATTCTAAATTATTTAAGACTGTTTTATCAAATTTCTCAAAGAAATGTTGTTCAAGCTTCTTTATAAAACAATCTGAATCTCCTTCCTCACAGCCTGGAAAAGTTGGTCTTTTATCTAGTCTTATAAATAACAATTCGTCTCCTATTTTGTCTGGATGAATTGATGTGAAAGTATTTCCAACAGTTCCACAAACTATTCTCCCTTCTGGAGTTTTAAAAAATTTAGTAAATTGGAATAAATCTAAAAATGTTATATCGCTTTTGTGTTTTTTTCGAAACGCATTAAACTTAACATATTGCTCCTTTTTAATTTCCTCTGGTAATTCTTCGTATGGAATTTCTTCTAAAAGACCTTTTGGATCTGGGCCAAAATAACTATCTACACTTGTTTCTACATCTCCTTTGTAACTAAATAATTCTCCATCAGCCATTCTATAAAATGTAATTGTCCTTTTTTCTATTTGATTTTTATTTGAGGAACAAGAACTATAAAAAAGCATGCTTGTTAAAACAGGAATTAGTAGCAAATATTTTAATTGATTGATTTTTTTGGATTGTTTTTTAGTCATCATTACTATTCTTTTTTTGATCAATGATGTTTTATAGAACTGATTTACAAACGCAACATTTTCAACCTGAAAATAGTTAGACAATAAATTGTTGATATAAACCTCTTTGGCTTCTTTTTTGGAAACTATTTCATCAGAAATATATTCGTGCACTAAAGTGATTCTTTTTTGATACAAATAAATCATAGGATTAAACCACATGGCTATTTTCAAAAATTCAAACAACAATAAATCCAAAGAATGCTTTTGTTTGCTATGCACCATTTCATGCTGAATAATTTTTTCTTGTTGCGAAACAGGAATTTCTTTCCCTAAAAATATATAATTGAAAAATGAAAACGCATTGGTTTTATTCGGAATAAAAATCAACCTAAAAATGGATATTTTTTCTGCTTTATTGATTCTTATTAAGTTGATAATTTTCATCAACTTGATTAAAAATAAGATTGAAAAAACAACTACTCCAATCCAAAAAATAATATTGAAATAATTTATAGATTCATAAAAAGTAGTTGTTTCAAATGTTCTTTTTATTACTTTTTCTGGCGATAAAACAATCTCTGGTAAGTACACAATATATTCTTGCGAAACTGCTTTTTGAAACGTTGGTATTTTTATCAACGGAATTAAAAAAGATAAGATTGGCGTCGATACTAAATACCATCTGTTTTTTGTGAAAAATGTTTCTTTGCTTATAAAGAAATCATAAATCGCCAAAAACAACACTTGAAATAAAACGACTTGAAGAATGTAATTGATCATAATTTTTTATTTTTAAATTGTTCTCGATACAATTTTGACGGAAAAGTCAAAATCACTCGAACTGACAGATTTCACTTATTACAACTTTTAACTGAAAACTGCCACTGAAAACTGAATACTACTTATTTTTATTCACTTCCTTCAATATCGATTCTAGTTCAGCAACGTCCATATTATTTTCTTTTACAAAAAAGGACACCATACTTTTAAAAGAACCATCAAAATAACCATCCATAATTTTATGTAAACTTTGGTTGCTGTACGTTTCCTTGTCAATAATTGGGTAATACACATAACCTCTACCTTCAGGTTTATGCGCCACAAATTCTTTAGTTTCCAAAATTCTAATAATGGTGGAAACTGTGTTGTAAGCAGGTTTTGGTTTGGGTAATTTTTCAATGACTTCTTTTACAGAACATTCTTGTAAATCCCATAAAACTTGCATTATTTGTTCCTCTGCTTTTGTTAATTGTTTCTTCATATTTATATTATTCCTTACTTAACCAAAACATTAAATTTCTAATAAATTGAATATTGTTTGGTGCTTGACTTGAATGAAAGCCAACCTTAAAAACTCCTGAGTTATTTGTTATTGTTTGTGCTGTAAACATGGCAGCTTCACCAAAAACAGCTATTTTTCCTTGACCATATTTTAAAATTGCTCCTTGATAACTATCTTTTAGATTTGTACTTACAGTTGTTTCATTAAATTGCCAAGCTATTTCTGGTGCCAAACAAACATCTTCTTTTAAAAATTTAAAAATACCTTTTGCTTCTTTAGGAATTGTAAACGATGAACCTGTAAAAGTGGTGATAGCATCTAACTTACCTCCTAAAGTTCCATCAGTAATTTCTGAACTTACTAATCGTCTGTTTTCACTTGAAAAGACATCTGGTTGATTATTTTGCTCTTTATCTAAATTTGCAAAACCATCGCAAAAATTAAAACCAAAAGCATTTGCTAAAATATTGCTAGCTCCTGCAAATGGCATGTGATCTGCAATTAATAATAATTTTCCTCCGTTTTTAACCCAATTTTTAATATTGGAAATCTCATCTTCATTAAAAGCATCATAAATAGGTCGCTGCCAATTCCCAACGTTTTTTTGATTGATAGGATTTGAAATAACCAAAATATCGGATTTATTCAGCCTTTTAAGTTTTGTAATACTGTCCACTTGATAGCCATCTGCAACTAATAAATCTGCAAAAGGTTGAAACCTTCCTGATTTTTGGTGAAAATTGTTATGACTTTGATCTATATAAACTTGAGGGCTATTTTTTGAATCATACGTAGGCTTATCAAGCCTAGGAATACTTACTTTGTCAGCAGTTTGCTGCCCAATAACCTGCAAAGCACACAAAGAAAAGAACAACAAAAAGTAACGTTTATTTATCATGATAGCTATATTGTTCTCACAAATATAACTAAATTTTTAGTTTAAACTAATTTCTTAGTTTAAAAAATGATAAAAAATTAAATTTTGACGTCTTTACGAGGACGAAAGAACGAAGTAACCTGTTCATTAAAATATCAAATTTTTAACAGACAGATTACTTCGTACCTCGCAAAGACGAGTTTTCACAAACTCAAAAAGGTTTGTAGATTTATTTTAAGAACAAAATTTTAGGCAAGTCACTTTTTAGAAGAAAGAAAAATGATTTTTAAACACTATTCAAAAGAGTGTTTCCCTCCTTTGGAGGGATTAAGGGAGGCTTATTTTCTTCACGTAATCTGTAATAATTACAATTTGAGTTGGGCCTACTTTCCCTTCAATATATTTTTCATTTTCATGATCTAAAGAAATTCTACGAACAGCAGTTCCTTGTTTTGCAACCATGCTAGAACCCTTTACTTTCAGGTCTTTTATCAGCACAACAGAATCTCCAGCTTGTAAAATAACACCATTTACATCTCTGTGAATTACTTTTTCACTTTCAGATAAATGATCATTAGTAGCTTTGGCAAAACTCAATTCTTCATCAGTCATATACATCATTCCCAACAAATCAGTTGGCCAACCTTCACTTTTTAATCTGTGCAACATTCTCCAAGCCACCACTTTTACAGGACTAAATTCGCTCCACATACTATCGTTTAAACAACGCCAATGATTTACATCTACCTCATCTGGATTTTCGATTTGTGTAACACAAGTTTCACAAGCCAGCACACTTCCATCAACTCCACCTCCACCAATATCACTTGGTTTTACATCATACACCGATAAATTAGTAGTTGCTGAACATAACTCACATTTGCTACCACTTCTATTTTCTAAATCTTGTTGTAAACTCATAATTTTATTTTGTTTGATGCTGGCAAATGTAGGGTTTTAAATGAGATTTTTTAGGAGCTATTTCCAGCTTTCCACTATATCTTTTTGTGAAAAACAAAAAGGATGTCGTTTCAATCTGGGCTAAACTTGTTTGCTGGCTTTTTGTATTTGGATAATTTATTTAATCTCAAAAAACATCTAGAAATAATTAATTTTTGTCAATGTTGTCAATGTTGTCAATTCGGCTTTTTAAGAGAAATCCCATAAAGTTGCTCAACTTTATGTTCTCATTCTTATGTGATTTCTCCCTTTGGTAGAAAAGACAAAACTGAATGTTATGATTCTGTAAAAAACTCAAAGTAAAGCGTAACAATTTTGTGTGAGATCCTTTCAGGATGACAAACTGTGTGGAGTTTGTTTGCGAAAAACTTTACAGATTCTTAATTTTATCACCCAATCTCCAAAGAAGTAAACTGAAAACTAGTCCCATCAAACAAACCTTTGTCAGAAAGCTTCAAAGACGGAATTACCAACAACGCCATAAAAGACAAACTCATGTATGGTGCTCTTAATTTGCTGCCCATTTGTTTTGCCATTTTATCTAGTTCTGCATATTGTTTACCAATTTCTTCAGCAGGCTTATCTGACATAATTCCTGCAACTGGTAGGGAAACAATTTTTTCTTCGGTTTGATTGACTGCACAAACTCCTCCTCTATTTTCAATAATTAAGTTTACAGCTTTGCAAATCATTTCGTCAGAAACTCCAACAGCTATAATATTATGAGAATCGTGCCCAACAGAACTTGCAATAGCACCTTCTTTCAATCCGAAATTTTTGATAAATGCAATTGCTGGATCATCATTTTTATAACGATTCACCACTGTCATTTTCAAAATATCAGTTGCTGTATTGGAAACTAAATTCCCATTTTCAATTAAAGAATTTGCTTCAATTTTATTGGTTACTAATTCACCATCTAAAGCTTCAATAACGTTTATTTTTTTAGCTTTTGATTCAAATTTAAAATCAGCAACTTGTTTTTTATCCGTATTAAAATTGTTTAACACTTCAAAATCGACTGATTTCACAAAAGATTCTCCGTTTTTAGCAACCAATTCCCCATTAATATAGGTTTCTAAAACATTGAATTCCTTTAAATTATCAACCAAAATAAAATCTGCAAAATCATCTTTATGCAACAAACCAACTTGTAACTTATAATGTTTTACAGGATTTATACAAGCAGCTTGCAACACTTTAAAAACATCGATTCCTTTAGCTACAGCTCTTTCACACAACTGATTGATGTGTCCTAACAACAAATCATCTGGATGTTTATCATCAGAACAAAACATCATTTGTTCGTAATTTTCTGGCAATAAATCTATCAAAGCTTCAAAGTTTTTTGCAGCAGAACCTTCTCTAATAATTACTTTCATGCCTTTTGCTAATTTCTCTTTAGCTTCGTCAAAAGAAAAACATTCGTGATCTGTGGAAATTCCTGCAGCAATATATTTACTTACATCATCTCCTCTTAATCCTGGAGCATGACCATCAATTGGTTTGTTGTTATTTTTTGCGTGTTGAATCTTTTTTAAAACCTCTTCATCATCAAACAAAACACCTGGATAATTCATCATTTCTGCCAAATACAAAATATCAGAGTTTTCCATCATCACTTTAATATCATCAGCATTTATAATGGCTCCTGCACTTTCAAAAGACGTTGCTGGCACACAACTTGGTGCTCCAAAATTAAATTTCAACGGAACTTTTTTTCCGTTTTCAATTATAAAATCAACACCTTTTACACCTAAAACATTCGCAATTTCATGCGGATCTGAAACTGTTGCCACTGTTCCATGCAAAACAGCAACTTTTGCAAATTCAGATGGCACTAACATGGAACTTTCTATATGAATATGTGCATCTACAAAACCAGGTAAAATATAATTTTCTTGATTGTGGTTAACTTCCCGAATTTCCTTAATTTTTCCACCTTCTATTTCAACTTCTCCTTTATAAATTCGTTTGTTTTGTATGTCAACAATATTTCCTTGTACAATCATTTTTAATGCTTTTCTACAAAACTACAAATAATAAAAAGGGATTTGTAATTAGATAGAAAATAATAACTAGTTCAGCCACAAATTCACGAATTATGACATAAAGTTTTTTACTAAAATTTAATAGTATCGATTACATTTCGCTCCTATGGAACTTTAAAACATTTTTATTTTTTTTTATTAATATAACGCTCTTACAGAGCTAAAATCCCAGAAGGATGAAATATTAATAAATAATTATTTCAAAATTAAGTTAAGCCCTAAAAGGGCGAAATATGAAGTATTTACTAAGAATTTTAAAATTTAAAAAAGTTTTAATCAGACAACAATAATTAAAATACATAAAGTCTTGGCAAAAAACAAAAAAACGTGTTTGCGCTTCAAACCTAATACCTTATTTTTGATTATGAACGAAAGACAACGCTATCAAAATTTTTTAGATTGGGCAAAAAAGCAATATTGTCCTTTAACAACTATTTTCCCAACAATTCATAAAACCGATATTTTTCATATCGATTTAAGTAAAAAAAACACCACTGTAAAAACGGAAGCCGAGTTTAATAATCCAGCATTTTTTGGAGATAAATTAGCGGAAATTCAGGAAAAAAATCCGAAGAAAATAATTGCTGGTGGCTATTTAGAAAAACGGGCTTTGTATACTTCCGATATTTATAACGCTAAAAACTCATCAGAAAAAAGAAATATACACCTAGGTTTAGATTTTTGGTTGCCAGAAAACACGCCTGTTCACTCTCTATTTGATGGAGAAATTGTTTGTGCTGTTCATCAACAAGATCATAAAGGATATGGAGGTTTTATTATTTTAAAACATCAAACTAAGGAAACTACTTTTTATACTTTATATGGTCATTTATCTGAAGAAAGTGTTATACATTTTTCTGTAAATGATAAAATCAAAAAAGGAGAAAAAATTGGAGTTTTAGGAAATTATGAAGAAAATGGGAAATGGGTACCTCATTTACATTTTCAAATTATGTTGACTTTATTAGAGTATGAAAATGATTTTCCTGGTGTGGCTTTAAAAAGTGAAATCGATTTTTGGAAAGCCATTTGTCCGAATCCAAATGTATTATTTAAGAGTGATTCATTGTAAAAAAAATAAGTCACAGATTTTACGGATTAACACAGATAATATATCTCAAAATTAGAAAACCAAATTTATCAGTGAAAATCAGTGTAATCCGTGTCAAAAAATAAATCTTATCTTTATCAAATACAATTTTTAATCAACTACAGTTATGTATAAAAAAATATTTCTTCTAGTATTAGTTAGTATTTCCATCAATATTAACGCACAAGAAACAGACGAGAAATCTAAAAAATGGGATGTGAACAATCCCCATGAAAGTTGGCTGTACAATTCTTTTCAACTAGAAACCACAGAAGGAACTTGGATGAATTTAGATGTTTCTCCTGATGGAAAAACAATCGTTTTTGATTTGTTAGGTGATATTTATTCTATGCCAATTTCTGGAGGTACAACAACACTTTTGCGTTCTGGTTTAGCCTATGAAGTACAACCAAGATTTAGTCCAAATGGAAAATATATTTCCTTTACAAGTGATGCTGAAGGTGGGAATAATATTTGGGTAATGACTGCTGATGGCAATGATGCAAAATCGATTACTAAAGAAAAAATGCGATTGTTAAACAACGCTGTTTGGACTCCTGATGGAAAATCTTTAGTAGCTAGAAAACATTATACTTCTCAAAGGTCAGTTGGTGCAGGAGAAATGTGGCAATATCCACTTTCTGGAGCTGCTGGTTTGCAATTAACAAAACGTAAAAACGATCAACAAGATGTAAATGATCCATCAATATCACCAGATGGAAAATATTTATATTACGCAGAAGACATGTATCCAGGAGGCTTTTTTCAATACAATAAAGACCCAAACAAACAGATTTATGTTATTAAACAATATAATTTTGAAACTGGAGAAACTGAACAAATTACTGGTGGTCCAGGAGGTGCAGCAAGACCTGTCGTTTCTAAAGATGGTAAATTGTTGGCGTTTGTAAAACGTGTTAGAACAAAATCGGTTTTGTATATTCATGAGTTAGAAACTGGCAAAGAATATCCAATTTATGAGAATTTAAGCAAAGACCAAAGTGAAGCTTGGGCAGTTTTTGGAGTGTATCCTCATTTTGCTTGGATGCCTAACAATAAAGACATTGTTATTTGGGCACAGGGAAAAATCAACAGAATTAATGTTGAAAGCAAACAAATTACAAATATTCCTTTTCAAGTAAATACAGAAATTAAATTAGCGAAAACACACAGTGTAAAAAGAAAGGTTTTTCAAGAAAGTTTTTCATCAAAAATGATCAAAGACGTACAAACTTCTCCAGATGAAACAACTATAGTGTTTACTTCTTTAGGGCATATTTACAAAAAAGTTTTGCCAGATGGCATCCCAACAAGAATTACAACCTTAACAGATTTTGAGGGGGAACCTAGTTTTTCTGCGGATGGAAAATCGATTGTATTTGTAACTTGGAATGATGAAAATTTAGGTGCTATTTATAAAGTAAATTTAGATGGTACTTTATTAGAGAAAATTACTGAGGAAAAAGGAATTTACAGAACACCTGTTTACAACCGCTCAAACTCACAAATTGTATACAGAAAGGAATCTGGAAACGGAGATCAAGGATATGATTACACCAAAAAAACAGGAATTTATCTAGTAAATGCTGATGGGACTGATGCTAAAAGAGTTTCTAAAGAAGGAGAGTTCCCTGTTTTTTCTGCTGATGATTCTCGTATTTTCTATCAAACTGGTGGTGCTTTTTTTGGTGGCTTAACTAAAAAACTTAAAAGTGTCGATTTAAATGGAAAAGAAGAAAGAAGTCATTTTTCATCGAAATTAGCTAACAGATTAGTGCCAAGTGAGGACAATAAATTTGTCGCATTTATTCACTTACATAAATTATATGTGGCGCCTTTTGTAATCAATGGAAGCGAAATTGACTTGGATAACAACACCAAAGCTTTTAACGTAGAAAGTTTGTCTAAAAACGCAGGAATCAATTTGCATTGGGCAAGTGATAACTCTAAAGTTTTTTGGACTTTGGGTGATGAATATTTTTCAAAATCAATTGTAAACAACACTACCAATCCTTTTGCTAAAACCAATTTAGCTTCTGATGATGTTACAGGAATTAAAATCAACCTAAAAACAAAATCGGATATTCCTGAAGGTAGAATTGCGTTTAAAAATGCAAGAATTATTACCATGAATGGCAATCAGATTATTGAAGATGGAACCATCATCATCCACAAAAATAAAATAGAAAAAATTGGTAAAACTGCTGATATTACTATCCCTGCTGATGCCAAAGTTTACAAAATGTTAGGCAAAACAATTATGCCAGGAATGGTTGATGTGCATGCACATGTGGGTGCTTTTAGAAACGGATTAAGCACACAAAAACATTGGCAATTTTATGCAAATTTAGCCTTTGGAGTTACTACTTCTCATGACCCATCTGTACACACAGCAGCCGCTTTTACGTTGGAAGAATTGCAAAGAAGTGGCCATTTAGTGGGGCCAAGAATGTTCTCTACTGGATTTATTTTATATGGAGCAGAAGGCGATTTTAAAGCAGTCGTAAATAATTTAGACGATGCTCGTTTTGCGATTGCAAGAACGAAAGCCTTTGGAGCAAAATCTGTAAAAAGCTACAACCAACCAAGAAGAGAACAGCGTCAGCAAATTATGCAAGCTGCTAGAGAATTGGGGGTAAATGTAGTTCCTGAAGGGGGTTCTAATTTTTACTCAAACATGTCTATGATTTTTGATGGACATACAGGAATTGAACATAATATCCCTGTAAACCCTGTGTATAAAGATGTTATTTCTCTTTGGAAAAATAGC
Organism: Polaribacter sp. Hel_I_88; assembly: GCF_000687935.1. NCBI lineage: Bacteria > Pseudomonadati > Bacteroidota > Flavobacteriia > Flavobacteriales > Flavobacteriaceae > Polaribacter > Polaribacter sp. Hel_I_88. Next base: position 2,160,637 of record NZ_JHZZ01000001.1, on the reverse strand, counting down.
GAAACTGGCTACACTCCAACTTTAATTGTAAATTATGGAGGCATGAATGGTGAGTTTGAATGGTATCAAAAAACAAATGTTTGGGAAAATGAAACCTTGCTAAAATACACACCAAGATATGTGGTAGATTCTAGATCTAGACACAGAACTATGGTTCCTGAAGAGGAATATAAAAACGGACATATTCTAACTTCTGAAACAGTGACAGCTTTGGCAAACGAAGGTGTAAAAGTAAATTTAGGAGCTCATGGACAATTGCAAGGTTTGGGCGCTCATTGGGAATTATGGATGTTGCAACAAGGAGGCTTATCGAATCACGAGGCTTTAAAAGCAGCAACCATCAATGGCGCAAATTATATTGGTGTTGCTGATGAGTTGGGTTCTTTAGAAAGAGGAAAATTGGCGGATTTAATCATTTTAGATAAAAACCCTCTGGAAGACATTAAAAACTCAAATTCTGTAATTTACACAATGGTTAACGGACGTTTGTATGATGTTGATACCATGAACGAAATTGGAAATTACGATAACAAAAGAGGCAAGTTTTATTTTGAATTGGATGGTTACAACCAAGGTTTTCCTGTAAATATGCAAACAAATAGTTTTACAACGCCTACTTGTAGTTGTCATTAGAAAAGTGTACACTAATTAGATATAATTTATTTTTTAATGATTGATAAATCCTAATTTAGCTTATAACTACCTAAAACAATTAAGAATAAAAATGTCTTTCTGAGCTTGTCGAAGAATACTATTGTGAGTCTTCGACAAGCTCAGACTGACAAACGTTAATTGAATTGATATTTGGAAATTAATTTAACAAATAGCATATTCTCGAGTGCTCAAACAGAGAGTTTAAATATTAATATTCCTTTGGATACACAATCAAATCCAAAGCAACATCAAACTCATTTATAGCTTCAATTTTAGCAATAGGTTTAAAAAAATTTAAACCTATTTTTTTACAATCTTTTCTACATTTCGCTAAAAAACGATCGTAAAAACCTTTCCCATAGCCAACTCTATAATTTTGTGTATCAGAAATTAAAAGTGGTACAAAAACCATATCCAATTCCTCTTCATCAACTTGTAGTGCATTTTTGGGTTCTGGAACTCCGTATTTATTAACCTCTATAATTGTGTCTTTTTCTAAGTAATAATGGCTTAATGTATTGCTGATAAAATTGGTTTTAGAAACTACTATTTTTTTATGTTGACTTCTAAAATAATCAATAATAGGGTTGGTATTAATCTCCTTAAATTTTTCTAAAGTCAAGAAGATATGGATGGTTTTGATGCTTGAAATATCTAAGTTATAAATTTGATTGTAGATATTTGCTTGCATTTTTTGAATATCAACCAAAGATAAATCTTGTCTTATTTGTTTGTATATTTTTCGGAGTTCTTGTTTGGTCATTTTATAAAAAACTGTAAATTAATTTTTTATAATTTTTGTTTGAATAGTTTTATTTTCAGTCTCTATTCTTACCAAATAAAATCCTGCACTAAAATTAGAAAAATCTAAAATTTGTGGAATATTGGTTTTTTCTAAAACCAATATCCCTAATGAATTAAAAACTTTAAGTTTGCCAACATTTGTTGGTGATAAAATGTTAATTCTATCATCTGTAGGGTTTGGAAAAACCTTAAAATTATCTTTACCAAAAGAATCTAAACTTAACGTTTTATCATAGACAAATTCTTGCGTTAATACTGAACTCCAATTGCCAAAAGTATCTTTAAATTGAAAGTGAATGTAATTCGTTGAATTATTATTTAAATCACTCAACTCTAATTCATCTATTAAAATAAAACTTTCTTTTGGTTCTATATTTTCTTTTATAACATTTTCATAACTGTTATTTAACCAATATTTATAACTTGTTATTTTAGTTCCTAACATTGATATTTGTTTTCGAACATAAATATAATCTGATATTACAGAAGACCAAATACCATTATTATCTTTTGTTCTAAAATGGAATGTATTTAATCCATTTTTTAAATTAGATATATCAATTTCTTTATCAATAACTAAATTATTATTCGCTGCAAAATTTGAACTACTAATAATATCATCAAAATCATTATTAAACCAATATTGATATTGTGCTATACTATTTACATTACCATCAACTGCAATATTTGCTTTGTAGTTAGCTTTAAAACCTTTGAAATTATTTTCTGAATCACTTATAAATCTTACTAAAATAGCTCCTTGTTTTGAATAAATAGTATTAGGAATTGTAGCTCCAGAATAAACTTTGTAAGGATATGATGTGTTTGGACCATCGTAGATTACAACACCATCCTTACCTGTTTCAGTTTCAAATGAAGAAAAATTCAATTCAATAGAAATAGCATTTTCTGGCTGAATTAACCATCTACAATCAGAATTAACTGCATAATTGTTACCATTTCTACCAGCTTCAAAAGAACCAGTTTCATTTTTCAAAATCGTTGTTCCAGAGCAAACATCTTCTGTAAATGATGTATAAGAAAACTGCCAACCTTTGTCTGTAATAGAATTATCTGAAACAAATTTTACGAAAATTGCGCCACTACTTGATTGTATTCTTAAAGGCAAAAATTGATTTCCTGTAAATCTCTGTATGAGTTTTTCCGAATCTTCAGTTTCAGCATCATAAATTTCTAAATAATCTGTTGTTAAATTATTAGCTATTGTATTGACTTGTAAATTTAATTCATCAAAGTTTAAGGTTATTGAAGTCGAATTTTCTGGTTTTATCAACCAAGTACAATTGGCATTATTTCCATAATTATTTTCTCCACTACCATCTGAAACTACTCCAGATTCTTCAGTTAAAGTAATATTACTTGAACAAGGTTCTATACCATCTGAAGAGAAATTAAAAGACCAACCTTGCTTTGTGTTTTTATAATCTGTGCTAAAAGTTAAAAAAACCTCACCAGAAGGAATATTTAATTTATCTGGTAAAATATTGCCTGTGTATTTTGCCAAAGGTTCACTATTGCTATTTGTGCCTTTATAAATTTTTATAAAATCTTTTTCACTTTCTAAATCTAATAACGTAAAATCAATTTCTATATAAGTAGCATTTTCTGGGCTAATTGTCCAAGAACAGCTGTTATTATTTGTATAATTATTAGTTTTGCTACCATCTTCTAAAATTCCATTAGCCAAATAAATAAAGGTATTAGAATTACAATTTGTTATAGCATCGATACCTTCAAACTCTAAATTCCAGCCATCAGCTACTTGATTAGCATCTGTTTTAAACTGCAAATAAACAGAACTTGTTGTTGATTTTATTTCTAAAGGAAAAGTATTATTATCTGCAATACCTATCTTTTTTAAAATAGTTGCATTAGCATCAATACCATCATAAATTTTTAGAGTATCACCTTGTGCTAAATTAATATACTTAAATTTTAATAAAACATTTTCTGCGCCTATTGGACTTATTTGCCAAGAACAATTTTGATTATTATTATAATTTTCATTTAAACTGCCATCTTCTATAAAACCATAGGGATCTGTAATTATTGCTGTTTCACAAAAATTATTCAGATTTTTTATTACGCCAACTGCATACCAAGCATCTCTTATAGATCCTATATCTTCTCTAGTAAAACCGTGTTTATTTTGATAAAAAAATTCTGTAGCTGTATTTAGGGTTTCTTTTGCGAATTCCTTGTAGCCAGATTTTTTACCTAAAGTTCCGTTAGTTATTACCTCATATAAGATTTTTTCAATTTTTTCAAAACCTATTGCATTTACTGAAAAATTTTGTCCTATAATGTTAGTACCTGTATTAGGGTTCCCATTGTTTAAATCTGTTAAAAGGTAAAACCAAAAATTACCTATACCACTATTTGTATGAACATTTCCATAGTCATTTTCAGCACTTACGTCTTTGACGTCTTGCCAATAAATACTATAATTTTGGTCTCTATGATTTAAAGGATTATAGTTATAATATGTAGGCGATCTTCGGTCTACAACTACTATTGAATCTCTATTAGTTATAGATTTTACAAGAGCACAACCAGTATATTTTCTTTTAAAATTATCAGCAGATGGATTCTTCATTGATCTAACAGAGGGACTATTAAATTTTTGAGTACTTGTAATTTCCCAAGGTGTTGTAGTAAAATTTTCTATTTTTTTGCTTACATAATATTCAACTAACTCTCCAAACATATCAGCCAAACTTTCGTTCAAAGCACCACTTTCACCTTCGTATTTTAAAATGTTATTTTGATTTAAAATCAAGTGTAGATATTCATGTCCAATAATATCCTGTTCAACCCATGGATTTGAAAAGCATGAATCACCTAGACCAAAACCCAAGGAATGAGGTATTTTATGATCTAATAAATTTGAAAATGCCCAAGCAAAATTCCTATTACCAGAGATATTTTTGTCTGACTTTATATTTATAAAGGCAAAGATTTGTCCATTCTTACCATCTACTGACTTTCTCTTATGCACTTCTTCAAAATAATTATAAGAATTTTGAAGTCCCCAATAAATGTCTAAAGCTGGATTTTTTTCATTTTTAACGGTAGTCTGTAAAATATTGTTATTGTCATCGATAAACTTTTCAGATGAACTTGTTTGTTTAAAAGGGATTTTGAATGTACTAATTAATTTATCTTTCAAAAAAACATTTTCATGATATACTTCAGCTTTGACAGCTGTACTAGGTATATAATAATTATAATAGAAATTTGCTTTTAGCGATTTTTTTGCACTGGTGGTTCTTAAAATTATTTTGTCGTTTAAATCGTAAAGTATTAAATATAATTTGGGTGAAATATTTAAAGGGCTATTTCTTATTCTTTTCCAGTAATCAGAATCAATTTCAACAATTATATTTTCTAGAAAAGATCTTTGTCTCCAATTGTTAGTATTAGCAAATATAGGTGTTTTGGATTCTTCTTTGTTTTTTCCATTTAAATTTATAACACTAAAATTTTTATCAATATCTCTCAATTGATATTTTTCCCCATCAAAATAAGTAGTAATCTTTTGTTCTCCATAATAATAAGTTTCAGCAGTACCCTCAACCATTTGAGAGAAACTAACAAAACTTAAAAGGCAGAAAATTATTATAAAAATCTGCTTCATAATTAATTTTTTTGTGCTTCTACTTCTATTCTTATTTTTAATACCCCATTTTCATCTGTAGTGCCAGGTATTTCTGAAAAAATAATTTGTGGGTTAAAAGGTGCAGAACCATCTTTCCAAGGAAATCTTCCTCCGTAAATCCCCAAATCGGTTCCATCAGTGCCTGCATTTTTGAAGGAGGAGTTAGCTATTAATTGAAAGTTAGCAGAATTGTTGTCTATACCATTTAGTTGGGTATAATTAATAAACGTTTCATTAAGTACTAAATCACTATCAAAATTAGAACTACCAAAATTATCACCACTAACTCCATTAAGACTAATATTAAGATTATTTCTTAAACTACAATTTACTGGATACCAAATCCTGTAATTTGGGGGAAAAATATTATTATCAATATTACATTCATTGGGATTCAAAGAATTATATCTATCTGACATAACTAAAAAAATATTATTTCTAATCGAACATTTTGAAAGTGCGTATCCATTACCAACTAAAATATTATTACTTAAAACACTTGTAATTTTAGCCTGTATAGTAGTATTAGATAATATACAATTTTTTACCAATGAATTAGATGCATACAAATGTAAACTCAAAAAACATCTATCTATTAAATAGTTATTTAATTCTGTTACACTAAAAATATTTCTACTATATACACCAGATTTATTTACTGAAAACCTTATCCCAGTAATTGAACCATTGCTAGCACCTTCTTCTAAAACTAACATAGGTGTTGTATTATTTTTGCTCGATAAAATTGTAGCCCCTAAATTATTTGTTAAATCATAACCTTCACCAATTATATGCAGTTCTTTTCGAATTGTATCATTAACAACATAATTCTTTGCAGGCACGAATAATGTATCACCAGTAACAGATTTTTTAATGGCTTCACTTAAATCTTCGTAAAAAATTGGATCCCCTCCATTTTGTACAGCTATTAAATCTTGTGTAAAAACTTGATAGCAAGAAATGGTAAATGCAAGTAGAAGTAGTTTTGCTTTCATAATTATTTTTTTCTAAAAATATGAAAAATTATGATTCAAACATAAAAAAATAACTTTTATTTAAAAAAACTATTTTTATAACAACCTCATTTAAAGCCTATTCAATTCTTTTTGCAGTTTTTTAGTCAAGCCTTTTACCACTAAATCATATGAATGATTGATAAGTTCACGAACCAAATCATCAGAAACATCCCCAGTATTAATAGTTACTGTGTTCCATAATCTTTTGTTCATGTGCCAACCTGAGTTGACACCTTCAAACTCTTCTCTTAATGCAATTGCTTTTTCAGGATCGCATTTTAAGTTGATGGTTTCTTCGCCTTTTTCCCATCTCTCTAAACTACTCAAAGCAAACATTTTATCCATCACCTTAAAAACCAAGGTAACCTCATCAAAAGGAAAATGTTCTGTAACTCCTTTTTTAGCAATGCAATAATCTCTTAATTGTTCTATGTGCATAGTTTTGTATAAAAATATGTTTTTACAATTTAAAAAAGTATCTTTAACTACCCAAATAAACAAGACTTTAAAATGGAAGAAGGTTTTTTAGAAAACACAACAGTAATCGATTATTCTGATAAAAATTATCAAAAAACAAAATTTACATCACTTTCTGAAGTGGATATGACAACTCCAAAAAAAGGAATTCGATGGGTAAATACTTATGGTTTAGAATATCAAAAAGACTTCAAAAACGTTATTTTACAAAATAATTTAGACGATTTTTTAATTAAATTGTTAATGGAAGATGAGCATGCCACCAAAGTAATTGTGTTGGATGATTTGCTCTTTGTTGCTGTAAAAGTGTTAAAAACCGAAGGTAGAACTTTAGATGATGAACAGATGATTTTTATTGTTTCGCCTCATTATTTATGGAGTATTCAAGAAAAACCTGGCGATTATTTTAATTGGATTCGTGAGCGTTTAGAAAACCATAAAGGAATTGTTAGAAAGAAAAAAGCAGATTATTTACTATACCTAATTATCGAAGCTATTATAGATAATTACCAAGAAACATACTTAAAACATGCAGCTATTGGTGCTGATCAATTGAACGCAAAACATATAAAACCAACACCCGAATTTACTTCTTTAGTAGAAAACAGAAAGCAAGAATTGTTTAGTTTTAAAAAGGCTGCTATTGGTTTAAGAGACATGATCGTAAAATTAGAAAAAGTTGAAATTAATGGAATTGAAGTAAAATATTTTAGTGAGATTAAAGAGCAAACCAATAATTTAATTTCGAATATCGATTTTGAATTACAGGAATTAGAAAGTAAAATCAACTTGATTTTTAGTATTCAAGGTCATAGATTAAATGAAGTAATGAAAACTTTAACGATTCTCTCTGTTATATTTATTCCGTTAACTTTTTTAGCGGGTATTTACGGAATGAATTTCGAGAATATTCCTGAACTAAAAAACCCAAATGGTTACTTTATTTTATTAGGTGTGATGGTTTTAGTAACTGTGCTTGCTGTTTGGTATTTTAAGCGTAAAAAATGGTTTTGATGAAATGACACGAATTGTACGAATTACGCTAATTCTTTTTGACACGGATTTCACTTATTTTCACTGATGATTGTTTGTGAATAGGTTTATAAAAATATAAGACCTGTCGGGTTTTATTTGTCTTTCTTACTAAACATTTTAAGAAACCAAAAGAATAAACCAATAACTCCAAATGCTCCTAAAAACCATTTTCCTAAATTAATTAAAACAAAAACTCCCAAACCTCTTTTAGAATTGCTTTCTTGAAGCATTAATAAGATAGCATTTATTTTACTTGAATTTTCAATAAAATAATATAACAATAATGCTAAAACTGAAAACAAGAAAACCTTTGAATATCTACGAAATCTACTCATTTGAAAATGATTTTATATCTAAAAAAACAAAACATAAAAAAGGAATTCCAGTTACAAAAGTAAATACTGCAAGTCCATCATTAAATAAATTTTTAGTAATCAAAAAGAAACCAAATAGCATCGATAGAATCCCTAAAGATTTTAATGAAACATTAATTTTATTATTAAAAAACTTAAAAATAGAACTCAAAAAAAATATTTGTCCGATAAAAGAAAAAAGTAGAAAATACAACAACATATTTTCATAAGAATTACTAAAAGAAAAGGATGGTAAATCGCCACCATTAAAAGCAAATTCTCCTTCAAAAATTAATGAATTTATAGAAAACAATTCAATCAAAATAATTGGTCCAAATCCATGACCTGCTCCAATACAAACAATAAAATTTGAAACTAAAATTCCTAAAGATTTTAATGTTTTAATCATTTAAAGAATATGTAAAATTAACAATCTTTCTTTCGATTTTAAATAATTGTTGTTTAATCAATTACAAAACTTCAAAAATTATTAAAACACAAGTAAGTGCTGATATAAGCATTGCCAAATAATGAATTCTTGTTTGAGTTTTATATAAAGTCAAAATATGAGAACAGATATAATCTACATTTAACCAAATTATAGAAATAATAAAGATTACAAAACCTGCAAAAAAAGCTGGAGGCGCTGTATGACTATATCCCTGAACACCAGTAGCAAAATATAAATAAATTACAATTAAAAAACTTACTGCATAAAAAGCTATTTTAATTTTTTTATACATTAATTAAAATTTAAAAAACTCTTTAAAATAGCGAAACTTTCTTCAGGATTTTCTTCCATTGGCACATGACCAGAATTTGGTAAAACAACCAATTGTGAATTTGGCAAAATGCTATCCATACGTTTTCCATTATCTAAAGGAATCCAAGAATCTTTTGCTCCCCAAATTAGTAAGGTTGGTGTTTGTATGCTTTTTAACTTGTCAACATTTGCTTTTGTGCCTAACTTAAAATCTACCTTTGCTCTGTCTATAAAAGCTTGTCTGTTGCCATCTCTTAAAGCCATTTTATGATAGCGAGTAATTAAATCATCTGTAATTTTTGTTTCATCTCCATATACTTCTTGCATGTTCTTTTTGATGAAAAACTTTGGAGTTACATATAAAAATAGAGTGTTTAAAACTGGCGTTTTTGCCATTTTAAAAATTGCAGGTTGTGGTTTGTTTGTGGGCAATCCACTTGCATCCACCAAAATCAGTTTTGCTATGCTCTTTGGATGTTCTGCTGCATAATTCCAAGCAATATTGCCTCCAAGAGAATTTCCTGCCAAATGGAATGTATCAACATTTAGTTTCGTTAAAAATTGATGTAAAAAATCTGTATAAGCTTTTATAGAATAATCTGCTTTTTGGTTTGGTCCTGTAATTCCAAATGCAGGCAAATCCATTCTAATAACTCTGTAGTTTTTTGTGAGTTCTTGTGTCCAAGCATCCCAAGTGTGCAAAGAGGCTGCAGTTCCATGCACTAAAACAATAGGAAATCCTTTGCCTTCATCTCTATAATGCACTTGCATTCCATCAATCTCTATAAATTTAGAATGCTCGTTTGCGTATTCCTTCTTTAAATCTTCAACAGAAATATCAGCATAAAAAACACTACTTATTAAGAGTATTAGAAATACTAAAACTGCATAAAAATAATATTTTCTTTTGCTCTTTTTTGCCATTCTTATTTTATGATTTCATATAAAATAGGCTTACTAGGTGTTGCATCATTCTCGAAAGGTGCAATCATTAAATTGAGTAAATATTCGCCATCTTCTACTGAATTTGGCACATAAATAAATTCTGTAATGGTAGCATCCATCCTTATTTCGCCATCTGTATTCCAAAATGCATTATGAGATAATAATTTTCCATCATCTTTTTCTTTATCTACTGATGGCAAATCAATTAACAAATGTTTAATCCCTTTTTCTCTTAAATAAATAGCTGCTTTTTCAGACAAATACGTTGGGTTTGTATTTGAATACTGCATGCTTTTTTTCTCTTCTAAATTTGGCAAGGTTCTAATTACAATCGCATCACGTTTTTTATTTCTTAAAGCTGTTTTTAATTGTTTAACGCCAATTAAAAAATCTCCATTATGAAACAAAGGAGCAATGGTAACAACCTCAGCTAAAAAAATAAAATATTTTAAATTTTTATTGATAGAATGTACTTTTTCTGTGATATGCCCAACACATTCTGTATGGGTAATATGCGAATGTGGATTAAACTGAATGTTATTAAAATTAACCACTGCTCCATTGGCTACACTAATTTCATAACCTTCTTGAGTTTCTGCAGAAATCTTTGGAGCATCTGCATACCAAGCATTTATATTTTTTTTTGAGACATCTATAGGAATTGAAATATCTATTGGATTAGAAATATCTACCTCTATTTTTCTTGAATTATATTCTATGGTTGCTTTCATTATTGATAACTTTCTTGTACTGAACTTGTTTCACTAGTTCAGTAATTTTTAAATTTTTTCATTAAATTTTAATTAGGCTAAATTTAGCATAAATAAGTCTGATGCCAATCCATCAGACAAAAATTTTCCTTTTTTAGTGGTTTTTAAAACATTATTTTCGATGCACAACAATTCTTGTGTAATAAACTTTTCAGATTGCATTTGTAAATATTTTGAATAATTTTCTCCAAAATCCTTTTTTATTTTTGATAAAGAAACACCCCAAATTGTGCGCAAACCTGTCATTACGTATTCATTATACCTATCTGTAACAGACAATGTTTCTCTTTGAATTGGTAATTCGTTTTGATTAATTTTTTTAATATAAATCGAATTGTTTTGCACATTCCAACTTCTTTGTTTTCCATTAAACGAATGTGCTGCTGGCCCAATACCCAAATAGGATTTACCCAACCAATAAGCAGAATTATTTTTACTAAAAAAACCTTTTTTTCCAAAATTTGACAACTCATAATGAATAAAATCTGCCTTGTGTAATTCTTCTGTAAGAATTACAAACTGTTCTTCTGCTTTGTCATCATCTACATTTTTAATAATTCCTTTTTTAATAAAACTATCTAAAGCAGTTTCTGGCTCTACAGTAAGTGCGTAACTAGAAATATGAGGCACTCCAAAACTTAATGCAGTTTGTATATTTGTACGCCATTGTTCGTTTGTACAATCTGGAATTCCGTAAATTAAATCTACAGAAATATTATCAAAATATTGTGTTGCTAATTGTAGACTTTTTTTGGCTTCCTCTGAATTATGAGCCCTATTCATCAACTTTAAATCGTGTTCAAAAAAAGATTGCACACCAATACTTAATCTATTAATTTTAGATTTAGACAGTTCAATTATTTTTTCTTCGGATAAATCATCTGGGTTTGCTTCTAAGGTAATTTCTGGATTTTCAACCACGTCAAAATTGCTATAAACAGCATCGATTAAGGTATTTATTTCTTCGGTTGATAAAATACTTGGAGTTCCACCACCAAAATAAATGGTTTCAATAGGACTATTATTAAGTTCTTCTTTTCTTAATTCGATTTCCTTTACTAAACAAGAAAGTAATTCATCTTTCTTTTTCATTGAAGTAGAAAAATAAAAATTGCAATAATAACATGCTTGCTTGCAAAAAGGAATGTGGATGTAGATGCCTGAGGCCCCTCCTAACCTACCCAAAAGGGAGGAACTCTTACTGTTGTGCATATGCTCTATTGTAATGAATTTCAATTATTACTTTTTCTTTCGAAGATTTATAACCGTACTATTTTTTGAGCCCCCTTTGGGAGTTTGGGGGCTATTCTGTTTCACAAAACTCGCCCAACCTGTATAATTTTTTCCTCCAACAACTCTTCCTGAATTGTAAAAATGACAAACTGCAGCTGCTAAACCATCTGTTGCATCTAAATTTTTAGGTAATGTTGTTAAATTTAAAAGCGATTTTAGCATCAAAGCCACTTGTTCTTTACTGGCACTTCCATTTCCTGTAATTGCCATTTTTATTTTCTTTGGCAAATATTCTGTAATGGGAATTTCTCTTGACAATCCTGCAGCCATAGCAACACCTTGTGCTCTTCCAAGTTTTAACATCGATTGTACATTTTTGCCAAAAAATGGGGCTTCAATTGCAATTTCATCAGGATGATAAGTATCAATTAACTCAATTGTTCTTTCAAAAATGAGTTTTAATTTTAAATAGTGATCTGTATATTTTGTAAGAATTAGTTCATTCATTTGAATAAATTCCATTTTTTTACCAACAACTTTTATGACTCCAAAACCCATAATGGTTGTTCCTGGATCAATTCCTAAAATTATTTTTTCTACTTTCAAAAAAGGTATATTAATTTTAAAAAAACATTTCTAAAAGAACCTCAGCATTGTACCAAATCAATACTACTATAATTAGAATCAAAATTAAAAAGAGTCCTTTTTTTGGTTTTGATTCTTTCTGTTTTCCAAATTTTCTTCTGAATTCCATTATATATATTTAATTAGAAATTATTTGTGAATTTAAAAATGTTCTCGATACAATTTCGATGAAAAATCGAAATCACTCGAACTGACAAATCGTTAGCTTTATATAAAATTGTAAACTGCCAACTAATCCTTAATCGCTCTTAACATTTCTCTTTTTCCTGGAGGTCCTGCTAATCTTTCTACAGTAAAACCTACAGCTTGCATGGCTCTTCTAACACTTCCTTTTGCAGCATACGTTGTTAAAATTCCACCCACTTTTAAAGCAACAAACATTTTCTGAAAAATTTGTTCTGTCCATAATTCAGGTTGATTTGTAGCTCCAAAAGCATCAAAATAAATTAAATCAAAAGCATTTTCATCATCAATATCTGCAAAAAATTGTTTTCTTTTCGTCAATAAAAAATCATCTGAAATTGTATGTTTTTCATTCCAAGAAATTGCGTGCATTTTGTTAAAAACAGCTTGATTATTTTCTGCTTTTAGTTCATCTACATAATTTAATTTTTCAACTTCATTGGCAGCAACTGGATATGCTTCTACACCAACATAATCAATTTTTATGTTTTTTTTATCTGCTTCTAAAAAAGTGATAAATGCATTTAAACCTGTGCCAAAACCAATTTCTAAAATTGAAATACTAGTTTGAGTAATTTCATGTTTATTAGAATTTGTCTCTAAATATTTCTCAAAACCTGCTTTTATAAAAACATGATACGCTTCTTGTATAGCACCATGTTTGGAGTGATATTGCTCATTCCAATCTGGTAAATGAATACTTGTAGAACCGTCTGAAGTTATAAAAATTTCTCTTTTCATTATTGAATCAATAACTTTTTAATTTTTGGAATTGGTCCAATACACGTAGTTTTATGGCAAGCAATACAGCTATTAATAGTATTATTATGCATCAACTTTAAAGAATCTTTACTGGTTTCAAAAACCATTTTATAATTCTGCAAATAAAAATCTGAATAGCCTTTAAAAGCAACATCTCTATCTGTAGGATCTGTTAAAGTTGCTGTATGAATATTTAAAAATTCTTCTGGAAATTTAGTTGGGGTTTTTCCATCTAAAATCAGTTCTTTGTTTTCTAAATTGGCATCATACATTTTTAACATTAAAACCGCCATTTCTGACGGTTTATAGATAGTATTCTTTGTGGTGGCTTGTTTTTTTTCTTCTTTAGAAACGCATCCAAAAAATAAACAAACTAAAAAAATCTGAAATAAATATTTCATTATTTTTTTAATAAAACTCCATTTGCTTCAAAAGCCAATTCTCTTTTAGATTCTGTAATTGAAGCAATTTCTTCTTTTGATTTTCCTGCATCTTCTGCATAATGTTGTAGTTCTTCTACAGAAGTTTCTTGTACAAAAGCTTTCCCTTCTAAAATAACCTCTCTGTCTTTAGCATCTAAAGGCATAAAAAATCCATAATCCTTAAAACGAACCATTGTTTCTTCTTCGCCAACAGGCAATTTCATCCAACATCCTTTTTTAGAACAAACTTCATTTATTGTTGATGCAAATTTTGCATTGATAGTATCACCAACTTTCATATTACTGAATTTTGCCAACATTTCATCAGAACTCATTACGTTTTCATCAGTTATTTTATCACCATAAGATTCGTAATTCATGGCAATTTCAGCACCTTCTTTTTCCGAAGATTTTTCTACTTTTTCGTTTTTACAAGCTCCAAATACTAAAAGTGCAACTGCACAAAATTTGATTACATTTTTCATATTATAATTATTTAACACATTTACTACAAAAGTAATAAATTAAACACGAATTACGCTGATTTCTTTAAGTTTTGAATAAATAATTTTAGTACATTTGTGCTATAAATTTTGATAAAAAAATGACCAATACTATAGAAATTCAACGCGTTAAAGAATCTAAGATTACTTCTATAGATTTTGACAATCTACCTTTTGGAAGCGTATATTCTGACCATATGTTAACTTGCGATTATATTGATGGTAAATGGCAAGCACCTAAAATTGAACCTTTTGCACCAATTTCATTAAATCCTTCTGCAAAGATTTTTCATTATGGACAATCTATTTTTGAAGGGATGAAAGCTTATAAAGATGCTGATGGTAATACGTTACTTTTTAGACCTTTAGAAAACTGCAAACGTTTAAACAAGTCTGCAGAACGTTTGGTAATTCCGCAAATTCCTGAAGATATTTTTATGGAAGGTTTAAAGCAATTATTAAAAGTTGATAATGATTTTATACCAACCAAAGAAGGGAGTTCTCTATACATAAGACCTTTTATGTTTGCTTCTGGAAATGGTTTTCATGCATCGCCTGCAGACGCTTATAAATTTATCATTTGTACAGCTCCTTCTGGTGCTTATTTTGCTGGTAAAGTAAAAGTTTTAATTGAAGAAAAATATGCACGTGCAGCAAATGGTGGTGTAGGTTTTGCAAAAGCTGGTGGTAATTATGCAGCGCAATTTTACCCAACGCAATTGGCGATTGAAAAAGGCTACAATCAAGTAATTTGGACAGATGATAACACACATCAATTTATTGAAGAAGCTGGTGCAATGAATATTTTTGTGAGAATTAACGATACTCTAATTACGAGCCCAACAAGTGATCGAATTTTAGACGGAATTACACGTAAAAGTATTTTACAAATTGCAGAAGATAATGGTATACAAACCGAAGTTCGTAAAATTTCTGTTGGTGAAGTTGTAGAAGCTGCAAAAGACGGTAGTTTAAAAGAAATGTTTGGTGCAGGAACTGCTGCAGTTATATCGCCAATTGCTGGTTTTGGATATCAAGAAAATGATTTCGATTTACCAGTTTTGGAAAATCCGTATGCTGCTCAATTAAAAAAATTAATTACAGACATCCAAACTAACAAGACTGAAGATCCTTATGGATGGAGAGTTTTGGTAAAATAAAAAGTAGTATTCAGTTTTCAGTAGCAGTTGGTAGTTATCAACTGTATTCTTAAAATTATATAAAAAGCATCAATTTTAACGTTGATGCTTTTTTTGTAAATAAAAAAAAGAATGTATCTTTAGTAAAAGTAAAAAAATCAATCAAAATGAAAATAAACACAATACTTTTCTTCGTTTTTTTAAGCATCATCGGTTGTCAAGAAAAAGAAATTAGTTCTATTAGCGAAGAGAATTGGTCGAAAAGAAAAGCTGTAATTTCTGATAAAGATTCTTTAGAATATGGAAAGTCTTACCTTTCTATTTATTCTCAAATTTATAGTGTATCAGAACATAAAACCCATAATTTAACAGCCATGGTTAGCTTAAGAAACATTAGTGATACAGATACTATTTATGTTTCACAAGCCACCTATCATGATACAGATGGCACATCTCTAAGAAATTATTTTAAAGATCCAATATATTTAGCTCCTTTAGAAACTACCGAAATTATTATTGATGAAGTTGATGTTTCTGGAGGAACAGGTTCTAATTTTATTTTTGAATGGAAAATTCCAAAAAATTGCCCAGAACCTTTGTTTGAAGGTGTTATGAACTCTACTGTTGGGCAACAAGGTTTGTCTTTTACAACACAATCTATACGCACAAAATAGTTAAATGAAAATTTTAAAAAATACTCTTTTTGTAATTTTTGTTTCTATAATTTTTATTTCTTGTGATAAAAAAGCTGAAGTTAAAACCCTAAATTCTCAGCAATACATTACCATTTTAGGAATTGCACAAGATGGTGGTTATCCACATATAGGTTGTCAGAAAACTTGTTGTAAATCAATTTATGCAGGAAAAAGTAAACGAAAAAGTGTGGTTTCTTTAGGTTTAGTTGATACAAAAAATCAACAAAAATGGATTTTTGAAGCAACTCCAGATTTGCATACACAATTAGCTGTATTAGAACAAAATCATTTAAAAACAAAAACAATTATTAATGGCGTTTTTTTAACACATGCGCACATTGGGCATTATACAGGTTTAATGTATTTTGGACGAGAAGCATATGGAAAACAAAATATCTCTGTTTTTGCAATGCCAAAAATGATGAGTTTTATCAAAAATAATGGTCCTTGGAATCAGTTAGTTACTTTGCAAAATATTCAACTTCAAAAATTGCAAAACGATTCGATCATCAACCTGAATAAAACGTTAAAAGTAACGCCATTTTTAGTGCCTCATAGAGATGAATTTTCTGAAACTGTGGGCTATAGAATTGAGGGTGAAAACAAAACGGCTTTGTTTATTCCTGATATTGATAAATGGCATAAATGGAAAAAGAACATTATCGATGAAGTTAAAAAAGTAGATTATGCTTTTTTAGACGCCACTTTTTTCAATCAAAAGGAAGTAAAAAGAGCGATGACAGAAGTGCCTCATCCTTTTATTGAAGAAACCGTAAACTTGTTTAAAAACGAATCGTTAGCAACCAAAAATAAAGTAATTTTTATTCATTTTAATCACACAAATCCTGCTCTTCAAAAAAATAGCGAAGAAAGAAAATCAATTGAAAATTTAGGCTTTCAGTTTGCTAATGAAGGTGATGTTTACAAACTATAAATTACATAATCGATGAAAATAAATCATTTTATAATCGCTTTCATTTTCGTATTTTTTTCAAATTTAAAAAGCAATTCTCAAAATAGAAAAGTAATTCAATTATCTGAAAATTGGACTTTTAAAAAAGGTAAAAATAAAAAAGCTGCGAATGTCGATTTTAACGATTCTAATTGGAACAAAGTTTCTGTACCTCATGATTGGGCAATTTACGGACCTTTTGACAAAGAAATAGACAAACAAGTTGTTGCAATTACTCAAAATGGCGAAAAAACTGCCACAGAAAAAACAGGGAGAACAGGGGCTTTACCACATGTTGGAACTGCTTGGTATCGCAATAAATTTAACATTGATGATGTAGATTTAGATAAGCAAATCATCCTTCAGTTTGATGGAGCTATGAGCGAGCCTGAAGTATTTTTAAACGGAAAAAAAATTGGAGAATGGAAATACGGCTACAGTTATTTTTATTTTGATATTTCTAAAAATTTAGTACTAGGAGAAAATGTTTTAGCTGTAAGATTGCATAATGAAGAATTTGCTTCAAGATGGTATCCAGGAGCTGGTTTATATAGAAAAGTAACCTTAACTTTTAAAGAAAAAGAGAATATAAATCATTGGGGAACTTTTATTACAACTCCAATTGCAACGAAAGAAATCGCCAAAGTAAATATCAAAACTCAAGTAAACATACATACTGGCAAATTAGTAACTACTATTTATAATTCCGATAATGAAATTATTGTTACAAAATCAACATCAGAACAATTCAACAAAGAATTTGATCAAAATATAGCAATTCAAAACCCTACTTTATGGAGTCCTGATAATCCGTATGTATACACTGCAAAAACTCAATTATTTGTAAATGATGTTTTAAAAGATGAAATAACCACAAAATTCGGAATTAGAGACATTAAATTTGAGCCTAAAAAAGGATTCAGTTTAAATGGAGAAATTACCAAATTTAAAGGTGTTTGTTTGCATCATGATTTAGGACCATTGGGAACTGCAATTAACATATCTGCTCTAAAAAGACAATTAACCATTTTAAAAGAAATGGGCGTAAACGCCATCAGAAGTTCGCACAATATGCCTTCTTTAGAACAATTAGAATTGGCTGATGAAATGGGTTTTTTGTTTTTAGCAGAAAGTTTTGATGAGTGGAAAAAACCAAAAGTTGAAAATGGTTATAATCGTTTTTTTGATGAATATGCAGAAAAAGATATTGTCAATTTGGTAAGAGCCACCAGAAACCACCCAAGTATTGTAATGTGGAGTTCTGGAAATGAAGTACCAGATCAATGGGGATCAGAAGGTGTAAAAAGGTCCAAATGGTTACAAGATATTTTTCATAGAGAAGACCCAACAAGACCTGTAACTGTTGGTATGGATCAAGTAAAAGCAGTAATGGCTTCTGGTTTTGGTGCAATTATGGATGTGCCAGGTTTAAACTACAGAGTGCATTTGTATGAAGAAGCCAATGAACGTTTTCCTCAAGGTTTTTTATTGGGTTCAGAAACTGCATCTACAGTAAGTTCTAGAGGCATATATAAATTTCCAGTTGAAGAGGGAGTTATGAAACAATATGATGATTTTCAATCTTCTTCCTATGATTTAGAATATTGCAGCTGGTCTAATTTACCCGAAGACGATTTTATTTTACAGGATGATAAACCTTGGGTTATTGGCGAATTTGTTTGGACAGGTTTCGATTATTTAGGAGAACCAACTCCTTATGATGAAAAATGGCCTTCAAGAAGTTCTTATTTTGGAATGATTGATTTAGCAGGTATTCCAAAAGATCGTTTTTATTTATACAAAAGTAGATGGAACACTAAAGAAAAAACCTTGCACATTTTACCTCATTGGAATTGGAAAGGGAGAGAAGGACAAAAAACACCTGTTTTTGTATATACTAATTACGATAGTGCTGAATTGTTTGTAAACGGAAAAAGTATGGGAATTCAGAAAAAAATAACCTCTGGAAATCCACAGGAAAGATATCGATTAATGTGGATGGATGTGCTGTATGAACCAGGAACTTTAAAGGTGGTTGCTTTTGACGAAAATGGGAAAGCCACAGCTGAAAAAGAAATAAAAACAGCTGGAAAACCTTATAAAATAATCTTAAATGCTGATAGAACATCCATAAAAGCAGATGGAGAGGATATTAGTTTTGTAACAGTTTCTGTAGTTGATAAAAATGGAATTCCTTGTCCTACAGCCACAGATCAATTAAATTTTGAGGTTAAGGGAACAGGGAAATTTAAGGCTGTTTGTAATGGAGATGCTACTTCTTTAGAAGTATTTCATGAACCAACAATGAAGTTATTTAGTGGCAAATTAGTAGTGTTAGTGCAGGCTTTAAAAGAGGCTGGAGAGATTGAGCTAACAGTAAATGGAAAGAATTTAAAAAAAGCTACAATAAACTTAAAAACAGATTAATACTCTCTTATTTTTAATATTTTAGATTAAAAATATTATTAGAATATTAGTGATTTTCTATGTAAAATTACTATAATTTTGTGGTAACTTAAACACGTTTTTTAAAACTATATATGAATAAATATGTTGTTGTAAATCAAGTCGAAAAATGGAAGTTTTCAATTGAAAACATTACCGTAATTTCGTCTCAAGACTATCTTACAAATCCAAAATATTCCCTTTTAAAAAAAGCTAGAATATTTAATCTTTGTAAAGATTATTCCTATCAATCTAAAGGATATTATGTATCGCTCTTAGCAGAAGCAAGAGGACATTCTGCAATACCGACCATTAAAAATATTGTTGATTTAAAAGCGTTGGAATTGGTGCGAATTGTGTCTGAAGAGTTTGATGACAGCATTCAAAATAGTTTAAAAAACATAAAATCGAGAGAGTTTACGTTAAGTATTTATTTTGGGCAAAATGTGGCGCAAAAATACAAGGAAGTAAGTGCTCTATTTTACAAACATTTTCAGGTTCCTTTTTTACGTGTAAAATTTAATCACACCACAAAATGGAATATCCAAAGTATTAGAGCCATTGCAGAATCTGAAATTCCTACAGATCATTTAGAAAGTGTGCATGTATTTGCCAACCAGTATTTTTCTAAAAAACGCTATGATACTCCAAAACTTACAAAATCGGATTTTGATTTGGCAATCTTGGTAAATCCTAATGATCCTGCACCTCCAAGCAACGCAAAAGCGTTAAAAAAGTTTATAGACATTGCTGAAAAAATGAATATTTATGCAGAAATTATTGAACCAAAAGATTTAAGTAGATTAACGTCTTTTGATGCCTTATTTATAAGACAAAGTACAGAAGTAAATAACGAAGCTTATGCTTTTGCACGAAAAGCGCAGCAAGAAAGTATTGCTATAATAGATTATCCTGATGCAATTTTAAAATGTTGCAATAAAGTGTATATGGCAGAAGCTTTAAATAATGCCAATATTGCCACTCCAAAAACAATTATTGTTCATAAAGATAATAGAAACGAAGTTTTAGAAAAAACTGGTTTGCCTTGTGTTTTAAAAGCTCCAGATTCTACGTTTTCTTTTGGGGTTAAAAAAGCAAAAACTTTAGAAGAATATGATACTTTGGTTACGAGTATGCTAAAAGAATCTGACTTGATCATAGCACAGGAATTCTGTCCATCAGATTACGATTGGAGAATTGGTATTTTAGATGATGAGCCTTTTTATGCGTGTAAATATTACATGGCAAAAGGGCATTGGCAAATCTACAATTGGAATGCAAAAAAGAAAGACGATCAAGATGGAAATGCAGATTGTTTGCCAATTGATAAAGTACCAAAAAAAGTTTTGAAAATGGCTGTAAAATCAGCAAAATTAATGGGCAAAGGATTGTATGGAATAGATATAAAAGTGGTAAATAATGTACCTATGGTCATAGAAATTAACGACAATCCAAACATAGATTTTGGAGTAGAAGATGCTTTTTATGGTGATGCAATTTACACACAAATTTTAAACGCATTTAAACAAAGATTAGAATAATTATGGGCAAAAAATATCATTTGTTTGAAGTATTTGGTATTGAACTAGAATATATGGTAGTTCAAAATTCAACCTTAAAAGTAACACCAATTGTTGATGCTCTTTTAACTAAAAAGAACGGTTCTTTAACTTCGGATATAGAAAATGGGGAAATTGCTTGGAGTAATGAATTGGTTGGGCATGTTATCGAGATAAAAACAAACGGACCCACTGCAAATTTGAATGATTTATCCACTCATTTTCATAAAAATGTGTTGGAGATGAATGCGATTTTAAAAGGTTTAGATGCGCAATTATTACCAACAGCTTCTCATCCATTTATGAATCCTGATACAGACACACAGCTTTGGAAACATAGTTATAGTGAGGTGTATGAATTGTACAATCGAATTTTTAATTGCAAAGGTCATGGTTGGAGCAATGTGCAAAGTACACACATAAATCTTCCTTTTTATAATGATGAGGAATTTGAAAAACTACATGCTGCTGTTCGAATTATATTACCTTTAATTCCTGGTTTATGTGCAAGTTCGCCAATTTTAGAAGGTAAAAAAACAGGTTTTAAAGACACTCGTTTGGAGTATTATAAAACCAATCAGAAAGAAATTCCTGAAATGACAGGCAAAGTAATTCCTGAAAATGTATTTACTAAAAAAGACTATTACAACACAATTTTTGAACCGATTCAAAAAGCCATCAAACCTTTTGATACGAATAATCTTTTAGATCATCATTTTTTAAATTCTAGAGGCGCAATTTCGCGTTTTGATAGAAATGCCATCGAAATTCGTTTGGTAGATATTCAAGAATGCCCAAAAGCAGATATTGCTATTTGCACCTTAATAATCGAAGTTTTAAAAATGTTAGTGAGTGAAAAAACAAGCACTTTAACAACTCAAAAAACTTGGCAAAAAGAACCTTTATTCGCTATTTTAAATAATGCCATTATAAATGGAGAAACGTCAGAAATTACAAATTTAGACTATTTACAGGTATTTGGTATCAAAGAAAAAGGCACTATGCAAGAGGTTTGGCAACATCTTTTTAATTTAGTAAAAAATGAAATCAGTTTAGAATACCAAAAAGCAATTGAAATTATTTTAACAAAAGGAACTTTAGCAACCAGAATTTCTAACTCTTTAAGGGATGATTTTTCTAAAGATGATTTAATAAATACGTACGAAAAATTAGCAAGTTGTTTGCAAAATAACGAACTTTTTACTTCGTGAAACTAATACTTACTTGCGAACATGGAGGAAATGAAATTCCCCAAAAATATGCTTCTTATTTTGAAGAACATCAAGATGTTTTAAAAACGCATAGAGGATTTGATTTAGGGGCTTTGGAGTTTTTTAATCACTTAAAACCATTAGCAAATTTTGTTTCTTTTAGCAAAACAAGTAGATTACTGATTGAGTTAAACAGATCTTTGCATCATAAAAATCTGTTTTCAGAATTTACAAAAGACATGCCATTATCAGCAAAAAAAGAACTTATTAATGAGCATTATTTGCCTTACAGGAATTCAATTGAAAATAAAATTTCAAAATACATCAACAATAACGAACTTGTAATTCATCTTTCTATTCACTCTTTTACACCTGTTTTAAATGGCGTAAAAAGAAATTGTGATATCGGTTTGTTATTTGATTCTAGAAATCTTTTAGAAAAAGAGGCATCCACGTTTTTAAAAGATGGAATAAGAACTAAAACTAATGAGTTTAAAGTTCGATATAATTATCCTTATTTAGGCAAAATGGATGGCTTTACCACCTATTTACGCAAGCAGTTTCCTAAAAATTATGTAGGAATCGAAATTGAAATCAACCAGAAATATGCTGAAGAAAATAACACACAAAAAGTTTTAAAAAATATTTTGTTTGATGTTATTGCTGCTCTAAAAAGAAACAAATTTTAAAACAATTCTATTTTTATTTTAGATTTAGTTAAATTAGAACTTTAAAAAAATAAGATGATTAAATATACTACCATTTTACTTTTATGCTTTAGTTTGCATAATTTTAGTCAAGAAAAAACTACACCAATTAATGAAATTCAACAAACCATCCAAAATTATTACGATGGTTATATTGAAAGAGATATTGACAAACTAAATAAAGCTTTTGATACCGAAAACGGAACCATGAAAATTCCGATTACAGAAAACGATAAAACAGTTGGTTTTAAAAACGCGTATTTTAAAGACTTAATGCCAATTTGGGGGAATAGAGCAAAATTATCCGAAGAAATTCTTATAAATTGTGCTTTACAAATCTTACATATTGATGTTGTTGATGCAGAAATAGCAAGTGCAAAAATTAGTATGAGGGTTGATAGGGTAACTTATGTTGATATTTTATCACTCCAAAAAATAAAGAACGTTTGGAAAATTACGAATAAGATATTTGTGGTTAGAAAGTAAACTTTTTACTAAATTCATTTACTCAGAATTATAGATCATAATAAATTTAACATATAAATATATTTATAATTTATTTATTAATCGTAATATTGCAATATAATAATTAATAGCAAAAAAATGGGTTTAACCAAAACCGAAATGTTTACAGAACAACAAAATAAAATTTCTCTTTTTGCAAAAGTTTTTGGACATCCTGCAAGAGTTTCTATTCTTCAACATTTATTTAAAATAGATTCTTGTGTTTGTGGAGATTTAGTAAATGAAATTGGTTTGGCTCAACCAACCATTTCTCAACATTTAAAAGAACTTAAAAATCTAGGGCTCATCAAAGGAAATATTGAAGGCACAAGTGTTTGCTATTGCATTCACAAAGAAAATTGGACTGAAATGAAAACTTTAATGTTAGCATTTTTAAATCAAGATCTTAGCAAAGATCAAAATTGCTGTTAAAAAAATTTAAATCTATTCATCGTAAAATAGCAATAAACAAATATATTATGAAATTATCACAAGTAAAATCCGCATTACAAGAATTAGAAACGATTGCTTTTAAATTACCAAATGGAGCATTGGTACCTAACCATTTTCATGTTACAGAAGTTGGTAAAATAACAAAACATTTTATTGATTGTGGAGGAGTTGAAAGAAAGGAAGAAGTTGTAAACTTTCAACTTTGGAATGCAAATGATTATGACCACAGATTGCATCCAGAAAAATTATTTAATATTATTGAGCTTTCTGAAAAGACGTTACATATAAAAGATGCTGAAATTGAAGTTGAATATCAAGCAGAAACTATAGGAAAATTTGGTTTAGAATTTGACGGAAAAAACTTCTTGTTAACTAACAAGAAAACAGATTGTTTGGCAAAAGATGCTTGTGGAATTCCTACAGAAAAGAAAAAAATAAAGATTTCTGAAATTCCTGTTGCAAATTCTTGTGCACCTGGAAGTGGTTGTTGTTAAACTAACGAATAATTTAAAAAAATGGAATCAACAAAAACAAACTTATTTTTAGAAATAGAAAATATTATAAAAGGGTTGCAACCTGCAACTATAACTGAAGAGCGTAAAACTATTTTACAACCTTTAATTGATTTTATACAACATAAAGTTGATCATCAAGAAGAAATTAGACTTAATTTTATTTGTACACACAATTCAAGAAGAAGCCATTTATCGCAAGTTTGGGCACAAACAATGGCAACTTATTTTAACATTAAAAACGTTTTTTGTTATTCTGGAGGCACAGAAGCAACTGCTCTTTTCCCTATGGCTGCTGAAACTTTAATAAATTCGGGTTTTCAAATACAGCAGCTTTCTAAAAATGACAATCCTGTTTATAGTATTAAATTTGCAGATAATGAACACCCAGTAATTGGATTTTCAAAAAAATTAGATGACGATTTTAATCCAAAAGCTAACTTTGCTGCAATTATGACTTGCTCGCAAGCAGATGGTGGTTGTCCATTTATTGCAGGTGCAGAAAAACGTATTCCTATTACTTTTGAAGATCCAAAGGCTTTTGATAGCACTCCTCAACAAGCTGAAAAATACAAAGAAAGAAGTTTACAAATTGCCACTGAATTATTTTACGTTTTTTCAGAAATAAATTAATAATAACTTTTTTTAAACATTTATCTACTTAAAAAGTATTTATGGAATACCAAATTAAAGCTGCTTCTATTTCAAACAAAGACGCAACTATACAGATAAAACAAAGTGAAATAGCTTTTGGAACAACTGCAGAATCTGCACAAGTATTACCAAATCCTGCTGAACTTTTTCTAGGAGCATTTGCTTCTTGTATGCTAAAAAATGTGGAGCGATTTTCTAGAATGATGAAGTTTACCTATTCAAAAGCAGAAGTTAATGTAACTGCCACAAGAATAGAGAAACCTCTAAAAATGGATCAAATAAATTACGATTTAATTATTTACAGCACTGATGAAAACTTAAATATCTCTTTACTAAAAAAAAATATCGAGAAATTTGGTACCATCTACAATACTGTAGAATTGTCATCTACCATAAATGGAGTAGTTTCGCAAAATAAAATGTTTTAATTAATAAAAGTAAGTATGAAAAAACTAAGTTTTTTAGATAAGAATTTAACTTTATGGATTTTTGTTGCGATGGCTTTTGGAGTTGGTTTAGGTTATTTTATTCCGACTTTTCCGAATATTATCAATTCATTTAGTAATGGTTCTACAAATATTCCAATTGCAATTGGATTAATTTTAATGATGTATCCACCTTTGGCAAAAGTAAATTATGCTTTATTGCCAAAAGTTTTTAAGAACACCAAAATACTTTCTATTTCATTAATTTTAAATTGGATTATTGGTCCTGTTTTAATGTTTATTTTGGCTATTACGTTTTTACGAGAGTATCCAGAATATATGGTTGGTCTAATTCTAATTGGTTTGGCAAGATGTATTGCTATGGTTTTAGTTTGGAACGATCTTGCTGGAGGAAGTAGCGAATATGGTGCAGGTTTGGTTGCTTTAAATAGTATTTTTCAAGTTTTTGCCTATAGTTTTTATGCTTGGATTTTTATAACAGTACTTCCACCTTATTTTGGTTTTGAAGGTGCTATTGTAGATATTTCAATTGCAACCATCGCAGAAAGTGTTGCTATTTATTTAGGAATTCCCTTTTTAATGGGAATTTTAAGTAGATTAATTTTAGTAAAGTTAAAAGGTGAAGATTGGTATACAACTAAATTTATTCCAACCATTTCTCCAATGACATTAATTGCACTTTTATTTACAATTGTAGTGATGTTTTCTTTAAAAGGTGAGTTAATTGTAAAAATACCAATGGATGTTTTAATTATTGCAGTTCCTTTATTAATCTATTTTATATTGATGTTTATCATCGGCTTTTTCTTTACAAAAGCGTCAGGAGCTGAGTATGATAAAACTGCCTCTGTTGCATTTACTGCAGCAGGAAATAATTTTGAATTGGCAATTGCTGTAGCTATTGCAGTTTTTGGATTAAATTCTGGACAAGCTTTTGCAGGTGTAATTGGCCCTTTAGTAGAAGTGCCAGCGCTAATTTTGTTGGTAAAAGTTTCCTTTTGGTTGCGAAAAAAGTATTTTAAAAATATTAAATCCTAAGCTTTTTGTTTTTAAAGTTTAGCGGTTTTATATAAAAACCTTTCTGCATTAAAATTTGCAAAACGTAAATTTTAATGCACAAAGGTTTCTTTTTTTAGTTTGATGAAATTTTAGAAAATCGAACTCCTTATTCTTCCAAAATCTTGCTAAAATCTGGTTTAAAGTAATTTGGTCCTTTTAAAACTTTACCATCTTCTCTATAAATTGGTTTGCCATCTTCGCCCAATTTGCTCATGTTAGAACGTTGAATTTCATTAAAAACTTCCTCTATTTTATCTTGCATTCCATGCTCTATGATTGTGCCACAAAGAATATATAACATATCTCCCAAAGCATCTGCAACTTCTACCAAATCGTTATTTTGAGCGGCTTCTAAATACTCTTCGTTTTCCTCTTTCATCAACTCAAAACGCAACTTTTTTCTCTCATCAGAAATATTAATTGTTGGTTTATTTTGAATATTTAATTTGAAAGCTGTGTGAAATGCATGAACTGCTGCTATGTTGTTTTTCATTATTAGTTGTTATTTTATAATTTTAATTTTGTGATTTTTACTAAAAGATTGCTTCAGCATTTATTACCGAAAAAAAATCGGAATTAAATGCTTCGCAAAGACGTTATAATTTTTTTTTATCGATTATAAAAGATAAAATTCTTTGATTTATTCGTAATTTTGCAAGTAACAATATATAGAAACTTTACGAATATTTATAGGTTTGTAAAGTTGAGTAATTCAAAACTTATAAAGAATTTAAAAAGATGTTTTTAGCTGCATATTTTACCACTGGAAGAATAATTTTTATCATCTTTTTTGTATTGGCTTTTGGAACTTTAATAGTTTGGAGTTATAAAAAAGATACTAAAAACCACGCTCGTTATTATAAAAATGCAGGAAAAAATGTGCTTATTTATGGTGGATTAATTATTGCTGTTTTTGTTGCAATCCGTTTTATTTTCGGGAATTAAATTGATTCTATGTAATTTTTCTTCGGATAAATTACTTCATCAAATAGGGTTAAAATAACTTGTTACTATTCTTTTTGTAAAAAAAATTACTCATTTTTTTATAAATAAGAAATTCAAAGTTTTAATTTTCTTATATTTTTTAGCCTTTTCCAAGCTTTTTTGTGAATTGTAATATAAAATACAAAACACCCTATATCTAATAAAAAGTAAAAAAAACTAATACCACTTGGAGGATTGTTACTTGGTAAAAAATCAAAAACGCCAAAAGCTGTTTCTGGCCATTTCCAAGCGCCAAAAGCTGTACCACCAATTTCTAGAATCACAACTAAAATATACATTGTTAAGAAAAAAAGTTTGTGGTTTGGTTGTATCCAAAGAATAAGAAAAACGCCAAGTGTCATTAAGAAACCAAAAACATCAAAAAATGCTATTAAATAAAAAGTAGCGATTAAAACAATCAACAATGTTAAAAAAGATTCAATGGCTTTTTGATGTTTTTTTACGATGGATGCTTTGCTAAACCTAAATATTCTGGCATACAATACTCCATGACCAAAAGGTACATAAAGTGGCACATTTTCTAATCGATAAGTATACATGTGCAAAATTCTGGAAAAGAAATGTTCGCCAATAAATCCTAAAACAACACCAATAATCATTAACGTTCTAACTCTTGGGTTGGCTTTGTAAAACATGGCTAAGAAAGCCAAAATCATAAAAACATTTACAGTATTTTGAGACTCAAAAATATTTTCGTTAAAGTAAATACCGTCAAAAAAAAGAAAGAAAACAGCGAAAATAAAAAAGACAACTTCTTTAAAAAAAACAGCAAAAATTTGTTTTAACTCTTCTTTTGGAACTTCTAAAATCTGCATCAATTTGGATATTTAAAACACTGTTTTGTATGATCATTAACCATTCCAACAGCCTGCATATAAGCATACATAATTGTTGAGCCAGTAAATTTGAATCCTCTTTTTTTTAAATCTTTAGAGAGTTTATCAGAAATTTTAGAAGTTGCTGGTACTTCTTCTCTACTTTTAAATTGATTGATGATTGGTGTATTATCTACATAACTCCAAAGAAACTTTGAGAAAGAACCAAATTCTTTTTGAATTTCGATAAATAATTGTGCGTTTGTAATAGCGCTTCTAATCTTTAATTTATTTCTGATAATGCCTGCATTTTGCATTAATTCATTAAACTTACTTTCAGGATATTTTGCTATTTTTTGATAGTCGAAATTATCAAAAGCCTTTCTAAAATTTTCTCTTTTGTTTAAAATAGTTATCCAACTTACACCAGCTTGAAAGGTTTCTAAAATTAAAAACTCAAATAAAATTTTATCATCATAAACAGGTTCTCCCCATTCTTGATCATGATATTCTTGATATAACTTGCTATCTGTAACCCAAAAACATCGTTGTTTCATTTAGTTGAATTTGATGGGTTTTATAGCAGTTTGTCTTTCGTTTACATATTCGAAAGTATTATCACCAAAAAAACCAGCTTCTTCTAACATAATTCTAATGTCTTTATTCCATTCTTTGATAAAAACGGTTGTGTTTAATTCAATAGCGTAAGCCGTATTTTTTTGAAGTGGATAATCGCCAGTATAAGGAACACCATCTTGAGAATCCCACATACCAATTGTAGTTCCTGCAGAATGTCCATATTTTCCTAAAGGATGTGTATAGATTGATGGTTTTAAACCTTCGCTTTTTGCTTGTGATAAGGATTTCGCCAAAATTTCATTTCCAGTTACACTAGCTTTCATGTTATTGGTTAAAATATCTTGTACACGGTTTCCTTTTTTGAAAGCTTCTTTTAAAAATTGAGGAATCTCAGTTTCATCATCTTTTAAAACATACGCATGTTGTTGACAGTCTGTATTAAGACCAATGTAAGTGATGCCAAAATCGCAATGTAGTAAATCTCCTTTCTGAATTACTTTCTCATCTTTTGCTTTAGAAAAAGATTCAATATGAGATTTTAAAGCTTCGTTATTTCTCTGTACATCAATTGTTGGATGAAACCAAGTTTCCAACCCTAAATCAGTCACTTTTTGGCGCAAATACCAAACTAAATCTTCTGTGGTTGTTTCTCCAGGAATAATAGTTTTTTCGGAAAAAGTTTCATCAATAATATCATGGGTAATTTTTACCAAATCTCTGAATAATGCTAATTCTTTTTCAGTTCTGGTTTCTATCCAAGCAATACCTAATTTTTCTGCGGATACTAGTTTGTCGCTAAATTCTTCTTGTAAATTTTCAACGAATTCATCATAATCTGTTTTTACCAAACCATCAGCCAACGCAAAATGTTTAGATATATTTAGCCCTATTTTCTGCGGATTTCTCTCTTTTATAATATCTGCAAGTGCTTTCCATTGGTTAGGTTCTTTTTCTTTATCCCAAGCAGATTTTATGCTTTTGCCAATATCATATCTTGCAACAGCCAATCTTTCTAACGTATTTTTTTCTTTATTTCGATAAAAAACGATAATAGTTCTTCTTCTTGCATTTAACCAAGTTGCAGGCAACATCGTTTTTAAAATTGGGTCTTCATTATATTCTCTAGAAATTAAAAGCCACATATCAATATTGGCTTTGTCCATTAATTCTGGAAGCAGGTTGGTAAATCTATCTTCTAAAAGTTCGTCTTTTAAAGAAGCTCTATCTTGTTCTTTTAAAATTGAATAGGAAGTTGAATCTGCGTTTTTTACATCACAAGAAAAAAAAACACACAATAATAGCAAAGCAATAAATTTATATTTCATATAAATATTTTAAGCTTTAAAATTAATATTAATAGAATTAAAATCGTTATATTTTACAATAATTTTTATATGACTTTTTTAGTTTACTCAATAAAAAGCTGCGTTCACTCATTATTACTTTTACAAACAAGAATACTACACTATTTTTGAGCTATTAATTAAAAAAACTCATTAATTTAAAAACATACTTATGAAACTTTTAAGACAACTACTTTTTATATTTACAATCGGAATCTTATTTTATGCCTGTGGTTCATCAAACTTAAATAATACAGCAGCAAAAGAAGAAACTGTAGTTATTGCCAATGATAGTTTAGAATATGAAATTATAAT